>NZ_JBVKBH010000005.1:0-119663 GCF_055657175.1 Streptomyces sp. NPDC107581
GACGAACCACGCCCATCTCTCCCGCCACAAACCGGAGTCCATGCCCACCCAACCCGAACCAACCGATCACGTTCGGAAAGCGGATGGCGTCTCAGCGGCTCGACGACTTGGCCGCGCTCCTTGCCGGACTCGGCCGGCAGTACAGGCTCGAGCTCTCCGACGAGAACGACAACGTCATCGAAGAGCGCCACCACTGACCGGCAGCCTCACGAAACTGCGGACAGAGCCTGAATTCGCGATCCGCATCGACGCCGGGACGGCCCTCAAAAGCCGCACCAGCGCTTACTGCCCCCGTCACTGAGGAGGTCGTCGCGCATCCATCCGGCCCAACTGGCAGTGACATCACTGGCGAACGTCCATGTGTAGGCGCTGGGGCTTCCGGTCGTCCAGCAGTAGTAGTCGACTTGATGCGTACCGTAGATCGTGCCGTTGATCGAGCACGCAGTGCTCGATCCACTGCGCATGTTGATGCCGTTGCCTTTGCTGCTGATCGCGGTCGCGTCGAGGTTGCGCGGCCGGGTCGATCCGCACGCGGCATGTGCATCTGCTGGGGTGGAAAGTGTCAATGGCCCCAGGAGCAGAGCTGTGGCAGCGACAAAGGCTATGTGCAGCGCGCTCTTTCTCACAGATTCTCCTCGCCGACAGGCAGAGCCCAAAGCATCCTTGCCGACACCGTACGAGCTGACGTTGAAACGGCAACAGTAAAGTTCAGGACGAATCGTGGTGGGCCGTGGCAGGCCGTCGTCGGCCGGGGCCGCCACTTCGGCATCGGCGCGTGCCCACAACAGCGGGGCGAGCCATGGGCACTGGCGTGAAACGGCAGGCGGACGCCGACCGGCTGTGCGGTGCCGTCGACGCGCCGGACAGCTGCCTGCCGCCGTGCGTGGCGGAGTCGGCGCGCAAGACGGCCGGAGTGCTGAAGATGCCGCAGTCGGCCACCGCGTGACGCCAGGGGCGCGGCGTCGTTGGACAGCGCGACTCCATGTGCCGGGCCCCGGGGATGTGATGGCTGATCCCCCGGGGCCCGTGGTGTGTCCGGAGCCGGTCAGAGCGCTTCGGTGGCCCGCGCGGCGGTTTCGGTGTCCGTCACGATGAGCCCCTGCCTCTGGTGGGCGGTGCCGTCCTGGATGACGTGGCCGCGGCCCGGGTGCGCAGTGCCCTTCGGGGCGGGGCCGGCCGCCGGGGCGAGCCGCCGTCAGGTGTCGGCGGCGGCCGGCGCCAGGACGAGGGGCGTGAGCTGGTCGCGGCCCTGCCCAGGCCCCGTTCCCTCGTGGACGCCGCTGCCCTGTCCGGCAGCGCGGTCGGGTCGTCGCCGCCGTGGCCGATCTCGTCGGTCGGGGCTGCCCGGCGGTGTGGTCAGGGGCGGGCCGTCGGGGCGGGAAGCCGTGCTCCAGGACTTCCGCCCGGCGCTGCCGGACGACGAAGCCCGGCTGGACGCACCGGCAGTCCCGGGGCCGGGGCCTTCCCATCAGCGTGTCAGATGTTTTTCCAGGAAGGTGATTTCCGCCTCGACGGCTTCCTCGTGTGCTTCGAGGAAGGGGGCGTAATGCCGGCCCGTCAGGTGGACCACCTCGGACTGCGGTGCGTTGTGGGCCGCCCGGACGGCGGGGCCTGGAAGCACGCTCTGGTCCTGGTCGCACACGACCACCAGCAGCGGGCACCGGATCCGGGAGGCATGGCGGCCGGGCCGGTACCTGCCGAGCTGCAGCACGATCCGGGCGGCGACCGTCTGCTCCCAGTTCGTGTAGCGGTGGCCGGGGTCCAGGGCCCGGTCGCCGTCCATGGCGTCGGGGGTGGTGAGCGAGGCGACCGTGCCGCGGGCGCCGGCGGCCATGACCAGCAGCGGTGGCCGCCCGACGAGGCTGCCGAGCGCGTCCGCGACGCCCCGGCCGAAGAGTCTCAGGAGCGCGAGGGGCGTCATGCAGCGCAGCGCGTGGGGAGCGACGGCGAGGCCGTCGACCAGCGGCGTCTGCGCGATCACGGAGGCCAGTTGTGGATTGTCGGCCGCGACACGGAAGATGTGGCCGCCTGCCAGGGAGAAGCCCCAGAGCGAGATCCTGTGCGGGTCGACGTCGGGCAGAGCGGCCGCGCACTCGATCGCGGCTTGCCAGTCGGCGATCTGCTCACCGAAGCGGACGACTTGGCGCGGTGTGCCCCCGCTCTCGCCGAACCCTCGGTAGTCGAAGGCCAGAACGGCGAAGCCGGCGTCGTTGAACCGTGCGGCGAACAGGTCCGAGGCCGGTTCCTTCGTCACCGAGGTGCCTCCGGCCATGATCACGCAGCCGCCGTTGGACCCCGGGTAGTGCCAGGCGGCGCACGAGGTGTCACCGCTGGCGAAGGTTACCTTTTCGCGTTGTCCGGTCGCGTGCACATGGACCTCCGTGGTCAGTTCTGTCGTTCTGCGGGTTCGGGGATCTGGAGGTTTCGCAAGAGTCGGGCTGCGGCCCGGTGCGAGGCGTCGTCGCGTGGGCCGCATGCCTCCTTCGCCGGGTTGCGGCCGGCGGTCCGGATGGTGCGGGCGGTCAGCCGGTCAGGCCGGGAACCAGATGCGTGGATCGAGGATCATCAAGTACTCCTTGCGTGGGTCGGGTCCGCTGACGCAGGTCAGGGACGAGGGGGGAGCGGATGACATCCATCCTTGGGGCGCGGTCGCGGGGGCAGGCTCCACAGCGCGACGCAATGAGCGAAACTTGCCTTCATGGCGCGTGCATCGGCGGATTCCGTACTGAACCTCGTGGACCAGCGATTGGTGGCCGCGCTGCAGTGCGACGGCCGCCTCACCGCGGAGCACGCGGCCCAGGTGCTGGGTCTCAGCCCCGCCACCGTGCGACGCCGGCTGCATGCGCTCGGCGCCGACGGCACCGTGCGCGTGGTGGTCTCCCCTGCCGCGCGGCCGCGCAACGGGGGCGCGGCCGGAGCCCTGTTCCTGCGTATACGGGTACTGCGCGGGAAGCTCGACACCATCGTGGCCGCACTCGCGGCGCGCGAGGACATCCCGTTCATCGACATCACCACCTCGGGTGACGAGATTTTCGCGGTCGCCCGCACCGAGCCGGGCTCGCGCGACCCGCTGGTCTTCCGTCAGCTGCCCTCCACTCAGGCGGTGACGTCGCTGGAGAGCGCCACCATCCTGCACGTCTTCCGGCTCACCTCCGAGTGGCGGCACCAGGTGCTGAGCGCACCGGAACGCGCGGCCCTGACCCCGGACAAGCCGGTCGGCGGGGCGGCGGCTTCCGATTCCCCGGGCCCGTACGGCGTCGACGCCGATGCCCTGGAGCAGTCCCTCATCGAGGCCCTGGGCCCCGACGCGCGGCTGCCCGCTGCGGCCCTGGCCGCCCGCACCGGACACCCGGAGACCACGGTGCGCCGGCGCATCGTCCAGCTGGCCGCTCAGGGCCGCCTGATCACCCAGGTCCTTGTCGATCCCCGCCGGCTCGGGCTGCCCATCGAGGCCAAACTCCTGCTGCACGTGGCCCCCGACCACCTGGCCGCTGCCGGGCAAGCGCTGGCCGATCATCCTGCCGTGCACGGCGCGTTCGCCACCTCGGGACCCTCGAACCTGCACGCGGCCGCGTACTTCCCGGGCCTGACCGCCCTCTACCGCTTCCTCTCCCATGACCTGGTAGGCCTGGGCATCAGCCACGTCGAGACAGCCATCGTCAGCCGCGCCGTCAAACGCACTCCCTCACCTGACCCTGCCCGGCCCGCCGCAGTCGCCGCCCAGCGCCGCCGGACACGTGCGGGACAGAGCGAAAGCTGAGAGGGGACCCGCCCCGCAGCCGACGGCACCGCCACGCCAGCGGCCACCGCCGCGCCTCACATCTCGCACCTGCCCGCGCCGGCCGGCTTCTGCCGAGAAGCGGACATGGCCTGCGCAGGCCGTCCGGGCTCTTCTGCCTCGTCCCCGGTTGCCTCCTTCCACGCGGTCACGGCCTGTTCGTAGCCCTCGGCGGCCGGCCACGCGGAAACCTGCGGACCGCGGCCGGACCGGTGCATCAGCCTCGTCGCCCCGCAGACGCCGTAGCAGACGTGGAACTTCCTGCCGGTCGGTGTGATCACCCTCGCCGCGGTCCGCACCTGGTTCTCCACCCAGCCATGAGCGGCCGGACCCCGCTCGAGGTACGCGGCCGGTTCTGCCGGCGGTCACGCAATTCCTCACGAGCAGCGCCAGCTTCCCCGCCCAGGCGTTCCACAGGTGCCGCCGGCAGGAAGCCGGGCCCCGGCCCGTCGCCTCAAGGCGCTTTCATTGCCCGGCGGCCACGGTCTCCACATCGCCGCGCCAGGTGCGCTCTTCCGCGCCGGCCAGCCAGAAGAAGACCGGGGGCAGGCCGAGTTCGATCACCGCCAGTACGATCTGAAACCACTGCGGCCAGCCGTGCACGGCGAGCGAGAGCAGCCGGCCCATGCCGCCCAGCAGGAAAACACCGGCCAGACACCGCACCGCCCCAGCCGGGATCGGCCGCTGCCGCGCGGCCCACAGCCACGCCAGCCCGTTGCCGACGAAGCTGGCCCCCATGAACCGGCCCCAGCTGTCGACCGTCGTGCCGGCCGAACCGGCTCCGGGGATCGCCGCGTTGCCGAGGACCACGTGGTACAGGCCGATCAGCACGCAGGACCAGCCCATCAACTGTGTGAGGGTGCGCAGAGTCCTTGCCATGATCCCTCCGAGCTGTTCCGGTGAAGCTTAGTTGACATGTGTCTACTAGATTGGATGTGTTAGTAGACACATGTCAAGTAATCTTCGTCCGTGCCTCCCCGCCAACGGCTCAGCCCCGCCGACCGCCGCGCCCAGCTCCTCACCGTCGGAGCACGGCTCTTCGCCGCACGGCCCTACGACGACGTCCTGATGGAGGAGGTGGCCGAAGAGGCCGGCGTCTCCCGAGCCCTGCTCTACCGCCACTTCCCCAGCAAGCACGCCCTCTTCGCGGCCGTTTACCAGCAGGCTGCGGACCAGCTGCTCGCCGAGACCCGGCTTGACCCCGCCGACTGCCTGGCGGAGCAGCTCATCCAGGGCATGGAGGTCCACCTCGACTACTTCGTGGCGAACCGCAACGCCGTCCTGACGGCGAATCGGGTTCTCGCCGGCGATCCCGTAATCCAGACGATCATGGCGAACGAGCTGGACGCACTGCGCACCCGGCTGCTGGCCGTACTCCCGCTCGCGGACGAGGGCGCCCGTGAAGCCGTGTCCGGCGTCCTGAAAAGCTGGCTGGTCTTCGTCCAGGTCCTCTGTGTCGACTGGCTCACCCACGAGACCTGCACCCGCACCCAGTTGCGCGACGTCTGCGTCGGCGCGATTCTCGGCGCTCTGCGGCCGCTGCTCGCCGAGGACCCCGCCCCCCAGTGGCCGCCCCAGCGGCCCAACACGGGCACGTAGGATCCACCGCACGACGAGGACGGGGCGGCCCGTGCAGTCCCGGCCGGGCCCGAATGCCCGATTGATGCACCGCCGCGGGGTCGACGCCGGCCGGCCGGGCGCGCTGCTGTTCATAACCGAGGACGAACCACGCCTGCTGTCGTGTGGGCAGCAGCACGGAGATGCCGACGTCGAGCTGGGCGAGCACGGCGAAAGCCTCGGCCAGGCGGGCGTCCAGGGCGTAATAGGTGCCGCGTTTGTCGCGGCGCAACCGTTTGAGATGGGCGTTCGCTCCGGTGCGCAGGGTGGTGAGGACGGCGGCAGGCGCGGTCATCGCGGTACCGAAGTACTTGTCACCGATGGTGGTGTTGATCTCGGGCAGGGCGGCGCGCTGAATGGCCTCCAGGACGGCGAAAGCGCGCCCGCACAGGTAGCCGGCTTCCCTGTTGACGCTGTCGAGCGGGGGGCTGAGCCGGTCACCTGGTGATCCTTCCTGTTCGGGTGGAGGGCAAAGCGGAACAGGGCGGTGCGGGGTGGTCGACACGACGGTCGGCGCGGATGCGCTGGAGCGGGTCGGGCAGGAGGCGGGCGGGCGCGGGGCTGCGGTGAGGACGGCGTGCAACAGCTCGCTTTCCAGGCCCTTGAGGGCGCTGCGGGCGACATACCGGCCGGCCTTGGCGTCCCAGCGGCCGGCCGCGAGGACGAGGTGCCACAGCGGCAGGTGGCGGTACTTGTGCTCCCAGCCGTCGTAGACCTGGTGGTGTGCGAACCAGGCGCCGAGGTGGTTGCGGGATGTCGAGCCAGTACAGCACCACCGCACGGGCGTTGTTCAGTCCGAGAGTAAGCGCGTAATGGGCGCTGGGGTCCAAGCGCTCCGCGGCGACCGGGTCCGGGCATCTGCGCAGGGCGTCCAGCTGAGGGTTGAAGCGTGATGGCGTCGAAGACTCCCGTCCTCATCTCGATGGCAAGGGGAATATCTGCATCTGTTGACACCTTGTTGGTGATCATGCGCATCTTCCGTACCTACGCCCGCGCCTACGCCGACGACCTGGATGCGGTGCTTACACCGCTCACCACGGTTACGGGTGAGCCGATCAGCACCCGCTTCACGATGCCGAACGGCTTGGAGTTGGCCACGGTCGGCCGCGTTTTGGTGGTGGCGGGCGATGAGCGAGTACTGGAGCCCTACAGGGCGACAGTGGCCACGCTCATCATCGATGACCTCGACGAGTGCCAGGCGCTGCTCGACCAGACCGGAGCGCAGATCGTGCGCGGTCCGCAGGCCGTTCCCACAGGCAGGAACCTGACTGCCAAGCTGCCAGGCGGCGTCCAGATCGAATACGTGGAATGGGACGACGCCCAGTGGGAACGTGCCGGGGGCCGACCAGCCTAGGGACTCTCCTTCCCGAGTCCGGTGCCGACGAGGCATCCGTCGACGAGAGCGGGCCGGTACTGGCTCTGCCGGAGCCCTTGTCGAAGGGTACGCATCAGGTGGTCGGTGTCGGTGAGGGCGGTATTGGCCTGGCAGCGGCGGCGGAGCAGGGACCAGATGCCTTCGACTGGATTGAGCTGCGGCGCGTGGAGCGGCAGGTAGTGGATGGTGATCCAGTCCTGGGCGTCGATGAACGCACGTAAGCGGCGGTCGCGGTGGACGTTGAGGTTGTCCCATATCGGTGCGAGGGGGCGGCCAAGTTGCTGGTGGGCCGAGATGAGCAGGTCGCGGAAGTCGTTCTACGCGACGCTGCGGCGCCCGCCGGTCTTGTGGTTCGGGTGGACGATCTGCCGGTAGATCAAACGGGAGCGTTCGCCGTGCTCATAGCAGGTCAGAGCCGCGATGGAGATGCGGCGCCAAGAGGCTGTTACAGAATGAGCCGTTCGCAACCGGTCGGGCTTCCGGTCCCGTCTCTCTCCCGGGTGCGGCAACCTACCCATCGCCAGCCGCTGGCCACCGATCTTGGATAGGCTGCGTGCGGAGCCTATCAGGGGGTGTCATGGCGAAGGTCACCATCAGCCTGGACAGTGATCTGGCCATCGAGGTCATGCTGCTGGCCGGTACCCGGAGTCCGCAGGACGCTGTCGAGTTGATCGTCCGAGACTACCTGGCACGGGGTCGCCGCACCGAGGCTCGTGCCGGTAACGCCGCCGACCAGGATCGCCTCGCCGACCGGCGGTCAGCGCCGGAAGAGGGCCGATGAGCACTTCAGGTGCGATCGGCGTGTCGGCTGGTGGTTGAAGGGCCTTCTGGGCAGGCTCCGGCTGGTGTCTATTGATCTTGTTCCCGACGACCTGTGGGAGCGAATAGCTCCGCCGCTGCCAGAGCGGCCGCCCCGACGCCACCGTCATCCCGGACGGCTGCCGGTGCCGGACCGGGTTGCGCTGGCCGGCATCGTGTACGTGCTACGCAAGGGAGTGGCCTGGTGCGCCATCCCAGTCCAGCTCGGGGGTGACCGCCTGGCGTCGGCCGCGGGACTGGACCGAGGCCGGCGTCTGGCCTCGCCTGCATGAGGCACTGCTGACCGAGCTGCGCGCAACCGGCCTGCTGAACATGGACGATGCGGCGATCGACGGCTCACACATCAGGGCCCTCAAAGGGGGGGCTCACGTCGGCCCCTTCACCCGTCGACCGCGGACGCCCCGGCTCCAAGCACCATGTGATCGTCGACCGCCACGGCACGCCCCTGGCCGTTTCCCTGACCGGCGGGAACCGGCACGACATCACGCAGTTGATCCCCCTGCTGGACGCAATACCCCGCATCCGAGGGGTACGCGGACGTCCGCATAGCCGACCCAAACGGCTCTTCGCCGGCCGCGCTACGACTACGACAAGTACCGCCGCCTGCTATGGAAACGCGGCATCAGACCCCTGATCGCCCGACGCGGCGTTGCCCACGGCTCCGGCCTTGGCCACACCCGCTGGGTCGCCGAGCGGACCTTCGCCTGGCTCCACCAGTTCAAACGACTACGTGTCTGCACCTGGTGCTGCTGAGGAAGTTGCAGGCCGCGAAGAAGCTGGACTGGTCGCGGGCGGTGATCGACTCCTCCCATGTGCGGGCCGCTCGACGGGGCCCAAAAGCGGACCCAGCCTGGTCGACCGCGCTCGGCCGGGCAGCAAGCACCATGTCTTCACCGACGCTCAGGGCATCCCGCTCGCGGTGTCGCTGACCGGCGGAAACCGCAACGACGTCACCCAATTGGTTTGAGCGGCAAAGGCGGCCGCACCCTGGGTTCGCTGTTGACAGGGTCTCGCGGACCGTGGCGCAGGCCCTGCCCGCCGAGGCTGGTGACCGTACGGTGACGCCTTGGCGGACCGCGAGGTCGGTACGCCTGTGACAGAACGAAGACGTCTCGGTGGACTGCCTGTAACTCGGTGCGAGATACAAATACTTCCGACCGCATGCACCGCGCCAGTCCTGGGGGAACACCGTGAAGTACACCCGCGTCACCACTCTCGCCGCCATCGGCGTCGCCGCCACCCTCTCGCTCACCGCCTGTGGCGGCGACGACTCCGGGAAGGACTCGCCCTCCAAGAGCTCCTCGTCCTCGTTATCTTCGTCCCCGCAGGGTGGCTCGAAGTCGGAGGGCGGTTCGGGCTCCGGCGGCTCGGAGACCAGCAGCGCGAAGGCAGGCTCCGGCAACGCGAAGTCGGACTCCGGCAAGGACACCGAGGCCGGCGCCGGCGCCGGCGCCGGGAAGAGCACGCAGGAGACCGGCGGCAAGGTCACGTTCTGCAAGACGGAGGACCTGACCATCGACGCCAGGGACGCCGCGCCCGACAAGACCGCCGGCAGGATCGACATCACCATGATCAACCGGGGCTCGACCACTTGCTCGGCGACGGGCTTCGCGGGCGTCGATATCAAGGACGCCGACCACACCTCGAACCCCATCGCGCGCGGCCACGCCCAGCCGCGTATCACGACCCTGAAGCCCGGCGACGCCGCTGTCTTCGACCTCGCCTACGACATCGACAACACCGGCAAGAGCCTCGCGTCCCCGACCAACATCCTGGTGACGCCGCCGAACGAGACCCACACCGTGAGCCTGAAGTGGCCCGCGGGCGCGGGAGAGATCAAGGGCGCCTACACCGACGTCGAGGTCTACCCCACACACACGACCAAGTAAGGGCGTTGCGCGCGGCCGGCGCTGGTGGCTAACCGCCTTATCCAACCAGGATCTTGGCCATCCAGCGTCTCCCCGGCCCGTGTCAGCGATGCTTGGCATGCCCGGCTCGCAGCAGGTCTTCAGGACGTGGACGGCCCGGTGGGTTCCTTTCCGACAGAGACCACCAACCGAGAGGCGGGTGTCCGATATGGCCACTGCGAAGCAGATCGCCCTCGGACTCACGGACCGGTTCGAGGTGGCTGCCGAATGCGTCCTTGACGAGCTGGCCACCGCTGTGGAGCTCGCGGTACAACCTGGCAAGGTCGGCACCGTCCCCGTCCGCCCCGGAAGGGGAGAGCAGGCGTCCACCGGCGGCTCGTCCGGTCGACGACATGGCCGCTGCCGCCACCGTCTCTCTTTGCTGCAGCGCTCGCCCCGGAGCCTGCACGAGATGCTCGAAGCCAGGGCATTGGCGCTGCTCAGCAGGTGTTCTTTCTTCCTCAAGTCCGCAGGTCAGGGCGGTCGTATCACCGGTGTGCCGACTGGTCGGACTCCAGCGCAGCGAGCCACTGGTCGAGAGTCTCAGCGGTATGTGAGCCGAGTGCTGCGCTGATCCATGCCTGGGCGCGATGCCAAGCCGGCTCAGCATCGGCAAGCGCCTGGTATCCGGCCTCTGTGACGGTCACCCGGGTCGTCCGACCCGTGGACGACGTCGCGGCGACCTGTACAAACCCGCGCTGCACCAAACCATCGAGGTTGCGGCTGACTGTCGAGCGCTCCAGGCCGAGCCAGTCGGCGATCTCCGACGGTCGCGCCGGACCGTCGAAAAACGCCAGCTCGGAAAGCACCTCAAGCTGCGGAGCGGTCAGTCCGAACTGCCGCAACTCCGCGTCGACGCGCCGGCCGACAAGCCGTTGCAACCGCGCGATCCGTCTGCCCAGGCACCCCTCGACCATCTGCCGCGCCTGCCGACGCGACTCGGCCTCACCCACCTGTTGCATTTACACCTCCTTCCTGTACTGTACCCCTCAGAGCATGTGGTGTATATACATCATCTAGGAGGGGCTGTCATGACGGAGTTCAACGAGCTGCTGGAGCGCAACCGCGCGTTCGCCGAGAAGGTCGATCTCGGAAGGCTGGCCATGCCGCCCAAGGAAGCGATGCCCGACAAGCTGCTCCTCGTGCTGGCCTGTGTCGACCCGCGGGTCGAGCCGGCCGGCTTCCTCGGGATCGGAACCGGAGATGCGGGAGTGCTGCGCAACGCAGGCGGGCGCGTCGACGACAGGGTCGTGGAGGACATCGCCTATCTCTCCATGCGCCTGGGTGCGCGGATGGACGTTGCCGTCATCCATCACACGCAGTGCGGGACCGGCATGCTCTCCGAGCCCGCCTTCCGCCACGCATTCGCCGACCGCACCGGTCTGGACGAAGCCACCCTTTCGGAAAGGGCGGTGACCGACCCGACCGAGACCGTGCGCCGGGACGTCGTGAAACTGCTCGGAAACCCGCTGCTGGCCAACGGCGTCATCGCTTCGGTGTCCGGCCACGTACTGCGGCTTGAGACGGGACTCGTCGAGACGGTCGTTGAAGCAACCGCTCCGGCTCAGCCCCCCGCCGCCTGACCAGGTGTCTTCGACCTCCGCCGTGGTGATCGCCGGCTTCCCGCTGGGCCGGCGTCCAAAAAGCCGGAATAGTATCTGGTCGCACTCAGACCAAGACGGGGATGCCCGTAATCATCAGCTTCCGGCATAGTCGGCTATCGACGGACGTACCGCCGCCCTGGAATGCCGTTACCGAAATGCTTTCGCAGAACAGCGACTTCAACCCAACCGGTGGCACGACCGACCTGCGGCCTCGAGGAAGAAGAACGCTTGCTCACGGGCCGTGGTGCGTGGTGAGCAGTCGCGTCTCTGCGGCCGCGCGTTCCCTCTGCCGCCAGGTGCCGGGCGGTTCTCCGTGGTGACGGCGGAAGGCGGCGGCGAAAGCGAAGGGCGAGCCGTAGCCGACGGCGTCGGCGATCTGGGGCAGGGTGAGATCGTCGGCGCGCAGGTGGTCGCGGGCGATGGTCATGCGCCATTCGGTCAGGTACTGCATGGGGGCCCGGTCGAGTGCCTCCCGGAACACCCGCGCGAAGGCGGCCCGGGACAGGCCGCTGATCTCGGCGAGTTCGGGGACCGTCCACGGGTGGGCCGCGTTGTCGTGCATGGCTCGTAGCGCAGTGCCCAGCCGTGGGTCCGCGGATGCCCGGTACCAGCGCGGTGCGGTCGTGCTGCGGCGGAAGTCGCTGCGGATGGCCAGGACGAGGAGCAGGTCCAGGAGGCGATCCAGGACGATCTGCTGGGCGAGTTCGTTCCGGATCAGTTCGCGGGACAGCATAGTGATCACGTCCCGTAGGGGATCGTCGTCGGCCGCCGAGAGGGTCATGACCTGGGGCAGTGCGTCCAGGAGCCCGCTGCCGACGTCGCCGTAGCACTGGTAGGCGCCGCACAGGAACACGGTGGCCTGCGGGTTGTCCCCGGGGCTCGTCCGGGCGTGGCGTGCCCGGAACTCCTCCGGCTCCAGGCATTCGGTGCCCGGCTCGTGTCCGATGTAGTGGTTCGGCCCGCCGCGTACCAGCGTGACGCTTCCCGGGATGAGCTCCACGGCGCTGCCGGGGGTGTCCAGCCAGAGGTAGCCGCGGCCGCGGACGACCGTGTGCACCGAAAGCTGTATCGAACCGCCCAGCCTCAGTCCCCACGGTGGTTCGGCGACCGTACGCGCGAATACCGCGCCGGTGGCACGTGCCCGCACCAGGTGGTCAGTCAGCAGGTCCATGGAATCAGCTTGACCAGCACGAGCACCGAGGGTCAAGGCGTAAGAGCTTCACACAAAAACACGAGCGAATCACACATGGATCGTCTCGTTCCTGGCTTCGAACATGGAGTCATGAACAACAAGGCATCCACCGCACTCATCCTTGGCGGCACCGGGCGAACCGGTTCGCTGCTGCCCGACGCGCTCGCCCAGCGAGGAATCGTCCCCCGTACTGCGGCGCGGAGCGGAGCGGACGTCCGGTTCGACTGGGACGACCCAAGCACGCATGCGGCCGCCCTGGCCGGCGCTGACCGCCTCTATCTGGTGACACCCACCATGCGGGTCAGCTACGCCGACCAGGTCGGCACCTTCCTGGACCTCGCCGAGGCGGCCGGCGTACGCCACGTCACCTACCTGAGCGTCCACAACGCCGACCATGCGCCGGCGGGCATCGACATCATGGCCGTCGAGGCCGATCTGGCTTCCCGGCGAGGCATCACGCACTCGGTGCTGCGGCCCTCGTGGGTGATGCAGAACTTCGCCGACGACCACCTCCCGGTCATCGACGGAGTGATCACGGCACCGAGCGCCGGCAACAGGGAAGCCTTCGTCGACGCGGCCGACATCGCGGCGGTCGCGGCCGAAACGCTGGTCGACGCCGAAACGCACGCCGGCGGCACCTACTCACTCACCGGCCCGCAGGCTCTCACCTTCCAGGACGTCGCGGACACCATCGCCTCCGTGAGCGGCCGCCCCGTCACCTACCGCGACATCGGCCAGGAGACGTGGATCGACGGCGCGCTCGCCGCGGGTGTCCCCGCCGACTTCGCGGTGATGATGCGATGGCTCACCGGCGCCATCGTCGCCGGCAACGGCTCCACGCCCACCGGCGACATCGAGAAGGTCACCGGCCGGCCGGCCACCACCTTCCGCTCGTTCGCCGAGCGCAACGCCCATGCCTGGACCTCGGAGGCGAAGTGAGCAAGACCGTCGCCGACGACACTCCCCTGGTCGGGGCGAACAGCCCGTTCTTCCGCATCATCAAGGACGGGCTGGACGGCCTGGTCGACGGGGAGGACTACTACGACCTGCTGGCCGAGGACGTGGTCTTCGAGTACGTGATCACCGTGCCGGGCTACCCCCGGCGGATCGAGGGTCGCCAGGGGATCATCGACCTGTACAGCGGCTACGGCGACTACGTGACGCTGCACGGTGCGGACAACCTCCGCGTCCACCGGGACCGTGAGACTTCGGTGGTCGTCCTGGAGTACGAAGTCCACGGCACGTCGGTCCAGACGGGGCGCCCCTACGACAACCGATTCGTCTCCGTCGTGACCATCAAGGACCGCAAGGTACAGCACTGGCGCGACTATCTGGACCCCATCGCCGTGTTCGACGCACAGGGATGGCCACAGGGCGAGCGCTCGTAGGAGCCGGTGCAGCCACCGCCCCCACCCAGGCGATCGGCTTCCCCACGAAGGCACTCAACGCCCGAGCCCGCCCTGCACCCACGTGATCACAGCCTCACGCGAGGACCTTGGCAGGCGGCGTCGGCACCCGGCATCTGCGCGCATCAGGTCGAGCGCCCGCCACCTTCGAGGGCCTGTTAGGTGGGGTGTTTGGGGCAGCCGCGAGTGAAGCGCCGCAGCACCGCGCTCCGCCTCGGCGGTGCCGAGCCGGAGCGCGGTGGCGTACTTGACCATCCGGTCGTACTGCCGCTCGATCAGCTCCCAGCGGATCGGCCGCGTCAGAGAGGCTCCGAGCGTCGGCCGGCAGGGCGGGGTGTCGTCCGGACGGGGTGTCGTCCGGGCGGTACAGGCGGATACTGCCGATGTTCTTCAGCCGGGGCAGCAGGCGGAAGTTCAGCAGTTAGGTGAAGGCGCACCGGACGACGCTCGCGCCGTACGCGGCCAGCAGGGTGGTGCCCGCCTCGTCATCCTCGGCCACCAGCGACAGCAGCCGGACCGTGCCCGCCTCGCCCAGGCGACCAATCGTGCGCGCGCAGAACGTCCTCTCCCACTTGCCCCGCCACGACCAGCACCTTCTCAACCCGGGTTGGGCCCGGCGGCTCGATCCTCCGCGCCCGGCACTCCACCAGCAGGGCCTCACGCTGCCGGTCCTCAACCAGCTCGACCGGACAGCCCTCCGTGGCCATCCACCCGGCCAGTGCCTTCTCGTCCGCGACCGTCGACGGTCGGAACCCCAGGGCCTCGCGGATCTGGCCGGCAGAAGCAGAACGGCAAGAAAGGGAATCCTTGTCCCCCGCATACTCACACGAGCGGCCTTGGCCGCATCGGCGGCCGCCACCCTGGGCAGAGCGGCTGCCCGTTTTTGATCCGCTCGCGGCTCGTGAGCGTGTTGATGGTAGCCGGGTCGATGGTGGGGCGGTGGCGAGGTCGGTTTGGGCATGGTGTGACCCGGATCACCGCAACGTGGTCCGTGCAGCGGACAGGGAGGAGTGTGGAGATTTCACTACGCGCCCGTGTGCGGGCCGGGGATCCGGATGCGTTCAGGCAACTCTTCGACGAGCACGCTTCGGTGGTCTACCGGCACGCCGTCCGGATGACCGGCAACTGGGTCATGGCCGACGACGTTGTGTCGCTGACCTTTCTGGAGGCATGGCGGCTGCGCGAGCGGGTGCTTCCGGGTGACGGCAGCCTGCGCCCGTGGCTGCTGGGGATCGCGACGAACGTGACGCGCAACACGGCGCGGGCGGCGCGAAGACACCAGGCGGCGTTCATCAGAGTCCCGCCCCCCGACCCCGCGCCGGATATCGCCGACGAGGTGGCACAGCGACTCGCCGACACCGAGGAACTGGCCGCCGCGCAGAAGGCGTTGAGCACGATGCGCCGTGGGGAGCGCGAGGTGTTCACGCTGTGCGTATGGGAGGGCCTGGACGCCGCCACGGTGGCTGAGGCCCTGGGTGTCGCCGTCGGCACCGTACGGGCCCGGCTCTCGCGCGCGAGGAAACGCCTGCGCGAGCTCACCGAGCTCGAACTCGTCGGCGGCGCGGGCGGCAAGGAAGGCGGCACCAGGCAGCGCGGAACGCAACGCCTGACCGCGGACGGACAGATACCGGGTAGCCGCCAGCAGGCGGCTCGGTCCACGCAGGAGAAGAAGCGATGAACACCAACCCGCGACGACGCGATCAGCCGGCCGGTTACCAGGACCTGGCCGAGCTGCTGCCCGCGCCGGGCCGCCCGGTACTCGCGCAGGACCGCCACCGCGTCCTGAGGGAATCCTTGATGGAACACATCACCGACCAGGCCGCCCACGAGCAGTCGGGCGCGAACAACACATCCCCTGTGCCCCCCGCACGCCGGTACCTCAGGCGGCGCCTCGTTCTCTTCGCGGCGCCGCTGGCACTGGCTGCCGCCGTGAGCCTGGGCGTGGTAGCAGTCGACAGCGCACACGACGACAAGTCCGGCACCGCTGCCCCGGGTGCCACCGCGGGCTACAACGGGAATGCCACGCAGTTGCTGGACCAGATCGCCCTGGCGGCCGCCGACCGTCCGGCGGTAACCGTGCGCGATGACCAGTACATCTACACCAAGTCCCAGGGATCGGCCGATGAGTTGGGCGTCGATTTTTTCGATCCGGCGGAGCTCGCGAAGCACAAGGGGGACTTCAAGGTGGAGCAGTACAAAGGGGCCGTCCAAAGCGAGCAGTGGGATTCGGTGGACGGCAAGCGGGCGGGGCTGAGGAAGGGAGTCGCGGTGGGAGACCCCTCCAAGAAGATGACCATGGCCATGTACGGCGGCACTGGCTACCTGACCTTCCGGCAGCTTCAGGCTCTGCCCACTGATCCCGACGCGCTGCTGAAGAGGCTCTACGACGACACCAAGAGGGTGGGACCAAGCCGCCGCGTCGAAATCACACTTGAGAACATCGGAGCCATCATCGACAACGCCACCCTGCTGCCCGATCTGAGCGCCGGGCTCTACCGTGCCATGGCCAAGCTCCCGGGCGCGCACGTGGTGGACCACGTCAAGGACGCCGCGGGGCGGGCCGGTATTGGCCTTACGTTCGAGGGCGCCCCTGAGGGTTCCACCTGGGTCTTCGACTCGTCGAGCCTCGCCTACCTCGGAACGACCAAGAGCGCGCTCCTGGACATCGGCGTCGCGGACAAGAAGGGCGAGGCGCCAGTCAGCTCATCCTGAGTCAGCCGTCACAGGGTGTCCGCTCCGGCGGACACCCTGCTCGCGTGTCACGGATGAGCGCCGCCGGCCGTGTTATCGCTCCGAGTGGCCCGGGCCTGACCAGGGCCGTTCACCTAGTACTCCAGCAGCACTTTGACGTTTTCCCTGTTCAGGGGCGGTTTGGGCGAGTGTAGTGGGGTGATTGCCGGCCCGTGTCCTCTTTCCCGGACCGCCCCTCGATCGTGTGCAGCCGCCGCTGACAGTGGCAACGGCGGGCGACGGCTTGGCGTCGTCTGCGCCAATGTGGCCATCTCAGCGCACGTGCACTGATGAGAGGCTGGTGAGCGGCGATGGGTGAGTGGCCAGTTGCCACGAGCCGCCGAACTTCTGCCACGGTGAGGGGCGCAAGGCAGGAACCGTTTCTGCTGCCCCTTTTGCCGCGGCGTCGACGGCCATGGCGGCCAAGAAGGCATGTGCCGGCATGGCCAGGGTGATGTGCCGCATCCAGCCGGTGCAGCGGCGGACTTCGTACTGGTCGAGGCCGCATTCGTTCTTCGCGGCCTGGAAGGCTTCCTCGATGGCCCAGCACATCCCGGCGACGCGTACGAGGTGCTCGACCTTGGTGCCGAGCGGTGCATAGCAGAGGTAGTAGGCGATCTCCTCAGGCTTGCTGATGCTGCGGCGTGCCAGTGCCCACCGCTGGTGGGTGGGCATCGCGCCGTCGAAGTCCTCGATGGGCGTGATCTGTAGGGCGGCCCAGTGGTAGACGGGCGGGCCCTTCGCGCCATCACCGCACGAACGTCTCTCCCATGCTTCGTCAGGGGCCTGGGAGAAGAGGTGATCGATGCGCCCGAAGTGCGGCACCTGCTGAGATTTGGTGCGCGTCACTGGCACCCCTGGTCCAGCCGCCGACGCCCGGCAGGAGTCGCCCGGCTTGCCGTCGACACCCTCGAGGTTTTGCACACCGGGCCCGGCCCGGTCCTGCACGAGACGGTGACGGACTGGAGTGGGGACCACTGCCATCCGTCTCACTGGTTGCGCTTGGCCAACCAGACCAGGAGGGCCACGATCGCAACGATCAGGATGAGGACCCACACCCCGAGGTGGGCGCCGCCGCCGGATCCGGAGCTCCCGTGGTGGTGGTAGCCGCCGGAATAGCTGCCGTGATAGCTGCCGTGGTAGCCGCCGCTCCGGCCGCCGCCCAGGGCGAGTACGTCGTTGGACGAGAAGGACCGTGGGGCAGTGACAGGCACAGGCACACTCATGGCTGGGACTTTAGATGAGCATTACATGGCATGGGCACGTTCGTTGTGTGCCTGTGACGAAACCTCCGCACCCTCGGCACAAGCGGCGCCCATCCACCCCGCTGTCCGGCCGGGCAGAATCCCGTCGATCCCCTGCCGGCGATCCCGCCACCTGCCACAACGCCCATTGCTGACCGGTAGGAACGGCCGTAACTGTTCCCACTCCGCATCACTCGGATCACCCCGCCGCATGCCAGGCGGAACGATCCGGAACCACGTCAGTCACAAGATCACACGAACCCTGGTTCTCACTCCGCGACGAAGGGTGCATATCCGGCCTGGACCTCGCTCACCTCAAGGTCCGAGAAGAGCAAGGTCAGATCGTGCGCGTTGGTCTCAATGTGCACCTCATGGAAGTCGATCCCGACATCCTCCGACCAGCGGCGGGCAGCCTCCGACTCGGGGCGAAGCTCGGCTCCGTACATCTCGTGATACTTCGCGCCCCAGACGTAACCGCCGAGGTCGGGGTCAGCGGATTCGCGGTCGAGAAGACGGTCATCCAAGGAAACCCGCCAGGTATCCGCGGAGAGGAACGTCTCGCATCGGGCCTCGACGCAGTACCGGAAGAGATACCGCAGGTAGGTCGGCGGGCTCTGGTGGCCGTTCCACACGTGGACGATGACCTCGTAGTCGCGCATGCAGGTGGTGTATCCGTGATGCACGACAAGGTGTTCGATGGTCTTGTTCAGCGTCTGCTGAAGTCCTGCGGTCTCCATGCCGCCCTTCTACCTCACTCCAGGGGCGGTGGGCGCTCGTCACCTGAGAGATCGCCCGGACGCGCCCTGCTCGTGCAGGCCGTCAGCGACGACCCCACCTTGTGCAAGGTCTGGGCCGACGGCGGCAACCGCCCTTCGTCGAGCACGCCGCTGCCCTCGACATCGGTCTCGACATCCTGGCTCTGGCCGCCAAGACCTCCGCCGGCTTCCTTGCATGAAGCCGTGGACCGCGGCGCCCCCGTCCCGCGCCGTGGACCGCGGCGCTCACGTCCCACGCCGCGGTTCCGCGCCCCCGGCCGCGGCGAAGAGCTGCCGTGAGAAGTTCTTGCTGTCCCCGCCGAGCAGAACTCCGTCCGGAAACCCTCCCAGCGGCTCTCCCTGGTCAGGCGCCGACGGCTGTGCAGCCTGCGTCGACGGGTCATGCACAGGCGGGCATCCCTGTCGGCAAGGCGGGGGACTTGGGAGTCGACCGGCGAGGCCGCGTGGGCAGGGCGGTGCAGTCCAAGGCGGCGTTCTTGACCGTTTTCCGCGTGCTGTCGCATCGTAAGGTGGCAAGGTACGCCTGGCGTTCCGGTGGCCAGTAGGTGGCATTCAGCTGGAATACACACTGTTTCAAGATCGTGTCGCCAGAGTTCCGCCTCGTGTCTATCTCACACTCGCGTGCCGGCGTCGCCTCTGTATGCGCCGCGGCTTTGACGCTTTCAGGACTGCTCGTGACAGGGGTGGTTGCCGCTCAGCCTGCGGATGCCGCGGACCAGGCCGGCTACCAGAATGTTCGGATCAACGAGGTCACCTCGTCGAACAGCGACACGGTGGAGCTGTACAACACCGGCTCGACTGCAGTGAGCATCAGTGGCTGGAAGATGTCCGACGACAGCTTCTCGCCGCAGTCGTTCAGCCCGTCCTCCAGCACGATCCCGGCAGGCGGCTTCGTCACCTTCAACTCGCCCAAGGGGCTCGGCGATTCGGACAAGCTGGTGATCTACACGGCCGGCGGAACGGTGGTCGACCGTGTTGAGTGGGCCACCAACGGGGCGAAGCCGGCGATGGCGCGCTGCGGCGGCGACGGCACCGGGGGGTGGGTGACCACGACCACGGCATCCACGTTCGGCGCCTCGAACGCCTCGGGCTGCCCGTCGTCGATCCCGGCGGCGAGCCGGGTGCGGATCAACGAGGTCACCTCGGACGGCGCGGATACCGTGGAGCTGTACAACGGCGGAACGAGCGCGGTCGGCATCGGGTCGTGGAAGTACCTCGACAATGACACCACCCACTCCCCCGTCTCGATCTCGTCCTCCTCCCCGAGCTCGACCAGCATCCCCGCGGGGGGCTACGTCACGTTCAACTCCACCCTCGGTCTGGGCGACAACGACTCGGTCTTCCTCCTCGACAGCAACGGCAACTCCGTAGACTCCGTGACCTGGGCGGCCGATGGCGCCAAGCCGTCGGACGAGCGCTGCGCCAACGGCACCGGCTGGTTCCAGACCTCCACGACCGCGACGCTCGGCAACGCGAACTCCTGCACGGGCAGTGGCGGTGGCGGTGGGGGCGGTCAGCTCCTGGGTGGCGGCGGTTCACTCACCAGCGGCTGCTCCCCCGAGGCGCCCTCCGGTACGGGTTCCACCCCGGCGGGCACCCTGGCGTGGCCGGGCGGGCTGGACGTCACGATCGCCGACAACGTCTGCGCGTTCACCACGTCCACCGGTCCTGAAGGCAGGGATCTGAGCGGCCTGGCGTTCGACCCGGCGAACCCGTCGGTGCTGTGGGCCGCCAAGAACAAGAACTGGCTGTACAAGCTCGTCAAGAGCAACGGCAAGTGGATCCCGGACGCGTCATGGAGCGCGACAGGCAAGCAGATCCGTTTCGCCGGCGGCACCGGCCAGCCGGACTCCGAGGGCCTGACGGTCGGCGCTGACGGCCACATCTACGTGACCTCCGAGCGCGACAACAGCAACAACACGGTCCCCAAGGACACGATCATGGAGTTCGACCCGGCCGCGACCGGATCGACGCTGGCACCAGTCCACCAGTGGGACATGACCTCGCAGTTCCCGCAGCTCAACACCGGCAGCAAGGACGACGCCAACCTGGGCTTCGAGGGAGTCGGCTACGTACCGGACAGCTGGCTGACCGCGAACGGCTGGGTCGACCCGCTCACCGGCGCCGCCTACAACCCTGCGAACTACCCGCTGCACGGGTCGGGCCTGTTCTTCGCCGGCCTGGAGTGGGACGGCACGCTGCATGTCTACGGCCTGAACTCCAACGGCACGTTCACCACGTTCGGCACGATCGCGACCGGCAAGGTCTCCGTGATGGATGTGACGTTCGACGCCGGAACCCAGCGCATCATCGCGACCTGCGACAACACCTGTGGCGAGACGCACACCTTCATGAAGGTCAACGCCAGCGGCGCGATCGTTCCGGACGTGGCCTACACGAACCCGGCCGTCATGCCGACCGACAACCTGGAGGGCTTCGCGATCGCGCCGACGTCGACCTGCGTCAACGGCTTCCGCGAGGCGGTCTGGAGCGACGACGGCATCTACGGCTTCGGCTCCGGCAGCTCCTCCTACGGACACGCTCTCTACAGCGGCACCTTCCCCTGCTGATCCGGCCGACCACGGAAGACGGCGCATGCACGGGGCAGCCTCCAAGGTGAGGCGCCCGAGCCATTAGCAGCGATGAGGCTCCCGGTTGACGGGGTGGCGGCCAAGACCACCCGCTGACAACCAGGGGCTTCGTCGTTCCTGTCCCGGCAACCGCCTTCGGCCTGTAGAGCCAGACGCAGCTCACCGCCCAGCGGCAACGGACCATCCTCGTCGTTCAGCGACCAGTCCGCGGCACCTGCACGATTCTCGCGAGGGCTGTCCGCTCGGCCGCGGGAAGCCGCTCAGAAAAGCGGTCACGCCGTTCAGGAGCGGAGGGCGGCCGAGCACGCGTTCCCACACGTCGTCCGGAACAAAACCAGCGGCCGTTCGGACGCCCTGCCGAGCCAGAGGATTGGGGGCAAGACCCAAGGCTCACTTGACTCTGAAGCGAGCGGTAGAGATGCAAGCCGATGACCGGTCGGCCCAGCCGTGGTGACGGCCTCGCGGTAGAGAGAGACCCGGTAGATGCCGGACGCGGCGGAGTTGACGACGGAGACGAGCAGGAAGAAGACCACGATCACCGCAAGGGTGGCGAAGAGGACGGCCAGGTCGTCGGACTCCACCGCGAGAATCAGCACCACGATCGCACCGATGACGACCAGTGCGGTCGTGATGAAGAGCTTGAGACCGCCCGCGACCCACTGGCCGAGCGAGTGGCGCCCCAACGCAAGTGACCGGCGCAGACTGGCCACAAGCCCGGTTCCCTCGACGACGATCACCGGGAGTACGAAGAATGTCAGCAATGACCAGGAGAGCCCGAGCAGTTCGAAGAGCGTCGACAGGCCGGCCAGGGACTCTCCGGTCCGCAGAAGCGAGCCGGCTACCAGCGAGAACAAGCTCCAGGAGAGCAGGGTAGGCACACGTCGGCCGGTCGCGCGCAGGGAGGCACGCAGCGGGAGACGCTCGCCGCCGAGCAGCGCGTGCACGGAGTGAAGCAAGGCCGCGGTGAAGACACTGTTGAGCGTGAAGGCGACCCACAGCATGAGCGCCATCGCGCCGGACTGGGCCTGGGTGGGAGCCTGGCCCCGCCCGACCCGATGCCAGACTTCTTGCAGCAGCAACGGCCAGGAACCCGTCAAGGCCAATGCAACGGTCAAGAGTCCGAGAGCGGGAAAGCAGAGCAGACCAGGGCGCTGACGCAAGACGCCTGCAGCTGTTCGTATGATCCCGCGCTTCAACATGACCCCCCGCATGTCTGGTTACGGCGCAGGCTACCTGGACCCGGGGTTCGGGCACGACCGGCGGCCCCCAGTCTCCGGGTGCAGCGTGGGGTTCGGGGCATCCGTTCGGGCAGCGGTGTGGATCAGGCCATGCGGGCCGGTCTTCGTCGCGTAGAGGGCGAGATGGACCGGGCCAGGCAGACGGCAGACCCCGAAGGCACAGGGGCGTTCACGAACGAGACGTCGCTCTATGAGTCGTTGAGCGCTCTTGCCCAGGCCGGGAGCAGACGAGGGTACCCATGTTCTCGGGGCCGTGGCCGGTGTGGATCTAGGAGCGGTCTTCGTCCCAGAGGATGTCGCGCACGTAGTGGATCTCGTCTTCGATGCGCCGGTGGCCGCGCAGGCCCAGGGCGATGTCCTGGAGTTTCGCCTGGGCTGCGGGCAGGTCGGTTGCCCCTTGCCGGAACGTCACAGGACACCGGGAGAGACGTCACCGCCGAGCAACTGAGGCTGCTGCTGCCGCAGCGGGCGGGCGGCAGGCCAAGGCGCGGAGGGCAGGACCCGCGCCAGCTCGTGGCGTACGCGGTCGGCTTCACCACGAGCCTGAGCCGGCACATCACCGCGCTCTGCGACGAGACGGTTGAAGATCGGGGTTTCCTGGAACACGCTGGGATCCGCCTTCTGAGGTTGAAGCAGCACGGCAACCGCCGAGCTGCGAGCCGATCATGTGACAGATCAAGTATCCAGTGCCGCCGGCCGGGCAGTGACCAGCCGTATCCCTAACGGGTCACCGGACCATAGTCGGGCTAATCATGTTCAACCAGGTGTTTTCAAGGGTGAGGATTGCTGGCGGCGGGCGTTGACTTCGGGCGGTCGGCGCGTCTTGGCCTCCGAGGGCTCCGGTGGCGCTCGCTGCAAGCTTGATGCAGCACAACCGGGTGTTCTGCAGTCGGTGTTGGATGCCGGCCCAGCCGCCTCCGGCTGGGCCGAGCAGTCGCGCATTGCTCGGTGACCAGCCTGCTGCCCGCCTGGTTCACCACTTCAGACAGCAGCGGAGCGATGCGGCCCATTGAGCGCAGTCGGCGTCGCGTACAGTGCGGTGTCAAGGGCCTCACGGTCCGGGCTCGTAGCCCGACCCGCACGGTCCTCTCGTCATGTCCGCCGCCGAGCCGGGAGGAACGGGCTCCCCGGCCCCATCCAGAAGGAAAGCGCATGGCACTGCGGGTTCTGCGGGCGCAGGAGAGAACTCCCACGCCGTGGAAGAACGGCGGAGGTGTCACCTCTGAGGTGGCCGCCCACCCCGAGGGCGGGCGGACCGGCGATTTCGTCTGGCGTGTCAGCATCGCTGATGTAGCGCAGAGCGGACCCTTCTCGCTCTTCGAGGGCGTGGACAGGATCATCACCGTCGTCGACGGTCCCGGCATGGCCCTGACGATCGACGGTGCCCCGCATGTGATGACCGTCCCGTACGAACCGTTTGCCTTCGCCGGTGACTCCGACACGCAGTGCGAACTGCTCGGCAGCCCGATCGTCGACTTCAACGTCATGGTGCGGCGCGCCGATGCCTCGGCGCGGGTCCGGATCGTGCGCGATCGCGTCGCGGTGCGGCCCGAAGACGGAACGTGCGTGCTCGCAGTGGTCCTTCAAGGAACGGCCGCCCTCGGCCGGAAGTCCGTCCACCTCGACCACCTGGATGCCGCACTGTTCGCCGCGGGAGATTCCTACGACATCGACGTCGACGGGGTTCTCGCACTGGTTACTGTCACCGACCGCGGTTGACTGACCCGTCGCAGTCGATCACGGCGAACCCGAAACCCGCGTGCCATCCGGGAACGCATGGCGTGCTCCGGCCCGTACCGGCACTCGTCGGCCGGTGCGCCCTGACCGATCACGCACGCGCAGACCGGGGCCTCGCCAGGGCTCAAGGGACGTAGAACGCCCGTTCCTCGCGTACTCCTCTCCATCACGCTTGCCGGACCTCCCCAGCCGGCAGTACTGGACACGTCCCGGCTCGGTCTGCGGAGAGTGCGGAGCAGTCGTGTCCGTCGCCGGGCAGGCCCAGGACGTTCAGCACGGGTTCTTCACCCTCGGGGATCTCGAAGGTGAAGTTCGCCTCCGACGGGATCGCCACGAGCGTGCACTGGTCACCGAAGGTCAACGAAGGGCATGGCTGCCGGGAACAGCCGGCCTTGTCCAAGGCGGAAACCACGTCCACATACTTGAGCCCAGCGGCGAAGGTGCCCGTCCCCCCGACAACCGACGGGGGGAGTTCGACGACGTCACGCCAGGTCTGGACGCAGATGAGGGAGACCTTGCGGCAGTGGCAGACACTCAACTCGAGGTCTCCGTAGGCGAAGAGCCGTGGCCACTCTCCGCTCCGGCTCATCGTTCCCATGTCCCATGGTTCGCCGAGTGCTGCGGTCACATCGTTCCAGTCGGCTCCGCTGAACACCGGGCCCAGACGGCCCGTTTTCGCCATGTCGGTCAGAACGTCAAGTATCTCCACGGAGCGGAGCCTGACAGGTGCCCTGACCAGCAGTCCAGCGGTTACAGGGGCGGCAGCCCGCTACAGCCTGTCCGGCTCCAGCTCGGGCTCGGTTGCCGGCGATACGGTAGGAGTCGGTGCCGGTCACGATGATGGTGCCGAGGCAGCCGGAGCCTCCTCTGGTTCGACGCCGTCGATGGCGCCCTTCCACAGACGGCGTAAGCAGTCCCGGCACGACCATGGATCGTCCTCCGCGTTCGCCCGCAGCACAGCGAGACGCTGCCGTACGCCGAGGCACAGTGCCTCAGACCGGCTTCATGCCGCCCGCGCCGGTTCGGCGCACAACACGGAGGTCGCGGCAACCCGGCGCCGACCCATGAGAGGCGTAGCGCGAGCGGTGTCATCCCTGTGTCCGCCGCTCGGATGACGTCGCTGGGCGCCGCTGTCGGATGTCCCGTTCATCTGCCCGGACGGCGGTACGCTCGCACGCAACGAAGGAGGGCTCATGTCGGGCAGAGCGGCACGAATGACGGTCGTCAGCGTGCTTGCCGTCATGTGTCTTCACTCGATTGCCGGCTGCCGCTCCTCCGGTCACGAGCCGCACACGAGCGCCTCCGCCACCAGTCCGGCATCGTCACCGGCAACAGCTACGACAACTACGCCCTCGCCGGGCACGGCGTCGGCCACCTCGCCGTCGCCCACGGACACTACCGGTGTCCCGTCGCCGCCGCCTCCCCCGTCGTGTACCAACTGCGGCCACGAAGACGATCCCACCATCGCCCCCTCTGCGACGAATCCATCGCCTCCCACCGCTCCCGAGGTAAGCCCCCCGGATGGCACGTGAGTGCGCCTTCGGAAAGCCCTTTCCCGCAGGATCAACAGACGGGCTTCGGCCGTCGGGCGGTCAGTCCGACAGCGCTCATCAAGACCGTGATCGCGCAGGCATCCGTCATCGCCGCGCTCATGTTCTACCTGGGCGCGATGTACAGCAGCGCCTACTACGGCTACTTCCACCTCTCCATCTACGCCCTCGATTTCGGCTTCGCCCCACTGGTGCTCCAGAGCCTGCACCTGGTGCGGTCTCCGGTTCTCGTGGCCGTCGTGCTCGTCCTGATCGCGATGACGACTCCCTGGTACGCCATGCGCCGCCCGCTGTCCGGGCAGCATGGTCGTACCGCTTCCGCGGCACTCACCTCGGTGGCTCGCTTCTACCCCGTGGTCCTGGCGGTCGGACTGGTGCTGCTGATCTTCTGGTCGAAGATCCAGCCGTACGCATGGACAGTTCCTCTCACTCTCGCGATCGGCTTCCTGCTGGGCCAGCTCCCACAGGCCAAAGGCAGCCACCTGGGGTTGCACCGCCGGGGAGTGCTGCTCTTCGCCGGTGCCGTATGCATGTTCTGGTTGCTCACACAGACCGCGTTGCAGTTCGGTGATGGAGACGCCAGGGCCCGTGCCAGCCACGTCGAAAGCTGGCCCAGCGTGATGCTCCTCAGCAGCCGGCCACTGAGCCTGCCCCCGCCCGGGGTCCAGGAGCAGAGACTCCCCCGCAAGGACTTACGTCTGCCATACCGCTATGTGGGACTCCGGCTCCTCATCGAGCGCCAGGGCCGCTACTACGTCGCTCCCGTCGACTGGAAGCCCAAGACCGATCCGATCTACATCATCCACGAGAGCGACGACCTCTGGGTCGGGCTCGGGCCTGGCTTTCAATGAAGACCCCCTCGCCCGCGCCCTGCCCGCCCCGCAGCACGGTGAATCCGACGGAGGTGACCCTCTCGACGGGGCACCTCACGGGCCTGCAACTGCGCTCGATCCGGCGCCGCGGTCCTCGTGCAGTACGTAGCGCAGGGCGACGAGGGCGATGCCCGGCAGGTGGTCGTCGCCGGGCCGGGTGTGGGCGTACTCGTTGAACGGCCCGACGCTGCCCAGTGCGTCTGGCCTGTCCACGGCCACCTGGGCCGCTGCGACTGTGTCCGGACGACTTGCCATCGGGCCAGCCATCCAGCAGGGGGAAGAGCGTCGCTTTCAGGCCACCGGACGGCCCTGCGAGTACTCCAGCACCGCCGGCGCCTGACGAGTGCGCCGAGTACGGCAGGCTGCCTTCTGGACGCCGGACACCGCAGAGTTCGAGCAGGTTTCTTCTGTGGCCCAGGGTTCGTCGAGGCTGGGCGCGCCGCATGTCCCCGTCAGCCGTACTGCGCATCGGAGCACGGATCAGTGGCCCGGGTCCCTCAGCAGGTGGCAAGATCAGGGGGTGTCCGTCATGAGCAAGCTGCAGATCAAGCCCGGTCAGAGCGTCGTCGTACTGGGCAAGCCCGACGATGTCCATCTCGAGGTCGAGTCCGCGGGCGACGCAGCCGCGGCCGATGCGGTGCTCGCCTTTGTGACCACCGCCGGTGACCTGCTCGGGGCGGATGCGCAGGCGGCGCTCGCGGCCGCGCAGCGCGATGCGCTCGCCTGGGTGGCTTACCCGAAGGGCGGGAAGCTCGGAACCGACCTGAACCGCGACAGCTTGGCCGCCGCGCTGTCCGGGCAGGGCGTACGGCCCGTGCGGCAGATCGCCATCGACGACACCTGGTCGGCGCTCCGGTTCCGGCCCGGCAACTGAACCCGGCAGGCAAAGGGGCGCGGCTCGGCAGCTGAACCCGGCAGGCAAAGGGGCGCGGCTCGGTGTCGGGCACTGCCGGTTCTCTCTGCGGCCCGCCTTGCCCGGGCCTCCACGCCGTGTACCGGACGGGGCAGAAGGCCCGGCTCGGCGGGCTCGGTCTGGCCCTCGGTTCGGAGGCTTTGACGGTCCATCACCTGGACTTTTTTGTCGGGCAGTTCGGGTGCTGTCCGCCGAAGAGCGTGCGCGTGAGGTCCTGAACGAGGACGTCGCCCGGCTTTCCCCGCTCCGCCGTGCGAACCTCAACATTCATCTGGACACTTCCGAGGACTTCGGGGCGGGTCCGGCGGTGTCGGAGTTCTCCCGGTCCAGCTGCTGAGGACGGGCTGGTGAGCTATCGCATGTGTTCCCGGAGTCCGGCAGCCACGGTCGCAGTCGAGGCGAAGAGGGAAGAAGGTGGGCATCGGCGCCCAGGACCTCCTCCGTCCGGGCCCACGTCTCATACGACGACACCGGCCCGGCCGGGCGGGCGGCAGGCCAGGGCCGGCAGGTCCAAGGCCGGGAACAGCAGGACACGTGCAGTGACCGCCCTGCACCGGCAGTCGACCGAGAGGCACCGTCGTCAGGACCTGGCGGCGGCCCCATGACGAGCCAGCTCGACAGCCAGGCGTTGCACGACCGTGCGGTTGGCGCGGCGCATCACGGCCCGGACGACTACCGCCAGCAGGCGATCGGCGAAAGGGGCACGCTCCCGGACATAGGTGAAGCGCACACGGCTCCCACCGCTCGACAGCGGCTCGATGGTGTAGATGCCGCGGGCGCGGCGTCGGCCGGCTGCGCTGATGTTGCGTTCGACAATGCGCCGCGGCGGTTCCACCTCGACGACCTCTACCGTGACGTCGGTCTTCGTGCCGCCCAGAGCGGCGGTGACCGTGGCGCACGAACCGACGCCGCGGTCGGGTCCGCTGTAACGCCAGTCAGTCAGGTAATGGTTGGTGAATCGCTCGTGGTGAGCCATGACATCGAGGAAGTCGTAGACCTGCTCGGGCGTCTGCGGTACGTCGATCGACACGGTGACAGACTTCATGTACCACACGGTACATGCGAGATGCACCAATGGGTACACTCGCGATGTGGTGAATACGGACGACTCACATCCCCTGGGCGAGGCTGCCCACGGCACGGACGGCGACCGGCGCGCCCAGCTGGCCGAGGTGGCCGCCGACCACGTCGCAGCGCACGGCATCGCGGACCTGAGCCTGCGCGGCCTGGGCGCCGCGATCGGCGTCAGTCACCGCATGCTGATCCATTACTTCGGCTCCAAGGAACAACTGCTCGCCGAGATCGTCCGCACATCGGAAAGACGCCAGCGCGATCTGCTGTCCCAGCTCCGGCTGGAACCCTGCCTCTCACCAGCCGATGCCGCGCGACTGCTGTGGCGGCGGCTGACGGACCCGGGGCTGGCCGATCAGGAGCGGCTCTTCTTCGAGATCTGCGGACAGGCGCTGCGGGGCCGCCCCGAGGCCGCCACGGTCCTCGAAGGGCTCGTGACGGACTGGCTGGAGCCGCTCGCGGCTGCCGAGGTGGCCGCGGGGGCAGACCCAGCAACCGCCCGGAATCGTGCCCGGCTGGGCCTCGCAACCGTCCGCGGTCTCCTGCTCGACCTGCTCGCCACCGGCGACCGCGCCGGCGTCGACGCAGCGATGGAGGAGTTCCTCCGGCTCTACTACGGCCCGGAATGACGCAACCGCATCGGGCCGCCGCGACGAGCTTCCGCCCTGCCCCAAGGTCAACCTCAACCGTGTTCTGGCTCACAGCTGCTGACTCTTGGGGGAACAGATCCGGGACAACCACGCCGACCGGGGAGGTACCACGGCCCTGTTCCGGTGGGCGGACACTTCCCCAGGCACATCAGTACTGGGCGAAGAGGAGTTGCAACCGGCCAGAACGGGGCCGGAGGAGGGGGTGTTCAGCGCCAACCGTCTGGCAGCGGTTGGAGGCTGCGGGGGCAGGGAGCGGAGCCAGCCGTAGGGCTTGCGGTCGTCCAGGACGTGCGTTGCGGTTCCTCCGGCACGTGCGTTGCGGTTCGTCAGGGGCCTGCGTTGCTGTCGTCCAAGGCCTGCATGAGTAAGATCGTTTGCCCATGGATGCGAGTGCAGAGCACGAGATGACGGCAATCCCGGCGGGGCAGGTCACGCTGTCGGACCGGCGGACACAGCGGAGTTGGACAGTCGGGCTGGCGCCCTACCAGCTCGCGGCCCACCCCGTCACCCAAGGGATGTACGCGCAGGTCACCGGCCGGAATCCCAGCAGCGCCCGTGGGGACCTGCTTCCCGTCGAGGGCGTTTCCTGGTGGGACGCGGTTCGGTTCTGCAACGCTCTGTCCCAGCGCGACGGGTTCACGCCCGCCTACCACGTCCAGCCCGACGGCCAAGACATCGAATGGGACGCTTCGGCCGACGGTTACCGGCTGCCGAGCGAAGCCGAGTGGGAGTACGCCTGCCGGGCCGGTACGACCGGACCGCGTTACGGTCCCCTTGACGAGATCGCCTGGCAGCGGGACAACTCGGACGAGAGGATCCACGAGGTGGGTGGCAAGCTGCCCAACCCGTGGGGCCTTCACGACATGCTCGGCAACGTGTGGGAGTGGTGCTGGGACATCTACGACGCCGAGGTGTACGGCGGCTACCGGGTGCTGCGTGGCGGTGGCTGGTTCGACGAGCACTGGAGCTGCCGGGCCTCCGTACGGCGCCGTAGCCACCCGACCTTCCGGGTCGACGACGTCGGGTTCCGCATTGCGCGCTCCATGGTGCGCTGATCGGCAGCTTTCGGATGGTGATCGATACGGCTTCGCGGTGCGTCGTCACGGCCGGGTGAGGTGGCGGGTACGTGTCCCGAGAAGTGCGCACGAGACCCGCCCGTACATGGCCTGATCAAGGTGCGCTCGACCCGCAGATGGGCCCCGGCCGATGCGTCCTTCACACGGGGTGTTCCCGCTCCCAGATCGCTCTGGTGACGGGAGCGGGACGCGGCAGCAGCCGGCCGTCGAGGTAGAGGTCGACCTTCTCGTTGTAGAAGGCGACGAGTCCGGCGACGGGTGACAGCTGCCGGGTCGGGAAGTCGTACGCCCAGGCGAGGTCCGGGTAGGTGGCCTCGCTCGTTCTCGCCGACCAGTAGCCGCTGGTCCTGCCCTTGTACGGGCAGCTGGTGACCGTGTCACTCGGTTGCATGCGCGTCCAGTCCACATGCACGCGATCGAGGTAGTAGCGGGTGGGAAGCCCCGTCTCCAGCACCATCACGGAGCACGGCGCGTCGGCGAGCACGGTTCCGTCCAGCACGACGCGCACGCTGCGCCCCGAGCGGAGGGCGTCGACGCGGGTGTACGGGCTCCTGGGGTGCACGAACACCTGCTCGTCCTCTTCGAACCATGCGTCGATGGCCTCCCAGCGGAAGCTGACGGAGCCGGCAATGCCCGAGGGTGCGTCGTCGTCCCACATCCAGGCCGCGCCCGGACGGGCGAGCGAACCCAGCTGGAGGGTGTGGCGGCGTGCCCTGCCGGCCCTCAGCACGACGGAACCGCCCTCGTCGAGCAGGGCTCCGTCGTGGATGTCCTCGCGGGGAATGCAGTACTGCGGGTACCCCGGCCACAGCCACACATACCGTGCCCGCACTGTGTCGAAGACGGCCTGCCCGGCGACGAAGCCGCGGATGCGGCGCGGCACCGGCTCGACCTGTCCGACAGGGACGATCATCGCTGGGTAGTCACTCACCCACCGAAGAGTACGGGCGCCGGCCAGTTGCTGACATCACCATGGCGACGTGTCAGAAACGATGACGGTGTGCACGCACCGCGAACCGGTGCCCCATGGCCATCGCCGCGTGCTGACAGCAGAGCGGGACGACGGGCCGGCTTCGGCACCGCTGTGCGCGTCGGCCGAGTACAGGTGGACCCGCTGGTGGCAGGAAGGGACCAGGAGCACGCCCCGATCAGCCGAATCAAGGTCAGTTCCAAATCAAGGTCAGCTCCAAGCGTGAGGACAGGCAGGGAGGACAGGACGGGTTTCTGCGGCTCCTTTCCAGGCGGAGGGCGACCTCCAGGATGAAGTTTCGGAATCCCTGCGAACTCGACAACGGCCGCCGCACCTTGACGTCGGACCGTTCGGTGCTGCGCCGACCAGGCTCCGGGAGCTCCGTGCACCGCGAGCGCAGCCGACACAGTTGAACACCCGTGAACTGCGCTACTTTGCCTGCCCGTAACTCCCTCGACCAAGGAGCGACCATGCCGGCAGACGTGATGACGCACTCGGACCCGGAGGCCCTCGCCTCCGACTTCGACCTGGACGTCCGTACCCAGCTGCGCGACCTGGCGGATGGCGACGAGACCCTTCAGGCGAAGTCGGTCTCGCTGCCCCACGGCCCCGCCACCAGCTCGTGCTTCTGCGCGACGTGGGCCTGTCCGTCGGCGTTCTGCTGATGCCCCGGACGACGACCCGCATGACGCACCGAACGAGCAGCCGTGCTCTCGTCCGGCACTGACCGCGCGTTTCGTGCGGCCGGCAGCGGCATGCTCCGCATGCCGCTGCTGCCGCACACCGCGGTCGGCTCGGTCGCCCGCGCCGGCACCGATGTCGACCCGCGCGACCGAGCCGACGCCGAGCGCTACCTCGCCGCGCTGACTGCCGACGAGCGGATCCGCGAGGCTCTGGCTATCTCCAGCCCCTCGCTCGACCGGGCGCTGCGCGGCCTGCTGGACGGCGCGCCGATGAAGCCCGCGGCCGTGCGCAAACTGGTGCTGGGCGTGACGCGTTACGTCCTGCGCGCGGCCGCCCGCCCCACCCCGTTCGGGCTGCTGGCCGGCATCGCCCCGGTCTCCTTCGCGGACGACTGCCGCATCCGTGTGGGGGACGACCACCGCGCCGCGGTCCGCCCGGACAGCGGCTGGCTGCTCGGGCTGGTCGGGCCCTGGGAGAGGGAACCGGCGCTGCTGCGCAAGCTGCGCGTGGTCGCCCACGACCTGGGATTCCGGCGCGGACAGCGCTGGGTGCTCCCCGTGTCCCCGAACCCCGATGAGACCGACGCACCCACCTCCCGCACCGAGGAAGTCTCCGTCCGGCTCACCCCGCCGGTGCGGCTCGTGCTGGAGCGGGCCCGCCGCCCCCTTCCGTCCGGTGAACTGGCCGCGCTGCTGGCCGAGGCATACCCGACGGCCGGCCCGGCGGTCGTGGAGCGGCTCCTGGTGGACCTCGTACGGCAGGGCGTCCTGTTGACCGAACTGCGCCCGCCGCTCACCCGCACCGACCCGCTGCGCCACGTCCACGACGTCCTGGTGTCCGTGGCCGAGTGGGAGAAGGCCGACGTGCTGGCCCGGGTGGCCAAGCTCCTCGACGGCTGTGCCGCCGAACCCGTCGGCGCGGGCGCCGCCCGCTGGCACAACGCCGCGGACCGGATGCGCGCCCTGCACCGGCACGACCGTCCGCTCCAGGTCGACCTGCGAATGGACGCCGAGGTCACGCTGCCCGCGGCGGTGCTGCGGGAGGCGGAGCGCGCCGCGACCGCGCTGTGGCGCACGGCGCCCAAGGACGACCCCGTCCCGCACCTGACGGAATATCACGCGGCCTTCGTGGAACGGTACGGCATCGGCCGGGCCGTCGCGCTGCTGGACGTCCTGGACCCGCACACCGGCCTGGGAACCCCGGTGGGCTACGACCGTCCCGGCGAGCGCGGCACCCCTGGCCTCACCCCGGGCAGCACCCTGGGCGGCGCCACCGGTGCCGGCCCGGCCCGGGACCGGGTGCTGACCGAGCTGGCGTTCACCGCGCTCGCTGCCGGGCAGCGGGAGATCGTCCTGGACGAGGCGACACTGGACCGGCTGTCCCGCACGGTGCCGCAGCCCGCGCCGAACGCGGCCGAGCTGTGCGTCCAGCTGACCGCCGAGTCCCAGGAGGCCCTCGCCCAGGGCGACTTCGGCCTCGTGGTGTCGCAGACCACCGGATCGACCGCGCCGGGCGCCCTGCTCGGCCGGTTCGCCTACCTGCTCGACGACGGCGAGCCGGTCGCCCGGATCGCCCGCGAAGGGGCGGCCTCGGCGGCCCGTGACGGAGCCGAACCGGTGCACCTCGGTTTCCAGCCGCTGACCGGCGGAGCCGCCAACGTCGCCCGGGTGCCGTCGTACTGGGCCTCACGCCTGGCGATCGGCTGCTTTCCGGATGCCGCGCCTGAGGCGGGCTGGGAAGCCGTGGGGGGCACGTCCCTGCCGGGCGCCGCGGACACCTGCCCGGGCGCCTTGCCGGGTGCCGGTCCGGACACCTCCCAGGGCACCACCCTGCCAGGGGCCGCTGCGGACGCCTGTCCGGGGGCCGCTGCGGGCACGTCCCCGGACACGTCTCCCGGCGTGTCCTTCGGCACCTCCCCGTGGACCCGCGTACGGAACGCGAGGGACATCGCCCTGGCCGCCGACGACGAACGGCTCTACGTCGTCGACTCGGCAACCGGCCGCGAACTGGTCCCTCAGTCGGCGACCGTACTGAACTTCGTCCTCGCCCCGGCCGCCGTACGGCTGCTGCGGGAACTCCCGGCGATGGGCCGGCCGGTCTGGGCCGCGTGGTCCTGGGGCACCCTCGGCAGCACCGCCCCCCACCTGCCCCGGGTCCGTTTCGGCCGCACGGTCCTTGCCGCCGCGCACTGGAAGCTGTCCGATCCCGCGCTCACCGACACCCGGAGCTGCGACCAGGAGTGGGGCCGGGCGCTGGACGCCTGGCGCGCACGCTGGAAGGTGCCGCGCCAGGTCAGCGTGGGGATCCTGGACCGGCGGGTGGTGCTCGACCTGGAGGCTGGGCTGCACCGGGCACTGCTGCGGCGAGAACTGGCCGGCGGCGCCGAGCCGGTGGCGTACGAGATCCCTGAGGAGTCCGGCCCCGGGGAGAACTGGCTGCGCGACGCCCGCGGCGATGCCTACCGCGCCGAACTCGTACTGCCCGTCTTCCCCGCCCGGCCACCTCGGCCTCTGCCCGCGTCCCCCGACACCGTAAGGCCGACCGGTTCCCCCGACACCGTACGACCGACCGCGGCGCTCGACACGGTGCAGCCGGCCGCGGCCCTCCACCCCGTGCAGCCGGCCGCGGCCGTCGACACCGTACGGCCGGCCGGGTCCGCGGTCGCCCGGGGCACCCTCGCGTCCGCCGACACGCTGCCGGCGACCGGGTCCGCCGATGCCCCGGCCTCGCCCTCGGCCGGTGCAACATCGCCCGCGCCGGTCGCCGCCCCCGCGCGGCTCCCGGCGGCAGACACCCCGGTGCTGCTCCGGTCCGGCAAGGAGGACGGCCGACGGCACCGCGCCTGGTTCTACGGCAAATTGCACACCGTCCCGGCGCGGCAGGACGAGGTGCTGGTCGACCATCTGCCGCGATTGCTCGCGGCCCTGCCGGACGGCGGCGGACGCTGGTTCTTCGTACGCTACGCCGACCCCGAGCCCCACCTGCGGCTCCGCTTCCACGGCGATCCCGACCTGCTGTGGTCGCGGCTCGCGCCCGTGGTCCTGGACTGGGCCGACGACCTGTACGAGCAGCGGCTGGCAGGACGTCTCGTCGTGGACCGGTACGAACCCGAGACCGTGCGCTACGGCGGCCCCGGTTCCCTCGACGCGGCCGAGCGCTTCTTCCACGGTGACAGCCTGACCGTGCTCGAACAGCTGGGCCTGCGCATGTCCGGTGCCGTCTCCGCCCCGCTGCCCGTTCTCGCCGCCGCCCACTACGTGGACCTCGTCCGGCAGGTCCACGGCGAGCAGTGGCCCGACTGGTTCCTGCGCATACCGCGCGACGAGCAGCAGCAGCCGTACGCGCACACGCACCGGTCGGCGGTGCTCGGCCTGCTCGCCGACGGCGCCGCGCTCGCCCCGTCCGCCCGCGCGGACCGAGCCCGGGCCCTGGCCGCCTTCCCCGCGGCGTCCCGGCGCACCGTGCTGGCGTCCCTGCTGCACATGCACCACAACCGGCTCGCCGGGATTCAGCGCACCGCCGAACGCCGCTCCCTCGCCCTCGCCCGGGCGGTGGCAGAGGCGGAGCGGGGCCACATCAGGAGGCAGCGATGAACACACCCGGAGGCATGGGCGGGGACCGGCAGGAGCAGGCCCTGGAGCGCGGACCGCGGAGCCACCCGGGCGCTCAGGAGGGCGGAGTGCTGCTGGGTCAGGAGGGTGAACTGCGATCCGGCCCGGGCGGCGGGGTGCCGTCAGGTCGGGAAGGTAGTTCACGGCCCGGCCAGGGCGGCGGGGTGCCATCGGCGCGAGACGGTGGGGCGGGGCCGTCGCAGAGAGCCGATGGGGCGGCGCCGTCGCAGAGAGTCGGTGGGGCGGGACCGTCGCAAGGAGGCGGTGGGGCGGCGCCGTCGCAGGGAGTCGGGATGCTCCCCGGCCATGGCGACCGACCACTGCCGGTACGGGCCGGCACCGGCAGTCCGCCCCCCGCCCCCACCGCCGAAGCCGTCGTCGCGGAGATCGCGGCGCGGGCTGGCGCGTGGAGTGCGCCCGCCGGTACGCCCATCGGGCTGGCCGGGGGAACGGCCGGCACCGCGCTGCTGCTCGTCGAGCTGAGCCGGGCCGATCCCACGCTCCGCCCCGCCGCCCATGCCCGGCTCGCCGCCGCCGCGCGCACCATCGGCAGCGCGCCCGGCTCCGAGCGGCACGGACTCCACGACGGCCTGGCCGGACTGGCGTTCGCCGTCAAGGCGGCCGTCCGGGCCCCCGGCGACTACGCCACCGTACGCGCGCAGCTCGACGTCTTCCTGCGTGACCGGCTCGCGCGCCTGCTCGACCTGGAGCGCGTACGGCTGGCCCACCGCACCGAGCCGGTGCCGCGCGAACGGTTCGACGTGGTGAACGGCGCCACCGGACTGGCCCGTTACTTCCTGGCCGACCCCGTGGACCCGGAACCGGTCCGCGCGGTACTGCGCTACCTCGTCGCCCTCACCGGACCGATCCGCCGCAACGGCCGCACGCTGCCCGGCTGGACGGTGACCGCCTGGCCCGGCCGGGAGACGGAGGGCGACCTGATCGACCTCGGTCTGGCGCACGGCGTCGCGGGCCCGCTCGCCCTGCTGTCCCTGTGTTGGGCCAGGGGCATCCGGGTGGCGGGCCAGGACGCCGCGATCCGGCACATCGCCGACTGGCTGACCGACCGGGTGCGGACGGACGGCACCGGCCCGTACTGGCCGAGCGTGTACCCGGCCGCGGCCGAACCGGCCGAAGGCCCGTCCGCGCCGCCGCCGCACCGCCCTAGCTGGTGTTACGGCACCCCGGGCATCGCACGGGCCGTACAACTGGCCGGTGCGGCGCTGGACGAGACGGAGTGGGTGCGCGTCTCGGTGGACGCCCTGCGCGCCGTGCACCGCCGTCCCGGCGCAGTCGCGGAACTGACCGACCCGGGGCTGTGCCACGGTGTGGCCGGTCTCGCCCACCTCACCCGTGTCGTCGCCGACGACGTCGCGGACCCGGAACTGACCCGGCACGCCGATGCGCTCACCGACCGCCTGCGCGCCCGCTTCGACCCGGCCACCGCCTTCGGCTACCCCGTTCCCGCACCCACCGGCCTCCAGGACACCCCGGCCTTCCTGGAAGGCGCCGCCGGAGTGGCCCTCACCCTCCACCGGCCCGGCACACCGGCCATGTGGGACGCCGTGCTGCTGGTGTCCTGACCGGCACTGCCTCCCGGCGAGGGAGGGCTCACCCGGAGAACCCATGAGTCGGTTGCCGCCGACACCGTGGATGCGGGGGTGATCTTAAACATCCCAACAGAGAGCAGTGATTGCAGCGTGGCTGGGGCCGTGGCTGTTCGACACCGAGGTGCGCCATAGAGTCGCAGCATGCGACGAAGGACGGGATTGGCGGTAGTCGGGGCAGCGACCCTGGCCTGGGGCGAGTGGTTGAACTGGCGCTGGTCTCAAGCTCTCGTGGGGAACCGCGGGGGCGTTTCCGAGGCCGTGGTCGTACTGGGTTACCGGAACCCCCAGGCGACAGCGAACTTCATCAACCGCTGGCGAGTCCGTGCTGGGATTCGGTCCATCGCCGCCGACGGCGCGCGCGACACTCGCGTGATCTTCAGCGGCGGTGCGACCAGCGACGGCGCCACGGAAGCTCAACTGCTGGCTGATTACGCAAAGTCGGTGCTCGAGTTCGACGGCGCAGTGCTCCTTGAGGACAAAAGTGCGACGACATGGGAGAACATGACCAACGTGATCCCGCTGCTTGAGGACGTCGACCGCATCAAGATCGCCTCTCAGCCGGCTCACGCTCTAAAGGCCCGAGCGTACTTGCGGCGGCAACGTCCGGATCTTGCCGAAAGGCTGGTGCGTGCGTATGACTACCGGCCCGGGGAGTGGATGATCGTCAAACCGGTGCTGGCCCTGTACGGACTTTGGACGCTCCGCGGTCTCAAGGCCAACGAGCGGAGGATTTCGCTCTAGCCGGCCGCTGTCGCGTCGGCATCATCGGCATCACAAGCGCATGCCGTTCGAGGCCATGCTCGCAAGCCCAGGCGTGGCGGCGCGTCGAGCACTCGGAACATGCGCGGGGCAGCCCCCCCGTCCGCTCTTGAACTGTGCGGGCTCAGCCAGGGACTGGTGCGCGCATCAGCGGCACGTCAGCTCCCGGTCAGGGGACCCTGGCAGAGTTGTTCACGTGAACGGCACCGAGCACCAGCGGGCCGGGAACGAGGAGAGGTGCCCGGAGTGGTTGATCGGGGACCAGCGAGCACGCCTCAAGGTCGGGCCCCTCGGGGCCCACGCAGGTTCGAATCCTGCCCTCTCCGCCACATGAGCCGTCCCGGATCGGGCAGCACACTCACCGATCCGCACTCTCATCGACGTGACCGGCGTGAGACGGTGATTGCTCGTCATGGCGGACGTCATCAAGCGCTACCCCGCGTTCGGCAGGGCCATCAGCCGTGTGTGACGTTGACGGTCACCTCGCCGCCCCGGGCGGCCACAATCCACGCTCTGCCTGCCGTCCTGCGCAGCACGACCGCACCGCCGTCGACCACGACCCGCCACCCACCCCCTGGCAGGGACAGCTCGGTCAGTCGAGAACCGTGCCGAGCCGCACGGTAGGTCAACCGGTACGTGGCATCGGCGGGGTCGTACGAAGCGGAGCGGATCGTGCCTGCCACTGCTTCCGCGTACGGTTGGGCCGTCAGCTCCTTGTTGGTCCGGAAGACGCCCGAGGTGTCGAGCGCGCAGTAGCCGCCGCCGTAGCACCAGACATAGCCCGCCCAGCCCGAGCTGTAGCGGCCCAGCGAGGCCATCGCGTCGCGGTAGAACCGGTTCATGTTCGGCAGCGAGCTGTTGAGCGCGCCCCACTCCCCCACCACGACCGGGACCTGGTACGCCCTCGGGTACTCAGTGACGGCCCGTTCGTAGGTCTCGATCCACCCTGCTCCCGGATCGTAGTCGGCGCCCGCCTCCATGGCGGCGTTGTAGAAGTGCGGCGCATACACCACCTTCGGGTCTTCGACCCTCCCGAGGCCGGTCGGTACGCCCTCGCCCACGATCGGGGTGGGTTCGACGAAGACCCACGCGTCCGGGTCGGCCGCGCGAACCGAGTCGGCGAGGCGGTTGTACATGGGGGTGAGCTGGTCACGCTCGATCCGGCGGGCGGCCGCCGGCAGGTCTTCCCCCTGCCGCAGCTCACCCATCGGTTCGTTGATCAGGTCGTAGCCGATCACCGCCGGGTGGTGGGCGAAGCGAGAGGCGAGGACCCGCCACATCCGGGCCTGGGCGCGCTGCAGGTCCTGGTCCTGGTAAAGGTGGGTGAAGGCGCGCTGGACAGCAGGCTCGAAGTATTCGGCGAACCAGTCGTCCGGATGGGCGGTGAACGGCAGCCCGTCGGTTCGGGTGGCCCATTCCGGTATGCCTCGGTGGCCGAATGCAGGTCCGAAGACGTCCTGATGTGCGTCGATCAGGACCTTCACGTCGTAGCGAGCGGCCCAGTCCACGATGCGTTCGATCTTCCGCAGATACGCCTGGCTGTACTGGCCGGGCCGCGGTTCAAGGTCGTCCCAGAACACGAGTAACCGGACGAAGTCGAAGCCCTTCGCCCGCACGTCACGGACCTGACGTTCGGTGATGCCGGTCAGGGCCGTGTCGCCCCGGTGCACCTTGTCCTCGAGGTTCCATCCGCGCAGGGCAAGCGTCCGCCCGTGCCCGTCGGTGAGCGGGGGTATGTCGTGCACGGCCGGTCCGGGACGGGCGGTCGTCGGGGCGAGGAGCGCAGCTACGACCGCAGCCACCGTCAAAGTCGTTCGGAGCACCGTGGAACACCTCCAGGCCGTCGGATGCGAGGTGCCGCATCCCATCACGGCTGTGTCTCCATGAGAACGACTTCTGCTCAACTTCTGTGCTGCACGCAGACTGAGCGACCCGCCGATGCCGGGACCACCGCGGGGCCGTCAGCCGAACGTCGGGGCACCGAGTGACCGCGCGCTCAGACTTCAAGGCCGCGGGCCGGCGCTGAAGTACGCGTCGATGTACATCGTGCAGCGGATCTTGTACTCGTCGTTGCCGTCCTGGAAGAACAACTCCTTGGCCCGTCCGCCGCGGCACGAGTCTTCGAGGGTGACCAGGCCATGCGTGAGCGAGGTATGGACGTCGCAGTTGGACCGCCCGAGCCGTCGGAGTGTTCATGCTTCCATGCGCAGCCAGATGTTGCCTGTGCGGAGCCAGAGGAAACCGTCGCGGCCCTGGCCGCAGCGCATGACGACTCGACCGGGCACCCGCAGCCGACGGCGGCTGGTTACAGACCAGGTGGTGCCGTTGAGCTCGGCACGTATGAGCTCGACAGAGCGCTTGTTGTGGTCTCGGCGGGTGAGTATTGCCCTGTTGCCGCGGACTGCGAATCCGTCCGGGGCGGGGACGGGGCTGCGATAGCTGACAACGTCGCCGGTGGACGGGGTGATCCGTGTCAGGAAGGTGCCGCCTCTGCCTCGGCCGCTGCCGGAGTACCACACGAGCCATACCTGTTCGCCCTCGGTCGCGGCGGTGCAGCCTTGCAGTGGGTGGTCGGGCAGCCGGGCCTTGGGAACCCAAGAGATCTGGCCCCGGGTGTTCCAGCCCGCGAGGCCCGCTCCTGACTCGGGGTGGCCGCCGTAGATGCCCTCGTCGCCATGAGCCGTCCAGATGCCTCCGGCGACGTCGGTGACCAGGGCAGGAATGTCATCACCGACGCAGAACTCGGCCTCAGGGGTACCTGATGGGGAGAGCACCACAGCGTTGGGCGTCCAGGAGCCCTCGGTCTCGTTCCGGAACGTACGACCGCTCACCAGCAGGAATCGGGAATCCGGGAGCAGGGCCAAGTGACTGGGCCAGATCCGAATGTCCTTCACCAGGGTGCGCCGCTCCTCCTGCCCCGTGACGGTGACCAGCTCACCCGTGAACGGGACTTCCGGCCGCCACCCGATCCACCCCTTGATGTAACGGGTGCGATCAAGGTATTGCCGATGGACCAAAAGGACGGCAAGTTCCCCGGCGGGCCCCACACTCCACCACAAGGCTCGGTACCCCCGCACGGCATCAGCAGCGGAAAGCCGCCACACCTTGTGCATCGCGGAATCAGAACCAGCAGTCGTGGGTTGCAGATTCATTGGCGATCGCCTTTAGGACTCCGGAGCCAAGTAGCCCGAAGAGCACTACCCTACCGACCCGCTCGGCTGGATCCGGCCCCGGCTGCGCAAACCGGCAGCGACCGACCGGTGGACATGGCTGATCATCACCGCATACACCCAGCTCCGGTTTTCCCGCCCCTGGCCCGCCACCTGCGGCATCGATGGGAGAAGTCGGCCGCACCGAACCGTCTCGCACCCGCCCGGGTGTGCCGGACGTTTCGGAACCTCCGCCAGCACATGCCCTGTCCCGCCCAAGCACCGAACCCAACCGGCCCGCCCCGGACGACCGCCCGGCACCAGGAACAGATGCCGGGCACCCCGCTACGACGTAGGCAAAACCGTCCGCCGCGAGAGGATAGTCGTCGCTCCACAACGACTGAAAAGAACAAGATGGGCTTTTCCTTTGACCTCACCGCGTTCCCGAGGTCGGGTGAATTCTTCGGCCTGCGGGATTCGTCGGCGGTGTATCGGATACGGACCAGGAGATCGATCAGAAATTATTTCGCTGTCTTCCTCCTTGGAGTGGCTCATGCCGGTGGACCCGACCGACCCCGATAGCTTCGAAGATGCTGAGGCCGGCGAGGGAGTGTTCGACGTCGAGGCTCCTGAAGCCGATGCGGCCGAGCAGCACGCGGATCTCGCACCACACCGGGATGAGACAGGCACAGGGGGCGACTTCAGTGCCGATGAAGCGGACCGTGCGGAGCAGGCGCGTGTGGTTGAGCTGGCCGAGGACGACTACCGCTGAGCCTGCCGTTCCTCCGGTGCGGCGGGGCTTCGTGCCGACCGTGTGGTGGGTGGGTCTGCTGTATGCCCCGCCGGTCACGAGGACACCGCGGTCACCGCGGCCACGCCCGCGCCGGGCTCGATGCGCAGCGTGTCCAGCGGCCCGGCGCTCGCCCGGGGGCCCGGGCCTAGAGACCTGGCCGGGGCGGGACGCGCAGGCCGGTCGTGCCGTCGTACGGGCCCAGTTGTTGGGTGGCCGTCAGTCCGTCGGGATCCGTCGCGGTCACCGCCAGTTGGTGGGTTCCCGGGCCGAGGGTGCGCACGTCGAGGGAGCCGCCGGTGACGGAGACCGGTGAGCCGTCGACCTGCCAGACGAGGGCGGCGCCGGTGAGCGGGCCGTGCTGCGGGGAGTGGCCTTGGACATGCAGCAAGGGGCCTTCGGTGTCGGCCAGCAGGAACTTCGGAGGTCGCGGGGGCAGTGGGAAGGACGGCGTCTGGACGTACGAGGTGTGGTAGCCGTTGGTGGCGATGACCTGGACGAGGCAGCGGCGGTCACCGGGCAGGTCGCGCAGGTCCAGGTCGTAGGAGTCGCCGGTGAGGCTGACGCCCGGCCGTAGGGCCACGGTGCCGGCCGCGTGGGAGAACCGCACGAAGAACGTCGCCGGCGGGTCGGCCTCGCGGTCTCCCCCCAGCTGCTGCCAGCGCAGGTGGAGGATTCCCCCGGTGTCGATCTGCGGAGGGGCCGTCGGGGTGAGCAGGATGAAGACCGGCGGTGCGGGCGGCACCTCCAGGGCGCCGAGTTCGTTGCCGTTCAGCCTCAGGACGATGCGGCGGGTGTGCTCGTGGTACGGCAGCCGGGCGGTGAACGTGGCCTCGGGCTGGGCGGTGGAGTGGAAGCGCGGCTCGGTCGCGGCGCGGGCCAGGACGTCGCCGGTGGCCGATTCGAAGGACACCTCGTAGCCCTGTCCGGTCGCGGCGGGGGTGGGCGCCGGCTCCGTGGCGGTGCGCACCGCCGGGCTCCAGCTCACGGTGCCGGAAGCCGACAGACTCCCACGGACGCGGACGGAGCGGCCCGGGAACGGCATGCTCGCCGGGACGGGCGTTGCGGGCAGTTGCAGCGGTGGGGGCGGGGTCGCTGCGGCGCGCTCCGCGGCGTGCTCGGCGAGGTAGAGGCGCAGCCGGCTCCAGTGGTGCACGCCGATCCACTGGCTGTAGGGAGTGGCCGCACCGGAGGCACGGCAGTAGCTCATCAGGTCGGGCATGGTGGCCGGGTAGACGTCGAGCCGGACCGGGTCCACGCCTACATCGCCGATCGAGCCGTCCGGCGGCCGGTAGTTCTCGTCCGTCTCCGCCGGCTGGTCGTTCGGCGGGCCGCACGGCGCATGGTCCAGGCCGTAGACATGGCCCAGTTCGTGTGCAACGGACCCGGTCAGGTCGGCGTAGCCGAAGGCCACGTTGTCGTCCCTCCGTGAAATGCCGACCCGGTCCAGGTGGACACGCCTGTCCACGAGGCCGTACAGCTTCTTGTACTCGGCCGCCTCCTCCTGGACGTCCTCCAGGTCGTTCAGGAACCCCTGCATCCCCTTGTACGTGCCCAGGTCGCGTGAGGTGCGGACGACTTCGCTGCCCGGAAGGATCCAGTACCGGATGCTCTTCGCGGGGTCCTCGGCGATGGGGTACACCTGTGTCAGACGGTTCACGGCTGTGACGTAGTCCGCGTCCCTGGGTGCCGGGACGGTGTCGGTCGCGACCCGGACCATCAGGATGTCCAGCGGGTGTGCGGCGAAGACGTCCAGGAGGAGTTCCACGGGGTTGCTGACGGAACCGGCGACCGAGGCCTGCACCAGGATGCGGGCCTTGCCGGGGGCGAGGCGGTCGGCGGGGATCCGGAAGTTGAGCGTGTGGCCCAAGTCGGTGCGCTGAACGGCGGCCGCCGGTCTGGCAGTGATGGGGGCGAGAGGGGCTGCGGTGTAGGTGCCGTCGTTCAGGTCGAGGGTGCCGGTGACCCCGGCGACCAGGCCCCCGCCCTCCTCCGGGCTGACGCCGGAGTCCAGGTAGACCCTGACCAGGGCGGTCCGGTCGGCGACGAGGGGGACGGCGTTGTCCGGGGCGACGGGCGAGTGGAAGGCCTGGATGGCCTGGGTGACCTCGACTCCGGTGATCTGCAGGTCCGGGGTGGTGTCGGGGGGCAGTACCTCGGCGCTGAGGGTGACGAGGTAGCCGGGGTGGGTCTGGTCGGTCTGGGTGGGGCCGAGACGGAGGCTGCCCAGGGTCGCCGGTTCGGCCGGGTCGACGACGAACATGGCCCGCCCGAGGAAGTTCTCGTACCTCTCGGCGCTGGGCCAGAGGTCGTCGTCATGGCTGTAGGCCTCCACGAAGAAGCGCATGGGTCCCTGCATCACCAGGTCGAAGACGGTCGTGGCGGTGCCGTAGGAGAGCGGGAAGAGCGCTTCGTCGAAGACCCGGTCCCCGTTGTTGTTCCAACGGAACAGTTCGCGATCGGCCGGCGGGTCGGCATCGCCCTGGACGCGGACGTAGAGGGCCATGTGCGTGAAGTCGCTGTTCTCGTCGTTGATCAGCACCAGGTCTTTCCAGACCAGCCGGACGTGGGAGCGCTGGGCCGTCGGAACGGCCTGGACGTTCGCCGTGACGACGATGCCCGGGTGACCGTTGTCGGTGGTGGTCGGCCCGATCAGGAGGCGTCCCAGGGTGGCGGGGTCGCGGTTGTCGATGAGGACCTCGGCTTCACCGAGGAAGTTCTCGTGGTGCCCCTCGTCCGGCCACTGTTCGTCATTGTCGGTGTACGCCTTGACGGATACGCGTGCGGTGCCGTTCAGGTCGAACGGCAGGACGCTCGGCAGGGCCGGATCTCCGTCCAGGGCATAGTCGAAATTGTCTTCGACCGGACCGTTGCGATGATTCCAGCGGAATGTGGCCAGGGTGGTGCCGTTCGTATCAGTGACGGCGGCGTACAGGCCGATCCTTGTGTCGCCCGCCTCCTCGTCCTCGAAGACATAGAGGTTTTCGAACGAGACGCGCAGCTGGGCCATGGGCCACCCCTGGAGTTCATCGGCCTCCAAGTTCCCGGTACGCCCGTCGGACTGTCAAGGGCGAGAAAAGGAGGGGGAATTCACGCCTTCTCCGTGCGCCTGTATGCGCCCTCCGACTCGCCCGTATGCGCCCTCCGACTTGTTTGGTGGCGGCCTTCGCGGAGCCCGAGATGGACCGGCAGGCCGATCAGACCGTGGCGCGGCAGGCTGCGAAGATGGTGTGGTGGTCACGGATGTGGAGTGGGCGAGGATTCGGAGGGGCCTTCGCTTCGGGCAGGTCGTGAGAGGCACCGTCGTCCAGGTGCCCAGACCTGGGGCGATCGGGATCTTCGTGGACATCGGTCTGGAGGTCGGAGGCTTTGTCGATGTTCTGCTGCTACCGGAGCAGGACGACCTCTGGCCCGTTGTGGGTACGGTCGCCGATTTCGAGGTCTGGTGGGCGGACTGCCGTCAACAGGTCCGGCTGAAGCCGTGCGGTCCGCAGTATCTGCGTGCGGACTTCGCGGAGTTCATCGCACGTTTCAGGCCCGGTTGGCCGTCCGACATCGGTCGACCTGTCCTCGTCGACGGCACCGTCACACCGGATGAGGGTGCCTCCCTGGAGCAGAGGCAGGAGCGACGCGAGGGCCTGTAGCGGGCGGTTCCCCTTCCGGCCGGTGCGCAGGGCCACGTCACGTCGGTGAACCGGCCGCCGCACACGTTGCGGGCCGTCAGCACCTGGCGGTGCAGGAAATCGAGCCGCTGCTCACCGGTGATCTGGGCTGCACCTTCGCCCCCAATCACCATGCTCGCGGACGTCCACGGCTACGAGTTCGCCGCCTGGACGGCTCGCTCCCCAAACCCGGCCGGTCGGCCTATGGGGTGCGGGCCGGCGCTCCCAGGCCCGTCCAGGTGTCTGCAGCCCGTCGACGGCTCCACTGCCACCCGGATGCCCGGCTGGTCCCGCCCCGGCAGTGTGCGGCCGGGGCGGGACCAGCCGGGACGGTCGTGTGTCGGGAAGGATCGGCCGACCGCTCCCCCTCTTGCCCTGTGGGCATCAGGAGGAACGGCGGCTTGGAGCGTCGTCGTCCTGTCGTCGTCCCCGCCCTGCTCGGGCGGAGGGTGACCGTGCTGCCCGGCCATGGACTGCCCTGCGTGCAGCGGGATTTCAGATGTGGCAGAGGCCTTGCGCGTAGTCGACCGTGGCGGACGCCTTGGAGTGGGCCCACTGGGGGCTCAGGAGCTGGTCGTCCAGCTGCCGGGCGGCGTCGGGGTTCTCCACGATGTAGCCGAAGTCCTGCAGCCACGCCGGGTAGAGGTTCTTCGAGCCGATGTAGAACGCGGAGCCGTCGACGGAGACCAGCTTGTGGTGCTGGGCGTAGGGGTGTCCGTCGGCCCACTTCGCGCTCGGGGAGCTGCGGAAGGAGGCGAGCTGCAGGTTGGAGCAGAGCGCTGTCGTGGCGGTGTGCTCGTCGCCGGTGATCCGGGCGAGCCGGCTGCGCAGCACGTCGCTGATCTCGGAGAGGGACTTGATCTGCGAGTAGCCTCCGCTGCCGACGGCGCCGCGGTTGGCGGGGTCGCTGACGACGATGCGGACCTTGACGCCGTCGGCGAGCTTCGCCGCGAGGGCGTCGTAGACGCGGGTGTCGTAGCGGGGCAGCGGCGGGCAGGTCGCGTTGAGGTCCTGCTGCGAGATCTCGATGTGACCGGTCGCGCTGGAGATCAGTGAACGCAGGGCGCTCTCCTCGGGGTTGACCGTGTCGTAATCGCGGTCCCCGTTGGTGTTGTCGTGCAGCCCGATCACACACCGGGTGGCGGACGTGTCCGGCAGGGCCGGATGCCAGGCAGAGGCGGGATCGGCGTCCTGGATGCCCACGCCCAGCCCGCCGACGGCGATCACCGGTACGTCACCGGTGGCCGGGACGGCACGGGGGTTGGTGTCCTGTTCCATGGTCGCCATGCAGTCGGCTCCGTCGGAGGCGGCGTACCAGACGCTGGCGATGTTGCTCTTGTTGCGGCAGGTCCAGGCCCACAGCCGGTCCAGGTACCGGCCGGCCGTGCCTGCGGCGGGGCCGGTCAGAGCGAGGTCGACGTCGGTGACCGGGTGGGTGGTGTCGAGGTAGTCGCCCTTCCAGTCGTTGATGCCGCCGGTGACGGCGGACTCCCCGTCGACGACCAGGAGTTTGGAGTGGTTCCACGAGAACGCGGTCTTCGACGTGGTCATCGAGGCGACGTCGAGCGTGATGGCGTCGGCCGCCGGACCGAGCCTGCTGCGCAGGTCGTCCCGGTACTTCGAGGGCAGCACGGTCATGTGGTAGACGGGTGCGGCCCCGACGAGGACGCGGACCTTGATCCGGTGGCCGGCGGCCACGGAGGACTTCAGGCCCGCGGCGATGGCGTCCTGGAAGGCGCCGTCCGGGAAAGGCGCGAGACTGGAGATGTCGACGGTCCGCGTCGCCCGGGAGATGTTCTCGGTCATCTTGGCCAGCAGCCGCTTGGTGCCGGCGCGGTCCTTGCAGTCGGCGTCGCCCCAGCAGCCGGGCGTCTGGAGCAGCCAGCCCGAGGGGTCGTCGGCCGCGGCGTCGAGCCGGTTGCCGCTCGTGCGCTCCCACACGTCCCCTTCGAGGCCGGGCGAGACCTCGCGCAAGGTGCGTTCCACGGCGTCGAGATGGGGGGTCGTGGAGTCGGCGGCGACGGCGGGTGCGGCGGGCAGCGCGGCCAGGGCGACGGTGGATATCAGTGCGGTGCGCGCCAGACGGTTTAAGCTGAGGGAAAAGATCACCCGCAGAAGTTACCAGGCAGTACGTCCTGCTCGTGACGCCTGAGCCCGCTCGCAGGGCCCCGGATCCGGACACCGCTCTTGCCACCGGACTCGAACACCGGTGAGCGCATGCGGACTGGGTGGTGACCGTGGTCATGCGGTCCTGATGCTGATGGTGCGCAGTCTCTTGGTGGCGCGGGTGAGGGCGGCGTACAGGTCTCTTTCGCCGCCGGGCCGGACCGTGGCGATGTCGTGCGGCAGGACGACGATGACGGAGTCGAACTCCAGGCCTCGGCCCTCCGACTCAGGGATCAGCCGTGCGTGACCGGTGAGCGGGGCGGTGGCCAGCTCGTCCGTTCTGGCGTCCGGGCAGATCACCGCGAGCAGTTCGTCCGGGTGCGCGGCTGCCAGGGCCTTCAGTTCGCGGTTCAGGTCGCGGGATGTGCCTGGAGTCGGGGGCAGGAGTACGGCGGCTGCGGCGCGAACGGGTCGGCGGCAGCCGGGCGGCGCCGGACGGCCCGGGAGAGACCGTCGGCGACTACGGCAAACTCAGGGGCTCTTGGTACCGTGCGCGCTTCCAGGCCGTGCCGCAGCCGTCGTGCGGGGCAGACGGGGCTGGTGGTAGGGGCCGTGGTCGGTGTGGAGTCCGTGCTGGGCGTCGGTGTAGAGCTGGAAGAAGCGGTCCCCGTGCAGCGGGCTGTAGGTGATCCGGTTGTACCGGGGGTCACTGGGCTTCACGTCGGGGCCGCCCCCGTTGAAGCCGCCCACGTTGCCGATGATCTGGCCGGTGTTGCCCGAAGCGTCGAACTTGGAGAACCACGGTCCTCCGGAAACACCGCCCCACATGCCGCCGCAGTCGATCCGCATCTGGTAGTAGGACGCCAGCGCGGTCGTCCGGACATTGGGGCAGCGGAACGCCTGGTCCTGCGGGTTGTGCCCGATCGACGGGTAGCCGATGACGGTCACCTTGTTGGCGAAGCCGGGCGTGGTGGCCAGAGTGTTGGCGCCCACGACGTCCTGGAGCTTCCGGCCACCGTTGGGCTTCAGGCTGGCGAAGGCGAAGTCGAGGTCGGAGTTGACACTCTTGTCGGAGGCGTACCGCTTGTCGCGGAACCACTCGTTGACCGGCCAGATCCCGTACGGCTGTCTGGCCGCCGACTTGGTGTGGTCGTACTTGGGAACGAACGCCGCGTTCCTGCCGAGACAGTGTCCGGCGGTGAGGATGAGGTTGTGCCCTGCGCTGCGCACCACGCTGGCCGAGCAGTAGTGGGCCCGCATCCCGCTGTCCGTGTGGAAGAGCATGCCGACGGACTTGATGCCGGCGAAGTGCTGACCGGTGAGAGCGGCGCCGGTGAGTCCTGCGGCGGTGAGTGCGTTCTTCCGCGGTGCCGTCCAGCCCTTCGGCTGGGCGACGCGGCCCGAGGGGTCGGTGGCCGAGGCCATCCGCTGGGGTGTCCAGAACCGGATGGCCTCCTGGGTCGTCCAGTTGGTGTCGGCGGACGGCGATCCGGTGACGGACGCCGATCCGGTGAGGGACGCTGTTCCGGTGACGGACGCCGATCCGGTGAGGGACGGCGATCCGGTGGCGGACGGCGCAGCGCTCGGTGTCGGCGTGGCCTTGAGTGACGCCGTCGATGTCGTCGATGTCGTCGGTGTCGGGCCGGTGGTGGCCGGGGCCGGCGTGGCGCCCTGCGCTGCCGCGCCGCTGTCCAGCAGCACTGCGGTGCACAGCGCGCCCATGGCCCCGAGACGTATTCGATTCTTGTGCAAGGTGGTCTTCTCCAAGTGAGGCAGGCACGGTGAGTCGCCGGCTGCGCGTGTCGATGGCAGCCACGGCGAGGTCATGGGCTGGGCAGGCCCTCGTCCTGCACACGGCGATGCGCCGCTATGCGGCCCGGCATGCGGTGTCCCGGCATCCGCCCGCGGCCCCGCGCGCCGCGGGCTCGCGGACCGCGTGAAAGGTCGCGGTGAAGGTCGCGGTGAAGGTCACGGCAGCGGACCACGCGTTCCGGCCGCAGGGTGTCGACGTTCCGGCGCGGCTCACTCCGCATGGCTCAGTACAGATGACAGTGCACCCCGTTGTGTTCCCCCGTGCCGCCGAGCGGCAGCTTCCAGTCGGCCGTGATCAGCGGCCGCAGCCGTAATGATCGCACGCACCATCGGACATGTGCACGATAAATGGCCGCATCGTCTCGCGCAGTTGGGGCGGGCCCGGCTGAACGACGGTTCCGCACACCTGCGCCCGCAGATGGTGCGCACGCCGGCGGTCGGCCTGTCCGGCCGGACGGTCGGGCGGCCGGGACAGGGCTTCGGAGGGACCGTGCCCGTGGATCCGTCTAGCCTGCGGATCGGTGCGACGTGGCGTGGATGGAGCCGAGCAGGGACAGGGCCTGGGCGCTGGGGCTGCCGGGTTCGGCCTGGTAGACGATGAGTTGCTGGCCCGGGGCGTCGCGTACGTCGAAGGCCTGATAGGTGAGGGCCATGGGGCCGACGTCCGGGTGGAGGAAGTGCTTGGCGTCCTGGGTCTTGCCGCGCACGGCATGGGTGTTCCACAGGCGGGTGAAGTCCGCGCTGTGCTCGATGAGGACGCGGACGAGTTCGAGCAGCCGCGGGGCGTCCGGGTCGAGGCCGGCTGCCTGGCGCAGATGGCCCACGGTGGCCTGGGCCGTCCAGTTCCAGCGTGTGTAGAACTGCCGGCCCGCCGGGTCGAGGAAGGTCATGCGGGCGAGGTTGTCCGCCTCCTCGAAGGGCGAGTGCAGGGCCTGGGCCAGGTGGTTCGCGGCGAGGATGTCCAGGGTCCGGTTGATGACGAAGGCCGGTGCGCCCGGGTAGCCGTCCATCAGCTGACGCAGGGCCGGCCCGACCCGGTCCGTGGTGTGGGTGAACTGGTCCCCCGGTGTCGTCCCGGCCAGCCGGTGCAGGTGGGCGAGGGCGTCGGGGTCCAGCCGCAGGGCACGGCCGAGTGCGTCGAGTACCTGGGCCGAGGGGTGGCGCTCACGCCCCTGTTCCAGACGGGTGTAGTAGTCCGCGTTCATCCCGGCCAGGACGGCGACCTCTTCCCGACGCAGCCCCGTCACTCTGCGCAGGCCGTGGCTCGCCATGCCGACGTCCTGCGGTTGCAGACCCGCCCTGCGTGCGCGGAGGAACTCTCCCAGGTGGTTGTCGGTCATGCCCCAAGGCTAGGCCGCGGGGGCGGTGGGCCGCCTGGGTGCGGTGCACCCGGGCAGCACACGTCCTGGTGGGCGGATCGGGACCTGCCCAAACTCGGTCGGGCAGGACGGATCCGCACCCGAGAGCGAGGAGTGTCCGCCATGACAGGACATACAGCGGGAAGTACAGCGGGACATACGGCACGGCACACGGCAGGAGCTTCGGCAGAACCCACAACACGGCATACGGCACGACGATCGGCAGGGCATACGACAGGACACACGCAGGACGGCCATGTCGACGTCGGCGTGGTCGGTCTGTGGGTGACCGCGGACGGTCGCATACGCCAGGAGCTGCGGGCGGACGGCCGCCACGACGAGGCCCGTGGTGACCGGCGCGGCGCGTACACGGGCCGTTACACGGTGAGCGGGAACCACATCGACTACGTCGACGACACGGGGTTCACCGCGACGGGCGACATACGCGACGGGGTGCTCCATCACGAGCACCTGGTGCTCCACCGGGAAGGACAGCAGGCATGACGGACACCACCAAGGTCGTGGCGATCACCGGGGCGAGCAGCGGGATCGGTGAGGCGACGGCCCGCCGGCTCGCCGCCGACGGCCACGCTCTCGTCCTCGGAGCCCGGCGCACCGACCGTCTCGCAGCGCTGGCCGCGGAGATCACCGCCGCGGGCGGCACTGCCGGCTTCCAGCGGCTGGACGTCACGGATGCCGGCGATGTGCGGGCCTTCGTCTCGGCCGCTCGCGAGCGCCACGGCCGAGTGGACGTGATGGTCAACAACGCCGGGGTCATGCCGCTGTCACCGCTCGAAGCCCTCAGGACCGAGGAGTGGGACCGCATGATCGACGTGAACGTGCGGGGTGTCCTGCACGGTATCGCCGCCGCGCTGCCCGTGATGCGTGCTCAGGGCGGCGGACACTTCGTGAACATCGCATCGGTGGGCGCCTACGAGGTCTCCTCCACCGCCGCGGTCTACTGCGCCACCAAGTTCGCCGTCCGCGCCATCTCCGAAGGGCTGCGCCAGGAGTCCACCGGCTCCGTCCGGGTCACCCTCGTCTCCCCCGGCGTGACCGAGTCCGAACTCGCCGAGAGCATCTCCGACGCCGCTGCCAAGGAGGCCATGAAGGCCTACCGCGCCGTGGCACTGCCCGCCTCCGCCATCGCGGAGGCCATTGCCTACGCCGTTTCCCAGCCTGCGCAGGTCGACGTCAACGAAATCGTCGTCCGTCCCGCTGCGAGCGCCCAATGACCCACCCGGAGGGAACAGACATGCCCCGCACCGTGTGCGAATTCGACGCCCTGGTCGGCAGATTGCGGGTCCTGGAGGACAAGGAGGCGCTGCGTACTCTGATGATCCGCGGATGGCGGGCGCTGGACCGCAAGGACTGGCAGGCCTGGATCGAATGCTGGGCCGAGGATGCGGTGCTGGAGTTCGGACCGTGGGAGACGATCCGGGGCAGGGACGCGATCCGGGCGAAGGTGGAGGAGGCGGAAACGCCCTACGCGAGCATGCAGCATCACATCCTCAACATGCATGTCGACATAGCGGGAGACCGGGCGACGGGCATCGGCTACATGTGGTTCGTCGCCGTCACCGCGCCCGGGCAGAACTCCTCGCCCTACGCCATGGGCGGCGCCTACGACTGGGAGTTCCGCCGGGGCGCCGACGGCTGGCTCCTGGTCCGCCAGCGGCTCGGCATCCGGTGGACCGACGGCGAGGGCGCCCTGCGGACATTCGCCTGACCACGCCCCGTCCGCACCGGTGGGACCGGCAGCCGCGGCGCCGCCAACCCGCCCTCCGGCATGGGCTCCGGGCCAGTCGATCCACCGGCCCGGAGCCGGAATACACCCGGCGGGGTCGCTCTCATTGGCTGTGGAAGAGCACCGGATGTTCCGGGTCCGAGGAGCAGACGAAGAACCCGCCATGGCTGCCGCCCCGGCCGAAGTCCATGCCGGTCGGCTCGCTTCGTTCCTCGTATCCGGGTGACCCGTACACGAGGTGACGGTCTTCGAGCGGGCACCAGCGACCGTCGCCCTCGAAGTTGTCGGCCTGGAGGAGGAGAACGGTGCGTGCGCCGCAGTCGATGCAGTCCAGCTTCGGCATGTCGCTCACGGACCAGTCCATGCTGCCGCCGACCTTGAAGCCGGGCGCCGTCGCCACCTCCTCGTAGAGGACTCTGCTCGCGTCGGAGGCCCAGAGCCGGGCCTTGAGGTCACCCGGCAGTTCCTCGTGCCAGGGGTACTCGACGATGCGCTCGGGGTGCAGTACGCACGGGCGGGGAATCGAACTCTCGTAGAAGCCGGGCAGTTCGCCCTCCAGGTCCGGTACCGGCGGCTCGCCCAGGGTCGTGGTCACGTCCGCGGAGCGCCGCCAGACCACGTGGCAGGGGGCATCCTGCGGGCAGCAGTGGTAGCCGACACACCACAGGATCTGGAGCAGGTCGGTCCCGGGCGGAAACGCGATCTCCGGAAAGTGCGCGGCCTTCAGTTGGGCGACCGCGACCATCGGGATGCCTTCGTACTGGTCACAGTCCGGGGCTTCGCACCGTGGCCATGGTTCCGAGGCCGGCCACAACAGGGGACCCCCTATGTGGCTGTCTTCGGGGCCGGGTGCGCCCGGCCGGGGGTGCAACCGCACCGTCGTACGGGCATGGGCGCCCATGCCTGGTACGACCTGGGCGAGATCGGAGGGCGGGGCCCCGGTGGTTCGCGTCATCGTGCGATTGTCCCCGCTCGGCGGAGAAGCGCCGCGCGCCGGTCTCAGGGCTGGAGACGGACGGCCATCTCCACCCTGACCTCGTCCCCGGCCGACAGGCTGTGCGGCTTGCGCACGGCCGCCTTGAGCGGCAGCAGGTAGCTGCCGTCCTTCGGGAAGAGTGATGTCTCAAAGGCGATCTCGCCCATCCGGGCCCGGACGGGGATCACGCCCCAGCCGTAGGTGGCCATGGCCGCCACCTCGCGGATGTCGGCGGACTCCTCGTCGGGCACGGGGACGAAGTAGTAGGGCGGCGGGCCGCGCCACTCGATCACCCGGCCGGAAAAAGTGAACTCCATGAGGTCAGTCTGCCTGTTGCGGGGAGCCCGTCTTCGACTGGCCGTACAGGAGTCTCGTGGTGCGGCGGGGCCCACTCAACGCGCGGCTTCGGGAACTCGCTCTTCGGGCGTTGTGCGCATGGTGCGCAGTGGTGACAGGAAGGTGGGAAGGAAGCTCGCCGTCATGCCGGCGGCGCCGATCCACAAGGTGGCTCGCGCTCCGAACGCGGAGCCGCGGCGCCGCCCAGGACTCCGCCCAGCGGGAGGCCGCCCCAGGACACGAATCGGGCTGTCGCGCTCATCCGGCCCAGGAGTCGATCCGGTGTGAGGGCTTACTGGAAGTTCGACTGAGCCACGAAGCGTACGACTCCCCCGAGCGAGAGGGCCGCGAGTCCGGTGGCAGCCGCGTAGAGGCTCCAACCCGGTCGCGCCCATGGCATCAGGGCCGCCAGCGGACAGGTGACCAGCGGCGCGAGCCAGATGACCGGGCCCTCTCCGAACCGCTTCGAGATCCGAGGTGCCGACAGTGCGCCCAGCAGTGCGCCGCAGACGAGGCCGATGCCGGAGGAATCGAGTCCCGTCTCCCTCTCCAGGAAGACCAGCAGCATGGCTTGGTACATGACCAGGAAGAGGTTGAACATCGCGTCGCCCAGCATGATGGCCCGCAGGGCGGGATGCTTGAGGACATGGCTCAGCCTCTTTGATGTCGCGGCCCAGTCGTAGGCGTTCACCCGGCTCCGGGATCGGTTCACGCTTGCGGATACCGAGCGCGAGCACACCCGAGACGGTCATCCCGAGCGAACTCACCAGAAGCGTCGCAGGGGCTCCGACGCAGCCGACCAGCGGACCCGCCAGGGCCTGCCCGCAGTCGGAGCCTCCCGCCCAGGCTTCATGTGCGCAGTGATTCCTCCGCGATCGCCTGGGCCGCCGCCATGATGCTCAACTGGGGGTTCACCTGCGGGCAGCTGGGAAGCACCGAGGCATCCGCGACCACTACCCCGTGCACTCCACGGAGCCGGCCCCACGGGTCGAGGGGGAAGCGCTCGGGATCTGCACCCGCGGCGACCGTGCCGGTGGGGTGGTAGGCCGACAGGTGGAGCTGCCGCGCGCTGATGCCGTCGAGTACGGTGTCCAGTTCCGCGAGGCTGCGTACGCGGGGCGTGCTCGGGATGCCGGTGAGTACCTCCTCCGCGCCGGCGGCGAACAGCAGCTCGCCCATGGCGCGCACGGCTCGCACGAGACGGCCTGCGTCACGGCGGTCGAGGTCGTAGCGGACCAGCGTGCGTCCGCGGCCGAGGACACGGCCGGAGGGCCGGTCCGCGATCATCGCGCCGAGCGTGGCGAGCCGGTCGCTGCTCTCCAGTTCGCGGCGGAGTTCGCCGCCCAGTCCGGGCAGGATGAAGGAGCCCATCCCCGGCGGGGTGGCCGTGGCTTCGATGAGGACGCCCTGTGCGTGGTGCTCCTCCACTCCGACGCTCTGCAGCACGCCCTTCCATGCGGTGACCGGTTGAGCGAAGCGTCCGGCGACGCTGGTGGCCGGGTGGATGCTGAGGTTCTGTCCGAGCCGGGGGTGTCGACCGAGTCCGGAGCGGCGCAGCAGCGGTGGAGTCTGCAGCGCGCCCGCCGCGACGACGACCAGGGGCGCGAGGATCTCGAACGCGCTGCCGGGTTCGGATCCACCGGCGTGCCGCACTACGCGCACCCCGGACGCACGCGGCCCGCCGGGACCGTCCGGGTCGACCAGCAGGCGCTCGACCCGTGCACCGGTCACGATGCGGGCTCCGGCGGCGCAGGCATCGGGCAGCACGGAGAGCTGCACGCTCTGTTTGGCGCCGGTCGGGCAGCCCACCACGCACTGGCAGGAGCCCCGGCAGCCGGGCGCGTTGCGGCGCAGGGGCGCGGCCTGCCAGCCCAGTTCACGGGCGCCGGCGAGCGCGATACGGCCGTTGGCGCCGAGGACGTCGACGGGCTGGGCGGCGACCCGAAGGGTGCGCTCGGCCTCGTCCAGATACCGGTCGAATCCGTCCGCGGGCGTGAATCCGAAGTCCTTGCTCCAGTGGTCGAGGACGTGGTCCGGAGTGCGGTAGCAGGTGCCGGCGTTGACGATCGTGGTGCCGCCGACGGCTCGGCCCGTCGGCAGCAGCACCGGCGGGTTGCCGACCGCGACGCTCGCTCCGCCGTCCCGGTAGAGCTCGGTGAAGCGGTCCAGGGGCGTGCGCCGGCCGAAGGAGGCGGTGGAGTGGTGGTGCCCTTCTTCGAGGACGACGACGTCGAGCCCGGCCCGGGCCAGCGTCCGCGCGGCCATCGCTCCGCCCGCGCCGGAGCCGATGACCACGGCGTCGGCGGTGGAGCGGGCGGGCCAGGCGTGGGCGGGCGTCATGTCGAGCGGCGGGTCCGGGGGTGGTGTGCTGCCTCGCGGCGCGGGGCTGTCCTGAAGCATCCGCTCCGTTCCGGCCGCCAGGAGGACGGGCACCTTGAGCACGTCGATGAGCGGGAGCAGCGCGGGGCGCGCGGCGAGTTCCCCCAGCACGGACTCCCGCTCGGGCGTGGTGAGTGTGCCCAGGGTGCGTCCTGTGCGCGCCACGGCGTAGGCGTCGAGTGCGTGCGCCGCCGCCTGCAGGCCGGCGCGGGCGGCGAGCGGCATCGCGGTGAGGACCGCCTCCAGTCGGGCCGGTACGCGTCGTGGCCAGGTGGCGCTGCCGTCGTCGGCGATGAGGGCGGCCACGAGGCCGGTGAGCTTCATCGGGTGCCCACCTCCGCGTGTGCGGTGCCCTCCAGTGTCCACTCGGCCTCGGTGCGCCAGCCGCCGAACCACCACCGTTCCAGCAGGACGTGCGCGTCGGCGCGTTCGCTGTTGCGGCACGTCGCCCGGCTGCCGTCGGGGTCGGTGTAGTCGAGGGTGAGGGTACGGTCCGTCGGCTGGGTGACCTCGACCCGGATGCGGCGCAGGCCCGCGCGGCCGGTGACGGTCCACGTGGGCAGGGCGATGCCGGCCCGGAAACGTCCCGCTCCGGCCCAGCCGACCGCCGGCCGCTCGGGCCGGCGGGGCCAGGTGCGGCCCTGCCGGCGCAGCCGGAGAAAGGCCAACGGAGGAAGCCTGCGCAGGCCGGGACGGGTGGAGACGGCGGCGACGATCTCCAGGACGTCTCCGCCGCCGAGGTCCGCGTGCAGCCAAGCCCAGCGCTGGGCGTTGCCGTGTCCGTAGATCCTTGCGGAGGCGCCCGGGGCCGAGGTGAGCGTCAACGTCGTGTCGTCGTGGGTGAAGGTGCCGTCGTAGGCGGCCGTGGCCGCGGGCAGCAGCTGGGCGGCGGGCAGCAGGGGCCGGCGCCAGGACCAGCGGGGGAAGGTGAACAGCGGTACGTCCGCGGACCGTTCGGTCAGGTCCCAGCGCAGGGCACCGTCCTCGGCCGAACCCGACAGGCGCCCGGGTCCGGCCTCGACCCCGTCGGCCGTGAAACCGGAGGTCGCGGGGGTCCACTCGGCGGGGCCGAAGCGGGCGTGCCGCACGGGGCCGCCCTTGGGGAAGACCGCGGCCCAGCCGTGCGCGTACGGCTCGGATCCGTCGGCCGGCGCGGTCAGTTCGTGGTGCAGCCACAGTCCGCTGCCGGTGTCCGGGTCGGTGATGGTGGTGTACCAGACCTCGGTGCGGCCCGGCTCGCCGCGCCAGCGGGGTGCGAGGAGCGCGGCGGGATCCTCGCGCCGCGGGAACCGGAAGCTCGCAAGGAACGGCAGGAGTTGGGTGCCGAGCGGAAAACGAAGGGTGCCCGTGCCGATCCGTGCGCCGTCCTCGTAGAGGGTGTACGGCAGCACGGTCATCGAGGTCACGGGCCGGCGCGGGGTGACGGACTTCCAGCCGTCGAGGGTCAGCCGGCGGCCGTCGGCCGTGAAGGTGATGCGGTAGCGGATCCTGCGCCGGGAGAGCGGGGAGATCTCCATCTCGCCCTCGGCGCCTGGGTCGTCGGTCCAGCCTGCGACCCGTATCCGGCCGGCGGCCCGGGCCTGTGTCGTGCCGCGGAGCCGTAGGCGGTGCTCCGCCGAGACCGTCAGATCGAGGTGGACACGGCGGGTCCGGTGCTCGTCGTCGAGGTGCAGCGTGCCGAGCATCGTCTCGTGGAAGACGGTGCCGCGAGCGGGCGGGGCGCTGCTCGTGCCCGTGGGTGAGGTCGTCGCCGCGTTCATCCGAGGCCCTCCAGCATGATCCTCTCGGTTGCCGTCAGATACTGCTCGGCCGCCCGCCGGGCGGCGGACTCGTCGCCGGTCTGCACCGCGTGCACGACCGGCTCCAGTCGCCCGTGCGCCGCCCGTGCGTCGACGAACGGCCCCTTGAGGGCGGCGCGTACCGGCAGATAGGCGTTGAAGAGGGTGTTGGTCAGCAGGACGTAGACACGGTTGCCGGTGGCGCGGGCGAGGGCCCGGTGGACCTCGATGTCCGCGAGCTGTACGGCGTCGGCGTCTGCCGCTTCGCCGACGGCTGTCAGCAGCGTGCGCAGCTCGGCCCGTTGCCGGTCGCTCGCCCGGGCCGCGGCCCGCTCCGCGATCAACGCTCCGATGCTGTACCGCACTTCGAAGACCTCACCGATCCAGTCGGGGCTGTGCCGCACGAGCATGGGCAGCAGGTCGGCGCCGCCCAGGCGCAGGTAGTCCCGCACCCGGGTGCCGACGCCGTGCCGGGTCTCCAGCAGTCCGGCCTGCATGAGACGCCCGAACGCGTGCTTGAGGGTGGTGCGTGTGACGCCGTAGCCGTCGGCCAGCGTGCGCTCGGGCGGCAGATAACTGCCCGCCGGATGGCGCCCGTTGAGAATGTCCTTGCGCAGACGGTCTTCCAGGACATCGACGATGGTTTCGCGGGGCAGTGCCTCCACGCCGTCCTCCAGTGGCTCAGTGGATGAGCCACTCAACCAATGGATGTCCGTGAAGTCAACCGCCCCGCACCATGATTGGCCGACTCCGGCCAGGTGACGGAGGAGCGGGCGGCGACCGCTCGCCAGGTCATCCCGCCCACGCACAGATCACCGGCCGGGGGCGTGCCCACCTGTACGAACTGACCTGGCCCGCCCCGGAGATGGAGCTTCCGCGTCTGCCACGGGAGGTCGGACGGGCCGCCGGAGCCAGCGGGAAGCCCGGCGCCAATGGCACAACGGCGTCGGCGGGAGGCCGGGGGTCGGCTGCCCATCAGCGCCAGCGGGGCACTCGGCGTCAGCAGCACAACGGCGTCAGCGGTGCATCGGTCGACAGCCGGGCCACCCGTCCGCGCAAAGGCTCACGCGGCGGGCGGCCTCGGTTTCCGGCCCGGACGACTGCTAGTTCGTCGAGGACGAAGCCCGGCCTGGACGACTGCTAGTGCCGCATCAAGCAACGTTCGCCCTGTTCACCACCTCACGGAGACGGTCGTCGGCAGCATGCTTGTTCCGCCAGATGACGTAGCGCCGGATCATGCTGCCCTGCTCCATGTGGCTGACGTGGTCGGTCCCGTCCAGCGCGAAGTAGCGCAGGGCGGTGAACTCGGCCTCGATCCGTTTGAGCCAGGAACTGTTGGTCGGGATGTAGGCGATCTCCACGTTCTTCGCCGCGGCCCACGTCCCGACTCGCTGACACCGCTTCGTCGTCAGGTGCGGGGAGTAGTTCTCGCAGACGATCGCAATGCGCACGTCCATCGGGTGCAGTGAGCGCAGGTAACGGCAGAACTCCAGGAACTTCGAGCGGTTCTTGGTCTTCTTGATGTGCCCATGGAGCTGGTCTTTGGCCAAGTCGTATGCGGCGAACAAGTGCCGGACCCCCTGCGGGCGGGTGTAGGTCGCCCGGCGGCGAGGCCGGGGATCGCGATTGGGGTCCTTGTGCCTACCGCCGCGTTCGGCCCAGTGCCGACCTGGGTGCGGCTGGAGGCTGAGCGGTCCGAACTCATTCACGCAGAAGATGACTTCGGGCTCGCCTTCCTCGGGTATGACCTCACCGTCAGCGATCGCGTAGAGGTATTCGACACGGGCCTTCTTGGCCGCGTAGTCAGGATCGCGTGAGGTCTTCCAGGTCTTCACACGTTGAAACGAGACGTCCTCCTCACGGAGCAGGACCCGAAGGCCCTCGTGGCTGATGTCGTCGACCACCCCCTCGGCGACCAGGAAGTCGGCTAGCTTGGCCAGGCTCCAGGTCGAGAACGGCAGACTGTGGTCGGCCGGCCTCGACTTGGCGATCTTCTTGATCTCCCGGCGTTCTGGAAGGGTGAAGGTCTTCGGCCGGCCACCCTTGTACTTCGGGTAGAGCGAGCCGAAGCCGTCCGCGTTGAAGTTGTGGAGCACATCGCGGACCCGGTCCGGACTGGTGAACGTCACCTCGGCGATCTTCGCTACAGGCATGCCCTGCGGATAACAGCACCATCTGAGCCCGCCGCCAGGTCACCACCAAACCAGTGCCCCGGCGGACGATCCGCAGCAAGCGTTGTCCCTCGTTGTCGTCGACCTCACGGACCCGCACGCGTTCAGCCACGTAGTCATTCTGACGTGGTGCGCGCTATCGGTAGCGGGCGACGATGGGCATGGTGGTGTTGAAGACGCGGGCAAGATTTGCCGGTCGGTTGCCGCCTGCTCCCAGCGGTTCGCCTTCGTAGGTGAGGTTGGGGTTGGAGAAGTAGGCGATGCGTTCACATCCACCGCATGCGCCGGGGTAGGACATGATGTCGCGCCATTTGCCACTGGCGGCAACGTAGCCGTGGTTGGCCGGGTACAGCTTGCTGCGGATAGGGGTCGTCTTCCAGTCATGGACCGCGCCCATGGTGTGGGCGATCTCGTGGGCCATGCCCATGACGGGGAGCTTTCCGACAGCGATGTCGCTGTATGCCTGCCCGGCTGTCTGGGCTGTGGGATCGACGCGGCGCGCCATGCCGCCGGTCCCCCCCTGGTAGTTCGGGGCGACGAGTGTCACCAAGTCCGCGTTGTATTTGTTGCGGAGAGCTGGAACGCCGTCGAGGTATCCGTCCTTCGGCGCGTAGAGGCGGTCGAGGTCGCCTTTGGCCGTGGGGGCGTTGACGTAGTTAGTCAGCTTGGCGAGGTGGACCGTGCGGACCCGGCCGGTGACGCCGCTGCGGGCCAGTGCTTGGTTGAGGCGGCTGACCTCGTTATGAAGAGCGGTCCGCGTGGCGGCGGGTCCACCGAGGGCGTCCTCTGTGGCCTGGGTATAGAGGATCATGAGGTTGACCACCGGAGTTGCAGCGGCGGCCTGCGGTGAGCGAGCGGCCTTGGTTCGGATGACCTGGCCCGTGTCCTGAGGCGCTACGGCTTCGTCGTCGTTGCCCTCGCCGTCCTCGGGAACTTCGGCGACTCTTACCTCGTCGCCTGCTGTGCCGCTGCTGGTGATCCGGAAAGCGCGGTTGCCGTACATGACGTCTCCCGCGATCACGACTGGTCCCTGGCCTGCGCACAGGTGGGCGGCAGTGAGGGCGATCTCGACGTCCAGTTGTCCGGTAGAGGCAGGTTCGGTGGATTCCCAGAAGACTTCATCGGCTTCACGGGTCCTGGAGCCCGTTCCTGCCGACAGGGTCAGCTTGTTTGTGAGCGCGACCTGTGCCCTCTCCGTTTGGTCGGTGCACAAGAAGGTACGCAGGTTGCCGTACTGCACCCGCCCGAGGTACTCGCCCGGAGTGCCGGAGGGGGCCATGTCGCTGAAGAGCGGCAGCCCTGCGGCGCGCAGTGGTGAGCCATTCAGCTCCGCAGATGCAGGCCCTGTGACTGCGCAGAGGCCGGCGGCAAGAGCTGAGCCCAGGACGCAGGCCATGATGGACTTCCGCATGTGACCGTCCTTGAGTCGAGTGCCAGCCTCAGTGAGCCCTTTCAGCGCGGCCACTGATCGGGTGATGACGTCGGTGCCCGCAACGCACGAAGCCCCCCGTGCGGTTGAGGAAGGTGTGGAAGTCTCGACCCACTAGCCCGGGCGCCTCGTGGGTTCCTATCCTGCCGCACTTGACCTGCCGCACGCCCTGGTCGAGTTGGTCGCCATGCTCATCGTCACCCGTGAGGGTGACCGCCGCTGCAATCCCCGCCGCACCAACGTGCCCTGGTCGGCCTGGTGTACCTGCGCAGGTACGACACCCTGGCCCAACTTGCGGTCGGCTTCGTCCTCTCCCCCGGCACCGCCCACGCCTGCGCAGCCGCTGCTTTTGACCTGCTCGCCGACTGCGCGTCCGGCTTGCTGCGCGCCCCAAGAAGAAGGCGAACGTTGCCTGATGCGGTACTAGGGACTGTCTCCAGAACATGCGATGGGACGGGTGCCGGACCCTCCCCTGGAGGGGAGACGCCGCAGGCAGGACAGCCCGTATGGGGGTTCCTGGGACGTGGTGTCGCGCGCCGCCCTGCTCGGGTGCTGTCCCACGCGGTACGAGTACGCAGTGACGCACAACTTCGGTTTCCATCTCACCCAGGAGCTGGGCAACCGCTTCGGCTCACCCACCAGCAGCTGGCCCGAGAGCGCGCAGCAGGTGACCCCGTTCTTCGCGATCGTCGTCAACGCTCTGAGCACGGACGCCGCCACGCGGTGGTTCGAGGCGGCCCGCAAGGCCCACCAGAAGGTGGTGACCGCGGAGCGGAACCGCGCCCACAACTTCGGCTTCGCCATGTACCTGGACGTGGAGACCGAGGCGCACCAGGCGCCCACTCTCCCCGTAGTAGCCGCCTTCGAGGCGACGAAGGCGGCGTACGAGATCACACGCCGGGACGCCGGCGCCGACATCGACGTGTTCTTCGACTGCGCGCTGCGGGCGTGCAGCAGCAGGGGCGAGGGCGCCCCGGTGGCAGCAGGCGCGAACCCGTAGACGCTCCGGATGCAGCGGCCGCCCGCTGCACCGGTGAGGTCAACCCTGCTACACGAGCAGCAGCAGTGCGCCGCCCCGGTCGTGCGAATGCTGCGCTGCACCCCGGCAGATCAGCAGCAGCCCGAGCAGCAGAGTCGCCTTGCACCCTTCACCGCCAAGGGCATCAACTGCAGCAGCGAGCAGCACGTCTGCTGCACCTGATTGCTACCGAGGCTCGCGACCGGGCCGCGGGGAGCCGCCTTGCACCCCAATGTAGGTAAGTACTCGTAGTACCTATGCGCGGGTTGCAGATCTCTCCCCCTGAGAGCAGAGCTGGTGGCCGGGAATGGCGGAGAGGCCGGCGGCGAGTAGGCCCGCGTGGGTGGTCTGCCGGGTGCCAGCTCCTCCAGATTGACGACGCTGTGCGAATTCGCGAGGCGCTGTACGCCGCTGTGAGCGCCTGGGAGGCATTGATCACCGCGAGGGCTGGACAGGGCGCCAGAAGGCCACAGAGGGCCACACAGGGCCGGGAAAGATCATGTGGGCGGGCGCGGCGACGGGCAGCGGTGCAAGAGAGCGGTAGATGACGGGTGCCCGCGGGCGAGCTGTTGCTCTCAGGGGGGAGATCTACAACCCGCACATAGGAACTACAAGTACCTACCTACATTGGGGTGCAAGGCCGTACTCGGCTGGCCCGGGTCCGAACTCGGCCGGTGGACTGCAACACCCGGGTGCAACAGGCGCCCGGTTCCGACTGGGTGGAGAGTTGCCAGGTCAGGGCTGCAACACGGGCTCTGTTGCACCCGGGTGTTGCAGGCCGTGTTGTACGGGGCGCCGACCTCTCTGGTGGAGGCGGGCTACACCGGGGCTGAGGTGCAAGGCCGGGTGTCGAGCGAGGCAACAGGCCTTGAGCGGGGGATTTGCAGTAGCCGCGGGACGTTGCCACCACGCGGAGGTCGCCCCGCGGGCTGCGGCCTGTTGAGGCCACGTCCATCAGCAGGGCGCGGACCCAGGACCCAGGTGGACCCAGCTTCCGGCCCATTTCCCGCGGCCACCAGGGAAAACACCGGTCTCCGGACCCAGGGACCCAGGTTCTGGGGGTGTCGAAGGGGCCACCTGGGTCCTGGTCCCTGCTCGACGACGCAGCCAGATCGGCGAACTGTTCAGCGGGCGATGGCGGATCGGATCCGGATGCGGACCTTAGCCGCTCTGGGACAGGTGTCACGCTGATCGGCACGGTGGCTCACAACCGGTGCCGGGCCCGTGACTCCGGGCCAAATCGCCAGCGTGACACCGCAACGTGACAACCGGATCGGGACGCGTGACAAACGGGAGGGTGACAGCGTGACAGCCACCCTCCGTGATCACGGGCGGGCCTGCTCCCCGCGTATGGGCGGAGCGCTGCTTACTGGGTCAGCGCACCCCAGTGACTCCGTCCGGTCAACAGGCGATCGGAACCCAGGTGTGCACGGGCCAGGAGTAGGGGGAGGAGGAGGTGTCCCGGAGGGTCGACACGATGTCGAGTTCGGCTTCGGTGGGCGGGGCGACCAGCCTGAACGTCTGCCAGGAGTCACCGGTGGAATCGGTGGTGCCGGACGCTCCCGAGGTGTAGCCCTTCTTGCCGGAGATCCAGTAGTCGGTCCAGACCGGCACTCCCGCGGAGACGGGCTCGTCGTGCGAGCGGCGCACGGTCACGTCCACCGCGCGGACGGAGAACGGCCATGCGCCGACGGTGGTGCACTGCTGGAAGACGGTGACGGGGGCGGGGTCCTGCCACCACCTTTTGTCGACCTCGCTCGTGTTGTCCCGCGTGCAGTGGAGCAGGGGGCGCGTCAGCGTTTCGCTGTAGTAGGTGCCGTCGGGCCAGGCGATCTCGAAGCTGATGCTCAGCGTCGAGTCGGCGGGCGGGTAGTCGATCGTGTAGTTGAAGACGGCGTTTGCCCTGGCGGGGTCGTACTGGCCGAAGAGGGTGCCGTATTTACTGGTGCCGGGGATGGTGTAGACGACGGTGATCTTGGACCCGGCGGGGTCGTGCCCGATGGATTCGAAATTCAGGCTGAGCCGGTCCACGGGCACGGCGATGGTCGTCTTACCGCTCCCGATGGTGTCTATGCCGCAGTGCTGGTCGATCCAGGGATCCCGCCCATCAATGCCGGCGAAGGCGGGCAAAGTTCCGGCGGCGGTCAGGCCGATGAGTACAGCCAGACTCGCGATCAGTGCTCTCCAGGTTCTCCAGGCTCTCCAGGTCATCGCGGATGCTCCCTCAGATGGTCGATGCCGACGGTGCTGTGCACTTGCGGCGCCATAGACGCCGCCGATGGGCACCCGGTTCCGGGGCTGAACGGCTTTTGCTAGAGCCAGTAAGACCGGACGCTGGCGAGGAACACGGCGAGGGCACCGGCGGCTTCGGACTCGGTGGTGGCAAACCGGGCCGCGAACGCCAGCTGGTCGACGTCGACGCCGGGGACCAAGCGGGTGAGTTCGGCGAGCAGCGCGGCGTGCGCGAGGACCGGCGGGTTGAGAAGGCCAGCCGCGGCCTCGCGGACAGCCGGGTCGCGGTGGTGCCCGAGGTGCGCAGCCAGGGCGTGGGCGAGCCAGGCGTCGACATCGGCCTGGACGTACCCGCCGGCACGCCGGATGAGTTCGCCGCGGACAGCTTCGTCCCCGTCGCGGGGCTCGGTCTGCTCCAGCAGGCCGAGCTCGGCCTGGACGACGTCGTCGGTGTCCGGGTCGTACAGTCTTCTCCCGGTGGCCGTTGCGGAAGGCGGTGCGGGCCTCGGTGTGCTCGTTCCACTGGGCGCTGATCCGGCCGCTGAGCTCGGCCTCGATCAGCTCCTGCAGCATGCGCTCGGCGACGTTGCGGACGAGCTCGATGCCGTCCGCCATGCGTAGTGACTCCTGCAGGCGTTGCAGGTCAGACTGGGACAAGGCCATCGAGCACCTCCAAGGTTGAACTGGCCGTTCACCAGGGAGATTTGCACGGTGGCCTGCCCTATGCGCAGGGAGCGGAGACCGTCACCGGATGCACGCCCCGGGCACCCGCCCGCGCACACCCGCACGGTGATCGCCTACACCATCACGCGGGACGCCATCTGGCCGAGAAGGCCGGGCATCCGGCGCCGGACCGCATCCACCGACTGCCTCGTTCGAACTTCTCCGGACCCGGATCCTCACCCAGCCATGAGCATCACGGAACTGCGGTCGGAGCCCGAATTTTCCCCAGCGATACTCTTCGTCTCAGTTGGTTCACGGAGTGAACCAACTGAGGAAGGTAGGGAGCGGAGAGTCGAAGGACTCACCGCTCCCTGAGTGGTGAGTCCTTCGGTGCGGAGTCAGTCAGTGAGGAGAGACGAAGCCGTCCGACTGGTCCAGGTGGAATGGGGAGCCGGGGCTCTTGGGCGCCCATCCGCGGGTGCGTGCAGAGCGGATACTCTCAGCGACTGCGGAGGGGACGACCGCGCTTGGCGACTCGAGCATCCAGTTGCCTGGATGGGGGTGGTTGGTTGTAACCACCAGGGTGCTGCCCGGTGAGTCGGCGAGTTCGACCACGTAGGTGAGCGGGCACCAAGCCAGGGCCTGGCTGTAGGTCGGCTTTCGCCGGATTCTCCAACGGTAGGAGATGCCGTCGACCGTGATGCGTCGGGACCCCTTCTTCACCAATGCCATTGGCACCTCCTTTCCCGTGGAGACTATCGAACAGCCGCTGACACTTCGCTCCTGCTTTTTATGGAGAAGCTCAGTCTCTTCGCATCGGGATCACATCAGCGTCTTGGCCATCTCGTCCAGCAGGTGCCAGGGACTGGTCTCCCGGTGCCGGGCCGATTCCGCTCTGGCGGGCCAGGTAACGGAGGTACGCACTCCGCAACAACGCGGCCCGTGCGAGGTGACGAAGGGATCCGGCCACTCACCCTCCCAGATTCGCCGGGGCTAGCGTGCCGCCCATGGTGAACCGGCGGGAGGAGACGACGATGCAGGCGGTCGGGGGTACGGCAGACGGGCGCGGGGGACGGCGGCACTGACCGCCCTGGCGGTGTGCGGGCTACTGGCCCTCACGGGCTGCCGGGGTGACGACGGCCAGGAGCTCGGCGCGGCGCCCGGCACCGGCGCCACGCACTCCCCGGCCGCCCCGGCGCCCGGTGCCCCCTCCGCAGTATCCACGGACACGCCCGAAGCGACGGCTGCGGCCACGGCGACCAAGCCCTCGCCGGCCCCGACGAAAGCTGCCGAGCCCACAGCCACCACCGGACCGACGAAGAAGCCGCCGGCCCCGGTGCCCACACCGGTCTGCGCCACACCGGCTCCCCGCACGGCCGCTGCCAGGGAGGACGTCGATGCCGTGGCCGCTGGCGCGGCATGCGCCTGGCTGCCGAGCCGCGCCGCCCCAACTGCAAGACCGGCAGCCGAGGAGCCCTCCCCCTCACGGGTGACACCAGGCGCTTGCGGTCCGATGCCCAGGTTTGCGAGGTCATCGTGCCCACTCACCCGCATCCCACCACCGCGTCGGCGCCCGCCGCGCCCTGGTCATGGGCCCTGCCATGCCCTTGCAGTGCGTCAAGGAACCTCACACCCGGAAGCGGACACCGACACTAGGACGGCCTCCCGACGAATGGATTCCGTGTGTCTGGGCAGGCCAATACGTCTTGGCTGGGTGAAGCTGAAGACGTGAGCACCAGCAGCGAGCGCCCGGTAAGTGCAGTGCAGGTCCATGCAGCGCTGGCCGCCCTCGCGGCCGAGCCGGTGGCAGACCCGGAGAAACGACCCGAGGGGCCGCAGGAAGAAGACCGCCTGCACCTTCTGGGCAGCCTGCTGGCGAAAACCGAGCTCGAGATCACCGCCGCAACCCGTCTGAACGAGGAAGACGAGATCGAGGACGTCCTCGAAACGTTGGCCGGCTGGGGAGAACAGCTGGGAGCGGACCCCGGCTTCGCGGTCAACGTCCTGACGAACCGGCTGCAGCGCACCGCACTGCAGGTCTCCGAACCCGAGGCGGAAGAACTCCCACCCGGCCGGGAGGCCGCCTTCGCCGCCGTCATGACAGCGGTGTACGCCCTCAGCGCCCAGCTCCACGCGGAACGCGGCGACCCAGAGGGAACCCGACACGCTCTGAGCGGGGCGGAAGAAGCCCTCATCGACATTCTGCAAGGGATGCACGACCTACGCGTCGCCATCGGTGACGCGCCCGGGTCGGAGGACGAGGCCGACGCCTGACCCCGCTCGGCATCTGACCCACGAGAGCCGGTCTTCGCGCACAGGTTCCTGAACCCATGCCGACGCGGGCGGACGTCAGCTTGTTCGGCTCGGCCGGATTCTCCCGGGGACGCCGGAGGTCGGTGGCGAGTGGCCGGGCGAGCCGGAACTGCGCATAGGCGGCGATCACCAGCCAGGTCCACCAGCTTCCGGTCCGCCGACCCGAAACACGCCAGCCCCGATAGGGCGGATCCGCGCCGTCATCGTCCCGCGGCGACTGCGCCGCTCCCGCACCACCGCCTCCCAGCGCGCCTCCCACTCCTACCAGTCGCCATCGCACGCCTCGACGCAGACCAGGGGCAGCGGCAGCGGCAGCGGCAGCGGCAGCGGCAGCGGCAGCGGCAGCGGCAGCGAGAGAAGAGCCCGGCGCGATGCCGCGTGTGCCAGGGACGAGGCGGAGAACACCGCACGCCCGGCCATCGCCCGGTACGGGGCACCGACGCAATGCGCCTCGCGTGAGGTGACGGAATGCCCGCGTGGGCTCAGCGGGGCCGGGCGGCTGTCACCGGGCTGGCGGCGCTCGTACTGCAGCGGGTTCCCAAGCGGGCGGGGATGAGCCCCAGCGGGCCGCCCGCTCCGCGGCGAGGCGGTCGTACCACTGCAGCACGGCCACCAGCCGCTGTTCCATGGCTCAGTACGGAATCCGCCGATACACGTGCCATGAAAGCAAGTTTCGCCCATTCCGTCGCCGTGCGGAGCCCATCCCGTGGGCCTCGCACCCAGCATGGTTGGCATGCACTTCGCCCCTCCCCTGACCGCGTCAGCGTCGGTGGACCCGCGCCACGGAAGGAGCACCCGATGAGCCACGACCCACGCATCTGGTTCCCCGGCCTGATCGGCTGACCGACAGTACCTCCAGGGCCGCCACCGGCGGCCCTGGAGGGAGCCCGCCGCGGTTCTCGGAGCACCTCGAGTTCGACGGCAGCCTGAGCGGCTCGGGGCTTGATCGACACGGACGAAGATCCGCACTCGCACAGGAGTCAGGATGAAGATCTCTCGGCTGGCCACAGCAACCGTTGCAGCCGGTGTCATTGCCACCATCGCTGCAGTGCCGGCAGTCGCCGCGGTCGACCAGTACCAGGACCCCATCGCGGCGGTCACCCCGGCGAACTTCCACAGCGACGGCACTACGGCAGTCGCCCCGGCAAACTTCCACAGCGACGGCACTACGGCCGTCACTCCGGCCCACTGGATCCCGAACACTCCGGGACACTGGATACCGAACGTCTGAAACCGGCGCTGAAGGCGTTCCGTACAGCCTTCCTGGTCACCGTGTTGCTCCCCTCCGCAACGCGGTGTCAGTCCGGCTGCAGACACGCCATCGCTGGTGACGACCATCGCCGCGAGGCACATTCGCCGGGAATCTCCACGTCCCAACGCGGGACCTGCGCATCTCGTGAGCCACGTTTCAGCAGGTCAGCGAATTCCGTCGGTTCCTCGGCACGTCGGACCGCCGACTTTCGCCATCAACTCGCGTAGCGCGTGGGCCAGTTGCTGCACCGGACCCGCGCTGGAATCCAGTGGAATCTCCCGACGACCCATCGAACAATCCACCCGAATCCACCCCCGTGATCGTGCCGACGCGACGCTACGGGATTGTCCGAAGTGGCAGCAGGGGCTGCCCTGACAAAGCCGCGGCCGGAAAGCTCGACGCCCCGGCAGGACCTCGACCGGCCCCGCCCAGCCCGACGGCACGCGCCACGGGGGATCCTCAGGCCCGACGGGCCGACGAGAAGGGAAAAATCATGACCAGGTATCGGAAGACGGGGCGCGCACTGACCGCCGGCGCGGCTCTGCTGGGCGCACTGGCGCTATCGGGGCCGGCGCAGGCCGCCGACCGCACCTCCCTCGTCGCCTACGGCGCTCACACCCGCGCGAAGGCCGTGTCCTACGGTGCGAACGGCGCCGTCAGGGTCTGCGACGTCTATGGGGATGGCTACGGGGTCGCCGTCCGCTACTACCGCAAGGTCGGAAACCTTCAGACGCTGTATCACCTCAACGAGAACGACAACAACAAATGCAGCGAAACCACCGATATCCGGAGCAATCCGATCATCCTCTTCACGGCGTGCGTGGTCATCGACAACGTCGACTACTGCGCCTCCCCGTACCAGGACACCGACCGGTAGCCCGCGCGCTCCCACGAGGTGCCGCACTGGCGTGACCACTCCGGACAGCAGCCGTGCATCCAGGCGGGCGCCGGCCCCGCACGGCGCCCGCCGCCGCCACGGGGTGGGCGCCCGTCGGTCAGTCGACCGGCTGCTCGTCGGTGCGCAGCCCCGCCACCCACGCTGCCCGGTGTCTGCGGTGGCTGCGTCCGGTGCCTCAGGTGTGATCCAGTCAGGTTGCGACCGTGGCACCATCCCAGGAATGCGGGCGGCCCGGAAGCGCTGCTGGTCGGCACGGAGTTCAGGGTGCCAGCGGGGGGGCCGCTCCTGCTCATGGCGAGGCCGGGGTGCCCGCGGCTCCGGCTCCGCCGCACAGGGTTGCGATGAGGACAGTCGCCTCATGGCGGACCGCTGGCCCGTCGTGTCTCGTGGCGAAGGCGCGGTGCCTCTTGAGGCGATTGATTCCGCACTCGACCGCATGGCGCTCGTGGTGGTCGACCGGGCCGAACTTCGGCGGCCGGCCGCCGCCGGAGCCGCGCTGATTGCGGTTACGCGCCTGGTCGGCCTGGTACGGAGGTGCAGCGCATACCTCGTCTACGCAGGTAGGTGCAGTCCTTGCGGGAGGCGTACGCCTTGTCAGCGCGCACGCGATCGGGACGGATGCGTGGCCGGCCACCCCGATACGGGGCACACGAACATTCTCAGAAACGGATCCTCCCCGGTCATCCACCTCAGCCTTGCCGAAATCAGACGTCAGATCGCCCGGCTCACCGACCGCCGCCCCGCACCCATCGACCACATCCTGCACTGGTCAATCTGGCGGCGTCGACGCCAATACCAAGCTCGCACCAGCCACTACAAGCAACGCGGACACAGTCCGTGAACTGCCCAGCGGTCACGACAAGGGCCGTTGCAGTACTAGTTCGTCGGGGAGGAAGCCCGGCGCGGCAGCTTCCAGTTCGGGCGCGGGAAGTGGCACGTGTACCCGTTCGGATAGCGCTCCAGGTAGTCCTGGTGCTCGGGCTCGGCCTCCCAGAAGTCGCCCACGGGCTCGACCTCCGTGACCACCTTCCCCGGCCACAGCCCGCTCGCCTCGACGTCCGCGATCGTGTCCACGGCGATGCGGTGCTGCTCTTCGTCGGTGTAGTAGATGGCGGACCGGTAGCTGCGCCCGATGTCGTTGCCCTGGCGGTCCCTCGTGGTCGGATCGTGGACCTGGAAGAAGAACTCCAGGATGTCGCGGTAGCTCGTGGCCGTCGGATCGAAGAGGATCTCGATGGCCTCGGCGTGGTCGCCGTGGTTGCGGTACGTGGCGTTCGGGGTGTCGCCGCCGCTGTACCCGACGCGTGTGGAGACCACGCCCGGCTGCTTGCGGATCAGGTCCTGCATACCCCAGAAACAACCGCCCGCCAGTACGGCTCGCTCGGTTCCCGCTGTCATCGGTCGCTCCCTCATGCTTGGGCCGCGGTCCGGCACGGTCGTTGACGTGCCGGTTCTCACGTTCATCCAGCTTATAACCACCGCCGGGCAACCATTCGGAGTACCGGGGCACTGTCGTTCGGGGTCCGGCGGATCAGGCCGCTCCGCCGCCCGGGTCCGGCGTCGGGCCTGCGGCGATGGAGAAGGCGAGGACGAGGCCGTCGTCGGCGGCGTGTGCCGAGGTGAGCGCGACGCCGTGGGGCAGTCCGGTGACGGCCACGGTCCGGGGCTGCAGTTCGTCCCGCAGTCCGGAGGCGGCCGGCAGGGCGGAGAGGCCGTCGACGGTCGCGCTCCGGCCGAGGATGCCGATGGTCGTGGGCGTGACGGTGAGCGCGTTCGAGGTCGTGGACACCTTCGCCCGGACGGTGACCGGGAGTCCGAGCCGTCCGACGCTGCCACTGAGGATCAGGTCGCCACCGTCGCCGCCCGCTGCCAGGCCGTCGCCGAGTGCGCCCAGGCGGCGGGTCACCTGGTCGTATCCGACGGTCGCGGTGGCGGTGCCGCCGGCGCTGTCGCCGTCGGTCGTGACGTCTTTCAGGCTGACGGCCACGTCCACGACGGCCTGCTGACGGTGCACGCCCTTGGCGCTCACGTCGATGTCGCCGACCTGCCCGCCGAGGGTGCGCAGCCCCGCGAGCGGGGTGGTGAGTGCGACGTGCACCGGCCCGTGGGGCTTCAGGCGGTGTGACGCCCGGGCGGCGACCCGCGCCTCCGTCCTGTGCTCGACGAGCAGGTCGGTCGCGCAGGTGAGGGCGCCCAGTGCGGCGGTCGCGGCGACCAGGATGCGGATCAGGCTCCTGCGGTTCGATGTCACGTGGTCTCTCAGTCCGGGTCGGTCGGGTCGGGGCGGCGGGACGGGCCGGCGGTCAGGCATGCAGGTGCGGCAGGACCCGGTCCAGCCGGCGGGGTATCCACCAATTCGCCCTGCCCATGAGGAACATGGCGGACGGCACCAGGACCAGGCGGACCACGGTGGCGTCGACGATCACGCTGATCGCCAGACCCAGGGCGAGCATCTTCACGACCACGGTGGGCGAGGCGGTGAAGGACAGGAACACCGCGGTCATGATGAAGGCCGCGGCGGAGATGACACGCGCCGTCGCGGACAGCCCCTCCCCCACCGAGCGCCGGTTGTCGCCGGTGCGCTGCCAGGCTTCGGCGATGCGGGAGAGGAGGAAGATCTCGTAGTCCATGGAGAGTCCGAAGACGATCGCGAACATCATCATCGGGACGTACGACTCGATGGGCACCGGCTCCGAGAGCCCGAGGAGCGAGTCGCCCCAGCCCCATTGGAAGACCGCGACGAGCACACCGTAGGACGCGGCCGTGGTGAACAGGTTCAGGACGACGGCCTTGAGGGGGATCACCACGCTGCGGAAGACGGTCATGAGCAGCAGGAAGGCGAGGACCAGGACGATGCCGATGACGATCGGCAGCCGCTGCTGGATCGTGGCGCGGAAGTCGGCCTGGCCGGCCACGCTGCCGGTGAGATAGGCCTCGGCGCCCGTGCCGCCGAGGGCTTCGGGCAGCGTGTGCGCGGAGAGGGTGTCGAGCAGGGCGCCGGTGGCGGCGTCCTGCGGGCCGGTGGCCGGGGTGAGGGTGGTGACGAGGATCCGGCCGTCGCCGCTCGGCGCGAGGGGGGTGAAGGAGGCGACGCCATGGGTGCGCTTCAGCGCCGCGGTCACATCGCCGGAGATCCGGTCGACGGGCGTATGGGCCTTGCTCACGTCGACCACGGTGACGACGGGGCCGTTCGCCCCCGTTCCGAAGCCCTGCCCGCCGGCGTTCGCGATCCAGTCGTAGGCGCTGCGGGTGCTGCTGCCCGGCCGGTCCGCGCCGGCGTCGACGTGGCCGAGGCGCATGGACAGCAGCGGTACGGAGCACACGCCGAGGACGGCGAGGCCGATGAGGAGGAACGTCCAGGGGCGCCGGGCGACCAGTTCCGCATAGCGGTGCCAGCCGTCCCGCTCCCCCGTGCTCTCGGCGACGGGGCGGCGCAGCCGGAGCCGGTCGACGTGCCTGCCGACCAGGCCCAGGCCTGCCGGCACCAGGGTGAGGGCGGCAGCTGCGGTGACGACGACGGCGAGGGTGGCCGCCAGGCCGATCTTGCCGATGAAGCTGAGTCCGCACGCGTAGAGGCTGAGCATGGCGACGGCGACGGTGAGGGCGGCGATGAGGACGGCGCGGCCGCTGGTGCGGGCCGTGCGGGCCGCGGCCCGGACCGGATGGTGTCCGTCGATGAGGTCCTGGCGGAAGCGTGTGGTCAGGAACAGGGCGTAGTCGATGCCCACGCCCAGACCGATCATGCCGGCCAGGGTCGTGGCGGAGGTCGCGAAGGAGAGGGTGGCGGCGACGATGCCCACGATGCCCAGGCCGACTCCGACGCTGATCAGCGCGGTGACCAGGGGCAGCAGCGCGGCGAGGACGCTGCCGAAGGCCAGCAGCAGGATGACGAGCGCGGTGACGACGCCCACGCCCTCGCTGAGCCTGTCGTTGGCGGGTTGCCGGACCACCTGGTCGAGGTCGCCGCCGTAGGCGACGCCGAGCCCCGCCGCGCGGGCGGGCTCCGTCGCCGCGTCGAGCCGCGTGGTGTAGTCGTGGCCCAGGTTCTTCAGCTGCTCGTCGAAGGACACGGTGGTGTACGCGGTGCGCCCGTCGTCGCTGGTCACGAGTGCGGACGCGGCGGTGACACGGGGCAGGCCGCGCAGGTCGGCCAGGGTTCGGTCGAGTGCGGACCGCTGGTCGGCCACGGTTCCCGAGTCGGTGTGGAAGACGACCTTTCCGTTGGGCCGGCCGGCCTCGGGCATGGAGGTGGCGAGGAGGTCGGCGCCGGTGTGCGAGGCGGTGCCGGGCAGGCTGACCTGGTCGCTGAAGGTGGGTGCGGCGATGTGCCGCCCGGTCAGGGCGGCGGCCAGGATCAGCAGCCAGGCGGCGAGGACCGCGGCCGGATGCCGGGCGCAGAAGGCGCCGAGGCGGCCGAGTCCGCCGGGTTCGGGGGCGGGGGCCGGCAGCGGATGCGTGTCGCCGTGCGTTTCGGTCGGCCCTGAGGGCTGCTGCATGGGTCGGGGCACTGTGTTCTCCCAAAGAAAAGTGTCACGAGTGACACGAACTCTAGAGAGAAAGTGGCACGAATGACAATTGGCAGCCACGACAGATTCGCTGATGCGACCCGCCGCGTGACACGTGTGCCAATTGACAGACGCGACACCATGGCGGAGGCTCGCCCCATGCCGAGTGAGATCGCCCCCGCTGGACTGCGCGAACGCAAGAAGGAGGAGACGCGGCGCCTGCTGCTGGAAGGGGCCGCGCGCCTGTTCAAGGAGCAGGGGTTCGAAGTCACGACGGTCGCGGACATCGCCGCATACGCGAACGTCTCCGTGCGCACGTTCTTCCGGTACTTCGAGAGCAAGGAAGCGCTGCTGCTGCCGGACGGCGTCGAGATCTTCGCCTACGTGGAGCGTGCGCTGTCCGAGCGTCCGGCGGACGAGGAGCCCCTGGACGCGGTGTGCAACGCGCTGCTGGCGGCGGCCGAGCCGTTCGCCGCCTCCACCCTGACCGCCCTCAGCCACCCGCTCGAGGACCTCGAGAACGTCATCACGACCCGTCTGGTGCAGGCCTTCTCCGACTTCGAGGAACGGCTCACCGCTCTGGTCCACCGCAGGCTGCCCCCGGACACGCCCGACGCCGACCTGCGGGCGGCCGTGGTCGCCTGCGCGGCCCTCTCCGCGGTACGCGCGGTCCTGCGGACGCGCCGGGCGCGGCGCGCGTCCGGCATCACGGACACGGGCCCGGCAGCCCTGCAGCGGGCCTTCGGGATCCTGCGCGAGATCGGCACGCCCGAGCGGCCCTGATTCCTCCGGGCCCGGGCTCTTCCTGACGGACCGTCCGGTCGCCGTCACGTCTCTCACAAAGTTCTTATGCGGCACCCCGACAGTGGCCGCCCATGGGAACTCGGAAGATCAAGAAAGCCAGGAAGAAGGTCATCGCGCTGAGCGGTGTCCTCGCGGTGATCGGCGCGGTCGGCACGGCCACCGCGTTCGGGACCGGCACGACGGACCGCCCGCTCATCGAAGCGGACGGAGACCGGCTGACCGTGCCTGTCGCCGGTGGGCGCGCGGTGGTGGATCTCGCGTCGCTGGCCGTGCGGGCCCGGGCCGACGACGGCCGCACGTGGCGGCTCTCCGACCCTGCGGCCGGCGGCCTGGGCCCCGCCGGAAGGGTCTCGGTGCGCGGAGGGACGGCCACCTGGCGCTACCCGGAGAAGGGGCTCAGGGTCACCGCATCCGCACGCGACGGACGGCTGGCGGTGTCCCTGCACGCCGATCGGACGACCACGCTCGACTGGCCGGTGACCGCGACCGATCCGGCCACGAAGGAGTTGCAGATTCCGCGCGGAGAAGGCCTGTCCGTACCCGTCACCGACACGTGGTGGAACTCGGCGTCCGCAGGGCTCGCGGGCACGGAAGCCGGCCTGGCCGACGGGCTGACCATGCCGTTCTGGGGCACGAGCACATCGTCGCGGCACGGGTCGAGTTACATCGTCCCGTCCGACATCGGCACGACGCTGAGGTTCGTCTCCACCGGTGGCCGCCTGCACGCGGAGACCGAGCACCGCTTCTCGCCGCGGGACTCCACCACCGGCTACACGGTCACCTTCGCGCTCACCGACGGATCGCCGGTGGCAGCGGCACACGACTACCGCGCCTGGCTGCAGGGCCACGGAGGCATCACCACCCTGCGCGAGAAGATCGCCCGCAATCCCGAAGTCGGCAGGCTGGTGGGCGCGTTCCACGCCTACGCGTGGGGTCAGGCGCGCACTGCGGAGGGCATACGACGGCTGCGGCAGCTCGGCATCGACCGGATGTGGATCGGCTACGACGCCGACGGCTCCCCCATGGGCCGCGAGGCGACGAGCCGGGCCGAACAGGCCGGGTACCTCGTCGGACCGTACGACTCCTGGGCGAACGCACAGGATCCCGCATCGGCCGACACCTCGGTGTCGAAGTGGCCCGCCCCGGTGTGGCCGGACGCCTGCGTGCACGGATCCGACGGAAAGATCGTCACCGGTTTCGGCGGGCGTGGCTGCTACGTCAGCTCCGAGGCGCTCCGACGGGCCGAGCCCGCCCGGCACTATCTGGCCGACCGTACCCGGGAGATGACTGCGGACGGCGCCACCAGCTACTTCCTTGACGTCGACGCCGCCGGCGAGTTGTTCACCGACCGCTCCCCCGCACACCCGATGACCCAGGCGCAGGACCGCCGGAACCGGCTGGCCCGGATGGCATGGCTATCAGGTGACCGCAGGCTGGTGCTCGGTTCGGAGAGCGCCGGTTCCTGGGCCAACGGCGTGCTGTCCTTCAGCCACGGATCCGCGACACCCGTCGACGACCGGCTCTGGAAGCTGGAGCGGGACCGGACCACGTGGGGCGGCTACGCGCCCTACGGCGCGCCCGCCGTCTTCTTCAAACCGGTCCGCCTGCCCGCCGATGTCGCCAAGGCGATGTACGACCCCAGGTACCGGGTGCCGCTGTACCAGACGGTGCTGCACGACTCGGTCGTCAGCACCGAGCGCTGGGAGCTGTCATGGTCCAAGCTGCCCGACCAGAGCCGCACCCGCGCGCTGCTGGCCATGCTGTACAACGTGCCGCTCAACCTGGTCCTCGACCGGTCCGAACTCGACCGGCACGGACGCCGGATCGCCGAGCTGCAGAAATACTTCGAGCCGTTGCACAAGGCGGCGGCGACCCGGCCGATGACCGACTTCCGCTGGCTGACCGCCGACCGTCTCGTGCAGCGCACGGCGTTCGGCGACGGTGCGCTGACGGTGACCGCGAACTTCTCCGCCACCCCTCACGACGGCCTGCCCGGCGGGTGCGTCGACGCGGTGATCAAGGGCGGCACGGCCCGGCGTCTGTGTCCCGAGGGCCTGTGAGACTCGGAGAAGCGAGCAGTCGGTGACCGGCGTGGCGGACCGAGGGCGTGTGACGCGTGGAGGCCGGGGGCGGCAGGGGCCGTAGCACGGTCTCGGCCGCCTCCGGCCGCCGCGCGCCGGCCGGAGGCACCACCGCGGTCCCTCCTCAGCTCGTGTGGTCGGGGCGCCCCATGGCCAGGGCGAGCACGGCCCGGTCGTCGTTGTCCGGGGCCGCCGACCAGTGCTCCACATCCGCTCGGAGGAAGGAGACCACGGCCTCCGGTTCCGGTGCGCCGTCGCCGCCGAACCGGTCTGCGAGCCGGTCCGCGATGGGGTAGAAGGCGCCGCTCGCGTCACGGGCCTCGCTGAGCCCGTCCGTGTGCACGACGAGCACCTCACCGGCGGACAGAGGATGGACGGTGGCCTCGATGCTCACCGCGGACAGGGTTCCGAGGCCCAGGGGCAGCGCCGGTGAGGTGGCCAGCTGCCGCACCCCCCGCGGTCCGATGACGAGCGGCGGCGGGTGCCCCCGGTCCACGATCCGGACCATGTCAGCCGATGCGGGGATCTCCACGACCAGTGCGGTGACGAAGAGTTCCGGATCCTCCGTGTGCCCGGACGGGCTGTTGCGGGCGATGCTGAGCTCCAGCCGCTGGGTCAGCTTCCCCAGGCTCGACCACTCGTGCGCGGACACCCGGAAGCTGCCCAGGACCGCGGCCACCGTCTGCACCGCCTCCAGGCCCTTGCCCCGTACGTCGCCGATGATCGCGCGCACACCGAACGGCGTCTCGCACACGTCGTAGAGGTCTCCGCCGACGAGGGTTCCTCCCTCGCCTGCCGCGTAGTAGCCGACGGCCCGGACCCGTCCGATGTTCTGCGGCACCGGGCGCAGCAAGGTGCGCTGCATGGCCTCGGCCGCCGAATGGGCACGCGTGAGATGGTGCTCCGTCCGCTCCCGCTGCCAGGACTGGACCGTACTGGCAATGCCGATGAGCAGGGTCGACACATACAGCGCGATGTGATGCTGCTCCGCGAAGTGCCCGGGACGTCGTGCGGCCATCCAGAACTGCAGTCCCAGACACACCACCGCCGACAGGGCCGTGCCCCGTGGCCCGCGCGTCGCCGCCGCGATCGGCGGCACGGCGATGAGCAGGAAGCTCACCGGCTCCTTGCCGTGGATGGCCAGCTCCGCCACGATGTCGGCCACGACGGCGACCAACGGCAGCCACCAGATCCATCCCTGCCGCAGGGGCGCACGCCACAGTGCGGCAGGCTCCCGCCGCACGGTGTCTTCTCCGCCCGGGTGAGGGTGATGTCGAGGCATATGCGCACCTTAAGATCCCCCCTCTCCTCAGCCGTTACGCGGCGTGCCGTGTCATGGGGGTGGAACCCTCCCGTGGGCCCGAGCCGCGGACGTGCTCGCGGTCCCGCCGGAGGACGGGACCGCGAGCTTCATGGGTGCGGGATCGCCCGGAGCGGCGCGGGTCAGGCCGGGGGCAGCGTCCACTTCTGTGCCGCGGTCCCGTTGCAGGTGTAGATCTGCAGCCGGGTCCCCTCCGTGGTGGACGAGTCGGGATCGTCCAGGCAGAGGCCGGAGTGGGGGTTCGTCAGGGAGCCGTCGGCGCCGGTCGTCCACGTCTGGGCGCCGGTGCCGTTGCAGGTGTACAGCTGGACGAGGGTGCCGTTGGTCGTCCCGCTGTTCGCCACGTCGAGGCACTTTCCGAGGGTGCGCACGGTGCCGTCGGCGGCGACCGTCCAGTCCTGGGCGTAGGTGCCGTTGCACGTCCACAGACGGATCGCGGTGTGGTCGTCGGTGCCGGAGCCGGCGTCGTCGATGCACTGCGCGGAGGTCACCGCGGACTTGACCGGGCCCACCCGTGGCTTCGGCGGGGCGGTGGTGTCACCGGGGTAGGAGGGCGGGGCTGCCGACGCGGCCGTGGCCCAGCCGGTGTTCGGGGCGGTGCCGAGGGTGTAGCCGAGCGTTCCGCCGGAGGTGATCGCGCTCGTGGGTGCGTAGGCGTTGTTCCACGCGGACCCGTTGAACGCCGCGGACTGGACGTAGGGTGCGTCGTCCGCGGCACCGTCGGCGTTGATCGTCAGCGTCCTGCCGGAGGGCAGGGTGATCACGGCCTGGGTGAACAGGGGCGAGCCGAGGGCCAGGTCCGGCGTGCCGGGTGTCATGGGGTACATGCCCAGCGCGGACCAGACGTACCAGGCGCTCATCGCACCGAGGTCGTCGTTGCCGTCGGCGAGGCCCGCGGGGGCGTTGGCCCAGATCTGGTCCTGGATGGAGCGCACGGCCCCCTGGGTCTTGTAGGGCTCGCCGATGTAGTCGTACTCCCACGGCAGTTCGATGCTGGGCTCGTTGCCGACCCACGCGTAGCCGTGGTCGCCGGTGTAGCTGCGCAGCACGGTGTCGAGGTAGTCGCCCATCACCTTGTTGCCTCCCTTGGCGGTGGCCAGCCCGGCCACGTCGAAGGGGACCATGCCGGAGTAGATCCACGAGTCGGCCTCGACCATGTCCGTGCCGCTGGTGGGGTCGAATCCACCGGTCCAGGAGCCGTTGGCGTTGCGGGGCTGGACGAAGCCGGAGGCCGGGTTCAGTGTGTTGCGCCAGTCCTGCGCACGATGGGCGTAGGTCTGCTGGCTCCGGGTGTCGCCGAGGGAGCCGGCGAAGGCGGACAGGGCGAAGTCGGCGGTGTCGTACTCCAGGGTCGTGGCCACCGGGCCGTAGAAGTTGCAGCAGCCGTACGTGCCGTCGTGGGGTTCGTAGCCCGGGTTGTCGAGGTAGTTCAGGCCCGGCCGGTCGTTGTTCGCGGTGCTCGCCTGTTTCAGCAGGCCGGCCAGCGCCTTCGCGGTGTCGAAACCGTGCGCGCCGAAGGCGTAGTAGTCGGCGATGATCGACGCCGCCGGGTCGCCGACCATGACGTAGGACTCGCCGTTGTTCTCCGACCACTTGGGGAAGATCCCGGTCTGGGCGTAGTCGTCGGTCATCGACTGGGCGGTGTCGGAGGCGGCCTGAGGACTCACCAGCGCCTCCAGCTGGGCCTGGGAACGGTAGATGTCCCAGCCGGAGTAGTTCGCGTAGGCGGCGCTGTGTCCTGCATCGACGGTGTGCGTCCTGCCGTCGAACCCGTAGTACTGGCCGTTGGTGTCGCTGATGACGTTCGGGTGCAGAAGCGAGTGGTACAGCGCCGTGTAGAAGATCTTCTGCTGGTCCGCCGTGCCGCCGCCGATCCGCACCTTGCCCAGAGCCGTGTCCCAGGCGGTGTGGGCCGCGGTGCGCACGTTGTCGAAGTTCCAGCCGGCGTTCTCGGCGCTCCGGTTGGCGGCGGCGTTCGCGACGGAGACGTAGGAGATGCCGACCTTGGCCTGGACGACCGGGTCGGTGGTGGTGTCGAAGGTGACATGTGCGTTCGACGCGGCGGCGTCGTGCGGTACCGCGGTGCCGGCGCGCGGCTTGGGCATGGAGCCGTGCAGGCGCGGTTCGTTCGGCTTCTCCGGGTCGTTCTTGCCGGCCCGCCGGGCCGGGGGCCCGGACGGCTTCGCCCGGGGGGCGAGGGCGCTGCCGCTGGAGGTGAACGGACGGTCGAAGACCATGTCGAAGTAGACGGTGTAGGTGTTGCCGGCGCCGCAGAACTTCCCGCTGGTCACCTGGCCGCTGACCTCGGTGCCGGAGACGACGTTGAACTGTGTGGAGGTGCCGCCGTTCTGACTGCCCGCCAGCTTGAAGAGCAGGTTGGCCTGGGAGGTGGCGGGGAAGGTGAAGCGCGCCATGCCGCTGCGCGTGGTGGTGGTGAGTTCGGTCGTCACCTTGTTGTCGAGAGCGACCTTGTACGAGCCGGCCGAGGCGGACTCGCCGGCGTGCGAGAAGGAGTCCGTCGCCGTGTTGTCGACGGCGCCCACGGTGGGCAGCACCGGTACGTCGCCCGAGGCCCCGCAGCCCGGTCCCGCGATGTGGGTGAGGCTGAAGCCCGTGACCAAGGAGTCCTTGTACTCGTATCCGCCGCCGGGGGGCCGTGACGAGGTGTCGGGGCTCCACTGGACCATGCCGAAGGGGACGTCCGCGCCGGGGAAGTCATTGGCGTCGTTGGACGTGCCGATGAAGGGGTTCACCAGGTCCGCCGGTGACGACACGAGGTGGACCGTGCGCGCGGGCGCCGCCCAGGTGACGGGAGCGGGCAGTGCGTATGCGCTCAGGAGGGCGGCGCCGGCGGCGACACCCAGGGTCGTACGGATCCGGTGACCGCGGACCGGTCGTCTGCGCGTACCAGGCCGACGGGCGCCGGCCGGAGTCGAGAACATCGCGATCTGCCTCCAGAAGGGGATGCGTTCGGGAGCACGCCGAGCGGGACGGACGAAGACAGACGGGTGGGGCGGCGCAAGGCCCGGGTGAGAATCGGGCCGCGGTCCCGGTCACAGCCGCGGCCTCGGTCATGGCCGCGGTCGCGGTCACGGCCGCGGTCACGGCCGCGACCGACGGTTCCGCGGGCGCGAAGGCGGCAAAGACGAGGGAGACAACGTTGTCGGATGCCTCAGGAACTCTGTGACAACGTTATCCAACCGTGACCGGATTCTTTCGACCGAGAGAACACCACAGGGAACTCGGAACCCCTCCCGCCTCTCCAACCGCTGGACGTCAGACCGGCTCGGAGCACTGTCGCAACGTAGTCATCGGGCGTGCTCACGTCAATACTCGCGGGCCTCTTCGGATTACTCCAACATCGCTGACTTCAGGCCTGGTTGGCCGCAGAGACCCGGCTCGGGCAGGAGTACGGCCGCACCCGCAGTGACGGTGGGCCGGTCATCGGACGGGCGCCCGGATCCCGGTCCCGGGACCCGGGGGAAAACCCCCGAGGGTTTACGTGGGGCAGCCCGCGTGCACATACGGTGGCTGGCACGCTGTCGCCGATGGGACGGCCTCTCCAGAATTTTCGGTATGACGACTTCTCCCGAAGCCTCCGTGGCGACCCGGCCCTCCACCGGCAGTGCGCGCACGCCCGGCGCCGGCGCCGGCAGCGACTTCGCACGGCTGTCCCAGCGCATCTCCGAGGCAGGACTGCTGAAGCGGCGCCCCGGCTACTACACGGTGCGGCTGGGGCTGGTGATCACTCTGTTCGCCGCGGGCTGGGGGGCCTTCTTCGCTCTCGGCGACACCTGGTGGCAACTGGCCGTCGCCGCCTTTCTGGCCGTGATGTTCGGCCAGGTCGCGCTGGTGGCGCACGACCTGGCCCACGGTCAGGTCTTCCGGCGCCGTCGGCACAGTGAGATCGGCGGGCGCCTGTTCGGGAACCTCGGTATCGGCATGAGCTACGGCTGGTGGATGAACAAGCACACCCGCCACCATGCCAATCCCAATCATGAGGAGCTCGACCCTGATGTCTCCCCGGACATCCTGGTGTGGTCCACCGAACAAGCCCGTGCCAGCCGCGGCCTGGCCCGCCTCTTCGGCGGTCACCAGGCGCTGCTGTTCTTTCCGCTGCTGACCTTGGAAGGCTTCAACCTGCACGTCTCGAGCGTGCGGGCGCTGCGCTCCTCGTCCATGAGGAGCCGGCTGCTGGAGGGCGCGCTGCTCCTGGCGCACATCGTGGGTCTCCTGTCCGCCCTGTTCCTGGTGCTCCCGCCGGGCAAGGCGGTGGCGTTCCTCGCCGTGAACCAGTGCTTGTTCGGCGTCTATCTGGGCTGCACCTTCGCCCCCAATCACAAGGGCATGCCCACGATCACCGGTGAGCAGCGACTCGATTACCTGCGCCGCCAGGTGCTGACGTCCCGCAACGTGCGCGGCGGCCGGTTCACCGACGTGATGCTGGGTGGGCTCAACTACCAGATCGAGCATCACCTGTTCCCGAGCATGCCCACGCTCCACCTGCGCCGGGCCCAGGTGATCGTGCGGGAGTACTGCGCCGAGGTCGGGGTGCCCTACCACGAGACCGGGCTGATCCAGTCCTACCGTGAGGCCCTGACGCACATGCACCGGGTGGGAGAGCCGATCAGGCAGCAGCGCAGGGCGTGACCGGGTCCTCGGGGCCACGGCGGCGCGGCGCGCTGGCCGTGACAAGGCCCTCCCGGCCACGGCAGCACGGCCCTCGCCGCGGCGAGGGCGCGCGCACGAGGGCGCGCCGACCAGCCGCCGACCGCTCTGGTCCCGCACTCCTACGCACCCCCGCACCCCCGCACCCCCGCACTCCCCCACTCCCGCACTCCCGCCGCGATCAGCGCGGCCTGCTCCGCCTTGCGCCGAAGTGTTGCCCACCGAGCCTTACAGGTGGGCAACTTCGGCGCTCCAGGGGGCGAAAGGGATCCGGTCAGGCGAGTACCGCGGTGGCTTCGATCTCCACCAGATGTTCGGGGACGTCCAATGCCGCCACGCCCAGCAGCGTGGCCGGCGGGACCGGAGTGACCCCCAGCTTCACGGACGCCCGACGGATCCCCTCCAGGAGCTGGGGCATTTTGTCGGGGGTCCAGTCGACGACGTACACGGTCAGTTTCGCCACATCGCCGAAGGAGCCGCCGGCCTCGGCCAAGGCGGTGGCGATGTTGAGGTAGCACTGCTCGACCTGGGCGGCGAGGTCGCCTTCACCCACCGCGGTCCCCTTGCTGTCCCGGGCGACCTGTCCGGCGATGAAGACCAGCCTCGTCCCCGTCGCGATCGACACCTGCCGGTAGACATCGATCGTGGGCAATCCGTCGGGGTTCACCAGTGTGATGGCCATGCTGTCTGCCTCCTTGTCACGGAGCCCGTGGGCCCGCCGGCACCGGGCCAAGACGTCCCTTGGTCTCTTGTGGATACTCAGGAACCGTAGGAGAGTGTGCGCTGACGTGGAAGTACGCACTTTTGGGTGACTGGAGAACCTCATGGTGACCAAGCAGTTCACGGGCTCGCCCGACGAAGCGGATCTGAGGCGCGTGGACTCCCTGGCGCGGGAGATCTTCTCGGACGTCGCCAACAAATGGGCGCTCCTGATCATCGAGTCCCTGGGGGAGCAAACCCTGCGCTTCGGCGAGCTGCGGAACGAAATCGAGGGCATCAGCCACAAGATGCTCACCCAGAACCTGCGCATGCTCGAGCGCAACGGCCTGGTCGAGCGGACGGTGCACCCGGTCGTGCCGCCGCGGGTCGAGTACACACTCACCGAGCCGGGTCAGGCCCTGCGGGTCACGATCGACGGACTGTGCGACTGGACCCACCGGTACCTCGGCCACATCGAGACCTCCCGCCACCGCTACGACGCCTGATCGAGACCTCCCGCCACCGCTGCGACGCCTGACGGGGGCGGCCGGGCAGCGGCCCGGCGGCCCCGTGGGATGCTCACGGCGGCCAACCAGCGGGTGCTGACCGCGGTTTCGTGATCGCCGTGCCGGATGACCATCGCCCGCCACGACATCACACGGGCCCCAGGCCCGCCCCGAAGCGGGGGTGCACGCGGCGGGCGGGCTCCCGGCGGTGCCTGCGCCGGGGTGAGCCGGGGTGAGCCGGAGCGGCCGACGACACCGCCGGCACCGGCGATCGTGGACGTGTCACCCACAACGATGAATCCGACCCTGGCATATGAGCCAACCTCATGCCTGCTCCTATCCTCTTCATGGGCGGGAGCCACGAGGTGGAGGCGAGGTCCCGGGAAGGTTCTCCGTGCCGGGGAGGATCCGGTCCCGCGGCTTGCGGAGCGTGGGCCCTCGGGCCGCGCCGGGCCCACGCCGCAAGGCCGACGGACCCCAAGTTGGTCACACAGAGTCGCCGCGCGTGGCGGAGGACCGGCCTCCGCAGCGCGAGCGTGCGGACGACCGAACTCGCCCTTCATGCACATGAGTTGTAAGTGCAAACCTGTGGCTCGAAGTCGCCATGACTCCCTTGCGTGCCGCTTCCGGCCTCGCTGAGCATGAGAGTCGTCCGGAAGTCCGTGATGCGGCCGGTACATTCGGCCGTGCGCGAGGAAGGGCTCGCAGGCTTCATGCAGATGCAGTCACCCGATCCCACCGTCACCGTCGCCCTCTCGGGAGCCGAGTTCGGCTGGGGCAGCACCGGCAAGCTCAGCGCCTTGGTCACCACTCTCCGTGACCGGTCACCGATTCCGCTGCGCTTCGTCGGCATCGCCTCCGGACTGAGCCGTACGCTCCTCGAAGAGCACGGGATCGACCGTTGGTACGACACGCCCGCCGACGACCGGCAGGCGCTGGCGGACCTGGTGCACCGCGAGAACGTCCGTGCCGGACTGGTCGTGCTGGAAGGCCCGGTGGCCGTCGGGCTGGAGGCCGCCGGGGTGCCCACGGTCTTCGTCGACAGCCTGCCCTTCCTGTGGACCGAAGGGGACCGGGAGGCGCTCCCGACCGACGTGTCCGTGTACTGCGCCCAGCGGTGCGTCGACCTGCCGGCCGAGTGCCAGGACGTGCTGGCCTCGGTCACGAACCTGCGGTGGGTGGAGGCGGTCATGGCGGTGCCGGGCCGGGGGAAACCCGCCGGCCCACCGGCCGGTCCCGTCCGCGGCACCCCCGTGCACCGCGCGCTGGTCAGCCTCGGCGGGCTGCGTTCACCGACCCTCGCCGACTGGACCTGCTACCCGCGCCTCGTCGTACCCGCCGTACTGAGAGCGCTGGACTCGCTCGGCGTACAGGAGGTCCATGTCGCGGGCAATCTCCCCGCCGGGTTCTCCGCCGACCCGGAGCACGCCGTGGCGGGCGGTCTCCCGGTCGCGTTCAAGGCCGACGCGGAGCACGCCGTGGCGGGCAATCTCCCCGCCAGGCTCCCCGCCGGCGCGGAGCACGTCTCCCCGATGCATGTCACCTACGGCCCCCTCCCGCACGAGGTCTTCCTGGAGCGGCTGGCGGACACCGACGTCCTGCTCACCTCGCCGGGGCTCACCACCTTGCTGGAGGCCGGTGCGCGGGGCACGCCCACCGTGTGCCTCCCTCCGCAGAACCTCAGCCAGATCTTCAACGGCCGCTTCCACAGCCGCGCGGTCGGCGCGGACGTACGCGTGACCTGGCCCGGCCGTGTCTTCGCCGAGGCCGACGTTCTCCGCGACCGCACGAGCGCCGAGGAAGCGGCACTCCGGCAGATCTACGCGGGCATCGCCACCGCGGCCGGCGACCACGCCGCACAGACCCGGGCCGAGGTGTACGACGGTGTCCTCGCCGCGCTGCGCCGCGCCGGCGCGGGCGCCTGCTGGACCGCTCTCACCGACGCCGTCGGCCGCAACGGTGCGGCCCAGGTCGCCGACCACGTCCTGGATCTCGTCCTGCGTACCGCGGCCGCGGCCCGCGGCTGAGCGGACGACCACAGACCGGCCGCCACCGGCCCACAGGAAGGTTCCGCCATGACCGAGCAACGGGAGTCCCGCCCCAGCGGGCCGCGACGGCGCGGCAGCGCGCGTGAGAGATATCTGTTCGTCCGCCTGCTGGAGGCCTGCAACGCGGACTGTTTCATGTGCGAGTTCGCGCTCTCCCGGGACACGTTCCGGTTCTCGGTCGAGGACTTCGACGAGTTGCTGCCAGGGGCCCTGGAGGCCGGGGTCGGCTACATCCGCTTCACCGGCGGCGAGCCGCTGATGCACGCGGACGTGGCGGAGCTGGTGCGCCGGGGCACCGACGCGGGCATGAAGATGTCGATCATCACCAACGGCATGATGCTGCCCCGGCAGATCGAGCGGCTGGCCGACGCGGGGCTCGCTCAGGTGATCGTCAGCCTGGACGGCGGCTCGGCCGCGACCCACGACGTCTACCGCCGCTCCCCGGGCATGTTCGACAACGGCCTGCACGGGCTCCGGGCCGCCGCCGGACTCGGTGTCCTCCCCCGCGTGAACAGCGTGGTGGGACCGCACAACTACAGCGAGATGCCCCAGTTGCAGAAGGTCCTGACGCAAGCCGGCGTGCAGCAGTGGGAACTCTCCGCCCTGAAGCTCGAACGCGCCATCCGCTATCCCGATCCCGAGCATGTGCGGACGGTGTGCGATCCGATCTACGACGCGGACCCCGAGCGGATCCTCGTGCCCCTCGGCAAGCGGTTCTACGGGGACACCCCCGAGGAACAGGAGCGGTACTTCTCGGACTCCGTCACACCGCGGGCCGGCGAACCGCTGTGCCATGTCGTCGACGACGTGATCTATCTCGACGGCAAGTACGGCCGGGCGTACGCCTGCAGCTGCCTGCCGCATCGCGAGGAGGACGGCGCGCCGGGAGGAGCCCCCTTGCGTGAGGACGGTGTCATCCGGCTCGACACACCCGCCTTCCACGCCCATGCGGACTACTTCCGCACCGAGGGGCCGCGCGTCTGCAACGGCTGTTCGGCGACGGCGGCCGGGTACAGCGACGACGTCGCCCGGCTGGGCGGCGTACGGCCGTGGCAGTACTGAACCGCCCGGCCGGCCCGGGTCCCCATCGGTGCAGGCGACAGGAGAGAGATGCCCGAACACGGCCAAGGAGATGTCCCGGCGCACGGGCAGGCACCGGCACGCCGGCGCCTGCTGCTGGTGGCCGCCCCCCGGCGGCTCGACTCGGTGACCGCCCGGCGCCGGATCGCCGCCCATCTGCGCGAGATGGACCTGGTCGAGGAGCCCGCGGCGGCACGGGGAAGAGAGTGGATCCACAAGGACGCGGACCGTCCGGACGCCGCCCTGGTGTGCGACCTTCCCGCCGTCGCGCAGGAGCTGACCGAGCGCGGGGTGCCGGTGGTGTATCTGCACTCCGGGTACCGGTCCCGGAGTCTGCCCGCCGTCACGGCGGCCGCCGTGCGCGCCCACGCCCCCGCCTGGCTGCCGGGCCCCCGCGCGGCGGGACGGGACGGCGCGCGCCCCACGGGCCTGCTCGCACCGGCCCGGCTGGCCCGCGACAGAACCCGGACGGGGTGCCTGCTGCTCGTTTCCGGGCACCGGGTGCCCGGTCATGACCTCGCCGCCTTCGCCGAAGGCCCGCTGCGCACCGTGGCCGAGGAGGCGGTGCGTCGCACCGGCCGGTGCGACGTGGTGTGCGACGGCGAGGCGGCCATCACGACCGCCGCTCTGGCGCACACCGCCGGTGTGCGGGTGCACGATGCCCGCACGGCCGACGTGGACGCCCTGCACGCGGCGGCGCATGTGTTCGTCGCTTCCCCGACGATGACGGCCCTGACGCTGGCGCAGTCCCGCCGTGCCCCGCTCGTCCTCCTCCCGCCCCTCGACCACGACCAGGACGACCTGGCCCGTCGCACCCGCCAGGCCGTGCGGGTGCCGACGGTGACGGATCCCGCCGACCCGGCGCTGTGGGCCCCGTCGGACGCCGACGCCCATGCGGCGTGGTCGGACCTGGGCGAGGACGACCTGCGCGGCGCCCAGCGCGTCGCCCGGACGCTCCGTCAACTCGCCCTCGCCCCGACCGCCTTCTGACCACACCCGCCCACCGCGCCGTCCGCAGGGCAGCCACCGAACGCACCATCCACAGAGCAGCCACCCACCTCACTGTCCGCAGGCAGCCGCCCACCCCCATGTCCGCATGGGCAGCCGTTCGCGCCCGGCCCTGCCGGGCGCTGCACCCGACCCACGCATTTGATCTGCCGACCCGAGTCGCTGGACCGGAGTTGCGATGTCCCAGATGAGCACGGAACACGACGGGATGATGCCTTCCCTCACCCGTCGCGCAGACATCCCCGACGAGCAGTGGAACGACTGGCGCTGGCACATGCGCAAACGCATCACCAACCTCGACAGGGCCCGGGAATGGATCCGGCCCACTCCGCTGGAGGAGAAGGCGATCGCGGAGACGGCGGGCAGGTACCGGTGGTCCGTCACGCCGTACTACGCCTCGCTGATGGACCCGGACGACCCCGGCTGCCCCGTGCGGCAGCAGGCCGTGCCCGCGCTCGGCGAGCTGATGGAGTTCAGCGGCGCCGAGGTCGATCCGGTCGGCGACATGTACTACCGCAGGACCAACCGCGTGGTGCACAAGTACCCCGACCGGGTGATCATGCTGATCACGGAGGCGTGCCCGGTCTACTGCCGGCACTGCACCCGCAAGTTCCACACGACGGACGTGGACGGCACGTACTTCGAGCGCAACGAGGGCGAGGACTTCAGCGAGGACCTGCGCTACATCGCCGAGCATCCGGAGATCCGCGACGTACTGCTCACCGGCGGCGACCCGCTGTCGTACCGGGACGGGAAGCTGGAGGAGATCATCGCCGGCCTGCGGGCCATCCCCAGCGTGGAGATCATCCGCATCGGCAGCCGTTTCCCGGTGCTGCTCCCGCAGCGCATCACACCGCAGTTGTGCGAGATGCTGGCGCGCTACCACCCCGTCTGGCTGAACACCCACTTCAACCATCCCAAGGAGATCACCCCTGAGGCCGAACAGGCCGTCGACCGGCTGCTGCGCCACGGCATCCCGGTGGGCAACCAGACCGTGCTGCTGCGCGGGATCAACGACGAACTCGCCACCATGCGACGGCTCATGACGGAGCTGCTGCGGATCCGCGTGCGGCCCTACTACCTGTACCACTGCGACAACGTCACCGGTGTCTCGCACTTCATGACCTCGATCGAGAAGGGCTGGGAGATCATGGAGGGCCTGCAGGGCCACATCACCGGTTTCGGAGTGCCCCAGTACGTCCTCACCACCCGTCTGGGGAAGATCCCCATGGCCCGCCCCTACTACCGTGAGACACCCGACGGTCTGGCGCTGCGCAACTACCGGGGCGAGGAGATGCTCGTCGACGACAGCGTCTGCCCCCTCACCGAGTCCGCCGCGGCGCACGCCTGCCGGCACGCGCCCGAGGTGGCCGAGAACCGCACGACGGCGACCGGGGAGGGTGCACGATGACGCTCGACAAGAGGCTGGGACAGCGGTTCCTGCCCTACGGTGCCAACTACCTCGACTGGTCGGACATGAGCGAACTGCGCCACGCCGTCGAACAAGGCGTCCTGTTCCGCTACCAGACCGAGTCGGAGAGCATGGCCGACCGACTGGAGCGCCGGGTCACCGAACAGCTCGGCGCGGACCACGCGCTCGCGGTGCACAACTGCACCGAGGCGCTGCGCCTCGCCCTGGTGTCCACCCGGCCCCGGTCCGGCGACGTCGTGTACATCCCGGCCGTCACGTTCGTGGCGGTGGCCGGCGCGGTGCTGTCCACCGGGCTGATCCCGGTGCCGGTCGACGTCGACGAGTCGTTCTCCCTGGACGCCTCCCTGCTGCCGCCGGACGCGCAGCGGGTGGTCGTCGCGCACATGGAGGGCGCGGTCGCCCCGCTGCCCGAGCACGTTCCGTATGTCATCGAGGATGCGGCGCAGGCCCTCGGTGCCGTCTTCCCCGACGGGAGGCGCACCGGCACCCGCGGCTACGCCGGTGCCTTCAGCTTCCACCACAACAAGATCCTCACCTCCGGCGAGGGCGGGCTGCTGGTCACCAACGACCCGGAGGCCTGGCAGGTGATGCGCTGCTACCACGACCACGGTTCCGCACGGGTGCCCGGCCGCTACCCCACCTGGAACGAAGGCGCCTACTACGGCGAGAACTTCGTCACCAGCGAGGAGGTCGCCGCCATCCAGCTGCAGCAGTTCCGGCACCTGGACGACATCCTGGCCGGGCTGGAGCGCCACTACGCCGTCACGGCGCAGGAACTCCCCGCCCGGCGGGACATCGCCCTGCTGCCCCGGTCGGCCGGCGACGCGAAGATCAGTCTGCGGCTGCGGCTGGAGAGCCGGGAGCTGCGGGACGCGGCGGTGGCCCTGCTCAGTGCGCGGGGCATCGCCCACTGGACCCTCGGCAAGTACTTCCTGCCGGAGCATCCCGTCCTCACCTCACGCAACTCCCTGTACGCGGACGGCTTTCCGTGGAACCTGGCCGACGGGGTCCCCCGAGCGCTCAGCCGGGACGGCTTCGCCCGTACCCGCTCGCTGCTGGAGCGCACCCTGTGCGTGCCGCTGTCCCCCGAGCTGTCCGAGACCGGGCAGTACGAGACGGCCAAGACGCTCCGGCAGACGCTGGAGCTGCTGTGACCGGGGCCCCGGAGGCCGTTCTGCTGGCGGACGACCGGGCCTCCTCCTTCACCCGCCATGCCGCCCGTCATCGCGCCGACGGTCTGGTGCTGCTGCGGTTCGAGGACGCGCGTGCCGACATGTCGGCGCAGTACCTGGACGAGACCGCGCACCTGCCGTCGTTCTGGATGCGACGCGGCGCGCCGCTCGGGGCGGAGGCCAGGCGCTATCTCGACTGGATCCGCCGGCAGCCGGTCCGCCCGACCCGCTTCTGCAACCCCTCCGAGCCCCGCCAGGAGACCGCGCAGCGCTTCGCCGGGCTCGTGGGTCTGCCCCACCTGGCTCCCTGGCAGGTGCGGTGGGTGCGCAACAAGGCCGACATGAAGGACAAGTTCCGGGAGCTGGGGCTGCGGACGGCCGCCTACGCCCCGGTCGCCACGCCCGGCGACGTGACCGGCTTCGCCGCAGCCCACGGCTGGCCGGTGGTGCTCAAACCCGTCGACTCCTTCGCCTGCGTGGACACCTATCTGCTGCGCGAACCCGCCGACATCGGCCGGGTCGATCCCGGCGCACGCCGCTGGATGGTGGAGCAGTACCTCGGCGGCACCGAGTGGGAGGCGTGCGCGCTGATCCTCGGCGGCGAGGTGCTGGACGTCTGGCCCAGTGCCATGCCGTGCCGGCCCCTGGACATCGTCGACGGGGCCATGAACGCGAACATCAGTGTGGCGTCCGGCCCCGGACCTGACTGCGACGTCACCGGCACGGTGGGGCGCATCGTCCGGGGGATGGGCCTGGACCACGGCTATCTGCACATGGAGTTCTTCGAGATCGACGGCCTGGTGTACGCCGGTGAGGTCGGGGTCCGGATGGCCGGGTGCGAGATCGCCGCCAACCACGGGCACGCCTACGGGTTCGATGTCTTCGGCGCGACCCTCGACGTGTACGCGGGCCGCCGCCCGGCCCTGGAGTACGGCGAGCGCCGGTGTGTCGGCGATCTGCTGCTTCCGCTGCCCGGCAGCGGCACGGTCACCGCGCTGACCTCCCAGGAAGAGCTGCTGGGCCTGCCCGGCGTCATCGCGGCGAGCCTGCGCACCTCGCCCGGCGGGCGCGTGACGGCCCGCCGGGCCTCGCACAACTCCTGCGGGCACGTCCATGTCGAGGGCGCGACGGCCGCCGAGGTGGAAGGGCGCATGAGACACGTGCTGGACGTGTTCCGCATCGAGGTGAGCGCCGGCGCCGAGGCCGCACCGGCGCCCTCTCCCTGACCCGCACGCCGCAGTCCGCCCGCCGACCCGTACCCGTTCACGACCCACGGAGGACCGACGCACCATGACAGGGATGCCACGGAGGTTCCTGCGCCTGCTGACGCGCCCGCACGTCGCCGGGCTCGCCTGGTGGAGCGTGGTCTCCAGGCTGCCCGTCTACCTGATGTCGCTCGCCATGGTCCTCGTGGTGCGTGAGCAGGGCGGCAGTTACCCCCAGGCGGGCCTGGTCTCCGCCCTCTACACCCTGGGCATGGCACTGGGCGGCCCGCTCGTCGCCCGCCGGGTCGACCGCGCCGGCCGGCGGCCCGTGCTGCTCGCCACGGGGGTGACGTATCCGGCCGCTCTCATCCTCCTGGTGTGGGCCACCGGACCGGCCGATCCCGCACAGCTCGTGCTGGCGGTGCTCGCCGGCGCCGCCCTGCCCCCGGCCAACGCCTGTATGCGCGGCCTGTGGGCGCGCCTGCCGCTCGGCGAGGACGAGCGGTCCACCGCCTACCTGTGGGAGGCACTGCTTACCGAACTCCTCGTCATCGGGACGCCCGTCATGCTCGCGGTCCTGATGACGGCCGGGTCGGCCGGCTCCGCGCTGACCGCGGTCGCCGTGCTGGGCGGCGTCGGTGCGGCCGGGCTGGCGCTCACCCCGCTGCCGTCCGAGGTGGCCGAGCGGGACCGGGCGGCCGGCGGGCCGAACGGATCCCCCGGCGGGCCGCTGGGCCCGCTGCGCAACCGGGCCCTGCTCGGGCTGCTCGCGGTGATGGCCGCCTCGGCCGTACCGATCGGGCTGATGACGCTCGCCGTCCCGGCCTTCGTCGACGCCCACGGCACGGCCGGGCGGACCGGCTTCGTCTACGCCTGCTGGGGCATCGGCAGCGCGGTCGGCGCGCTGTGGCTCGGCGACGCGCAGTCCGAGCGGCCCGTGCACCGCCGCTTCCCCTGGCTGGTCCTCGCCTTCGCGGCGGGTACGGCCCTGCCGCTGGCGGCCACGTCCGAGATCGCCCTCGGCCTCGCGCTGGCGGTGGGCGGCGCGCCCATCGCGCTCGTCTCCGCCGCCGAGATGACCCTGGTCGGCACGCTCGCCGACGAGCGCCTGCTGACCGAGGCGTTCACCTGGGCGTCCCTGTCCACCGTGCTGGGTGAGGCGATCGGGCAGCAGACGGGCGGGCTGCTGGCCGACCCGCTCGGGCCGCACGGCGTCTTCGCGGTCGCGGTGGGCAGCGCGCTGCTCGCCGCGGCGGGGGCGTTCGGATGCCGCGGCCTGTTCGCCCGGACGACGGCGGCACCCGCCACCGCCGGCACCGGCTGACCCGCCCGCCCGGGAGCGGCGCCACCGTCCCCCGTACCCCGTACCCCTCGCTCCATGTCAGCCCGTTCGCACGCCCAGCCAGTGAAACGAAGGACAGAGGTCGACCCAGATGCAGTCCGCCCACACCGATGCGCGTACCGCCGAGCAGAGCGCGTCCGCACGTCCAGCGCTCTTCCGGCCAGTGCTGCCGAGCCGGCTCAGCACCGCGGTGAAGGAGTTCCTCGCGGCACCCGCGGGCGCACCGGTGCCCGTCCTCACCGAAGGCCGGGCCGACCTGGTGCGGGCCGTCGAGCTGGCGGGCCGCCTGTACGACGGTACGCACCGGCCCGAACCGCTCGACCACGCAGTGGTGCTGGGCGGCGAGGAGTTGCCGGACGGTGTCACCGATCTGGTGGCGCCGCTGGCCCGCACGTGGCTGGCGCCCGAGGACCTGCACAGGTTCGGGCACGATCTGCACGGCAGCCTCCTGGTGGTGGGCACCTACGACCGGCTGCGGCTGGACCCGGTGCGTGAACTGCTGCAGAGCACGTACCGGGCAGCAGGGCTCGGACTGTCGTTCCTGAGCGGCCGTGACCCGGTCTCCCTCCTGTGGAACGCGGCCAAGCAGTACGCGCGGACGCGGGACTGCGTCACCCGTCTCGGGCTGTTCACCGACACCGACCGCCCCGCTTCCACGGACCGGGTACGGGTCTACGACGACCGGGACTTCGAGCGCGTCGACATCCAGGCGGAGATCCTCGGCAGCCTCTGGCGCAAGGTCGTCTTCCAGGGGCACGGCAAGGACGACAGCATCAACCTCGGCGAGTTCACCATCTGCGGGCTCAACGACAACGCCCCGAGGGACGAAGGGCTGCTCGGCCCGCGCTGCGCCTACGGTCTGCCCTGCTACAAGCCGGAGGACAAGCTCGTACCGCTGAACGAGGTGACGGCCGCCGAGGTCGTCCTCAGCGCCTGCAACAGCGGACCGCTGTCCGACCTCGCGCTCTACGACCCGCGGTACCAGATCCTGCTCAACGCACTGGACGGTCCGGCCCGCACGGTGGTCTCCGCCGTCTCCGTGCACGACTCCGACCGGCCCGAGAACGCGGCCTGGATGCGGGCGGCCGCCACCGGGACCGACTCCGTGGACACCCTCAACGCCAGCCTGGCCGGCTCGCACCCCTACCCCGCGTTCATGCGTTTCGGCCTGCCCGACGGGCACCGCGACGTCCGGCCCGAGCCGTCGGACCACCGTCCCGACCCGCTGCTCCTCACGGTGGGCGCCCGGCTCACCGCGCTGCTCGGCGGGGAGCTGCTGCCGCACAACCACGCCCTGCGTCCCCGGCTGGCCAAGCTCGCCCGCAAGGTGGACCTGTGGGTGGCCCGTCCCACCCATTGGGCCGATCAGTCGGACAGCGAGATGCGTGCCTCGCTCGAAGCCGATCTGCAGTCCCTCGACCATGCCGTCGCCGAGCAGGTTTCCGACAGCCCGGAGACCGAGCTGATGAACTACCCGGCGCACTTCGGCGACCGCAGCCGGCTGGACGAGCGGGTCGACGAGGTGACCTGCCACTGCGGGCGGCCCGCTCAGCGGTTCACCCGGCGCGGTCTGCTGCCGAACGTCCTGGACACGGTGTGCGTGGTGTGTCTGCGCTGCGGCGACGTGACCTTCCGGGTGCCCGACTCGCCGGAGCTGCTCGCCTTCGCTCCGGACGAGGTCCCGGCGGGCGGGGTGCTGGAGGTCCGTGCCGAACTGACCGCGGCCCGTCCGGGTCCGGTGCGGCTGGGCCTGTTCGTGCCGACGTACCTGCGCGAGGACACCGTCGTGGAACCGGCGTTCGTCAAGGTCAAGGGGTCGGACCGCGCCACCAGGCAGGTGACGTTCCGGGTGCGGTTCGCCGAGCGGACGGCCCCTCAGGCCTACTACTTCACCGTCTTCGCGGTGCAGGACCTGGCGGTCTCCACCGCCCGGCGGCACTTCGGAGTCGTTCCCCGGCGAGGCTGACAGCCGTCGGCCTCCTTACCGTCCCCAGGAGGACAGCCATGGAGCAGAGCACCGGCTCGACAGCCGCGCGGGCCGCCGAACCCGGGATCGAGCTGATCGAGAAGGACGGCGAGGTGACGTTGAGCATCGGCGGAGAGCAGGCCATGCAGGCGTGGGAACGCGACCTGATGTGGGCCGGCGCCGATCTCCTGTGCCGGCACGGGCAGGACTTCTACGAGGTCGGGCTGGGCCTCGGTCTGTCGGCACTGCGGATCGCCCGCCACCCGGCCACCCGGAGCCACACCGTCCTTGAACTCTTCGGCGAGGTCGAGGAGTTGTTCCGTGCCGCCACCCCGGAACTGCCACCTTCGCTGTCCATCGAACGCGGTGACTTCTTCCAGCGGATCAAGGAGCTGCCGAGCGAGAGCTTCGACGGCATGTTCTTCGACCCGGCCCTCGACATGGAGGTGTGGACGGACCAGGAGCTGTGGGCGAGGACGGTACCGGAGGTGGTGCGGGTGCTGCGGCCCGGCGGCGTCTTCATCCCGTTCTTCAGCACCAAACCCGAACTGCGCTGGCAGTACGTCGAGCACTTCCGCCGGGTCCATGTGGAACGCCATCCGTACCAGGCCTACGACACCACGGAATACACCTACGGCACCAGCGGCAACGCCTACATCCAGTGCTTCTACAAGGACTGAAGGACATCTCGTGACCGTGATCAGCAGTACGTCCGAGCCCGTTCTCGACGGCGTGCGCAGCGTCTTTCTCGCCGGTCCCTTCATGGGCCTGGTCAATCCGGAGACCAACAGCATGCCGACCACCGAACAGCTTCCGTTCCTCACGCTCATCGAGCACTTCGAGAAACAGGGCCTGGAGGTGTACAACGCCCACCGCCGGGAGGCCTGGGGCGCGCAGGTGCTGACACCCGAGGAGTGCACACCCCTGGACCAGCTGGAGATCCGCAAGGCGGACGTCTTCGTCGCCATCCCGGGCATCCCGCCCTCCCCCGGCACCCATGTCGAGATCGGCTGGGCGAGCGCGTTCGACAAACCCGTCGTGCTGCTGCTGGAGGAGGGCCGGGAGGAGGAGTACGGCTTCCTCGTCCGCGGTCTCGGTACGGTCGCCGCGGTGGAGTTCGTCCATTACACGGACATCGGCCGGGCCACTGCGGAGATCGACGCGGCGATCCGCCGTGTGGTGGACCGTGTGAACAACCCGGCCACGACGCCCTGAACGACCGTGCGCTTCACGGCGCCCCGCGCAGCGGGAGGTGCGCGGGGCGGGGTGCCGGGGCCTGCGCCGGCCCGCCGTTCCGTTCGCACGGCACGCCGTCGGTCTGGAGCCTTCCGGAATCAGCCCGGGCCCTGGGCGTGCCGCGCACGCGTCCCGGTCCTGGCGTCCCGGCCGTCCCCGCAGGGGCCGCGCGTTCCGTCGGGCGGGGTGTTTGGGGATACTGGCTCGATGTCCCAGCCACCGCTGCACATCGAACCGGACCCCATAACGGCCGACCCGCCCAGTGCCACGGACTGGCCCCTGCTGACTCAGTCCTGGCTCGACCTGGCCTTCCTCCACTGGGCCGCCGACCCGGCGGACGTCGCCCCGCTCCTGCCGGCCGGTACCCGGCCGGACACCCTGCACGGCGTCACCTACGTCGGCCTCGTCGCCTTCCGGATGCACCGCGTCGGCTGGTTCCGCCTCCCCGGCGTCCCGTACCTCGGTACCTTCCCGGAGACCAACGTCCGCCTGTACTCGGTGGACGCCCAGGGCCGGCGGGGTGTGGTCTTCCGCTCCCTCGACGCGTCCCGCCTCATCCCCGTCGTCGTCGGGCGGGCCGCCTTCCGTCTCCCGTACGTCTGGTCGCGGATGTGTATCCGCCAGGAGGGCACGACGATCGCCTACACGAGCAGCCGGCGCTGGCCCGGACCTCGTTCCGCACGAAGCAGCCTCGCGATACGGGTCGGCGAACGGGTCGAGGCCCCGAACGAGCTGGAGCACTTCCTGACGGCCCGCTGGGGCATGCACAGCGCCTTCTTCGGCCGGCCCCTGTACCTCCCGAACACCCACCCCCGCTGGCCCCTGCACCGTGCCGAGTTGCTGCGCTGCGACGAGAACCTCGTGGCCGCGGCGGGGCTGCCCGCGCCGGCCGGGGAGCCCGTCAGCGTGCTCTACTCGCCCGGAGTGCCGGTCCGGTTCGCCCGCCCGCCCCGCACCACGGCCGGCATCCCCACCCCCTGAACCACCCGTGGGGAACGGGAGCAGGACGCCGCGTGGTGGGGCGGGAGGAGCCGGCCCGGGGGTGAGCCCCGGGGAGCCGCCCCCGGTGCGGCCTGGCACTCGGGCTCGGGGGAGGTTGCCCAGGCGGCGATGGCGAGCGGCCGAAAGCCGACTGCGGGCTGCTGACACCGTAGGCGAGGGTGGGTCACCATGGCGCGCATGCCCGAGAAGCCGAGCACCGCGCGCCGGATCGCCGACGCCCATGTGGACCACGTCGCCGCCCTGGACCCCCTGACCTCGACCCGACTCGGCCTGCACCCCGAGGACGACCGGCAGCCGGACCTGTCGCCGGAGGGGTTCGAGGCGCACGCCGAACTGGCCCGGCGAACGCTCTGTGCGCTCGACGGCGCCGAGCGGGACGCCGAGAAGGCCGGCGTGGTGTGGGAGGACGCCGAGCGGAACTGCGCCCGGCTGCTGCGAGAACGGCTGACCGCGGAGCTGGCCCTGCACGAGGCGGGCGACCACTTCCGCGAACTGCGCAACGTCGGCTCGCCCCTGCACCGGGTGCGCAGCGGCTTCACCCTGATGCCCACCGGAACCGACGCGAACTGGGCCGCGGTCGCAGGGCGGTTGCGCAGACTGCCCGGCGCGCTGGACGGCTACCGGGCGACCCTGGCCGAGGGCATCGCCCGCGGGCTGCTGTGCGCGCCCCGCCAGGCCCGGGCCGTCATCGGGCAGCTCGCCGCCTGGACCGGCCAGGACGTCGGCGGCGCGGGCTGGTTCGCCCGGTTCGTGGCTGCCGGTCCGGATCGGCTCAGGCCCGAGCTGGACGCCGCCGCGGACCGGGCGACGACCGCGGTGACCGGCTTCCGTGACTGGCTGCACGACACCTACCTGCCGGCCGCGGACGGCACCCCGGACGCGGTCGGCCGCGAGCGCTACCTGCGCTCGGCCCGCTGGGCCAACGGCGCCCTTCCGGACACGTCCGAGGCCTACGCGTGGGCCTGGGAGGAGTTCCACCGCACGCTCGCCGAGATGCAGGCCGAGGCCGCCCGGATCCTCCCGGGTGCCACCGTCCGGGAGACCATGGACCACCTGAACCGGCACGGCCACACCATCGCGGGCGAGGAGAACATCCGGGCCTGGCTCCAGGACATCATGGACGAGGCCATCGATGCCCTCGACGGCACCCACTTCGACATCTCCGGCCCGCTCCGCCGGGTGGAGACGAGGATCGCGCCCCCGGGCAGCTCGGGCGCCCCCTACTACACCGGCCCCAGCCTCGACTTCAGCCGGCCCGGACTCACCTACCTGCCGACCCTGGGCCAACAGACCTTTCCCACCTGGGAGATGGTCAGCACCTGGTACCACGAGGGCGTTCCCGGGCACCATCTGCAGACCGCCCGGTGGACCGCCGCCGTCGACCGCCTCAGCCGCTACCAGATCACCCTCGGCGCGGTCAGCGCGAACAAGGAGGGCTGGGCCCTGTACGCCGAGCGTCTGATGGACGAACTGGGCTTCCTCACCGACCCGGCCCGCCGGCTCGGCTATCTGGACAAGCAGATGCTCCGGATCATCCGCGTGATCGTCGACATCGGCATGCACCTGGAACTCGTCATCCCCGCCGGTTCCGGCTTCCACCCGGGCGAGCGCTGGACCCCGGACCTCGCCACCGCGTTCATGGCCGCCCACCACGGCAGCGACGCCGCCCGCCGCTCCAGCGAGATCGACCGTTATCTGGGCTGGCCCGGCCAGGCCATCGGCTACAAGCTGGGAGAGCGCGCCTGGTTGCAGGGCCGCGAAGCCGCCCGTCGCCGCCTGGGTGCCGGCTTCGACCTGCGGGCCTGGCACATGAACGCGCTGACCCAGGGCTCGCTCGGCCTCGCCGACCTGGCCGACAGCCTCGCAGCACTGTGACGGGAACGGGGGACGCTGTCAGGCCTGGCGGGCGTAGGAGGCGAGGCGATCGGCGAACGCCCTGACGAGGGTGCGCAGTTCATCGGGGTGCTCGACGACGAAGGGCCGGTCGAGCGAGGAGAGGAGCGGGGGCAACCAGTCGAGCCGCTCCACCCGCAGCTCGACGCGCAGCCAGCGCTCGCTCTCCTCGTCCTCTTCTGCCACGGGTGCGTGCTCCTCCAGGATCGCGACGCCGGCGGGAAGACGGGCGCGGATCTGCCCAGCCGTCCCCTGGATGCGCAAGGTCACCTCGTGCCGGTACTCGGCCGTGGCGAACCCCGACAGCACGCGCTGGGCCGGACCGGGACCCACGGGCGCCTCGAATGAGCCGGGCAGGGTCCGCGCGTCTGCGATGCGGTCGAGCCGGAAGGTCCGGTCCTCGCCGATCCCGGGGTCCGTGCCCGTGACGTACCACCGGCCCGCGTGGGCGACGATCCCGTACGCGTGCAGTGTGCGTTCACTGCGCCGGCCGCCACGGTCGGTGTATCTGACCGAGACCGGCCGGCGGTGACGCACCGCATCGGCGAGGGCGAGCAGGATCCCGGCGTCCGGCGTGCCGGACTCGCCGGGCTGGTCCGTGAAGGCGAGGGAGTCCAGGAGTGTGTCGAGCCGACGGGCGACGTGCCGGGGCAGCACCCGCCGGATCTTGGCCGATGCCGTCTCGGACGCCGTGTGCTCGGCGGTCGTCAGCCCCGCTCGCCGGCCGGCGACCAACCCGAGCAGCACGGCCAGCGCCTCGTCGTCGCTGAGCATGAGCGGGGGCAAGCGGTAACCGGGAGCGAGCCGGTACCCGCCGTAGCGGCCGCGCACCGACTCCACGGGCACGTCGAGGTCGATCAGCTGGTCCACGTACCGCCGCACGGTGCGCCCGTTGACGCCGAGCCGGTCGGCGAGTTCGGCCACCGTCCGGGTACCGCCCGACTGCAGCAGCTCCAGGAGTGTCAGCACGCGGCCGGTGGGTCGAGGCATGTTCACAGACTAGCTCGAATACAGGACCGATTCTGTCCCCTATTCGTCCTAGCCTGCGCAGTACAGCGACTCCGTCGACCAGGGAGATCACCATGGACTTCGTCTCGATCCGCATCATCACCAGCGACGTCGCGCGCCTCGTCGCGTTCTACGAGCGGGCCATGGGGGTGCGGGCGATGTGGGCCACCGAGGACTTCGCCGAGCTCAACACCCCCAACGCCACCCTCGCGATCGCGAGCACCCGCACCGTCCCGCTGTTCGCCCCGGGCTCCGCCCGCCCGGCGGACAACCACAGCGTGATCACCGAGTTCCTCGTCGACGACGTGGACCGCGTGCACCAGAACCTGGCCGGTTTCGTCACCGACTTCGTCAACGAGCCCACGACCATGCCCTGGGGCAACCGGTCGCTGCTGTTCCGCGACCCCGACGGCAATCTCGTCAACTTCTTCACCCCCGTCACCCCGACGGCCCGGGCGAAGTTCGCCCTCTGACGCCGAGCACGGTTCCCCTGCGCAGGACCGCCTGCCCGGTGATCCGAACAGGTCGGCCTCAGGGCAGGATGGGCGCGTGCTGCCTCCCCGACTGCTGTGGTGCGATCCCCGGCCGGTCCCCCGGTTCAACCGGCAGGAGCCGGTGACCACGATCGTCCGCGATCCCGGCTTCCACGAGCCGTCCGACGACTACGGCTGCTGGAGGTTCGGGTATGTCTGCCAGGCGCATGACCGCCCTACCCGCACGAGCCCTGCGGGCCAGGGCCGCATCTCGTCGCGCTGCACTGCGAGGAGCACGGGCTGGAGAACATGTGGCCGCAGCCGGGGATGCTGATGTTCCCCGCGGGGTTCGATCCCCCGCTGAGCGACGCACAGCTGGCCTGGACACAGGCGCAGTGGGACGCCGCCGACTGGACGGGATCCGGAGTCGTCCACCGCCGTTGCCGTCCCGGAAGAGGCGGAAGGGGTGGCCGGGTCCAGCGGCACCCTGACGTCGCCCCGGGGGCAGGTGGCCGGCCTCTCGCGCGCCGGGTTCGGGCGCGGCCTCGGCGGTCTCCCGCCCGGGCAGCCTCGCGCAGAAGCGTGCCGGCGCCTGTTTTGCGTCACCGTCGTCGAGGGCGGGTTTCGGGTGACACGGGCGGTGGGCAGGAGGGCGTCGGCGATCAGGGCGATGTTCCCGGTGCGAGCGGGCCGGAGGCCGGAGGAGTCGTACGTTGGGGGCGCGGCGCGGGTCGGGAGCACGGTCCGGATCGTGAGGCCGCAGCGCGCTCCCCCGGTGCTTCCCGAGCCCCGTGTCCAGCCCCTCGGCGGGGTCGTTGACCTGCTTGATCGCGCTGGTCCGGTCACACACGGGAGACGACATGAGTGCAGAGCGCCCTTGGGGCAAGGCCGTTGTCATCGGTGGCAGCTACGCGGGACTGGTGACCGCGCGGGTGCTGAGCGACTTCTTCGCCGAGGTCGTCCTGGTGGAACGGGACGCCGTCGACGAGGACAGCGGCGTCCATCCGGGCGCCCCGCAGGGCTACCACGCGCACGCGATGCTGGCCAAGGGCGGGGAGATCCTGGAGCGGCTGTTTCCCGGGCTGCGCGAGGAGTTGAGGGCGGCGGGGGCGCCGGTCTTCGACTACGGGGAGGGCATCGACTTCCTGCTGCCCGTCGGGCTCGCCCCCCGCAAGCACACCGGGGTGCGGATCCAGACCTTCACCCGCGACGAACTGGAACGCCGGCTGCGGCGCAAGGTGCTCGCACGTCCCGAGGTCACGCTCATGCCGTCCACCCAGTGCACGGGACTGACCCGGGACGCCTCGGGCCGGGTCAGCGGAGTGACGTGCCGCCCGCAGGGCGCGGAGCCCCTCGAACTGGCCGCCGATCTGGTCGTCGACGCCTCGGGACGCTCCAGCTCCCTGCCCGACTGGCTGCGCGGGATGGGGATCACCGTGCCGCCGAAGCGGACCGTGAAGGCCAAGATCACGTACACGTCGATGAACCTCGACCGGCCCGAGGAAGGCCATCCCGACCACCCCGACTTCTACGTGGCCTACCAGATGCTGTTCGCTCCCCGCGTCCGCCGGGGCGGAGTTCTGCTCGCCGTGGAGCGCAACCGGTGGACGTGCTCGCTGTTCGCCTTCCAGGACCAGGTGCCGACCGACGACAAGGGCTACCTGGCGTTCGCCGAGGGCCTCAACAACCCGCGCCTGGCCGAGCACGTGGGCCGGAGCACCGTCCAGGAGCCCACCTACCGGTACACGAACGTCGACAATCAGTGGCGGCCCTACCACGCCGTCAAGAACTGGCCGGACCGGCTCGTCGCCCTCGGTGACTCCGTCTGCGTCTTCAACCCCGTCTACGGCCAGGGCCTTACCGTGGCCGCGATGGAGGCGGAGCTGCTGCAGGGCATGCTGGCCCGGCAGAGCGCGTCCGCGCGGCTGGACGGCCTGTCCGGAAGCTTCCAGAAGAGGGTGGGCCGTCTGCTGCTGGGCCCCTGGACGCTGTCCACCAACTCGGACCTCATGTGGAACCCCGACCGCCGGCCCCTCGCCGCGCGCTTCGCCCACTGGTACAACCGGCGTCTGTTCCACACGGCGGTGAAGGACGCGGCAGTGTGGGCGAAGTTCGTCCGAGTGGTGAACATGGTGGCTTCTCCGGCCTCCCTGTTCCATCCCGCGGTGGCGCTGAAGGTGCTGACCTCGGCCCCGCCGCGGCGCCCGGCAGGTGACTGATCGCATGGCTGATCGCGTGACTCATCGCGCTGGGGATCCGGCTCGGCCGGCAGCAGCAAGGACCTCCTTGCTGCCGGGGTGGGTGACGGCGGTGCGTTCAAGGTGTGAGCATGCGGTCCTGTTCCACCAGGGGCTCGCCTTCGTGCCAGGGCAGGGCCTTGCCGAAGCGGACCAGCTCGCCGTAGTGGGCAGGATCCACGTGCTCGGCGAGGACCAGGTCGAGCACGGCCCGGGCGGCCTGGGCGGGCGACTGGGCCTGGCTGTAGTCGCTGAACCAGGGGCGTGAGGTGGCGGTGTCGACCATGCCCGGGCACACGGAGGCGATCAGGGTGCCGGCGGCGAGATCGTGCTCACGGCGTTCGGCCGCGACCGCGCGGACGGCGGCGACCTGGGCGACCTTCGAGGGCACGTTCAGCCAGCGTGGCCAGCCCGACTCTTCGGCGGTCCCGTCGTGGACGGCGGTGCGCCAGGACTCGACGGCGTGTTCCACCTGGTCGAGGTTCACGCCGTCGAAGAGAGGGTGCAGCCGCGGGTCGAGGTGACCGAGAGTGCCGAGGCTGCTGGCCACGACGATCAGCCGGCCGCCCGGACGCAGGACCGGGCCGAAGGAGCGCAGGACCGCATGGGTGGCGGTGTTGGAGACGTCGATGCATTCGTCGGCGCGCGCGGCCTGCGACTCGTCCGGCAGCAGCCGGGCGACGGCGTTGGAGATGACGATGTCGACGCCTCCGTGCCGGGCCTGAAGGCCCTCGGCGAGGTGGGCGATGGAGCCGGTGTCGGTGACGTCCAGGACCCGGCCCTCGACGCGGGCGCGGGTGCCGGGCAGTTGCGCCACCTCGCGGGCGGCGTCCGTCACCCGCTGCCGGCTGCGGCCGGTGAGCAGGACCAGGTCGTCCGGGTTCATGCCGGCCGCCAGTCCTTCGACGAGCGCGCGGCCGAGTCCTTGGTTGGCGCCCGTGACGAGGGCGATGCGTGAGCCGTTCATGCCTGCCACGTTAGAAAACGCCGAGTACATGAGTCCAACGAAAGTTCGGCACCGCTAGTATGCGTAATCGTCATGGGTAGGAGCAGCTTCACGGATGTGTCGCTCACCGCGCTGCGGGTCTTCCGCGCGGTGAGCGAACAGGGGACGTTCACCGCGGCCGCGGCGTCGCTGGGCTACACGCAGTCGGCGGTGTCCCGGCAGATCGCCGCGATCGAGCGGGCGGCGGGCGCGGAGCTGCTGGAGCGGCGCCGCGACGGAGTGCGGCTGACCGCGGCGGGCCGCGTCGTGATGCGCCGGGCGACGCTCGTGCTCGACGAGATCGACGCGGCCGCGAGGGAGCTGTCCGGACTGCCCGGACAGTCGGGGACGGTCCGTCTGGGGTGGTTTCCCAGCGCCGGAGCCGTCCTCGTGCCCAGGGCCCTGGCCGCGCTGCGCCGCTCGGATCCGGGCCTGGACGTGGTCGGCCGTGAGGGCGGTACCCCGGCGCTGGTGCGCGCCCTGCGGGCCGGCAGCCTGGATCTGGCCCTGCTCGCCTCGGCGCCGCCGTTCCGCCCGCCGGACGCGGAGTCGCCCCCGCTCGCGCTGCGGACTCTCACCGAACGCCCCCTGTGCGTCGCGGTGCCCGCCGCTCACCCTCTGGCCCGCGGCGACTCCATCGACGTGGCCGATCTGCGCGGGCAGCGCTGGATCGTCGGTTCCCCGGCCGGAGAGGACGGCCTGATGGGCGTGTGGCCGGGACTGGACGAGCGCCCCGAGATCGCTCACACCGCGCGTGACTGGCTGGCCAAGCTCCACCTCGTCGCCGCGGGGTGCGGGCTGACCACCGTACCCGCCGTGCTCCGCCCGGCCGCGCCGGCGGGTGTACGCATTCTTCCTGTCCGTGGCGGGCCCCAGGAGCAGCGGCGCCTGCTCCTGGCCCGTCTTCCAGGACCGCCGGCCGAGCCGGTCACCCGCGTGGCGACCGCCCCCCGTGCCGCGGCCCTCGATGCCGACAGGACCGTTTCCGATCCCGGCGCGACCGCTTCGCCCTCGCCGCCTTCGTGACGACGGCACCGCGCCGGCGGGCAGGAACGCGCGGCGGAACGCCGGTGGCACCCACGCGCGGTGGGACGGCGAGGGCGGCCCGTCGGTGACCCCGTCGGCTCCCTCTCGGCGGCACCCACGAGCAGTGGGACGGCGAGGGTGAGCCAGTGGTTGCCAGTGGTGACCCCGTCGGTTCCCACTCGGCGGCACCCACGAGCAGTGGTCGTCGAGGATGAGCCGGTGGCGTTCCTGCCGGTTCCCTCCGGCGGGGACACCGCACCGTGCGGGCGGTGTCTCACCCTGCAGTTCCTCCGAGACCGCTGAGCCAGCCGCGGATCGCCTGTGCCGTGGTGGGTGCGTGCTCCTCGGTCATGGTCCAGTGGTCGCCCGGGACGTCCGTGGTGTCCGACGTCTGCGGCCAGGAGGCCCGCCAGTCGTCGTTCTGCGTCTCCCGGCCGCCGTGGGTGCGCATCTCCGGCAGCCGCTCGGTGGCGCGGACCAGGAGGGTGGGTACGGCCGCCGGTTCGGGCCTCCAGCCGCGCAGCATCCGGGTGTAGGCCCCGAGTGCGGCCAGGGCCATGTCCTCCACCGCGGTGTCGAACCCCTCCCCCATCGCCAGGGCCGCGCGGGCGGGCAGGGCGAGCAGCCAGGGCTCGGCCTCCCGTTCGGGTGTCACGTGGTAGGTGTCGACGAGGACCAGGCCGGCGGGCGGGGCGCCGGTCGCGGCCAGCCGCGCGGCCACGGCATGCGCCGGGTAGCCGCCCATCGACCAGCCCAACAACACGGGCCGACGGTCGCCCAGTTGCTCGCGCAGGGCCGCCGCGTGCAGGTCCACCAGGGTCTGCCAGTCGCGCGGCAGCACGTCACCGGAGGTGATTCCGGGATGCCGCATCTCCAGAACGTCCCGGTCCCCGTCGAAGTGGCGTGCGAGCTCCGCGTACCAGGGCCTGCCCAGGGCCGGGGAGAACCCGGGGAAGCACACCAGGGGCGCCCGGTGGGCCGGGCCCGTGGCCAGGTGGCGTGGGGGCACGGCGTGCGCGGCGGCGTCCTCGCGGCCGAAGCCGGGGACGGCCAGCGAGGCGGTCACGAGCAGGTGCATCGCCGATACGACGTCACCGGTGCCGCAGACGCGGCGGTAGAGCGAGGCGAGCGTCTGGGGCGAGCGCATTGGTGCGAAGTGTGGCAGCGCGGCGTGTGAGGACGCGGCGTGTGGCAGCGCGGCGTGTGGCAGCGCGGCGTGTGGCAGCGCGGCGTGTGGCAGCGCGGCGTGTGGCGGCGCGGCGTGTGGCGGCGCGGTGGCGGCTGTCGCGCGGCGGGGCCGCGTCTCGCGCAGCGCGGTGAGCAGGTGGCCGGCCAGTCGTTCGGTGGTGGGCAGGTCGAAGGTGACGGTGGCGGGGAGGTCCAGGCCGGTGAGCAGAGTCAGCCGGTTGCGCAGCAGAACCGCTGTGAGGGAGTCGAGGCCCAGCTCCGTGAAAGCACGGTCGACCGTCACGGCGGCCGCGTCGGGATGGCCGAGCACATCGGCCACCGTCTCCCGGACGAGCGAGAGCAGCGCGGGAGCGCGGTCGTCGGCAGGCAGCCGCGCCAGCCGCTCGCGCCACATGCCCGGCGAGTCGTGCGTGGCCGCCTGGGCGGTGCCGGCCGGCGTGCCTCCGTCGCCGAGGTGCCCCTCCGGGGCCGCCGCAGCTGCGGGCGGGCGCAGCAGACCCTGCAGTGGCGGCGGAACCGGTCGTCGTGCCGTACCCGCCGTACCGCCCCTCGTCTCCAGCGGCAGTGGGGCGAGGACCGGCTCGCCCGTCTCCAGAGCGGCATCGAACAGCGCCAGGCCTTCGGCAGGGGTGACGGCGCGCAGCACACCGTCGGCGGTGCGTCCGGTACGGGCCGCCATTCCGCCGGGTCCGGCCCACGGTCCCCACGCCAAGGAGAGAGCGGGCATCCCCAGAGCGACCCTGTGCAGCGCGAGGGCGTCCAGGAACGCGTTCGCGGCGGCGTAGCCCGCCTGGCCGGGATTGCCGAGCAGGCCGGCCGCCGAGGAGAAGAGCACGAACTGCGACAGGGGCAGGTCCTTCGTCAGCTCGTGGAGGTACCAGGCCGCGTCCGCTTTCGGTCGCAGCACGGCCGTGAGCCGCTCGGGCGTCTGTGCCTCCAGCACACCGTCGTCGAGGACACCCGCCGTGTGGACCACGCCGGTCAGCTCTCCCGCGTACCGGTCGACCACCTCGGCCAGTGCGGTCCGGTCGGCGGCGTCGCAGGCGAGCACGTCCACCCGGCCGCCGGCCCGCTCGATCTCCTCCCTCAGACGCCGTGCACTCGGTGACTCGGGACCGCTTCGGCTGGTGAGCACGAGTCTGCGCACGTTATGACGCTCCGTCAGATGCACTGCCAGCAGGGCGCCGAGAGCCCCTGTGCCTCCGGTGATCAGCACGGTGCCGTCCTGTGCGAACGGACGCCCAGTGGAACGTGCGGTGGTCGGCCGTCCGAGCCGTGGCACCTTTACCTCGCCCGCACGGATGGCGAGTTGGGGTTCGCCGGTCGCCGCGGCAGCCGTCAGGCGGCGCAGTGACTCGGGGTGGTCGTCGACATCGATGACCGCGATGCGCCCGGGGTACTCCGACTGTGCGCTGCGCATCAGCCCCCAGACCGCGGCGGCGGGCAGGTCCGGGTCCGCACCGGTCGCGCCGCGGGTCACCAGGACCAGCCGCGATCCCGGAGCCAGGGTGGGCAGCCGCTCGTGCAGAAGGGCCAGGGCACGCGTGACCAGGTCGCGGGCACCGGCGGCCGGGGTGGTGGACGGGCCAGGCGCCGCCAGGGAGACGAGGAGGGTTGGGGCGTCGGCTGCGACGGCAGATGCGAGGGGAAGGCCGATGGAAGCTTCGCGATCGGGGACGCCGGCGGAGGACGCAAGCGCCGCCGCTCCCGCGGAGACCGATGAGGGTGCCTCTGCTTCGGCCGTGCCGGAGAGTGCTGAGGCCAGGTCGAGGTCGTCCGGGGACGCCGTCGTGAAGGCGGGCATGGACGAGCGGGCGAGGGCTGCGGCGGTCCACTCCGGGCGGTACAACGGCCGGGACTGCGCCGGTTCGCCGGCGGCTGAGGTGCCCGGGACCACCCGGGTGGTCAGTGCCTCCACCCGGAGCACCCGCCTGCCGGCCGGGTCGGTGAGGTCGGCGGCGACCGTGTCCGTCCCGGTGGAGCGCAGCCGGACGCGCAGCGCCGTGACGCCTGTGGCGGAACGGCTGACGCCCCGCCAGACGAACGGCAGCCGCGTCGGGGCGGCGGGGTCGGGCTCTGCCGGATCGACCGAAACCAGCAGCGACGCGTGTACGGCGGCGTCGAGCAACGCGGGGTGGACGCCGTAGTGCTGTGCCTCTCCCACGGCCGTGTCGGGCAGGCGCACATCGGCGAGCAGGTCGTCGCCGTCCCGCCACATGGCCCGCACGCATCGGAAGGCCGGACCGTAGGCGTAGCCCGCGCCTGCCAGGCGGTCGTAGGCCCCGGTCAGGTCGACGGGTACGGCGTCCCGGGGCGGCCAGGGCTGCTGTGGCCCGCGGTCCGGCCCCTGGTCGGCGGCCCGTCGTCCCAGCCTGCCGGTGGCGTGGTGGGTCCACGTACCGACCGGACCGGAGTCCTCGGAGCGGGCGTGGATGTCGACGCTCCGGCGGCCGGACGGCTCCGGTTCGCCGAGCGCCACCTGCACCTCGACGCGCTGGCCGGAGCCGGGCAGTTCCAGGGGCAGCAGCAGTGTCAGCTCCTCCAGGACATCCAGCCCGCTGATGCCACCCGCGTGCAGCGCCATGTCGGCGAGGGCGGCGGCGGGCACGAGCAGGCGCCCGGCGACGGCGTGGTCGCGCAGCCAGGGCTGGCCGGAGTCCGACAGGTGGCCGGTGCAGAGCACGCGTTCCGTGTCCGGGAGGCTGGTCGTCGAGGTCAGCACCGCATGACCGGTGGTGGTCCGAGGGGCGCTCGGTGTGGGGTCGGACGGCTCGGCCAGCCAGTGGCGTTGGCGTTGGAAGGGGTAGGTGGGCAGGTCCACCCGCCGGGCGCGCCTGCCTCTGTGGCCCCGGTGCACGGCCTCCCAGTCGATTGCCGTGCCGTGCGCGTGCAGCAGGGCGAGTGCCGCCAGGACCGTGCTGGCCTCCGGTGGGCCGGGCCTCACCGTCGGGGTGAAGACCAGGTCGCCGGAAGCCCCGACGGTGGTCATCGCGGTCGAGGTGAGGTGGGCACCCGGGCCGACCTCGGCGAAGGCGGTCACCCCCGCTTCAACGGCCAGATGCCGTACGGCGTCCGCGAACCGGACCGTGTCTCGGGCGTGGCGGACCCAGTAGGCCGCCGAGCGCAGGTCGTCGCCGGTCGCCCGGCGACCGGTCGTAGCCGAGACGACCGCGATGCGGGGCTCACGGTAGGTGACGCGCGATGCCGCACGGCCGAATTCCGCGAGCGCCGGTTCGACCAGCGGCGAGTGGAAGGCGTGGCCGGTGCGCAGCCGTACGGTGCGACGCCCGCGGGCCTCGAAGCGTGCCGCGAGTGCCGTGACCGTCTGCTCCGCTCCGGAGAGGACGACCGACCGTGGTCCGTTCACCGCCGCGATCGCCACCGGTCCGGCCGCCTGGGGCCATTGCGCCAGCGCCGTCCTGGTCTCCTCCTCGGTGGCGTCCAGGGACACCATGGCTCCGCCCGCCGGGAGCTGCTGCATCGCCCGCCCCCGGGCGGCGACCAGTTCGGTGGCGTCCCGTTCCGAGAGGATCCCGGCCGCATGTGCCGCGGCCAGCTCGCCGACGGAGTGGCCGGCGACGAAGTCCGGGCGCAGCCCCCAGGACGTGAGCAGCCGGAACAGGGCGACCTCGAACGCGAAGAGGCCGGCCTGGGCGGTGTCGGTCCGGCTCTGCCCAGCGCCGGCCGCCGGGTCCGGCGCGTCCCACAGGGCCTCGCGCAGGGGCCGGTCCCCGACGCCGATGGAGTCGAACCGGTCGCACAGGGCGTCGAACGCGTCGGCGAACACGGGGTACGTGTGGTGCAGCTCGCGGCCCAGGCCCGGCCATCCGGCGCCCTGGCCGGTGAAGAGCAGCGCCAGCCGTCCGCCCGGCCGGGCCGGGGAGGGTACGACGGTCGTCGCCCCGGCCGAGAGCCGGTCCAGGTCGCTCAGCAGGGCGGCGCGGTCCTGGACGGGCAGCGCCGCTCGGTGGCGGAGCGCCGTACGGGAGGTCGCGAGGGAGAACGCGACGTCCTGCAGCGGCAGTTCGGGCCGTGCGCGCAGGAGCGCTGCCGTACGCCGCGCCTGGGCACGCACCGCCTCGGGGCTCGCACCGGACAGCAGGACCGGCGGCTCCGGGGCGGCGCGGGTGCTCGCGTGGTCCGGGTCGTCCTGGTCCGGGGCCGCTTCCTCGAGGATCACGTGGGCGTTGGTTCCGCCGATGCCGAAGGCGGACACGGCGGCGCGGCGCGGGCGTCCGGGAGCGGGGTGCCACGGCTGCTCGTGTGTCAGCAGCCGCACCGTGCCCGAGGACCAGTCCACACCCGGTGACGGGTCATCGGCGTGCAGGGTGCGCGGGAGCAGCCCGTGCCGCATCGCCAGTACGGTCTTGATCACTCCGGCGATGCCCGCCGCGGCCTGGGTGTGTCCGATGTTGGACTTCAGCGATCCCAGCCACAGCGGCCGTTCGGCCGGGCGGCCGCGTCCGTACGCGGCCAGGAGCGCCCGGGCTTCGATGGGGTCGCCCAGCGGGGTGCCGGTGCCGTGGGCCTCGACGGCGTCGATGTCGGCCGGGGCGAGCCCGGCGGCGGCCAGAGCGTCGCCGATCACCCGCTCCTGGGCGGGGCCGCTGGGAGCGGTCAGGCCGTTGGACGCGCCGTCGCCGTTGACCGCGGAACCTCGGAGCACGGCCAGTACCGGATGGCCGTGGCGCCGGGCGTCGGCGAGCCGTTCCAACAGGACTAGACCGACGCCCTCGCCCCAGGCGGTGCCGTCGGCCGCGGCCGAGAACGGCTTGCATCGCCCGTCGGGCGCCAGACCCCGCAGCCTGCTGAACGCGACGAACGGCACCGGGGAGGCCATGACGGTGGCCCCGCCGGCCACGGCCAGCGCGCACTGGCCCGAGCGCAGCGCCCGCGCCGCCCAGTCCATCGCCACCAGTGACGAGGAGCAGGCCGTGTCCACCGTCACCGCGGGCCCCTCCAGGCCGAGGGAGTAGGCGATGCGCCCGGATGCCACGCTGCCCGCGGAGCCGAGCGCCAGGTGGGCCTCGTACGCGTGGCCTCCGCGGTGCAGCAGACGGCCCCCGTAGTCGCCGTGCATGATGCCGACGAAGACCCCGGTGTCGCTGCCGCGCAGGGTGCCGGGGGCGATGCCCGCCCGTTCCACGACCTCCCAGGCGGTCTCCAGAAGCAGCCGCTGCTGTGGATCGGTGGCCAGCGCCTCCCGCGGGGACATGCCGAAGAAGTCGGCGTCGAAGTCGGCCGCACGGCGCAGGAAGCCGCCGCGGCGGGTGACCGAGGTGCCGGGCCGGTCCGGGTCGGAGTCGAACAGCCCGGCCAGGTCCCAGCCACGGTCGGCGGGGAACGAGGAAGTGGCGTCCGTGCCGTCCGCGATCAGCCGCCACAGCTCCTCCGGCGAGGAGACGTCGTCCACCAGTCCCGGATAACGGCAGGCCATCGCAACGATGGCCACCGGCTCGTCGGGCGGCGGGGTGTTGCCGCCCGTGCCGTACCTGGCCGCCCGCGCGGGCGGGAAGGGGGCGCCGAGCAGAGCGTCGTACAGCAACTCTGCCACCGCGTCCGGTGTCGGACGGTCGAACACCAGGGTCGCGGGCAGTTCCAGGCCGGTCACCGCCCCGAGCCGGTCGCGCAGCAGCACGCCCTGCAGGGAGCCGACCCCCAGATCGGTGAAGGCCCGGCCCGGCTCCGGGCCGGGCCCCTCGTCGTCGCACGCCTCGGCCGTGGCGTCGACGACAAGGCTCAGCAGGGCGCGGTGCCGCTCGGGGGCGGGCAGCGCCAGCAGCCGGGCCCGCAGCCCGGCGGAGGCCTTCCTCCGTCCGGTGCCGAGGGCCTCGGTCAACCGCTCGGCCAGGACGGCCCGTCGGATCTTGCCGGAGGAGGTGCGGGGTACCGAATCGGCCGGCAGGATCTCGTCCGGCACCTTGTACGCGGACAGCCGCTCTTGGCACACGCGCCGCAGCCGTGCCAGGTCTACACCATCGCGCCGTGCCAAGTCGGCAGCGTCCAGCCGTGCCAAGTCGGCAGCATCCAGCTGTGCCAGGTCGGCTCCGTCCGGTCCGGGGACGACGAACGCCACCGGAACCTCCCCCAGGACGTCGTGCGGCCGGCCGACGACGGCCGCGTCCGCGACACCGGGGCAGGACAGGAGCAACTGCTCCACCTCGACCGGGTTGATGTTCTGGCCGCCGCGGATGATCAGGTCGCTCACCCGGCCGGTGACCCGCAGCCCGCCGCCCGGCTCGCGGTGGCCCAGGTCACCCGTGCGGTACCAGCCGTCCCGCAGCGCCTGCGCGGTGCTCTCGGGGCGGTTGTGGTAGCCGATCATCACCCCGGGGCCGCGGACCCAGATCTCGCCCTCGTCACCGTCCGCGGCACTGTCCCCGGACACCGGGTCGGCCACCCGGACCTCGACTCCGGGCACCGGCTGCGGCACGCGCTCCGGCAGCGGAACGTCGAACCGCTCGACCGCGATCTTGCCGCAGACTTCGGTGGCACCGTAACCGTCCAGCAGCGGTGCGCCCAGCAACTCCTCGACGCGGTCGGCGAGTTCCGCAGGACAGGGCGCTCCGGCGGTGACGCACAGCCGGAGGCCGGCCGGTGGATGCGGGGCCTCCCGCAACGCACTCACCAGCAGGTGATAGGTGGCCGGCACCCCGGCGAGCATGGTGAACGGCTCCTGCAGCGGCTGCCGTTGCAGCGCCTCCACGATGTCCACGCCCCTGTCCAGGAGGTAGGCGCTCGCGCCCGTGGCCATCACCCCGAGGATGCCCAGCGAGTAGGCGTAGGCGTGGTGCATCGGCAGCGGCCACAGCAGCCGGTCCTCCGCGGACAGACCGAAGAGCGGCGCATAGGCGGCGGCTGTCGACCACAGCGCGGCCTTCTGGCTCGCCACAACGCCCTTTCGCTCGCCGGTGGTGCCCGAGGTGTAAAGGATCCAGGCCGGTTCGTCCAGGCCGAGATCGTCGCGCGGCGGGCGGCCCGGATCGGTCCGGGCGAGTTCCTCGTACGAGACCGCGCCCGTGGGTGCGTGGGCCTGGGCGACCGTGCTCGTGGGCAGGTCCACGAGCGATGCCGCGCCCGAGGTTGCGTGGGCCTGCGCGACCGTGCTCGTGGGCAGGTCCACGAGCGATGCCGCGCCCGAGGTTGCGTGGGCCTGCGCGATCGTGCTCGTGGGCAGGTCCACGAGTGATGCCGCGCCCGTGGGCAGGTCCTTGCGCGAGACCGCGCCCGCGGGTGCACCGGACGGCAGACCGTATGCGCCCACGACCACCACCGTCCGCAGCGACGGCCGGTCGGCAAGCGCCCGTGCCGACCTCTCCAGCAGTGACGCCTCGATCACGAGCGCCACCGCTCCGCTGTCGGCGAGGGCATGGATCAACTCGGCCTCCGTCGCCCCCGGATCCAGTGGCACTCCCACAGCGCCCGCGCGCACCGCCGCCAGGCAACTCTCCACCGCCTCCACGCCGTTCGGCAGACAGAACGCCACCGGGTCTCCGCGGCGCACGCCCAGCCGTGCGAGGTGGCCCGCGATCCGCGCCGTGCGCTCCTCCAGCTCCCCCCAGGTCACTCCCCGGCGCACATCCCGGAAAGCGGTCCTCTCCCCCATCCGTGCCGCATGCGCCCGCACGGTTTCCGCCAATGGACGGACCAGCTCCCCGCGAACCCCCGTCATTCCCACCCCTTTTGCGCACCTGCCCCCGACACAGATCGACTATAGGCTCGCGGACTGACAGCGGCCCGGGGAGCCGCTGGCACGCCGTCCCGGAGCCCGGTTCCCGCCCTGTCGGCAATATGTCCCTTATTGTGATGTTCGGTACAGGCACTCCGTGGACGGGATGGAGTGGGGGACGTGGCGTTCGCAGAGTCGGGCGGTGCAGGTGAGGCCCTGCCCCCTGCCGTCTCGGCCCCGGTGTCCGGCCGGCCGCCCTTCGCGCCGCTGCTGGCGGTGTGCGCCGGGTACTTCATGGTGATCCTCGACGTGACCGTCATCAACGTCGCCGTGCCGGTGATCGGCCGGGAACTCAAGGCCTCGCTCACCGGCATCCAGTGGATCACTGATGGGTACACCCTGGTGTTCGCCGGGCTCCTGCTGACCGCCGGCGCACTGGGCGACCGCCTGGGGCACCGACGTGTCTTCTGCTCGGGCGTGGCGGTGTTCACGGTGTCCTCGGCCGCGTGCGCGCTCGCGCCGAGCGCCCTCTTCCTGGTGGCGGCACGGCTGGTGGAGGGGCTCGGCGCCGCACTGATCGTCCCGGGGTCGCTGGCCCTGCTCCAACAGGCCTACCCGGAGCCGGCAGCACGGTCGCGGGCCTACGGGCTGTGGGGTTCGATGGCAGGCATCGCCGCCTCCGCCGGACCGCTGCTGGGCGGGCTGCTGGTCTCCACGGTGGGCTGGCGGTGGGTGTTCCTCATCAATCTGCCCGTCGGCGTCGCCTGCCTGGTGTCGACGCTGCGGTACGTGGCACGTTCGGCCCGGCACCCCGACCGGGCCCTGGACTGGCCGGCGCAGTGCGCGGTGGTGACGGCGGTGGCGCTGCTGACGGCCGCACTCAACGAGGCCGGACGCAGGGGCTGGTCCGACCCCGCGGTCCTCGCCGGAGCGGGGCTGGCCGTGCTGGCCGCCGCGGCGTTCGCGCTGCGCGAGCGGCTGGCCCGGTCTCCCGCCCTTCCGCTGGACCTGTTGCGCTCGCGTGCGATGAGCGGCGGAGCCGTCATCGGCATGCTGTTCAACCTGGCCTTCTACGGCATGGTCTTCACCGCCAGCCTGGAATTCCAGCACCAGCGCGGCTACAGCGCACTGCGCACCGGAGCGGCGCTGTTCCCGGCGGTGGCGATGACCACGTTCGCCTCCGTCCTGTCCGGGCGGCTGAGCCGTCGTACCGGTGATCGCCCGCTGGTGGTCTCCGGCATGCTCCTGGCCGCCCTGGGCCTGGCCGGCTGGGCCGCGGCGGGGCCCGATCCCGCCTACCCGCTGCTGGTGGCCCCGATGATGGCCGCGGGGTTCGGCACCTCCTTCGCCCTCACCGGATCGACCGCCACCATGATGGCCGCGGCGCCCCCGAAGTACTCGGGGACCGCCTCCGCCCTGTTCAACACCACCCGCCAGATCGGCAGCGCCAGCGGTGTGGCACTCGGCGGCAGCCTGCTCGCCACAGCAGACAGCTACAGCACCGGGCTGCGCACCAGCATGGCCATCGGCGCACTCGCCTACCTGACCGCAGCGGCCCTCGCATGGCTCTGCATCCCGGCCAGGCGCCGAACGCCGTAGGACCGGCACATCCCCGACCTCCACGTCATGGCCGATCCCCACATCACGGCCGACCTCCAGGTCATGACCGATGTCCACGTAGTGGCTGATGACCATGTCGTAACCGACTCATGGAGTGCTCTGCGTCCGCGCCGCGCCCGGATCCGGCCGGTCCGGCACGACACGACACTTCACGAGGCGGCACGGCACGGCACGGCACGGCACCCGCAGGTCTCACAGGAGCAGGAATGGCGGAGCAAGAATGGCGGGGCCGGAACGACGCAGCCCGGCGGTGCCGACGCTGTACGCGCTGACGGCATCACCGGGCTGCGGTGTTCTCGTGCTGGGCAACGAGTGGAGGGCTACCTACTCGGTCACCTTCAGCAGCTTGTTGGGCGTTCCGCTGCCCGCATTGGTGATCTTGTCACTGGTTGCCGCGCCGGTCAGCGCGGAGGCGACCTGGGCGGGAGTGGAGTCCGGGTGCCCGGCCAGATAGACGGCAGCGGCTCCCGTGACGTGCGGCGTCGCCATGGAGGTGCCGGAGATCGTCTTGGTCCCCTGGTCGCTGTCGTTCCAGTCGGAGGTGATGTCCGAACCGGGTGCGTACAGGTCCACCACCGAGCCGAAGTTGGAGAAGTCCGACTGGGCGTCGTCCTTGGTGCTGGAAGCGACGGTGATGGCCTCGGGAACACGCGCCGGGGACGACTGTCCCGCGTCCGCCGACTCGTTGCCGGCGGCGACCGCGAACGTGACACCCGACGCGATGGCCTTGCCGACCGCCGCGTCGAGAGCCGGGTCGGCGGATCCGCCGAGGCTCATGTTGGCCACCGACGGCCCCTTGTGGTTCTTGGTCACCCAGTCGATGCCGGCGACGACCTGCTCGGTGGTTCCGGAGCCGTTGTTGTCGAGCACCCTGACCGCGACGATCTTGGCCTTCTTGGCCACACCGTGGGCGGTTCCGGCGATGGTGCCGGCCACGTGGGTGCCGTGGCCGTTGCCGTCGTCGGCGGAGTTGTCGTTGTCGACGGCGTCGAAGCCGTAACTGGCGCGGCCACCGAAGTCCTTGTGACTGATGCGCACGCCGGTGTCGATGACGTACGCGGTCACCCCCTCCCCGGCCTTGTCCGGGTAGGTGTACTTGCCGTCGCCGGCGGTGTCCGTCTGGTCGATGCGGTCCAGGCCCCAGGACGGGGGGTTGTCCTGCGTGGCGTCGATGTGGAACTTCTTGTTCTGCACCACCTTGGCAACCGCGGGGTCGCCGGCCAGGTGCTTCGCCTCCGTCTCGGACAGGCCGCTGGCGGAGAAGCCGTTGACCGCGGAGCCGTAGGTCCGGCCGAGCTTGCCGCCGTACTCCGTGGCCAGGTCCTTCTTCTCGGCCGGGGAAGCCGTCTGGTCCATCAGAACGATGTAGCTGCCGGCCACGGCTCCTTCGGCGTGCAGGCCGTAGACCTGCCCTTCCGCGGGCTGATCGGCCTGGGCGGCGGGGGACACGTACAGGGCGGTGCCGACGACGGTTGCGGCGGCCGCGACCGCGGTGACGGTCTTGGCCTTGCCTATGCGTTTGTGATGCGCCGTCAAGAGGGGTCTCCTCGTGGTGTGGGGGGATTTGCTTTCACGCGGCAGGGGCCTGCTCGCGCTCTGGGAGCGTGCCGACTTGTCGCGAGCAGATCAATCCCTGACTGGAGCCTTACCGCCCCACCGATGAGGGATCTCCACAGGACTTACGCAGGTACGAAGCAACCCGAAAGCAAACGTGCAGCCCTTCGCGCTGGTTGAATCACCAAGGATCGGTCAAGAATGATCCGTGCCGATTTCTTCACCGACCGTTCACGTGTGCAAGGAGCGGGCACGGCGCCGGGTCCAAGAGGCCGGCGTCCCGGCAGCGTCTCGCTGCGCCGGCCGTACGCTGACGCGCCCTCCCGGACAATGTGCTGGTCGGCGCGGAGAGGCGGCGGTGTGGGCCACGTCCGGGGGCGGTGAGTCGGGCCGACGACGTCTACGTGACCACGCCCAAGGCACCGAAGATGGCACCGCCCCCGCCGGCCGTGCGACGGGGGCGAGTGCCCGGGGTGGTTTCAGAAGGCCGTGTGGGCGAACCAGTGGTCCAGTGTCGCGGGCTCCCCCGCCACGTCGAAGGCGGTCTCCTGGTACGACCTGCGGCCGTAGAGCAGAAGGAGGAGGTCGGCTGCCGGCGCCCGTACCGTCGTCCGCGCGCCGGAGTCTCCCGCGTCCGCCCCGGCTGCCGCTCGGGGCAGCAGGCGGAACCGGTCCGCCTCCAGCCGTACCCGCCACTCTTCATCGGTACCGGTGTCGGGGTGGACGCTCTGGAAGACAATGGTCTCGCCGCTGCCGCTCAGTTGCGCCACGGCCGGGGCGAAGAGGTGGGCGTGAGGCAGGTTGACGAGGAATTCGTCGACCCCGTCCGCTGCGAGCACGGGGTCCATCGGCGACTCCCGGCCGACGGACCGCTCCGCGTCGACCCGGTGCACCAGCGTTTCGAACAGCATCCGGCGGGCCCAGAACCGGGCGTGCTGGTCCTCGCCCCAGGCCCACATCGCCGCCTGGGGATCCGTGGCCTCCAGCACGGCGGCCACCTCGGGGATGCCCGCGGTCACCCACTGGGCGTATGCGTGCGGGCTGTCCGGCAACCCCAACTCCACGTCTCGGCTCCGCGGCGGCTCCTGTACCAACCGCGTCAGCAGGCTGCTGAACCAGCGCTGGAGGCTGCCCACGTGCCGGGTGAGGTCCCCCACCGTCCAGTCGGGGCAGGAAGGCACAGGGGTTGCCGGGTCCACGCCCTCGACCACCTCGGCCAGGCGCGCCGTCTCCCGCTCGATCGCCTGCCGGTACGTCGTGTACGGCAGCGGGTGCACCGCCGTCGGGGTACTTTCCATGTCGCGTCAGCCCTTTCGTTCGTGGGACACCCACCGTCATCAACGGGATCTGTCCCACCGTCATCAACCGGACTGCCGGTGTGCCAGGTGCCGCCCGCGGTCCTGCATCATGATCCACCATCGGACGGCGACATGGCGCTGCACGGTCTGGTCGACGTCCCCGACGGGGGTCTGCGGCATGGCCGGTCGACTTCTCGGCCCGGTGGATGATCCGGCCGGAGTCCGGCGATCCCTCACGCGCCACCCACATGACCGGCGTCACCGGCCACGCCATCGCAGCCCCGTCGTCCGAAACGGTGCAGAACACACCGCGTCGGTCGCCGGGGCTGCGGTGACACCGGTGAAGGCAGGAAAGCGCTCGGGCCAACCGGTGCTCGCGCGTGCGGTCAGTCGTCCCCGCGCTCGTACTCCGACTTCTCGTGGTGCGGCTTCATCGGCTTCATCGGATGCTCCGGCTTCATCGGATGCTGCGGGTACTCCGGCTTCATCGGGTGCCGCGGGTACTCCGGCTTCATCGGCTTCATCGGCTTCATCGGATGCTGCGGGTACTCCGGCTTCATCGGCTTCATCGGATGCTGCGGGTACTCCGGCTTCATCGGCTTCATCGGATGCTGCGGGTACTCCGGCTTCATCGGCTTCATCGGGTGCCGCGGGTACTCCGGCTTCATCGGCTTCATCGGATGCTGCGGGTACTCCGGCTTCATCGGCTTCATCGGGTGCCGCGGGTACTCCGGCTTCATCGGGCGCTGCGGGTACGCGGGCTTCGCGGGATACGCAGGCTTCACCGG
>NZ_JBVKBH010000005.1:119761-646134 GCF_055657175.1 Streptomyces sp. NPDC107581
GGATGCTGCGGGTACACGGGCTTCGCCGGGTACTCAGGCTTCATCGGATAGGCAGGCTTCACCGGGCGTTGCGGGTACACGGGCTTCGCCGGATAGGCAGGCTTCACCGGATGCTGCGGGTACACGGGCTTCGCCGGGTACTCAGGCTTCATCGGATAGGCAGGCTTCACCGGGCGTTGCGGGTACACGGGCTTCGCCGGATAGACAGGCTTCACCGGATGCTGCGGATACGCAGGCTTCACCGGATACGCAGGCTTCACCGGATGCTGCGGATACTCGGGCTTCACCGGCTTCACCGGCTTCATCGGGAACTCGGGCTTCACCGGATGCGCCGGTTTCACCGGGTGCTGCGGATACTCGGGCTTCACCGGGTGCTCAGGCTTCACCGGATGCTGCGGATACGCAGGCTTCACCGGATGCTGCGGATACTCGGGCTTCACCGGCTTCATCGGGAAGTCGGGCTTGACCGGATGTCGCGGGTACTCGGGCCTCACCGGCTTCATCCGGTGTTCGGGCCTCTCCGGCCACACCGGGAAGTCGGGTTTCGTTGCCTTCCACGGGTGCTCGGGTGTCACCGGGTACGGCGGGTGCGGGGTGGTGTGGTCCTGAGCGCAGGCGGTTCCCGCGTTTGCCAGCGCGGCTGCGGCGAGCGCTGCAGCCATGGTGGCTGACACCACAAGAGATCGCCTTCGCGGCGATGTCGTCATTCTCTCCACTCTCCTCGACTCGGTTCAGGGATTCGTGACGGCTGGTCAGAACCTAGAGCTGGACAGTGGAATGAATAGGAAATCGCTTTACATGAATAACGCTGTGGCGGTGATAAGCCACCGGATGGTGTAGCAGAGGAGGCCAGTTGGCCCGAGCGGCGGCGAGAGACCGGGCAAGGACGGTTTCCGCGACGCGGACGAGACAAGCGTGCCGGCTGTGCCCGCCGAGCAGCGGAGGGTCCGGGCACCCGTGCAGGGCAGCCCGGACCCGGACCCGTGTCTCACGCGGCGAGGGCGTGACCGGGGTGCAGTACCACCTTGGTGTAGCCCTCGATCCGCTTGTCGAACTTCTCGTAGGCCTGCGGCGCCTGCTCCAGCGGGAATTCGTGGGAGACCACGAAGCTGGGCTTGGCCCGCCCTGCGATGATCATGTCGCGCAGCTGGCGGTTGTACCGCTTGACGTTGCACTGACCGGTGCCCATCTGCTGGCCCTTCTCGAACATCCTGCCGATGGAGACCAGCAGCTGGCCGTGCTTGGCGTGCTCATCGGGTCCGCCCGGGTCCGAGGGCACGTACAGACCGGGTACGCCGAGCATGCCGGTCGGCCGTACCGTCTCGACCAGCGTGTTGAGCACGACGGCGGGTTCCTCGTGGCTGGCATCGTGCGCCTGTGCCTGGTACCCGACGGCGTCCACGCCCTTGTCGGTGCCTTCTCTGCCCGTGTGTTCCTTGATCTGCTCGGCCGGGTCGCCCTTGGTGAAGTCGATGGGGATCGCTCCGATCTCCTCCGCCTTGGCAAGCCGCTCGGGCACCCGGTCCACGGAGAACACCTTCGCCGCACCGCGCAGCAGCGCGGAATAGGCGGCCATCAGGCCGACGGGTCCGGCGCCGAACACGGCCACGCTCTCGCCAGGGGACACCTGCGCGAGTTCGCATCCGTGGTAGCCGGTCGGGAAGATGTCGGCGAGCAGCACGAAGTCGGTCTCGAATTCGTTGCCCGGCGGCAGTTTCAGGCAGTTGAAATCGGCGAACGGCACCCGGAGCAGCTCCGCCTGCCCGCCCTTGTAGGGACCCATCGCCACATAGCCGTAGGCTCCGCCGGCGAAGCCGGGGTTGACCGTCAGGCAGAACCCGGTCTTTCCGGCAAGGCAGTTCTTGCAGAATCCGCAGGCGACATTGAACGGCATGACGACCCGGTCGCCCTTGGACAGGGAGGTCACACCGGTGCCGACCTCCTCGACGATGCCCAGGTTCTCGTGCCCGAAGACGATGCCCGCCTCGGCCGCGGTGCGGCCCTCGTACATGTGCAGGTCGGATCCGCAGATCGCGGTCGACGTCACCCGTACCAGGACATCGTTCGGATGCTGGATCCGCGGATCATCGACGTCCCTCACCGTCACGCTGAAGGGCTTCTCGTAGACGACGGCCTTCACCTGGATCACCTCCGCGTCGAGCGCTGGACGACGGCGGCGAGGGAGAGCTGCTGCCGGGGGGACGCACACGAAAACGGAACCTCGGACTGTGCCGTGGCCCTCGCGCTCGCTTCACCGCCGGTACTTCCAGGTAACGCCCGTACGGCAGGGGTTGCAACCCACCCCCAGGGTGCCCGCCGCCACCCGTGCCTCATCGGTCCGGATCGGGCGAGCCGGCGGTGGCTCGCGTGCCACTCCTCCAGGGCTCGGGCGAGGCCGTCGGGGATGAGCCACTTGGTCCGAGTCAATCATGTGTTCGATTGTCGGCATGGGATCTCCGGGCCGGCGCTCCATGCGGCCACCGGCTGCACTGCACGGCTTCCGGATCTGCGGCTACGGGCTGCACGGCTTCCGGACCTGCGGCTTCCGGCTGCACGGCTCCCGGATCTGGCGGCTTCCGGCTGCACGGCATCCGTGCGGCTCCGCGGTGCGTTCCGTGCGGCAGCACGTCGTACAGGGGCGCTGCCCGGCCGCCGTGGGCGTGATCGTCGGCGGCCGGGGAGGCGGCCGCCCGTCAGGCCGTCCGGCGCGTGCGTGCGGCCTGCGCCGCCGTGCGGGCCGCGGCACGGTGGCGTCGTCCGCGACGGGTGGGCCCCCAGGGCTTGAGGATCGATATCGCTGTCATGAAGACGTAGGCGGACAGCGAGACGACCGGGCCTGCCAGAACCACGCCGGTGTCGGGCAGCGGTCCGCCCGCGGCCACGGCCGCCACCGAGGAGTTCAGGCCCGGACGCAGCGCGAACGCCGTGGCGGCGGTCGTGGCCAGCGTCAGCCAGAACTTCGTCCAGACCCATCGATGCCGCGCCAGTCCCCACGGCGTACCCACGGACAGCAGCACACCGCTGGAGAGCGTGAGGAACGCGACGGGGAGCAGCAGCCAGTCGGCGAAGAGCTTCATGGCCCGGACGGAGGCTTCCACGGTCACCGGCGATCCGGTGGTGGCGGCGGTGATCCCCAGTGCGAGCAGGCCGAGCGTGAGCCCGAGCCAGCTCGCGGAGGCGGCCACATGGACGACGAGAAAGGCCCGGCGCGCGGGTCGGCTCAGCATCATGTGCGACAAGGTGCCGGATGGGATCAGCCATGGCGTCTGACGGCCGGAGTAACCCCGTGTACTCGCCACGGCGTACGGGACCCGGCCCGGCGGTCGGCCCATTGGTCATGGCCTGTTGCCAGAATGGGAACCGGCTGGCGGTGAGGACGTCGAGCGGGGTGAAGAAGACCGCGAAAGGCAGTGGGACACCCGATCGAGGCCCCGCCGGTCCGGCTCGAGGAGACGCCGGGGCATCCCCTCGGATCAGGTCGAACCCGTGCACCACCTCTCTGGACGCGGCCCCGGACCTGGCCGGAGGAGGCGTTCGTTCAGCGGAGGCAGGGCGCGAGGAAAGGAGTGAGAGCCTCGGCCAGTTCCTCTGGTTTTTCGTCCATGAGGAAGTGGCCGGAACCGGGGATGACCGCACCGGTGACGTTGTCGGCGACGGTTTGCATCTCTGTCGCCACGAGGGCGCCGGCGCCGTGCTCACCTCCGACGGCCAGTACCGGCATCCGGAGTCTGGTCTTCTTCCGTTCGGTGTTCTGGGCGATGATCTCGTCGATGGCGCGGTAGAACTCGAAGCTGCTTCGCAGTGCTGCGGGGCTTGCCTTGATCATGTCGACGTACACCTGGACGGCTTGGGCCGGCACTGCGGTGGGTGTGGCGGCTTTGGTGGTGAATTGGTATCCGAAGTAGAGGTCTTCCCGGCCCTGGACCATCTGCTCGTTGATGCCTTCCACGCGGTTGAAGGGGAAGTGCCACAGGAGTTTGTTGAGCGGTCCTGGGAGCAGCAGTGGTCCGATGTCGGTGAGGCCGGGAGTGACCGTCTCCATGACGGCGAACCGTGCCACGGCGGTGGAGTGGTCCGAGGCGAGCGCGTAGCCGGTCCACGAGCCGACGTCGTGGGTCACCAGGGCGAAGCGGTCGTGTCCCAGAGCCCTCATGACCTGGACCGAGTCGTCGGCGAGGGTGCGTGAGTCGTATCCGGTGGGCGGCTTGTCCGACAGGCCCACGCCGCGGGGGTCGATGGCGACGACGGTGAAGTTGCGCGCGAGGACGGGCATCAGATGCCGCCAGGCGTACCAGAACTGGGGCCAGCCGGATATGAGCAGCAGGGCTGGGCCGTTCCCGCCGGTCACCGCGTGCAGTCGCACGCCGCCGACGTTGACGTATCTGCTGGTGAAGGTCTTCCAGAAGCCCTTCGGCAGGCCGGGCAGCTTCTGGACCGGACGTCGGGAGGCCGCGTGCGCCGCCCCCTCGATGAGCCACGGCGCGGGGGCGATGACGGCGCCGACGGCCGCCGCGCGCAGCAAGCCCCGCCGGTCGATCTTTGCGGTGTCGGCCGGCTCGTCGAACTCTGTGCCGTTGTCGTCGTTCACGAAAGGGGTTCCCTTCTCCAGCGGATCGGACGAGTCCGGGGTCAAGTGGCCGCCGCCGCCCGGACCGGTGGCTGCCCGGGCGGCGGCCATGGGGCGGCCGGGCTCAGATCTGGTTCTGGCCGCCGTCGGCGAACAGTTCGGTGCCGGTGATGAAGCTGCTCTGGTCGGAGGCGAGGAAGAGCACGGCATGGGCGATCTCGTCCGGGTCCGCGAGGCGGCCGAGCGGGACGCCGGCGGCGATGGCCTGCAGGAGTCCGGGGCCCTGGTCACCGAGTGCGGCCAGATTGGCGAGCAGGCCGGTGGTCTCGGTCGGGCCGGGTGCGATGGCGTTCACGCGGATGCCGCGAGCGACGAGTTCGCCCGCCCAGGTGCGGGCGAAGGAACGGATCGCAGCCTTGGACGCGGCGTAGACACTGAACGCCGGGGGCTGGCCGCTGCTGCCCGAGGTGGAACCGGTGAGGATGACCGAGGCGCCCGTGTTGAGGAGCGGCAGCGCCTTCTGCACGGTGAACAGGGTGCCCCGGACATTGGTGCCGAAGGTCTCGTCGAACTGCTCGGGTGTGATCTGTCCCAGCGGGGCCATGCTGCCGCCGCCCGCGTTGGCGAAGACCACGTCCAGGCCGTGGCCGTGGTCGGCGATGACGCTCATCACGCGGTCGAGGTGGGCGAGGTCGGCGACGTCGCCGCGGATACCGGTGGCGTTGTCGCCGACGGCCTTGACCGCCTCGTCGAGTTCGGGTCCGCGCCGGCCGGTGAGGAAGACCTGCGCGCCTTCGGCCGCGAAGCGCTTGGCAGCCGCCAGGCCGATACCGGAGGTGCCGCCGGTGACCAGCGTGGTCTTGCCGTCGAGCTGTCCCATGATCTTTTCTCCTGTGTGTGATGTGGTGGTGTCGGTGAGGGATTGAGGGCGGGTCGGCCGGTCAGGTGAGAGCAGGTGCCAGGTCGGCCAGTTCCCGCCACTGCCGGGTCGGCAGTTCGCTGTCACCGCTCAGCACGTGCACGGCGACGTGGTCGGCGCCGGCGTCCAGATGCGCCTGGATGCGGGCGGCGATGTCGGCGGCGGTGCCGTGGGCGACGACGGCGTCGATGAGCCGATCGCTGCCGCCGGGCACCAGGTCGGCGTCGTTGAAACCGATGCGCCGCAGGTTGCGGCGGTAGGCCCCGAAGCCGACGACTGCGCCGAGCTTGTCTCTGGCGAGGGCGCGGGCACGGCCCGGGTCGGCGTCGAAGACCACGGCCTGGTGCGGTGCGATCAACGCGGCCGGGCCGAGCCGGGCCCTCATGGTCGCGCTGTGTTCGGGGGTGACCAGGAACGGATGCAGCCCGGCCGTACGGGATGCGGCCAGCTCCGCCATCTTCGGCCCGAGCGCCCCCAGCAGACGCCGCCCCACCGCGACAGGACGGGCGGCACTGTCCAGGCCGTCGAGGAAAGTGCCCATCGCGTCGATCGGGTCACCGTAGGCCTGGCCCGCTCCGGCCGCGGCGTGCCGGTCGCTCACTCCCAAGCCGAGGAGAGTGCGCGGCCCGTGGTCGCCGTCCAGAGCGTGGAGGCGGTCCGCGACGTCCGCCGGAACCTGCCCCCAGATCCCCAGGACGCCCAGCGCGAGCGTGGCCTGCGGCGCCGCCGTGAGCAGATGCCCGGCATCCCCGAAGACGCCCCGGCCGTCCAGGCCGGGGATCCACAGCGTGCGCACGCCTTGTGCGTCCAGTGCTGCTACGGCCCGCTGGACCTCTGGGCGGCCCGCATCGCGCAGCTCCGAGCTCCACACCCCGAGTCGCCCGAGCATCGTCCGGACATCGTGGTCAGGCATGACGGACTCCCTCCGATCGAGTTTTGTACCGAGCGGTTCTAAACTCGAAGGTAGCGTGCCGACGCGCCGAGCGCAAAATTTTTGACCGAACGGTTCTAAACGCCGTAGCCTGGGACGACCGGACAGAACGGGGAGACACTCATGCCAGGCGGACGGCCCCGCACGTTCCAGGAGGAAGAGGCTCTCGACCGCGCGGTCGAGGTCTTCTGGCTGCACGGGTACGAGGGCACGTCCCTGACCGACCTCACCGAGGCGATGGGCGTCAACAAGCCCAGCCTCTATGCGGTGTTCGGGTCCAAGGAGGAGCTGTTCCACCGGGCGATCCACCGCTACGCCGAGCGGGACATGGCCTATGCGCGCGCCGCCCTGGCCGAACCGACGGCCTTCGAGGTAGCGCAGACGTTCCTGCGCGAAAACGCCAAGGCCCTGACCCGGAAAGACCGGCCCGCCGGATGCCTCACCATCCAGGGCGGCCTGGCCGGCGGTCGTGAGAACAGGGCTGTCTCCGACTTTCTGGCCGCCGGCCGCATGGCCGGCGAGGCCGCCCTGGCCGACCGGTTCCGTACCGCCCTGGCCGAGGGCGACCTGCCCGCCGGCACCGATCCCGACGCCCTCGCCCGCTACATCATGGTCTTCTCCGAGGGGCAGGCCGTCCACGCGGCCGCCGGCACCGCCCTCCCGCAACTCCTGCAGACCGCCGAGATCGCTCTGCGCGCCTTCCCGACCACCGGCGCCCCGGCCCCGGCCGAGGGACGCAGCGGCTCCCGAGGGTGAGCGCGGGCGCCCTCGAAGTTCGCAGTCCGGGAGCCGGTGCGGCTGCCCCAGCCGGAGGGCACTTCGGGCCGAGTGCGCCGGCGATCCACCCCAACGCGACTACGACCAGCGGGACGAACCGGGTTCTCAGTGGGCGCCGGCGGCGACGCGCTCCACGACGGGCCGCCAGGACTCCAGCGCCGCCACCTTCAGTCCCACCACCTTGCCCGCGTCGTCGGCGCGGCGCAGGGCGACCGCCGCCGCGAAGTCGGGGTCCGCCTCGAAGGCCGCCGCCTCCTGCCGCGTCATCGGGCCGCCCTGGCAGCCGAGCGTGCGGGCGCTCTCCGGCGACAGCGCCAGGTCCGGATCGGCGGCGGCGAGATAGCGCTTGGCCGGAATGTGCAGGGCGACCAGACGCGCGACCCGCGTCCCCAGCAGGCCCTCGACCGCCTCCGCGGCGTGCGTGCCGTGGCCCGCTTCGTCGTCGGGAACGAGGTAGTGGCCGATGTCGTGGACGAGCCCGGCCACCTGCAGCTCCTCGTCGTACGGGTGGCGCCCGGCCAGTACGGAGGCGACCTGGAGGCCATGGTCGAGGATGGCCACCGGGTCGCCGGAGCGGTCCGGGCGGTCCCAGACGTCCTCACACCCGGCCAGCAGCGCCATCAGCTCGTCGACAGCGGGGATGCCGGCAGAGGCAATACGGTCGTGCGTCATGCCGCCACCGTGCCTCAACCGGGGATACGGCAGGTGACGACAGGATGTCCTTTTCTCCCTGCTGCGGGTCTCGTACGTCATCGGCCCCGCCATACATCGGATGAGTTACCGACTCCGATGGGACCATTCCTGCAGGACGAGGTCCGAATCACCGACCGTACATAGATAAAACGGCCTCCCCTGCTCACGGCTGGAGTCGTTGACAGGTGTACGGAGCATCCCTAGGTTCCCCCATACACCCGATGTCTCGACGAACCGTCAGCTCTGGAGGACGATGATGACCTCGCAGCCGGGGAAGCGCTCACCGGTGGCCCGCCGAGCCGTGCTCGGCACCGCACTGGGCGGAGCGGCAGCGGCGGCCCTGCCCGGGACGGCCCACGCCGAACAGCCCGCGCAGGCAGTGGCGTCCGACGGTCCCGGTCCGGCGGCCGAGGGCGGCAGAGGCCCCTGGAGACTCCGTGACACCATGACCACCGAGGGCGCCTGGGAACGGTTCCTGCGCGGTCAGGACCTGCTGTGGGCCAAGCTGCCCGCTCTCTGGTACGAGGGTCCCTTCCTCGGCGACGGGCTGCTCGGCAGCATGATCTACCGGGAGCCGGGCACCGACCAGGTCCGCTTCACCGTCCAGCACGGCCGTGTCCAGGACCACCGGCCCGAGTTCGGCAGCGGCTGGGGCACCTGCCGTCTGCCGGTCGGGCATCTCACGCTCGAACCGGCCGGCACCATCACCGCCGTCAACTGGCGGCTGAGCCTGTGGAACGCCGAACTCACCGGCACCGTCACCACCACCGTCGGCACGCTCACCCTGTCCGCCCTCATCCATGACGAGGTCCTGGCCGTCCGCGTGACGGCCGACGGCGGCGAGCGGGTCGTCTGGACGTTCCATCCCGAGGAGGCCGTCAGCCCCCGGCGCATCAGCGAAGCCCCGCCCTCCGGTTACACGGCCAACCCGCCCTGGACCACGCACATCGCCCCCGACGGCACCGAGCAGGTGCTGCAGCCCCTCACCGGCGGCGGCCAGACCGCCACCGCATACCGCCGCACCGGCACCGACCTGCTGCTCAGCGTCGGACACAGTTCGCCCTCCGGCACCGCCGCGGAGGCCGCCTCGCTCCGCAATCTGCGGCACGCGCCGTCGTACGAAGTCCTGCGCCGCCGGCACACCCGCTGGTGGCACGACTTCTACCGCAAGAGCTTCGTCTCGTTCCCCGACCAACGGCTGCAGAGCTTCCACTGGATCCAGCTCTACAAGGTCGCCTCCGCCAGCCGCGCGGGCGGGCCCGTCATGGCCACCTCCGGACCATGGCTGGAGCCCACGCCCTGGCCCGCCGTGTGGTGGAACCTCAATGTCCAGCTGGAGTACTGGCTCATCCACGGCTTCAACCACCCGGAGCTCGACTCGCTCGCGAGCACCCTGCGGCAGAGCCAGGAACAGCTCATGGCCAACGTTCCCGCTCCCTACCGCACGGACAGCTCCGGCATCGGCCGCAGCAGCGACATGTTCGCCGACCGCGGGGTGGGCGAGCCGGGCACCGGCGCCGAGACCGGAGACCTCACCTGGGCCCTGCACAACGTGTGGCTGTCCTACCGGCACTCCATGGACAAAGCCCTGCTGCGCGACACGATCTTCCCGGTGCTGCGCCGGGCGATCGCCTACTACCTGCACTTCCTCACCCCGGGCAGCGACGGCAAGCTCCATCTGCCGAGCACGCTCTCGCCCGAATACCCCGTCGTGCCACCGCAGGACACCAACTACGACCTGGCCCTGATCCGCTGGGGCTGCCGGACGCTCATCGAGTCGGCCCGGCTCCTCGGCATCGACGACGAGTCGCTCCCGCGCTGGCAGGAGGTCCTGGCCAGGCTCACGCCGTACCCGGTCGACGAGAACGGCTTCATGATCGGCGCCGGCACCCCGTACGCGCAGTCCCACCGCCACTACTCGCACCTGCTGATGGTGTACCCCCTGTACCTCGTCAACTGGGACCAGCCCGGCAGCCGCGATCTGATCTCCAGGTCGGTGGCCCACTGGCACGCGCTGACCGGCGCCCACCGGGGCTACAGTTACACGGGGGCCGCCTCCATGTACGCGATGACCGGTGACGGCGACACCGCGGTCACCTATCTGCGGAAGTTCTTCGACCCCGCCTCCCGCTTCCCGTGCCGGGCCAACACGCACTACACCGAGGCCGGTCCGGTCATCGAGACGCCGTTGTCCGCCTCACAGTCCCTGCACGACATGTTCTGCCAGAGCTGGGGCGGCGTGATCCGCGTCTTCCCTGCCGTCCCGGCCGCCTGGGCGGACGTCACCCTGCACAACTTCCGTACCCAGGGCGCCTTCCTGGTCAGCGCCGTCCGACGGGCGGGGAAAACCCGGTTCGTTCGGATCAGGAGCCTGGCGGGCGAGCCGCTCAGGCTCCGGCACGGGCTCGGCGGGACCCCGACCGTGGTGCTGGACGACGGCACCCCGGCCCGCACCCGGGACCTGGGCGACGGCACCCTCGCCGTCGAGCTGGCACGGGACCGCGAGGTACTCGTCCACTCCGGTCCCCGGCCCGACCTCGTCGTCGCACCCGTGGCCATCACCGAGCCGGGGCCGCCCTGGGGACTGCCGTAGGCCCTGCCCCCGCCGCGTCGACAGGGAGGGTCCCGAGGATGGGCGTCGGGAACCCCGACGGCAGCGGGCCCCGCCGGTACGAGACCGACGGGGCCCGCTGGTCAGGCAGGGACGACCGCCGACCAGGTATGGATGAGCGCTGACCGGGTTCAGTCCGTGCCGGACTCCATCGCGGCGCGGTCCAGCAACGCCTCCTCGTCCGCGGCCTCGCCGCGCGAGGCGATCGCCTCGGCGCCGCCTCCGTCCATCGCGCCGATCAGACCGGTCGAGGCGGCCTGTGCGGCCCCGATCAGCGTCGGGTGGTCGGTGCCGACCATGCCCAGCAGTGCGTACTGCTCGAGCCGCGCACGGGAGTCGGCGATGTCGAGGTTGCGCATGGTGAGCTGGCCGATCCGGTCCGAGGGGCCGAACGCCGAGTCCTCGGTCCGCTCCATGGAGAGCTTGTCCGGGTGGTAGCTGAACGCCGGGCCCGACGTGTCGAGGACCGAGTAGTCCTCACCGCGCCGCAGCCGCAGGGTCACCTCGCCGGTGACCGCCGCGCCGACCCAGCGCTGCAGCGACTCGCGCACCATCAGCGCCTGCGGGTCCAGCCAGCGGCCCTCGTAGAGCAGCCGGCCGAGGCGCCGGCCCTCGTTGTGGTACTGGGCGACGGTGTCCTCGTTGTGGATCGCGTTGACCAGGCGCTCGTAGGCCGCGTGCAGCAGGGCCATGCCCGGCGCTTCGTAGATGCCGCGGCTCTTGGCCTCGATGATGCGGTTCTCGATCTGGTCCGACATGCCCAGGCCGTGGCGGCCGCCGATGGCGTTCGCCTCCATCACCAGGTCGACCGGGGAGACGAACTCCTTGCCGTTGACCGTCACCGGGCGGCCCTGCTCGAAGCCGATCGTCACGTCCTCGGTGAGGATCTCGACGTCCGGGTCCCAGAACCGCACACCCATGATCGGCTCGACGGTCTCGACGCCGGTGTCCAGGTGCTCCAGGGTCTTGGCCTCGTGGGTGGCGCCCCAGATGTTGGCGTCGGTGGAGTACGCCTTCTCCGTGCTGTCGCGGTACGGCAGCTCGTGGGCGAGGAGCCACTCCGACATCTCCTTGCGGCCGCCGAGTTCGGTGACGAAGTCCGCGTCCAGCCAGGGCTTGTAGATCCGCAGGTGCGGATTGGCGAGCAGACCGTACCGGTAGAACCGCTCGATGTCGTTGCCCTTGAAGGTGGAGCCGTCGCCCCAGATCTGTACGTCGTCCTCGAGCATCGCCCGGACCAGGAGGGTGCCGGTGACGGCGCGGCCGAGCGGCGTGGTGTTGAAGTAGGCACGCCCGCCGGAGCGGATGTGGAAGGCGCCGCAGGCGAGTGCGGCCAGGCCCTCCTCGACCAGCGCCGCGCGGCAGTCGACCAGGCGCGCGACCTCGGCGCCGTAGGCCTTCGCGCGGCCGGGCACCGAGTCGATGTCGGGCTCGTCGTACTGGCCGATGTCGGCGGTGTACGTGCACGGGACGGCGCCCTTGTCGCGCATCCAGGCGACGGCGACCGACGTGTCGAGGCCGCCCGAGAACGCGATGCCGATGCGCTCGCCGACGGGGAGGGAGGTGAGGACCTTGGACATAGGAAGACTATACTGCTCGATGCATCATTATGCAAAGCCGCACGGGCCATGTTGCAGTGACCCGCGTCACACCGCCCGGAGGCCCGGGGACCCCGCCGGCTGCCAGAGCTTCCGCTGGATCCACCAGAAGACCGGGCCGACGACTTCCGCACCGGACGCGCAGGCGGCGCCTCGCAGAGCGCTGGAGAGCAGCGCGCCCGAACGGCGGCGGCTCCAGGCCCAGGCCTGCCGCCGCACGTCCACGCCAGGGGCTTGGGATACCCGACACTTATACGGGTGGGCACACCTACCAGCGACGACAAAGACCTGCCGTTCGATGCCGCCCTGGCCGACATGGCCGACATGGCCGACATGGCCGACATGGCCGACATGGCCGACAACGTCTGCGGCATCACCGAAGAGGGCATCGATCCCGCCCTGGTGGCATCCCGCTCGGGCTCGCATGGCTGGAGGACATGGTCGGCCTCCTGGGTTTCCTACGAAGCGACCGCCGTTACCTTCGGCGACGCCGGATTCGGCGCACGATCCCCGAGCGCCGGAACCAGCGTGCCAACCGTCAACGGCGTGGCAGCCGGGGCGGTCGCCCACCGGCTTCGGCCAGGGCCGGTATGCCCGCAGGAAGGCTCTAGGGGTGCGATCACTGCCCGGTGGCGGTTTCCCGCTGTGCCAGGTGGTAGCCGAGGGGTGTTGCGACGTGCGCGACGGCCTGCCCTCTCCGCAGGGTCCGAATCAGGCCGGCGCGCCGCAGCACCGCGGCGTGCCGACTGGCTGCGGCGTCTGACACGCCGAGCAGGCAGGCCAGTTGCCGGCCGGTGACTCCCCCGGACATCACAATGCTCGCGAGTGCTTCCGCCCTGCCGGTGCCGAGCAGGGATTGAAGCGCTGCCTTGTGTCCCGGTTCGGTTCGTGAGGCAGTTCCGGCGGGGATCCGGATGGTCAGGAGATCGCCGGCGGGCTCGGCCAAAGTGACCTGTCGGCTGAGAGCCACCGCCTGGATCTGAAGGGATCCCTGGCCGAGTTCGAGGTCCGCTTCGAAGGCCGTCGGTAGTTCCAGTACTCCTCTGCGGAGCCTGATCCCGTGCCCGAGTTGCTGGAGCATCGCCGAGGCTCCGCTGCCGACGTAGACATGGGACAGGGCCACGGCCCGGGCCGCGACCGCGGATCGGATCCTCGAGTGATGCGGCTCGACGACGGTCGTGCGCAGCTGGTCGACGGCGTGGGCCAGGACCCCTTCCGCTCGCTCGTCGCCCTCGGCGAGGGCTTTGGTGAAAGGCGTGGGGCTGCGGCAGGCGAACAAGTGGGAGAGGTACAGGCAGCTGACGCCCGCAGCAAGATCTGGAGAGGTGCTGCGCGAGTAGAGCTGCGCCAGAGGGTCCTGGGGTTGCCCGGCGCGGGCGTGCGCACGGCCGGCCGCCGTCAGCTCGGCATCGAAGTCCGGAAGGGTGCGGACACCGACCCTGCCCAAGCCCTGGGACCCGAGATGAATCCGTATCAAGGTTGCCCCCTGCGCACTTGACGCCATCATCAGGACTTTTGCGCGTACATGGCGAAAGCTACCTGAGAGCGCGCGCAACCGAAACGATGCGTACACGCCACGGGGCGGCGCTGCAGGGGCAATGCGAACTGGTCACGGTGCGCCGCCCAGCCATCGCCCGTCGTAGCGCGCGGAGTCCATCACGCGGCCGAACGAGCCCACTGGAACGGCAACTCCGCGTGCCGTCACCGACACCCGAGAGAACGAGAGAAGGGGACAGTTTCATGAACACGACAGTCGGGAGATCCACTCGCCGGCGAGCCCGGCGAGTCTCGGCCACGCTCGCCGTTGTCGGCACTCTCTTTGCCGCCGGTGCCACGATGGCGCAGAGCGCGTCCGCCAACACGGGTGGCGGTGGCTGCCGGGACAAGGGCTATGTCTCTGAGACCTACGGCATAACCGAGCTGCCCTGCTCCTATGGAGACGGGAGCCGCGGGGTGCGAGGGGCGACCAACTACAGGAACCCGAACAGCGTCAGCATCTTCCCCTGCGCCCAACTGCTCAAGGTCAACCCCGACCATTCCACCACCCAGGTCGGCGACTTCGGCTGCCTGGGCCAGTGGGTGAAGTCGACTGAGCGCGACGGGTCGATCCAGTTCAATACGAGCACCATCGGTGTCTCGAACGGTACCTACGTCGTACAGGCCGGCTACTGGGAGTACGACGAGAAGGGCAACCTGGTGTACATCGTGGGAGCTCAGGGCACCCCGGTCCAGGTCTACGGATAGTCGCTCCTCGGCCGCCCCTTGCCGGCCGAGCCGAAAGGGTGAGGCGAAGCGGGCGTGAAATCCGGCCGTAGCAGCGGTGCCGCACGAGCAGTGGTCGTGCGGCACCGCACGTGGCCAACCCACGCGGCATGGCGACGTATCCGGCTAATGTCCGGTCGAATTCCTTCCCGTACTGATCGTGGGCAGGCACGCCGCTGTGCGGACGAACAACGGCCCAACCAGGGCCACCATCAGAGGAGGAAGCACACCCATGCTCAAACTCGGAATGTCCAGGCGTGCCATCGCCATGGCTGCCGCCACCGTCGCCCTCGCCGGCGTCACCACCGTCAGCCTCGGCGGCATCGCCAACGCCGGCGTAGCCGCCCCGCCCCCAGCGACCACGGACTGGTTCTCGCTCTACCTGCAAAACGACTCCGGGGGTCGCTATTTCCTGGTCTGCAACAAACAGTCGACCGGCACCACGGTGATTCTCAGCGCCTTCGACTACCAGGGGAACAAGCTGACGTTGCGGGATGTCAACACCGGCTGGAATCCCGGTGGCAAGAGCGTCAACTTCAACCCCGGCGGCTGCGAGGAATTCAACGTACTCGGCGGCGTCACCGGCCCGATCGAAGCGAGCATCCAGTCGGGCAAGTCGGTCTACTGGACGGGCTGGGCGTCCTACAACTGACCTCGTCCGCTTGTCTGAAACTGAGATGACGACGCCCTCCCCGGCAGGCGTCGAGAAGGACTCTTTTCATGCCCCGATCATGTGACTGTCGGCGGCCCTTGTCGTCGCTCCGAGCATGGGGCGGGACGAACACGGTGATCCGCCGGATGCCGAGTGGGAGCGGCTGCTGCCGTTCCTGCCGGTCAGCAACAGGCGTTGTGGCCGGTGGCGGGATCACCGGCAGGTGATCGACGGGATTCTGCACCGGGTACGGACCGGTGTGCAGTGGCGGGCGGCTGCACCATGACCAACGAGCAGCCGGGCAGTGAGCCGCTGGTCCTGGAACTCCTCGGCCCTTCACGGGATGCCCACGCTCTACGGGCCGCGTTTCAGCCGGTCAGTGAATTCCGTCGGTCGGCCCACACGGCATTCCGGGTCGGGAGCCGGATCCGGCTCCACCCGGCGAACAGGGACCGGTGGACCGGGTGGTGGCTCATCTTTCCACGCACGAGCGGAGGCCGGGACCCGTGGGTCCTGGCCTTCGTCCATGAGCAACACTGGTGCACCCCACCGCCGCGGTAGAACTCGGCACTCCCTATGACACCCATAGCGCCCCGGGGGGCGTGTCGGCGAGGTCCTGTCCTTGGCTCGGCCCGGGGACCGGCTCCGTCCTGCGGCCACTTCTGCCGTGCCGTCAGCAGGTACACACCGCCCTTCGTGCCGGGCGCAATTGTGCTCCGGCACGCGCCCGTGCCGGAGGCCGGGCGGAGCCGGGTGCCCGAGCGCGCCGTGTGGGCTGCCCGTTCGGTCAGATGTAGCCTTCCCTCACGGCATGGGCCACGGCGTGTGCGCGGTTACGCAGGTGCAACCGGGTGGTCAGCCCATGGATGACGTTCTTGACCGTGCGTTCGGAGTAGGACAGCTTGCCGGCGATCTCCCCGGTGTCGAGGCCTTCGGCGACCAGCCGCAGCACATCCACCTCGCGTGGTGTCAGTCCCGAGGAGGGCGTGCCGGAGCGGCCCGCGCCGTCGCCATGGAGCGTGCCCACCCGGTGGATGAGCCGGCCGAGCAGGTCGGCGGGCAGGTCACCGTCGCCGCGGGCGGCCGCGAGCACGGCCTGGACCAGCCGGTGCGCCGTGGCCTCGTGGCGCCACACGATGGCACCGACCCCGCACTCGATGACGTCCAGGAGTTCGCTCTCGCGCAGCGCGCCCACCACGAGGACGGCGCGCACCCCCTCGCCGCGCACCAGCCGGCGCAGCCGGGTGAGCACGGGCCCGTCCAGTGCGTCGGCGACGAGCAGGGCCACCGTGCCGGGACCGGCGGCGGACTCGTCGCGCAGGTCGATCTCCGGGTGCGGGCGCAGCTGGCCGGTCGCCCCCTCGCGGGAGATCGGGTCAGTGGCGTGCACCGCCACGGGAATCCGGGCCGCCGGTCCGGCCGGACCGGCGGTCGTACCGAAGCCGGTGATCCTCGATGAGCTGAACACCCGTGTCCCCTCTGTCCGCACGCCCGCCACGGCTGCGGGTCCGGTGACGGGCGGGTCTTGTCCACATTCCTGCGGCGCCGGGGGCGGGCGCAATCGTGGAGCACCACGAACCGCACCACGAGATCGGCCGTACGACAACCACGAGGGCAGGGGTGCCTTCGGTTCCGCCGTAGGGGCGCCGGAGTCTCGTGGTTCTTCTCACGCCGCGGGCAGGGCCACCGTTGCCCGGCGCCAGCCATCCTCGTACGTGAGGGCCGTCACATCCGCGCAAGGAGGCAGGGATGTCCCAACCGGTACGTGAGCTGCGGGAAGCCGTCGGACTGCTGGCTGCCGAGGCCGCACGTGCCCGGTCCGGCACCGGCCGTCTGGTCCTGCTGCGCGGCGCCACCGGCACGGGCCGCACCACGGTCCTGGAGGCCGCCGCCGAGGACGCCGCCGCGCACGGCATGCGGGTGCTGCGCGCCCGCTGCTCCCCCGGCGGCGCCACGATCCCCTTCGCCACCGTCCTCGAACTCCTCGGCTCGGCCTGCGGGTTCGCGGACGTGACGACGGACGGCGACGAGCGCACGACCGGGGGCAGGCTGTGGCAGGTGCTGCGCTCCCGCGCCGGACAGGGACCGCTGCTGGTCGCCGTGGACGACGCGCACCTGGCCGACGGGGCCTCGCGCCGCTGGCTGGTGGAGGCCGCCCGGCACATCGACCGCCTGCCGATCGTCCTGGCCGTCACCGAACGCAGCCAGTACGACGTCGACCCGCCCGCCAACGGCATCGCCCACTCCCTCTCCCCGACTCTGCTCAGCACCCACACCCTTCCCCCGCTGACCGCCGACTCCGCTGCGGCGCTGGTGCGTTCGGCGTTCCCCGGTGTCTCCGCCGGCTGGGTCGCCGACTGTGTGCGGGCCGGGGCGGGCAGCCCGCTGCTGCTGCGCGCCCTCCTCGACGACCTGGCCGGGGGCAGCCACCCGCTCGTGCCGGACACGTCGGCCGCGCTGTACCCGGGGGCGTATCCGGCGGCGGTGCAGTGGTGGCTGGACAGCGCCGGGCCCGGCACCACCGAGGTGGCGCGGGCGCTGGCGGTACTCGACGAGGGCCTGGACAACCGGCCCGCGCCGTGTGCCGGCAAGCCCGCGATCGGTCTGCCCACGCTGCTCGCCCGGCTCTCCGGCGCCGACCCGGCCCGGGTCGCGGGCTGGGTCACCGCCATGACCGGCTTCGGTCTGCTGCACCGCGACGCAACCGGCCACACCCGCTACGCCCACCCCCTGCTGCGGGACGCGATACTCACCGGTGTTCCCGCGGACCGGCGGCGGGCCGCGCACCGGGCGACCGCGGAGGCGATGCTGTACCACGGCGCCCCCGCCGAGATGGTGGCCCGTCAGCTGCTGCTCGCCGATGCGGTGGACGCGTCCTGGACGGTGCCGGTGCTGCAGGACGCCGCCTCCCTGGCGCTGCGTGCCGGGCGCGCCGACGAAGCGGTCGCGTTCCTGCGCCGGGCCCTGGACGAACCCCTCTCCGACGACCGCAGACAGCGGGTGCTGACCGAGCTGGGCTCGCTGGAGTACGCGGCGTCCGGCTCCTCGGCCGGCATTCCGCGGCTCACCGAGGCGCTGCGGCTGCCGGGGGCACCGCAGGACCGGGTGCGCGCGGCGGTCGCCCTCGGCACGGCGCTGACCGGCCGCGGCAAGACCCGCGCCGCCGTCGAGGTGCTGCGCTCGGTGGACCAGGTCGGCGACCGTCCCGAACTGGTGCGGGCCCTGCACACGGCCTCTCTCCAGCTGGCCGACAAGGAACAGGAGTTACGCCAGGAGGAGTACCGACGGCTGCTCGCCGCCGCCGGGCGCTCGCCGGAGCTGGTCGGCACGGCCGGACAGGCGTTCCTGGTCAAGTACGCGGCCACCGCGGGCCTGACTTCGGCGAAGGACGCGATGGAACGCATCCGCGGCCTGCTCGCCGAACCCGCCGACATACTGGCCGAGCCCTTCCTGCTGGGGACGACCGCCGCGGTCGCCCAGTGGGCCGACCAGCTCGACGAGGCCGAACGGCTCGTGGACCGCGGCCTGGCCGGCCAGCGCCCGGACGTCCTGCACCCCATGCAGGAGTCGCTGCTCAACACCCGTACGGACATCGCGGCGGCGCGGGCCGACTACACGCGTCTGCTGGCCGCTGCGCCACCGGCCACCGCGACCCCCACCAACACTCATGGCCACGTCCTGATCGCGCTCGTGGAGACGGGCCGCACGGCCGAGGCCGAACGCCTGGCCGCGGCCTTCGACCTGCGCACGGCGCCCGAGTCCTGGGAGCTGAACCGCTTCCTGTACGCGCGCGGTGTCCTGCGCGCCGCGACCGGCGACCCGGCCGGCGCCCTGCACGACTTCCTGGAGTGCGGCCGCCGCCAGTCGGCCCGCGAGGTGGTCAGCCCGGTCGTCACCCCGTGGCGCACCGCCGCAGCCGAGTGCCGCCTGGCCCTGGGCCTGCCGCGGGAGGCGCTCGCCCTGGCCGAGGAGGAGCTGCGGCTGGCCCGGGTGTGGGACACCCCCCGCACGGTGGGCCGGGCGCTGCGCGTCCTCGGCACCGCGACCGGCGGCCGCCGCGGCCTGGACCTGACCGAGGAGGCGGTACGACTCCTGCGGGGCGGCCCGGCCGCCACGGAACTGGCGGCGGCGCTGCTCGCCCTGGGCCGCAGGCTGACGGTCTCCGGGGAGTTGTCCCGCGCCCGCGACAGCCTGCGCGAGGCGGCGGAGCTGGCCGAACGCCTGGGCGCCGTACGGCTGCAGGGGCTGGTCGAGCAGGCGCTGCGGGCGGGCGGTGCGCGCCGTACCGCCGCCCGCACCGGCACCGCCTCGCTCACCGACAGCGAACGCCGCATCGCCGAACTGGCCGCCGAGGGGCGCACCAACACGGAGATCGCGGAGCTGCTGCACCTGGCCCGCCGCACCGTGGAGACCCACCTGACGCACACCTACCGCAAGCTGGGCATCCGCCGCCGCGGCGCCCTGAGGACGGCACTGGCCGGGGACACGGCCGGCGGCCGGGCCTCGTGAGCCGGAGGATGTCCCCGTCCCCGGGCGCACAGCCGGAGGATGTCCCCGTCCTCGGGCAGGCGGCGGACGCGGCGGACGCGGCGGGCGTGCGGCAGCAGTGGTGCACCGCAACGTGCCGTGCTCAGGACCGGCGCACGGCCGCGGCGGGCGGGCGTTCCCGCAGGGCGCCGTACCCGATGAAGTAGGCGGGGAGGCGGCGCGCCCAGCGCGAACCGGTGAGCAGGTGCGCGACGCGCTCGGCCCGCTTCGCGCTGCCGAAGGGCGGCCGGCCCTGCAGGACGGGAGCGATGACGCGGGCGTGGGCGAGCCGCTGGAACGCCTGGGTGGCGACCGTCGTGGGCCGGCGCCGGCGCTGCACACCGCGTACGTCGTGCAGGCGTACGGTCCCGCGGCGCAGCGGCTCGGCCAGATGGCGGGCGGTGGCCACGGCGTCCTGGACCGCGAGGTTGATCCCGATGCCGAAGACCGGGGACATCGCGTGCGCGGCGTCGCCGATGCACAGCAGGCCGGGGCGGTGCCAGCGGCGCAGGCGGTCCAGGCGTACGTCGAGGAACTTGATCTCGTCCCAGGAATCCAGGGTGTGGACGCGGTCGGCGATCCAGGGGACGGCGGCGGCGAGGTCGGCCAGGAAGCGGTCGAGGCCGGCGGCGCGGCGCTGCGTGTCGGTGCCCTTGGGGATGAGTACGGCGCACTGCCAGTAGTCGCCGCGGTCGATCATCGCGATCAGGAAGCGGTCGCCGGCTTCGCCGACGAGTCCGCGCGGGTCGCCCTCGTGGCGGGGCAGTCGCAACCACCAGGCGTCCATCGGGCAGGGGAAGCTGCGCAGTCCCAGCTCCGGCAGGAAGCGGGCCAGTGACGCCCGGCCGTCGCAGGCGACGGTGAGGACGGCGTGCAGCTCACCGGTGCGGCCGTCGCGGGTGCGGTAGCGCACCCCGGTCACCCGTCCGGATTCGACGAGGAAGGAGGTCGCTTCGGTGTTCATCCGCAGCTGGAAGCAGGGTTCGCGCCGGGCCTCGTCCGCAAGCAGGTCCAGCAGGTCCCACTGGGGCACCATCGCCACGTAGTTGTAGGGGCCGCGCAGCACGGTGAGGTCCCCGACCGTGGCCATGGAGCGGCCGGCGCCGACCGGCAGCTGGACGGTGCGCACCCGGCGCTGCGGCAGCCGGGCGAAGCGCTCGGCCAGACCCAGGTCGTCCAGCAGGGCCAGGGTCGAGGGGTGGACGGTGTCACCGCGGAAGTCACGCAGGAAATCGGCGTGCTTCTCCAGCACGGTCACCTCGACGCCGGCCCGGGCCAGCAGCAGGGCGAGCACCATGCCCGCGGGGCCGCCGCCCACCACACAGCACGTGGTCCGTTCCATGGCCGTTCCGCCCTTCGCGAGACCATTAATTCATCAATCGATGAATATTATACTCCTCGCGCTGCGCCGACCGCGGTTCCCGGCGGGCTCCGCGCGCCGGGCCGCCCGCCTCCCGGGTGCACGAGGACGGTGCGACGGAACATGCCGCCAGGTGGAGCAATCACCGGCGTGCCGCGGCCGGGCACAGCAGGCTGGACCTCTTGCCGGGGTCGTGTGACAGGAGTCCGCAGTGCGAAGGCCGCGTAAGCCGAACCGCCGGGCATGTCGTCCGCCGGCACGTCACGCCTCCCGGGCCGCCCAGGCAGCTGCCACGGCGTGCGCGCACAGGAGCGAGGGGTGAAGCACGCGCGCACCGGACGCGTGGGCCGGGCCCCGGAGGCCGCCACGGCCGTACAGCCCCGGCTGCCCGCACCCCCGGCATGGATGCGCTGGCTTCCGGTCCTGTACGTCGTGGCCGTTCTGGCGCTCGAACCCCTCACCCCCGTGGACTGGCCGGTGAGTTTCGTGCTGATCGCGGTGCCTCTGGTGACCGCGTTCGCCCACGGACCCGTGACGGTGGCCGGTGCGACGGTGTTCGCCCTGCTCCTCGAAGGGGTGCTGGCCGGCACTCCGTGCTGCGCGGGCCGGGCCGTCGGGTATCTGTGGGACCGCCACTACGTGGCCTCGTACATCTGCACCGCGCTGGTGGGCGCCCTCGGCACGATCCTGGCCGCCCACCGGACCCGCCGTGAGCGCATGCTGGCCGATGTCCGCTTCGTGGCCGAGATCGCGCAGCGCGTGCTGCTCCGACCGGTTCCGCACCGGATCGGCAACCTCGTCCTGGAGAGCCTGTACCTCTCCGCCGACGCGGAAGCGCGCATCGGCGGCGACCTCTACGAGGCCGTCCCCACGGCGTACGGAGTCCGGCTGCTCATCGGCGACGTGCGCGGAAAGGGCCTGCTCGCGGTCGAGACCGCCGCCGCCCTGCTCGGCGCGTTCCGCGAGGCCGCGCACGACGAAGCCGATCTTCCCGCCCTGGTGGGCCGTGTGGAGACGAGCATGGACCGCAGGGCGACACAACTGGGCGGAAGCGAGCTGGGCGAACGGTTCGTGACCGCGGTCTTCGCCGAGGTCCCCACCGAGGGCCAGGTCGTCCGCGTCGTCAACTGCGGGCACCCGCCGCCCGTTCTGATGCGCCACGACGAGGTGCGTGAGCTGGACCGTGGACGGTCGGCCCCGCCGTTGAACCTCGGCATGCTCGTCGAGGACCCGTACCAGGTCGACGTCTACGACTTCCGGCCCGGCGACCGGCTCCTGCTGTACACCGACGGCATCACGGAGACCCGCGACTCGGACGGCACCTTCTACCCCCTTCTCCAGCGCCTGCGCGACTGGGGTCCGCTCCCGCCCCGCGAGCTGCTGGAGCAGCTCCACAACGACCTGCTGGCCTACAGCCACAACCAGTTGCAGGACGACACCGCAGCGCTCACCGCCTGTCTGCTGGCCGACGAGCGCGGCGCGCCGGCTCCGCCCGTGGACAGGGCGGGCGGGAGCGGCGGGCCGCGTTGACGCCGGCCGGCCCCACGGCGCGCACGGCGGCGGCCCGGACGTGCCGGCCGCGTCGACGCAGCCGGGCGCCCCGGCCCGCGGCGCCGGTCCCGACGAGCCGGTGATCGCCGGATCTCCTGGATGCGCGGACGGGCTTCCCCGGTCTCACCCCGGACCGCGTGGTAGCGTCCCGTCCCGGGCCCGGCCGTGGCCGCCCGAACGAGGTGTGCGCCGTACCCGGCCCGCCAGGACGAGGCACGCACGGAGACATCGTGGACACCGGCACACACCTGATCGACTTCGCCCACGCCGCCCCTCGGGCACGCCCGTTGGACGTGAGGTGGATCCACGGCTCGCCGTCGGCCAAGCACAACACCGACCCCGACATCCAGGTCCACGCCTACGACGAGCACACGTTCGTCCTGCGGCAGAACATGGCGGTCCACTACGAGGCGCCGTTCCTGTTCCTGCTGTGCGGCAACGAACGGGCGGTGCTCATCGACACGGGCGCCACCGGGTCCGCCGCGTTCTTCCCGCTGCGCCGGGTTATCGACGGGCTCCTCGCCGACTGGCTCGCCCGCCATCCCCGGGACGGGTACGAGCTGCTCGTGCTGCACACCCACGGGCACGGTGACCACGTCGCCGGCGACGGCCAGTTCACGGGCCGCCCCGACACCACGGTGGTGGGCGCCGACCGCGCCGCCGCATGGCCGTACTTCGGGTTCGACACGGACCCGGACTCCGTCGCCCGCGTCGACCTGGGCGGCCGGGTACTGGAGTGCCTGGCCACCCCGGGCCACCACGAGGCGGCCGTGACGTACTACGACCCCGCCACCGGCCTCCTGCTCACCGGTGACAGCGTCTATCCCGGCCGGCTGTACATCGAGGACGTCACCGCTTTCGCCCGCAGCATCGACCGCCTGATCGAGTTCGCCGACCGGCGGCCGGTCACCCATGTGCTCGGCTGTCACATCGAGATGACCACCGAGCCGGGCGTGGACTACCCGGTCCGCACCACCTACCAGCCCGCCGAGCCCCCGCTCCAGCTGGCCCCCGGCCACCTTCGCCGGATCCGTGAGGCGCTCACCGAACTCGGCGACGATCCCTCCTGGCGCGCCTACGACGACTTCGTGCTCTGCCCCCACGGCTGAGCGGCCGGGAATCACCGCCTCCGGCCGCTCAGGCACGTGCTCAAGCGGCCGTCGCCCCGCCGCGTTCCTCCCCGTCGCGCTCCTCCCCGCCGTGTTCCTTCCCGTCGTGTTCCTTCCCGTCGCGGTGGATCGGCCTCCTCGAGCCGGTCAGGGGAACGCCCGTGCCGCCCCGCCCGGCGGCGACGATCTCCGCCGCGATCGACAGGGCGGTCTCCTCCGGTGTGCGGGCGCCGAGGTCGAGACCGATCGGCGAGCGCAGCCGGGCCAGCTCGCGCTCGCTCACGCCTTCTTCCCGCAGCCGCCGGTTGCGTTCCTCGTGGGTGCGGCGCGAGCCCATCGCGCCGACGAAGGACACCGGCATCCCGAGGGCCGCCTTCAGCAGTGGTACGTCGAACTTCGCGTCGTGGGTGAGCACGCAGAGCACCGTGCGGGCGTCGGTCCCGGTGCGCCGCAGATAGCGGTGCGGCCAGTCGACGACGACCTCGTCGGCGTCGGGGAAGCGGGCCCGCGTGGCGAAGACCGGGCGGGCGTCGCAGACGGTCACGTGGTACCCGAGGAACTTGCCGGCCCGCGCCAGTGCCGAGGCGAAGTCCACCGCGCCGAAGACGATCATGCGCGGAGGCGGCACGTTCGACTCGACCAGCAGGGTCAGACCGCCGGGACAGTGCGAGCCGTCCTCGGCGATGTCCACCGTGCCGGTCCGCCCGGCCTCCAGCAGGGCCCGGGCCTCGGCCGCCGCCCTCGGGTCCAGCTCCGCGTGACCGCCGAGACCGCCCTCGTAGCTGCCGTCCTGTCGCACCAGCAGGGCGTGGCCGACGAGTTCGGCCGGGCCGCGGGCGACCCGGACGAGAGCCGCCGGTTCGCCCCGGCCCGCGGCCTCCAGAGCCGATGCCAGGACCGGCCGGCCGGGCGTTTGCCCACCGACCGGCGTGATCAGCACCTCGATCGTGCCGCCGCAGGTCAGTCCTACCGCGAAGGCGTCCTCGTCGCTGTAGCCGAACCGCTCCGTCACGCTCTCGCCCGTCCGCAGCGTCTGCAGGCACAGGTCGTACACCGCGCCCTCCACGCAGCCGCCGGAGACCGAGCCGACTACGGTGCCCGCACTGTCCACGGCGAGGGCCGCGCCGGGCCCGCGCGGTGCGCTGCCGCCCACCGCCAGCACGGTCGCGACGGCGAAGTCCCGGCCCTCTTCGACCCACCGGAGCAGTTCCCCTGCGATGTCAAGCACGTGGTTCCCCCGCCAGGATGACGCGGTCCGGCCTGATCGGCAGCTTCCGGTGCCGTACGCCGGTCGCGTGCCAGAGGGCGTTGGCGATGGCGGCCGCGGCGCCCACGATGCCGATCTCGCCGATGCCCTTGATCCCGACCGGGTCCTCCGGGTCCTCGTCGTCGATCCAGTCGGCCTCGAGATGCGGTACGTCGGCGTGCGTGGCCACGTGGTAGCCCGCGAGGTCGGCACCGACGACGCCGCCGAACGCGCGGTCCCGCACCGCCTCCTCGTGCAGGGCCATGGAGATGCCCCAGATCATCCCGCCCAGGAACTGACCGCGCGCGGTCAGCGGGTTGACGATGCGGCCCGCCGCGAACATGCCGAGCATGCGCCGCACGCGTACCTCGCCGGTGCCGACGTCCACGGCCACCTCGGCGAACTGCGCCCCGAAGGAGTGGCGTTCGGCGGGCGCGAGGGCGCCGATGGCCGCGGTGGTGTCCGACCGCACGGTGATCCCCTCCGGGGGGATGTCACCGGTCAGGGCCAGCCGGTCGCGCAGTTCTTCGGCCGCGGCCGTGACCGCCCAGGCCCACGAACGGGTGCCCATGGAACCGCCGGCGATCATCGCCGGTCCGAAGTCGCTGTCCCCGATACGCACATGGACGCGCTCCGGCGGCACGCGGAGTGCGTCCGCGGCGACCAGGGTGATGGCCGTACGGGCGCCGGTGCCGATGTCGGCCGCGGCGATCCGGACGGTGAAGGTGCCGTCCGCGGCGGCGCTCACGGCAGCCGTGGACGGTCCGGCGCCCGCCTGGAAGGAGGCCGCCGCCGTGCCGGTGCCCAGCAGCCAGCGGCCGTCCCGGCGCACACCGGGGCGCGGGTCCCGGTCGGCCCAGCCGAACCGGCGGGCGCCCTCGCGGAAACAGGCGGTCAGGTTGCGGCCGGCGAACGGCAGGCCGGAGACCGGTCCCTTGTCGGGTTCGTTGCGCAGCCGCAGCTCGATCGGGTCGATGCCGCACTTCTCGGCGAGTTCGTCGAGCGCCGCCTCCAGCGCGAACGATCCCGGTGCCTCACCGGGGGCACGCATCCAGGTCGGGGTCGGGACGTCGAGCCGTACGACGCGGTTGGCGGTGTGGTGCGCATCGGCGTCGTACATCACCCGTGCCACCCCGGCGCTCGGTTCGACGAACTCGTGCACGGTGGAGGTGAGGCTGAGCGAGCTGTGCTCCAGTGCGCGCAGCCGTCCGCCGGTGTCGGCGCCGAGCCTGACGCGCTGGACGGTGGGGCTGCGGTAGCCGGCCAGGGAGAACATCTGCCGGCGGGTCAGCACGACCCGCACGGGGCGCTGCAGGACGGTCGCGGCCATCACGGCGGCCACCTGGTGGACGCGGACGCCCTTGCTGCCGAAGCCTCCGCCGACGTGTTCGGAGCGCACCCGCACCGAGGCCGGGTCGAGCGAGAAGAGGCTCGCGAGTTCGCCGACGACCCAGGTGGCGCCCTGGTTGGAGTCGACCACCTCGAGCCTGCCGCCGTCCCAGCGGGCGGTCGCCGCATGCGGTTCCATGGGGCTGTGGTGCTCTTCGGGGGTGGTGTACTCGGCGTCCACGACGACGGCCGACGCGGCCAGCCCGGCGTCGAGGTCCCCCTTCTGCGTGACGGCCGGCACATGGCCGTCCAGCGTGTAGGCGTCCGGGTGCTCGCCGGTGAAGCCGACGTCGTGGGGCTCCTGCTCGTAGTGCACCACGAGGGCCTCGGCGGCCTCCCTGGCCTGCTCGGAGGTCTCCGCGACGACCAGCGCCACCGGCCAGCCGAGGTGCGGCACCCGGTCGTGCTGGAAGACGGCGCAGGTCGGGTCGGGCTTCGATCCCATCAGGCCGGCGTAGTCGGTCTCCAGGCGCAGGGCGTTGCGGTGGTCCAGGACGGCGAGGACGCCGGGCATGGCGAGGACGGGAGCGGTCTCCACGGCGCGGATGCGGCCGCGGGCGACCGTGGACAGCACCAGCCAGCCGTGCGCGAGGCCGGCGAAGGGTATCTCTCCCGCGTAGCGGGCCGCTCCGGTGACCTTGTCCCTGCCCTCGACGCGCGTGTGCGCGGTGCCGACGGCGGACACCGGCGTGCGGGTGCCGGTGGTGACGGTGGTCATCGGGCGGCCTCCTCGGCGAGTTCGGTCAGTACGGCCACCATGAGGTTGCGCATCAGGGTCACCTTGTATCCGTTGTGCGGCAGCGGCCGCGCCGCGCTCAGCTCGGCGTCCGCCGCCGCGGCGTAGGTCCCGGGTCCGGCCGGCGCGCCGCGCAGGACGCGTTCGGCCGCGACGGCCCGCCACGGACGGGAGGCGACCGCGCCGAGGGCGAGGCGGACGTCCCGGACCATGCCGTCGCGGACGTCGAGCGCGGCCGCGACCGAGCCGATGGCGAAGGCGTACGAGGCGCGTTCGCGGACCTTGCGGTAGCGGGAGTTGGCGGCTGCGGGCGCGGGCGGCAGGGTGACGCCGGTGATCAGCGCGCCCGGCGGCAGGGCGGTCTCACGGTGCGGGGTGTCGCCGACGGGCAGGTAGAACTCCCGGAGCGGCAGCTCGCCCGGCCCGTCCGCGGTCTCGAAGCGGACGACGGCGTCGAAGGCGGTGAGGGCGACGGCCATGTCCGAGGGGTGTACGGCCACGCAGTGGTCGGACGCGCCCAGGATGGCGTGCTGGTGGTGTTCGCCCCCGACGGCGGGGCAGCCGCTGCCGGGGACCCGCTTGTTGCAGGGCTTGGTGACGTCGGTGAAGTAGCCGCAGCGGGTGCGCTGGAGCAGGTTCCCGCCGACCGTGGCCATGTTGCGCAGTTGCCCGGACGCGCCGGCCAGCACCGCCTGCGCCAGCGCCGGGTAGCGGCGCCGGACGTCGGGGTGGGCGGCCAGGTCGGCGTTGGTGACGGTGGCGCCGATGCGCAGGCCGCCGTCCGGCGTCGGCTCGATCTCGTCGAGCGGGAGTTCACGGATGTCGATGAGCCGGGCGGGCCGTTCGACTCCGGCCTTCATGAGGTCGACGAGGTTGGTGCCGCCGCCGAGGAGGCGTGCGTCCGGATCGGCGCCGAGCAGCGCGACGGCGCCGGCCACGTCGCTCGCCCGCTGATAGCCGAACTCCCTCATGCCACGGCCTCCTTCACCGCTTCGCCGGTGGTGTGCGCCGCGGCGGCCGGGTCCGCGTGCGTCCCGGCCTCGGCGGCCCGGGCCACCGCCTCGACGATCGAGACGTACGCGCCGCAGCGGCACAGGTTGCCGCTCATCCGCTCCCGGATCTCTTCGGCGGTCAGGGGTGGTGGTCCCGCTTCGGGCCTGATGTCGTCGGTGACGGCGCTCGGCCAGCCCGCCGAGTGCTCCCGGATCACCCCGATCGCGGAGCAGATCTGTCCCGGAGTGCAGTAGCCGCACTGGTAGCCGTCCAGGTCGAGGAAGGCCTGCTGCACGGGGTGCAGCTGCTCACCGTCCGCCAGACCTTCGACGGTGGTGATCTCGCGCCCTTCGGCGGCTACGGCCAGTTGCAGGCAGGCCACGGCCCGCCGCCCGTCCAACAGCACCGTGCAGGCACCGCATTGGCCCTGGTCGCAGCCCTTCTTGGGGCCGGTCAGATCGAGCCGTTCGCGCAGTGCGTCGAGCAGAGTGGTGCGGTGGTCGACGGGCAGTGTGTACGTCTCGCCGTTGATCTTCAGGGTGATGACACTGGACGTCGATAGGGCCATGGGAAGCTTCTTTCGCGTTTCCAGGACAGAGGTGAGTCCGGGACGGTTCCAGGACAGAGGTGATTCCGGGTCGGAGGGTGCGGCGGCCGGGCACCGGACGCCGCGGACGGCGCCTGGGACAGCCCGTTGGGCAGGGGCGGTCCGAGCTTCGTGACGCCCGGTCCGAAGGTGCCGGCCGCCGACTGCTGCGGGGCCGCGGCCACAGCTATCGTGGACGTGACCGGACAGCTGTCCGCTACGTGAAAACTTAACGGACACTTGTCCGCTTAGCAAGGGCGGGGTTCAGCCACGAACCCTCTAGGAGGACGAGTGCAAGAGAAGAAGGACGCACCCCTGCGCTCGGACGCACAGCGCAACCGCGAGCGCATCCTGGACGTGGCGCTCGCCGAGCTGACGGCCTGCGCGGACACCCCGCTGAGCGCGATCGCCAAGAAGGCGTGCGTCGGGCAGGGCACGTTCTACCGCAACTTCCCCAACCGCGAGGCACTCGTCCTGGAGATCTACCGCCACGAGATGCAGCAGGTCGCCGACAGCGCGGCCCAACTGCTCAAGACCCTGGCGCCCGAGCAGGCTCTGCGCGCCTGGATGGACCGGCTCGCCGAGTTCGCCATGGCCAAGGCCGGCCTGGCCGACGCGATACGGCAGGCCACCAGCACGCCGGGAAGCCCGGCAAAGCCGGCCCACACGCCGGTGACCGCCGCGGCGGAGCTCCTGCTCCGCGCCAACGAGGAGGCCGGCGTCATCCGGCCCGGGGTCACCGGGGAGGACTTCCTCCTCGCCATCGCGGGCCTCTGGCAGCTCGACCCGCGCGACGACTGGCAACCACGCGCCGCCTGGCTCCTCGACCTCGTCATGATCGGCCTGCGAGCGGGGGCGGCGCCGGGACGGTGAGCGGCGCGCCGTGGGCCAAGGGCCGACGGGCACGGTGAAGCGCGGGGGCGCCCGGCCGGCGGGTGCCGCAGGGTTGCCCCGCCGGTGCGCACCGCACTGCCGGCGGTGGGACGGCCGAGGCGGAGAACCGAGAGTGCTGCACGCACACCTCTCGGCCGTTTCGCATTCCGGGACGGAGAGACCGTCGCCCCGTGCACCTACGATGGCTACCAGTGCCACATGCAGTTCCTGCTGCACGCTCGCCGACCGGGTGGGACCGGGACCCCGTGGCGGCGCGGCGACAGCCACCGAGTGCCCCGGCAGCGGCCGGCCGGCAGAAGGAGGGCGGCATGCCCGTGGCGGACATCGACGCGGACACCGAGGTGGAGGTCCTGATCGTCGGCGGCGGGCCGGTCGGGCTCACCGCCCGCGTCCTGCTGGAACGCTGGGGCGTACGGTCGTTACTGGTCGACAAGCGCCGGAAGCTGTCGCCCTTCCCCCGGTCCCGGCTGGTCAACGTGCGCTCGATGGAGATCTACCGCCGGCTCGGGCTCGCCGCCGGGATCACGGCCCACGCGTTCGCACCGGAGTACGGCCGGGTACGCTTCCGCGACACCCTGTACGACCGCGACTTCGCCACGGCGGCGATGACCGGGGTGAACGCGCCGGTGCCGGAGAGCCCCGTGACCGGTGTGGTCACCTCGCAGGACCGGCTGGAACCCACCCTGCTCGCCGCGGCACGGGCCCCGGTGCGGTTCGGGGTCGAGCTGATCCGGCTGGCCGAAGAGGCCGACGGTGTCCTGGCGCTCCTCGCCGACCACGAGCGCGGCGTACGGACCCGGATCCGTGCCCGCTGTGTACTCGCCGCCGACGGCGCCAACTCCACCGTCCGGGACCTGCTCGGCATCGGCACCACAGGCCCGGGAGCGATGGGGGGTTTCACCACCGTCGTGTTCGACGCCGACCTCGACCGCTGGTGCGCCCACCGGCCTGCCGGGGTGTACTTCACCGCGCACGGATCGTTCGCCCCGCTCTACCCCGAAGGCGGCTGGGCCTGGTTCGGTCCCACGCCCGAGGACGTGGCGGACGCCGACTGGCCCGGCCTCGTCGCGCGTGCCCTCGGTCCCGGCGCCGGCGTGCAGGCCGAGGTGGTGCGGGTGCAGCACTGGGTCATGAACGCGTTCGTCGCCGAACGCCTTCGCCGGGGCCGGGTCCTGCTGGCAGGCGATGCCGCGCACGCGGTACCCATCTTCGGCGGCCTGGGCATGAACACCGGCCTCGCCGATGTGCACAACCTGTGCTGGAAACTGGCCGGCGTGCTGCGCGGATGGGCCGGCCCGGGCCTCCTGGAGACCTACGGGGCGGAACGGCAGCCCGTCGCCCACGAGACTCTCCGTCAGACGGTCGCCAACACGCAGCTCATGCTCCGTGTCCAGAGCCGGCGCCGCGAACAGCTCCGATCCGGCCAGGGAGCGTCGGCCCGGGTCGAACTTCCCTGGTCCGAGCGGTACTTCGCCCAGCTCAATCTCGTACTCGGCGTCACCTACCGGTCCGAGGCCGTCCTCACCGACGACGACGCCTCACCCGACCCGTCCGGCACCGGCACCGGCACCGGCAGCACCAGCACCAGCACCAGCACCAGCACCAGCACGGACTACGTCCCGACCGCGGAGCCGGGCCGTCGCATGCCGCACCTCTGGCTCACCCGCGACCGCTCCACGCTCGACGCCTTCGGCGAATGGTTCACGCTGCTCTGCCCGGACCCCGCTCCATGGGCGGCGGACACCACCGCACCCTGGCCGCTGCGCATCGAGACCCTGCCCGGGGAGCACGCCGACCGCTGCGGCATCGGCCCGCGCGGAGCGCTGCTCGTCCGACCCGACGGTCACATCGGCGCCCGCTGGCGCGACCGGCCACCGGACGGCACCGCCCTTCACCAGGCCCTCGCCGCGCTCACCTGCTCACTCCCCTCCTGATCCCACGGCCCCTCGGGGCGCCGTCCCCAGCCCGGGCCCCGGCGGCCTGCCGGCGGTAGCCTGCTCGTGAGGGCAGCCATGGCCGATGAGGTGCGCATCCGGCTCCTCGGCGGTTTCACCGTGGCGGTCGAGGACCGTCCCGTCGCCGCCGGGGCGTGGCGGCTGCGCAAGGCCCGGAGCCTGCTGAAACTGCTGTGCCTGGCACCGGGCCACCGGATGCACCGCGAGCGGCTCTACGACCTGCTGTGGCCGGGCCTCGACCGGACGGCGGCGTCCAACAACCTGCACCAGGTGCTGCACGCCGTACGGCGGGCGCTGGCCTCCACGGGCGCGCCGGGCGATGTCGTCGTGCTCCGCGACGACCTGGTCCTGCTCGGCCCCGACGGCGGTGTGCGGATCGACCTCGACGCGTTCGCCGAGGCGGCACAGCGGGCCTGCGACGGCGGCCGGGCCGCGGACTACCGTGCCGCGCTCGCCCTGGCCGCCGCCGGACTGCTGCCCGAGGACCGGTACGAGCCCTGGGCGAGCGAGGCGGCCGAGGCCCTCCAGACGCGGCGCACGGCACTGCGGCTGGGGCTCGGCGAGGCGCTCGAGCACGATCACCACAGCGCCGAGGCCATCGACGTCCTGCACACCCTGATCGCCGAGGAACCTCTGCACGAGCCCGGCCACCGGGCGCTGATGCGGGTCCTGGCCGACGCCGGGCGACGCCGCGAAGCGCTGGCCGCCTACGAGCGGCTGCGGGAGGCGCTCCGCCGTGACACCGGGGCCGACCCCGACCCGCAGACCCGCCGCCTCTACCGCGAGCTGCTCGCCGGCTCGGTCGAGGAGCCGGTCGGGGAGCGGGAGCACCGGCCGCGGGCCCCACGGCACAATCTGCCGGCACCGGCAACGGCTCTCATCGGCCGGGAACGCGAGATGGCCGAGGTGGCCAGGCTGCTCGGGCGGAGCAGGCTGCTGACGCTCACCGGGGCCGGCGGCTGCGGCAAGACCCGGCTCGCGCTCGCCGTGGCGGCCCGCCGGCGCGACGGTTTCCGGGACGGTGCGTGGTTCGTGGATCTCGCCGGGCTGGCGGAACCGCACCTCGTGCCCGAGGCGGTCGCGGCGGCGCTGGGTCTGCAGCTTCCCCAGTCCGGCGGGGGCCGTCAAGCACTGATCGCCCAGCTCCGCGGCCGGGAGATGCTGCTGGTGCTGGACAACTGCGAGCACCTGGTCGATGCGTGTGCCGCCCTGGCCTCGGAGGTCCTGGCCCGCTGCCCGGACGTCTTCGTACTGGCGACCAGCCGGGAGCCGTTGCGCAGCTATGGAGAGCGGACCTTCAGGGTGCCCTCCCTGGGTCTGCCGGATCCGCGCCGGCTGCCGTCGGTGGACGAGACGGGCCGCTTCGCCTCGGTGCGGCTGTTCGTGGAGCGGGCGGCCGAAGCGGCCCCGGGATTCCGGCTGACTCCGGCGAACGCCGAGGCCGTGGCGCAGATCTGCTTCCGGCTCGACGGAATGCCCCTGGCCCTGGAGCTTGCGGCGGCCCGGGTGCATGTGCTGGCCCCGCGTCAGATCGCCGAGCGGCTGGACGACGCGCTGGCCCTGCTGGGCCGGGGCAGCCGGCGTGGCGCGACCCGCCAGGAGACGCTGCTGGCCACCCTGGAGTGGAGCCACCGGCTGCTCGACGACGACGAACGGCGCCTGCTGCGCCGGCTGGCGGTCTTCGCGGGCGGGTTCTCGCTGGCCGCGGCCGAGAAGGTGTGCGCGGACGGTGCGCGCGGCACCTCGGTGCTGGACCTCCTCGGCCGGCTGGCCGACAAGTCCCTGGTGTGCGTGGAGCCCCGGCAGGAAGAGGTCCGCTACCGGCTGCTGGAGACGATCCGGCAGTACGCCGCCGACCGTCTGCGGGCCGCCGGGGAACAGGAGGCCACCGAGGCCCGGCACCGGCGTTTCTATCTGGCGCTCGCCGAGGCGCAGGACCACGAGCCGCCCACCGGGGTCTGCGGCTCCACGTCGCTGGAACTGGAGGCCGACTACGGCAACCTGCGGGCCGCCCTGCGCTCCTTCCTGCGCCACGAACCGGACAGTGCGCTGCGGCTGGCCGTCGCCCTGCGCTCGTTCTGGGCCGAGCGCGGGCGCCTCGCCGAGGGCCGGCGCTGGCTGGAGGACACCCTGGCCGCCGCTCCGGCGCCCACCCCGCAGCGGGCGAGCGCGCTGATGGGGCGCGCCGTGCTGGCCATCCGCCTCGGCGACGTCTCCCCGCTGGACGACATCGCCGAGCAGATCGTCGGGATCCAGCAGCGCCGGCAGGACCCGGCGGCGCTGGCGTCCGCCCACTGCCGGCAGGCGATCCTGCTGTCGATGTGCGGCACATGGGACCGCGCCCGCAGCGCCCTCGGCCGGGCCCGCGCCCTCGCCCGCGACGCAGGCGCCCCCTCGGTCCTCGCCGTCGCCGCGTACCTCGACGGTGTCTGGGCCGTCTGCCGCGGCGAGGGCCCGGTGGCGCGCGGGGCCTGCGAGGAGAGTCTGCGGCTGCTCGACGACGTCGAGGCGGCGAGCAGGCCGTTCTTCCCGGTCATGACGCCGGGTTACGCGGTCGAGGACGACGCGGCGGAACAGGTGTCGCTGTTCTTCGAGGAGACGGTGCTCCCCGGTCGTACGGTCGGCCCGTCCCGGGCCCGGGGCTATGTTCTGGCGAATCTCTCGTGGGCGAGCCGGCTGGAGGGCGACACCGGCGCCGCCGCCGAGGCGGCCGGGCGGAGTGCCGACTGCTTCCGCGCGCTGGCCGACCCGCACGGGGAATCCTTCGCCCTCAACGCGCTCGGCAACATCCACCGCAGCCGGGGCGACCACGAGGCGGCACGGAAGTACCTCGATGCGGCACTGGCGATCAGGCGCCGCGTCGGCGACCGCCGGGAGGAAGGGATCACCCTGGGTTGCCTCGGCCTGCTCCAGCTGGCCGAGGGGGACACCGCGGGCGCGCTGGCGACCATCGCCCGCGTTCTCGCGGGCTTCGAGGAGACGGACGACATCCCGGGCAGCACCAGCAGCCTGCTGCATCTCGGGCTCGTCGCCCGCGCGGCGGGCGACGCGGCGCGGGCCCGCGCCCTGCTGACCCGCGCCCTGCGCCTGGAGCGCATCGCCGGGTCGGCCTCCGCCGCCGGCTGGGTCGCCGTCATGCTGGCGCGGCTGCAGTGGCAGGAGGGCGACCGGGCCGCCGCCGAGGCGACCGCGGTCCGGGCCGGTGACCTGTTCGCGCGCCTCGGCGACACCCACGGCCCCGCCGTCCTGCGCCGGTTGCTGTCGCCGGCCCGCACCGGCCGGAGCCGTTGCTGAGTGAGCCGTTGCTGAGTGAGTGCTAAGAGGCACTGCCTACGGTCCTGAACATCAGCGCAAGCACTCGTACCGAGGAGCCGACCATGTCGATCGACACGGCAAAGGGCGTCCTGGGGGACGCCACCGTCGCCGAACTGGAGGCGGCCCTGCGCGGCACCGTCGTCCGCCCCGACGATGCCGGCTACGACCAGGCCCGCGCGGTCTGGAACGGGGCCCACGACAAACACCCGGCGCTGGTCGTGCGGTGCGCCGGGACCGCGGACGTGGTCCGTGCCGTCGAGTTCGCACGCAGCGAGGATCTGCTCGTCGCCGTGCGCGGCGGCGCCCACAGCATCGCCGGGTTCTCGACCTGCGACGACGGCATCGTCATCGACCTGTCGCCGATGAAGGGCGCCGTGGTCGATCCCGAACGGCGCCGGGTCGTCGCCCAGGCCGGGATGACCTGGGGCGACCTCGACCACGAGACCCAGGTCTTCGGTCTCGCCGTGACCGGCGGTCTGATCTCCACCACGGGTATCGCCGGCTTCACGCTCGGCGGCGGGGTGGGCTGGCTGCTGCGCAGCCATGGTCTGACCTCCGACAACCTCACGGCGGCCCAGGTCGTCACCGCGGACGGCCGGGTGGTACGGGCGGACCCGCAGGAGCACCCCGAGCTGTTCTGGGCGTTGCGGGGCGGCGGAGGCAACTTCGGTGTGGTGACCTCGCTCGAGTACCAGCTGCATCCGGTCGGGCCGCAGGTCCTGGCCGGCCTGATCGTCTACCCCCTGGAACAGGCACGGCAGGTGGTCACCGGCTGGCGTGAGCTGACCGGCCGCATGCCCGACGAACTGACGACGGTGGTGAACCTGACGACGGCCCCTCCCCTGCCGTTCCTGCCGGAGGAGGTCCACGGGACCCGCGTCGCCGTGCTGGTCGCCATGTACGCGGGCGATCCCGCGGCCGGAGAGGCGGCGGTGGCTCCGCTGCGGACGCTCGGGACACCCATCGCCGACCTCATGGGCCCCATGTCGTACACGAGCATGCAGTCACTGCTGGACCCGTTGTGGACGGCGGGTGCCCACAACTACTTCACGTCGGCGTTCATCGAGCCGTCCGACGCCGCGCTGGAGGCCGTGCTGCGACGCCACCTGACCACGCCCACGCCCACGAGCGAGATGCACATGCACCAGCTGGGCGGCGCCTTCGCCCGGGTGCCCGCCGAGTCCACGGCGTTCAGCCAGCGGGATGCGAGCGTGCTGTGCAATGTGATCGCGCGCTCCCCCGACGCCACGGACTTCGATGCGCATGTCGCGTGGGCCCGTGCCACCCGTGAGGAGATCGCGCGGCACGGCCACGGGGCCATGTACGTCAACTTCACCGGTGACGCGGCCGAGGACAAGGTGCGTGCCTCGTATCCGGGCGCGGTGTACGAACGGCTGGTGAGGGTCAAGGACACCTACGATCCGACGAACCTGTTCCGCCTCAACCAGAACATTCGCCCTTCGAGCGCCGCCTGACCGGGTTCCCGGGGCCCGGCACTGCGGTGCAGCGGTCCCGGCCGGTGCGTGCGGGAACGGGACCGTTCGTCCGTGGTGCCGAAGGTCCGCAGCCCGGCCCTGCTTCCCCTTCCCGCTCCTACGGCGTCGGCGGGGCCGGCACCGCGGCCGCCAGGTGGTCGCGGAACCAGCGGTGCCCGGGATCGTTCGAGTTGCGGGGATGCCAGGCCATTCCGATGTCGAGGGGTGCCAGGTCGAGCGGGACGGGGAAGGTGCGCAGTCCCAGTGCGGTGATGGTGTCGGGGATCCAGTCGGCCAGCGTGAGCGCGACGAGATCGGTGTCCCGGGCGAGCATCATCGCACTCGTGTGACTGGGTACCACGACCGCGATCCGGCGCCGGAGCCCGCGTTCCGCGAGCGCGCTGTCGATGGGTCCGAGACGCTTGCCGTGCCGGGAGATGCCGATGTGGTCGGCCGCGGCGAAGCGCCGCGCGGTGATCCGCCCCTCGAAGAGGGGATGCCCGCCGCGGGCGACGCCGACCAGCGTCATCCGGGTGAGGTGCCGGGTCCGGATCTCCGGGTCGAGGTGTCCGAGGACGCCCAGTTCGACGTCCACCGTGCCCTGCCGCAGCGCGGGGCCGCCCTCCACCGCCTCCGGCAGGAAGACCACGTCCACGTGCGGCGCCCGGGTGTGCAGGCGTGCGGTCAGGGTCCCGGACAGGCCGACCAGGAGCAGGTCCGTGGTCTGCACGGTGAACGTGCGCTGGAGGTGCACGGCGTCGAAACCGGCTCCGGGCCGCAGGACGTTGTCGCAGCCGCGCAGCAACGCACCCACCTCCTCCCTCAGTTCCAGGGCACGCGGGGTCGGGACCATCCCCTGGCCCGCGCGGACCAGCAGAGGGTCTCCGACGGCACGGCGGAGCCGGGCCAGGGTGCGGCTGACGGCCGCGGGTGAGGTGCCGAGTCGCTCCGCGGCGCGGGTCACGCTGTTCTCCTGGAGCAGGGCGTCCAGGACGCGCAGCAGGTTGAGATCCATTGACGGCGCTCCTGAGCTGCATTTTTACGTCTGAGTCAATGATTGGGTGCCTATCTTTGCATTGTTGCGGAATCTTCTGACGCGGAGAGTTGGCCGTGCCGGCGAGAACGCCGGGCAACCCCTCCACCGTGTTCAAGGAACCCTCCATGAAACAGTCCCCCCGCGCAGGCCGAGAGGGCGACGTCCTGGCCGTGGTCGGCCAGAGCGGACCGTCGGTCTCGTTCTTCGACGCCGCCTTCGACCGCCACCTGGGTTCGGTCGAAACCCTCGCCGAGCCGCACGAGTTGTGCTTCGACCCGACCCGGCGACTGCTGTGGTGCACGATGACGTACCGCTCGGGCTATTACCACGCGAACAGCGGCCGGCGCACCGAACTGACCGTCATCGACCCCGACTCCCGCCGCATCGTCGAAGTCGTCGATCTCGCCCCGGAACACGCGCCGCACGGGCTCGCGCTCGACCCCGTGCGCGGCCGCCTCTACGTCACCGTGGAGGGCGCGGCGGACCGGCCCGGCGGTGTGGTGGTGATCGACACAGGGACCCGCCGGCCTCTGGGCCGGATCGACACGGACGCGCCCGGTTCGCACTGGGTCGCCGTGGACGCGGCCGGACGGACCGCGTGCGTCGCCAACAAGGAGGCGCCGTTCGTGTCGGTCCTCGACCTGGAACGGGAGACGCTCACCGCGAAGGCGCAGGTGCCCGGCAGCGAGGGGCTCGCCGTCTCCGCCGACGGCACGCGCGCCTATGCCGCCGCGCCCTACCGGGGCTCGTTCACCTCCGACGGCGGACCGGCCCCCGGAATCCAGGTCATCGACACCCGGACGGGATCCGTCGTCGCCACCCTGCCCACCGAGGACTCCGTCATGCCGGTGCACCTGACCTCCACGGGCCGGCTGCTCGCGGGCGAGGTGTGCGTGGACCGTGACCCCTCGGGCCGGGTCACGGGCATGGCGCCGGGGCGCCTCACGGTGTTCTCGGCGGACACCCACCAGCAGTCGGGCGAACTGGAGGTGGGCCTGGTCCCGCTGACCATCACCTCGTCGCCCGACGGCCGGATCGCCTATGTGGCCTGCTACGCCTCCGCCACCGTCGACATCGTCGACCTGGAGACGCTGCGGCGCCTGAACCGGCTGGACATCGCCGCGCTCGGCGAGTCCGGCGCCCACGGCCTTGCCTACATCCCGCGCACGTCCTGAGCCACGGCACGCACGGACACGCAGAGAAAGGGAAACGAACCCACATGATCGTCATCACCGCACCCACCAGCACCATCGGCCGGCTGCTCGTCGACGACCTGCTCGAACGCGGGGCGCGGCTGCGCCTCGTCGCCCGGGACCCCTCGCGGCTGGCACCGCAGGTGCGTGAGCGGGCCGAGGTCGTCGAGGGCTCGCACGGCGACGCCACCGTCGTCGACCGGGCGTGCCAGGGTGCCGAGGCCGTCTTCTGGCTCGCCCCGGACGACGGGGACGCACCGAACACCGACGCCTCCTACGTCGATTTCACCCGCCCTGCGGCCGCGGCGTTCGCCCGGCACGGCGTCGAGCGCGTCGTCGCCGTCACCGCGCTGGGCCGCGGGACTCGACTGGCCGCCCACGCCGGCGTGGTGACCTCGTCCCTGGCGATGTGCGACCTGATCGCCGCCTCGGGCGTGGCCCTGCGGGCGGTGGCCTGCCCCTCCTTCATGCACAACCTGCTCAACCATGTCCGCACGATCGCGGAGCAGGGCATGTTCTTCATGATGATCGACCCTGATCTGAAGGCCCCCGTCGTCGCCGCCCGTGACATCGCCGCCACCGCCGCACGGCTGTTGCTCGACGACTCGTGGACCGGGTCCGGCCAGGTCGCCTGTCTGGGACCCGAGGACCTGTCGCCCGACGACATGGCGCGGATCGTCTCCGAGGTCCTCGGCACCGGGATCGGCTACCGGCAGATCACGGGCGCTGCGTTCAAGGAGCGCATGACCGGCTTCGGGATGAGCGACGGGATGGCCCAGGGACTGGCCGACATGTTCGAGGCGAAGAACAGGGGCCTCGACAACGCCGAGCCGCGCACCGCGGAGTCGACGACTGCGACGACGTTCCGGCAGTGGTGCGAGGAGGTCCTCAAGCCGGCCGTCCTCGCCTGATTCCGCGGCCCGGCGCCCTTGCGCCCATGGTCACTGCGCGCCGGTGCCGTCCGCCGGCGCGGAGCCGTCGGGCGGGACCCGGCCCTTCACTCCGTCGGCAGCGCGTCCGGCAGGCCCAGCGCGGCGGACACCTGACGCCAGATGGAGGTGAGGGCCGAGTCCAGGGTGACCGTCGGATCGCGCAGCATGAGGCGGATGCCGTAGCCGTCGCTCAGCGACAGGACGAGTGTGCTGAGGCCGTCGACGTCGGTCGGCGTGAACTCACCGGACGTGATGCCCCGCCGTACGGCGTCGGCGACCCAGGCGTGCAGCTGTGCGTACAGGTCCACGGCGAAGGAGCGGGTCGTCTCGTCGCGCAGGGCCCGGGCCCACAGTTCCTGCCACAGCCGCCAGTCCTGCTGCAGTTCGGGATCGGTCGGCAGCAGGCTGCGCAGGATGCGGGAAAGGATGACCGCCGCCGGTGCCGTCTCCGCGTCGCGGTCGAGGCCGACGGCGGTGTGGGCGAAGGAGTGGGTCATCGCCTCGGTGAACAGCTTCTCGCGCGTGTCGAAGTGGTAGTGCAGCAACGCCGTCGACACGCCGGCCCGCTCCGCGACCATGCGCATCCGGATCTTCTCGAAGCCGATCTCGGCGATGACCTCGCACGCCGCGGTCAGGATGCGCTCGCGTGTGTCTGCCGTGCGCACCTTGGTGGACACCCTGCCGCTCCCCTCGTCCGGTGGTCGTACGCCATGACCATCTTCCCTCACCGCAGCCTCGCCGGTGCCGCCGCCGCACGCTGCGGCTGTGCGTCGTAGGCGTGGAAGCCCCGCCCGGACTTGCGCCCCAGCAGACCGGCCTCCACCATCCGGGACAGCAGCGGGGGCGGCGCGTACTGGGGCTCGCGGAACTCGGCGTACAGCGATTCGGCGATGGCCCGCGTGGTGTCCAGGCCGATCAGGTCCGTCAGGGCCAGTGGACCGAGCGGGTGCGCACAGCCGAGGACCATGCCGCGGTCGACGTCCTCGACGCTCGCGCTGCCCGACTCCACCATGCGTATGGCGGCCAGGAGGTACGGGACGAGCAGCGCGTTCACGACGAACCCGGCCTTGTCCCGGGTCCGTACGACCTCCTTGCCCAGGGTGTCGGTCACGAAGCTCTCGGCCCGTGCCGCGGTGGCGGGCGAGGTGAGCAGCGACGGGACGAGTTCGACGAGCGGCAGGACCGGTACGGGGTTGAAGAAGTGGACGCCCACGACGCGGTCGGGGCGGCCGGTCGCGGCGGCGAGGCGGATGACCGGGATGGAGGAGGTGTTGGTCGCGAGGATGGTGTGCTCGCCGGTGACCACGGAGTCGAGGCGGGTGAACACATCGAGTTTCAGCGCCTCGTTCTCCGCCACGGCCTCCACCACCAGGTCGTGGTCGCCCAGCGCCTCGATGCGGTCGGCCACGGTGATCCGGGCCGCGGCGGCCTCGCGCAGCCCGGCGTCGATCCTGCCGTGCGCGGTGGCCCGGTCCAGCGAACGGGTGATGCGCAGCAGTCCCGCACGGGCCGCCTCCGCATCGCGTTCCACGACCGTGACCTGCAGTCCGGCGCGTGCGCAGACCTCGGCGATGCCGGCGCCCATCAGGCCGCAACCGACCACTCCCACCCGCTCGATGTCGGTCATCCGTCATCCTCTCCGTCGTATGGCGATCTGTACCGGCCGGGTCCGCTGCCCGTCCGGACGGAGCCGGACGGGCAGCGGACCGGGGCACGTGGGGACCCGGCCTCAGGCACGTGTCAGGCGACCGGCAGGTCCAGGACCCCCGAGCCGCGCCTGATCAGTTCGTTGGCGATGATCAGCCGCTGGATCTCGGAGGTGCCCTCCCAGATCCGGTCCACGCGCAGCTCGCGGTAGAGCCGCTCGACGGCGTAGGAGCGGTCGTATCCGCGGCCGCCGTGGATCTGCAGACAGCGGTCGATCACCCGGCCCGAGGCCTCGCTCGCCGAGAGCTTGGCGATGGCCGCCTTGGCGTGCAGCGTCTTGCGGTCCTCGGCCGAGGCCTGGTCGATCTCCCAGGCGACCTGGTGGGTGTAGGCCCGGTTGACGGCGATGTCGACGGCGCAGTCCGCGAGCATGCCCTGGATCAGCTGGTACGAGGCGATCGGCGCCCCGAACTGCTCGCGCTCCACGGCCCAGTCACGGGCCAGTTCCAGGGCCCGTTCGGCGGCGCCCGTCGTGCGGGCGGCGATCATCAGGCGCTCCTCGGTGAACCAGGAGCGGGTGATGTCGTACCCCTCGCCGATGCCGCCGAGCACGGCGTCGTCGCCGACCTGGACGTCGGTGAAGGTGAACTCGGGGTGCTCGTAGACGAAGGTGTGCATGAAGCGCGGTACGCGCGTCATCTCGATGCCGGGTGTGTCCTTGTCGACGAGGAACAGCGTCGGGGCGCGGTCGGGGCCCGCGGCGGCGAGGACGATCATGAAGTCGGCGTGGTCGCCGACCGTCACGAACCACTTCTCGCCGTTGAGCACCCAGCCCCGGTCGTTCTTGGTGGCGGTGGTGGCGAGGTTCTGCGGGTCGGAGCCCGCGCCGGGCTCGGTGACGGCGTAGCAGTCGCGCCGCTCGCCCCTGATGACCGGGACGAGGAAGCGCTCGCGCTGCTCGGGCGTGCAGAACCGGAGGGCGTTGGCGGGGCGCCACACCATGTCCCACAGGGCGCCGGTGAGCCGTCCCAGTTCCTCCTGCACGGTGGCCTGTTCGGCGATGGTGAGTCCGGCGCCGCCCCATTCGGCCGGCATGTTGACGGCCTGGAGGCCCGCGTCGAGGACCGCGTCGCGGATCTTGGCGTGGGCGCTCGCGGGCAGGCCGTTGTCCTCCTCGCACTGCAGCTCGTAGGCGGCGATGACGTCGGTGAGGGCGCGCGCGTCGGCCTTGAGCTGTGCCTGGCGCGGAGTGAGGCGGAAGTCCATGGAAGTCCTCGCTGTGGGGTGATGGGTGGAAGGGGCGCGGGGCGGTTTCAGTGCGTGGGCAGGGCCAGGGCGCGGGTGCCGCGCTTGATCAGTTCGTTGGCGATGATCAGCCGCTGGATCTCGGAGGTGCCCTCCCAGATCCGGTCCACGCGCAGCTCCCGGTACATGCGCTCGACGGGGTAGGTGCGGTCGTATCCGCGGCCGCCGAAGATCTGCAGGCAGCGGTCGGCGACCCGGCCGGCGGCCTCGCTGGCGGCGAGCTTCGCGGTGGAGGCCTTGGCGTGCAGCGTCTTGCGGTCGGTGTGCGGCTGGTCGGCCTCCCAGGCGACCTGGTGGGTGTAGGCCCGGTTGACGGCGATGTCGACGGCGCAGTCCGCGAGCATGCCCTGGATCAGCTGGTACGAGGCGATCGGCGCCCCGAACTGCTCGCGCTCCACGGCCCAGTCACGGGCGAGTTGCAGCGCACGCTCCGCCGCGCCGACGGTGCGGGCCGCGATCATCAGGCGTTCGTCGGTGAACCATTCCTTGGTCAGTTCGTAGCCGTTGCCGACGCCGCCGAGCACGTCCTCGTCGGCGACGAAGACGTCGGTGAAGGTGAACTCGGGGTGCCCGTTGACCGCGGAGTGCATGAAGTGCGGGACCCGGGTCATCTCGACGCCGGGCGCGGCCCGGTCCACGAAGAACAGCGTGGGCAGCCGCTCGGGCCCGGCGTCCGCCTGCACCAGCAGGAAGTCGGCGATGTCGCCGCAGGTGACGAACCACTTCTCCCCGCTCAGCAGCCAGCCGCCGTCGGCACGGGTGGCCGTGGAGGTGCCCGAGGACGGGTCGGATCCGGCGCCCGGCTCGGTGACGGCGAACGCGTCGAACTTCTCCGCCCGGATGACGGGCAGCAGGTACTTCTCGCGCTGCCGCTCGTCGCCGTAGGCAAGGACGTTGGCGGGCCGCCAGGGGATGTCCCACAGGCAGTTGGTGACCTTGCCGAACTCCTCCTCGACGATGACCTGGTCGAGGAGGCCGAGGCCGGCTCCGCCCCACTCGGCGGGCATGTTGATGGCGTAGACGCCGGCGTCCATGGCGGCCCGGGTCAGTTCGGTGACGAGGGGCTGGGGCAGGGGGCCGCCGGCCTGCTCGGACTGGTCCTCGTAACGCATCAGCAGGCGTGCGTAGTCGGCGGCGCGCCGCTTGAGGTCGGCCTGCTCGGGGGTGTAGCGCATGTCCATGGGGGCCTCTTGGGTCGGCTGTGGAGGGCGGGGGCAGAACGGCCGGCGGGAGGACGGCCGGGTGGGGCGAGGGCGGATCCCGGGTCGGGGCGGGGGCGGACGGCCCGTGCGGAGCCGGGACTGGGGGCTGGGGCTCGGAGCCGGGGCTCGGGGCCGGGTCAGGCGAGCACGGCTCGGGAGTCGAGGGCGAGGACGCCGTGGGGGCCGACGAGGAGGGGGTTGACCTCGATCTCGGCGATCTCCGGGTGGGCGGCGGCGAAGGCCGTGATCGTCTCGACGGCCGCCGCCGCGCCGGCGACGTCCACCGGCGGGCGGCCGCGCACACCGTCGAGCAGGGCGGCAGTGCGCAGTGCGCGCAACAGCCGCTCGGCCCGGTCGGCGGGCACGGGTGCCAGGGTGAAGGCGACGTCGTGCAGTGCCTCGGCGAGCACTCCGCCCAGGCCCACCATGGCGACGGGGCCGAAACGGGGGTCGCGGTTGACGCCGACGATCAGCTCGATGCCGTCGGTCAGGTCCGCCATGGCCTCCACGGAGTAGGAGGGGGCGCCGAGCCGGGCGTGCATCGCGCGGAAGGCAGCGAGCAGTTCGCCGGGTCCGGCCAGGCCCAGTGCCACACCGCCGGCGTCGGACTTGTGCAGCAGATGAAGGGCTTTGAGCACGTACGGTCCGGTGAACTCCCCCGTCACGGCGAGCAGTCCGGCCTCGTCGCGGATCTCCCGGGCGGCGGGGAAGGCCAGTCCGGCCGCTTCCAGGGCTCGGCGGGTCTCCAGGTAGCCGCTCTCGGTCAGCGGGGACGCGGGCCGGGGAAGCGGCGGGACACCGGTGCGCAGGGCGCGGGGTGCCGTGGCGGCCAGGGCGCGAGCGGCGTCCTCGGTGGCGGCGAAGACCGGGATGCCGGCCGCGGCGAGGGTGCGGCAGCTGGGTGACTCGGGATACATCGACTGCACCACGAGGGGTTTCGCGGTGGCGCGGTGCCGGGCGGCGATGAGGCGGGCGGCCGCCTGTTCGCCGTCCGCGAGGACCGTACCTCCCCCGCCGAGCCCGCCGTCGGCGGCCGCATAGCCGCCGAAGTAGCCGGTCATCAGGACGGCGTCGGCCTCCTCGGCGGCCAGCAGCGTGGCGACCGTCTCCGCGTACGAGCCGGGGTCCTGCTCGCCCATCCCGGCGAGGTCCACCGGGTTGGCGAGGGCCGACTGCTCCCACAGGGCCGCCCGCAGACGGTGCCGTGTGGGTTCACGGAGCTCGGGCACGTGCAGACCGGCCGCCTCGACGGCGTCGGCGGCGACGACGCCGTGGCCGCCGCCGTCCGTGAGGACGGCGACCCGGCGGCCGGCCGCCCGTCGCGTGTCGTTCAACGCGGCCAGGACGACAGTCAGTTCGCGAGGGGTGGTGACCAGCTCCACGCCGGCGTCGCGGCACGCTGCGGTCACCACGTCGGCCGAGGTGGTCAGCGCGCCGGTGTGCGACTGGGCGCTGCGAGCGGATGCGTCGCCGCGTCCGGCGGTGAGCAGCACGACGGGTTTTCCGGCGTCCGCGGCCGCCTCGGCGAAGGCACGGCCGTCGGCGAAGTCCTCCGCGTAGACCGCGATGGCCCGGGTCCCCTCGTGGCGGGCGCAGTCGGCGAGCAGGTCGACGAGGGTGACGTCGGCCTGGTTGCCGAGCGAGACGAACCGGGAGAAGCCGAGGCCGTGCGGGCCGAAGCGGAGCTGGAGTTCGAGGGCGAGGTTGCCGCTCTGGCTGAGGAGCGCGACGCCGCCGGGTGCGAAGGTGTCGGAGGCCAGGAAGAGGTCGGTGGTGTTGTCGGCGATGCCGAGGCAGTTGGGGCCGACCATGACGGCACCGGCGGCCCGTACCCGTTCGGCGACGGCGTGCTGGCGTGCCCGCCCCGCGTCGCCGGTCTCGGCGAAACCGGCGGTGATCGCCACGATGGCCCGGGCCCCGCATTGCAGCGCCTCCTCGACGGCGTCCTCGAAGCCGGGGGCGGGCACGGAGACCACCGCGAGATCGACGGGTTCGCCGATCGCGCTCAGGCTGGGCGCGGCGCTGCGGCCGAGCACCGTGCCGGCACGGCGGTTGACCAGGTGCACGGGGCGGCGGCCGTTCGCGCGCAGCGCCTGTGCGGCGATGGCGTGGCCGTACTTGGCCGGGTCGTCGCTCGCTCCGACGACGGCGACGGAGATGGGGTCGAAGAGGGCCGACAGGTCACGTCCCATGTCACTTCACCAGCCGCAGCGCGGAGTTGGGGCAGGCGGCGACGGCGGCCGCGGCGGCTTCCTCGGCGCCCTGGGGGACGGTGTTCTCGCGCACCTGCGCATAGCCCCACTCGTCGAGGTCGACCAGCTCGGGCGCGGGTTCCTGGCAGAGGCCGTAGCCCTGGCAGCGGGTGGAGTCCAGCAGGAGTTTCATGGGGCGGTCCTTTCGGTGCGGCGGGTGCGGGCGCGGAGGCGGGTTGTGCACGGGTACGGGTGCGGGCGCGGAGGCGGGTTGTGCACGGGTACGGAGGCGGGGGTGGGCGTGGGGGCGGCCGGGATGCGGCTCAGGGCACCGGCACCGTGAAGCGGCGGCCGTCGTGGGGTGCCGGCCCGGTGCAGGCGGGGCAGGCGGGGCAGGCGGCGTCGCGGTGGGCGTCGACCCGGGCGGGGAAGTGGGCGAGAAGGGTGGCGGCGATCCGGGCGGCGGCGTCGAGCAGTCCGCAGGCCCCGCGGCCGGGCAGCTGCCGCGACCAGCGGTGCAGCTTGCCGACCGCCTCGTCGTCCGCCTCGCCGCGGGCCACGGCCGTGAGGGTGCCGGCCAGGGCCCCGGTCCCGGAGACGCACACCCCGCACTGCCGGGCGCTCTGCGCCGCGAGGTAGGCGGCCGCCTCGGCGGCCACCGCGACGGGGCAGTCCTCGGGGTGCAGGAAGTGCAGCGCCCCGCAGCCGAGTGCTCCGCCGGCCGATCTCAGCCGGTCGTGGTCGAGCTGGAGGTCCGTCCAGCCCGGGCCGTGCAGACCGCCGAACAGGCCGCCCAGCAGGACCGCGTCGGCCCTGCCGTGCCCGCACAGGTCGGCGAGGGCCTTCAGGTGCGTACCGGCGGGTACCTCGGCCAGTGCGGCCGCGCCGTCGGCACCCGCACCGGCCCGGTCCCCGGCACCCGAGAGGGTCACCAGGTGGGTGCCGGCGATCTCGGCCGCGGCATCGGGGCGTGTGTGCATCAGTGCCACGCGGGCCAGCGTCTCCACGTTGGCGACGAGGGTGGGCGCGCCGCCGACACCGCTCTCGAAGGGACGCGGGGGTTTCGCCGTGGGCAGGGCCGGGCCGCCGTCGATGCGCCGTACGACCGCGGTCTCCTCCCCCGCGACGTAGGTGTGCTCCGTCGACACGACGTCCAGGCCGAGGTCGAAGGGACAGTCGGCGAGCGCCCGCCGTACGGCCCGTTCGGCGGGGGCGTCGGAGAGGTACACGCAGCCGCGCCCGGCGCCGGTCATGGCCGCCACGAGCCTGATGCCGTCCAGGACCACGTGGGGGCGGTGACGCAGCAGCCAGCGGTCCTTCACCGAGCCCGGCTCGCCCTCCTCGCCGTTGGCCACGACGACGGACGGGCCCGGCGCGTCACGGACGGCACGGAGCTTGACGGCGGCGGGGAAGCCGGCTCCGCCCCGGCCGCGCAGCCCCGCGGCGGCGATCCGGTCGAGCAACCGGCCGGGTGCGGGCAGCGGCGCGTATCCGCCTGCGGCGAGGTAGCGGGCGTGGTCCTCGCTGCCACCGGTCAGCCAGGCCCCGGACAGCAGCGGGGCGAGGAGGCCGGGCCGCCCTTCGGGCAGGAGGGAGAAGACGCCGGTCATACAGGGCTCCTGGGCTCGGAGGGACCGAAGAGGCCGAGGGGGCCGCGAGGGGCAGTGGGGCCGAGGGGGACAGTGGGGGCGACGGGGCCAGTTGTTCTGGCGGGATCAAGGGAGGCAACGGGACCGAAGGGGTCAGCTGATCTGACGTGATCGAGGGAGGCAGCGGGGCCGGCGGAGGCAGCGAGCCCGGCGGGATCACTGAGTCCGGTCGGCCCGGAGAGCCCGATCAGGACAGCGGGCCCGGTCGGCCCCGAAGATCCAGAGGGACCAGAAGGCCCGGATGGACCGGATGGACCGGATGGACCGGAGGGGCCGGAGGGGCCAGAAGGTCCAGAAGGGCCGGAGGGACCAGAAGGGCCGGGGCCGCCGCCGTAGCGGGATCTCAGGCGTGCCAGTGCCCCTTCCAGGTCCCGCCGCTGTGTGGCGGTGCGCATGTAGCCGGCGCCGGGCAGGCCGATCAGCATGCGGTGGTGATCGAGGACGACCTCGCCGGCCACCAGCGCCGCCCGTGGATCGGCGCTCGCGGATCCCGCCGCGGCCCCGACGACCAGCTCGGTGACTTCGCGGAGGTAGCGCAGCCAGCCGCGCTGCGTGCCGCGCAGCACCAGCCGCTCGACGCGGTGCCGCTCCGCGGCGACGAGGGCGGCCGGCGGGCGGTCGTGCGCCGGGGACCGCAGGGCGGCCACCGCTGCGGGCAGTTCCTGTTCGGGCTCCGGTGTGAGACCGAGCCATACGAGACTTCGGCGAGCGCTCATGCGTGCCTCCGGGGTCGCACCGTTCCCGGGTCTCCGGGGTCGCACCGTTCCCGGGTGCTCCGGAGACGGATGGCGCGGCGATGGCATGGACGGGGAGGGTTGCTCCGGCGCCGTGTCGGGAAGGGCGGGGAGCCGGCTGTACGGGGGTGCCCGGCCGGAACCGTGCATCGCCCGGGGACCGGGGCGTCCGGATCCGGACGCCCCGGTGTGGCGCGGACGGGGTGGTCCGCGGGCGGCTTGCGGAAGGCGCCCGGGCGGCCGATTGCGGGCCGGGCCATCCGCCTGCCACGAGACTAACTAACTAATTAGTCAGCCCACAAGTCTTGACTTGCCTCCGCACCGGGCTCACTCTGACTAACCAATTAGTCAGCCGGATCGCGGCAGGTCCGGGCACCGTACTCGGCCGCACCTGCCGCCCCTTCCGGGCACAGCCTCACCGCCCATCGCCGCCCCCGCGGCGCGGAGGAGGACCCCATGCACCCCCTGACCACCCGGGCTGCCGACCCCGTCTCCCCGGCCCCGCCGCAGCCTTCACCGGAGCACCAGGAGCACCCGGAGCAAGCGCTGTCCGCGCGCTACTACACCGATCCGGCCCTCGCCGAGGCCGAGACCGACCGCATCTTCGCCAAGTCCTGGCAGCTGGTCTGCCACGAGTCCGACCTCCCCGGCCCCGGCGCACGGCTGACCGCCACCGCCGCCGGCCGGGAGGTGCTGGTGGTCCGCACCGAGGACGGCGGCCTCGCCGCCCACCTCAATGTCTGCCGGCACCGCGGTACCCGCCTGGTCACCGCGCCCGAACCGGCGGGCAAGGCGATCCGCTGCCCGTACCACGGCTGGACCTACAAGCTGGACGGACGGCTCGTCGGCGCCCCCGAGGCGCGCCGCATCCCCTGCCTCGACAAGCCCCGGCTCGGACTGCACCCGGTCAACGTGGAGTCCTTCCTCGGGTTCGTCTTCGTCAACCTCGACCTGGAGGCGACCCCGCTCGCCGAAAGCTGTGCCGGTCTGGCCGAGGCCATGGGCCGCTACGCGGGGCCCGACCTCGTCCCCGTGGGCAAGCACCGCATCCACGACGCGGCGGGCGGCGAGGAGCAGAACGCCAACTGGAAGGTGATCGTCGACAACTACCTGGAGGGTTACCACGTTCCCGTGGCCCACCCCGCTCTCATGCGACTGCTCGACTACCAGGCGTACACGGTGGACGTGCAGGAGAACTACGTCCTGTTCGAGTCCCCGCTGCGCGACAAGCCGTCCTCGAACTGGACCGAGCGGCTCTACCAGCGCCTCGCGACCCCGATGCCGGGACTGACCGAGGCCGACCGGCGTGTGTGGCGCTACGCCGTGATCTATCCGAACACACTCATCGACTTCTACCCTGACCACGTGCTCGCGTGGACAGCCCTCCCCACCGCCCAGGACCGGGCGGCGATCCCCGGTGGCTTCTACACCCGGCACGGGGAGAGCGTCCGCACCAGGCTGGCCCGACGGCTCAACATCCACATCGGCTGGGTCACCAACGACGAGGACGCCGAGCTGGTGGAGCGCGTGCAGGCAGGACTGACCACGCCCGGCTTCGAGCCCGGGCCGCTGTCGCAGCGCGAGGCCGCCGTAGGGTGGTTCGCCCGCCGGGTCCGGGACGACCTGGAGGGGAGCGGCCGGTGACGACCTCCCGCACGGCTCCCCGGCCGCACCCGCGGGCCGTACCTCTTCCGTCGGGCTTACCCCGCGCCCGCTGACGCACGACGCACGCACCCTCCCCAGACCGGTCTTCACTACGGAGTCAGGGCCTCCGTGAGCCGACCAGCCGGTCCCGCCCTGGAGTTGTGCCGTTCCTCGACGGAGAGGACGTTCCATGTCCCCCGAGGTACCACCACCGACCCGACGCGCCGTACTGCGGGCAGGTGCCTGCGGGCTGCTGGGCGCCGCGGCCGGCGGCTGCGGGTTCATGCCCGCGAAGGCGCCCGACGCCCAGCAGCTCGCCCCGGTCAAGGCCCGCGTCGACGGTGATCTCGTCTACTTCAACTGGGCCGACTACGTCGACCCGTCCGTGTTCAAGGGCTTCGAGAAGGAGTACGGCGTCAAGGTCGTCCAGTCGAACTTCGACTCGATGGAGGGCATGGTCGCCAAGCTCAACGCCGGCAACCGCTACGACATCGTCTTTCCCACCGCCAAATGGGCCCAGCGCCTGGTCCGCGGTGGCCGGCTGCGCCGGATCGACCACTCCCAGCTCCCCCACACGCACGCCATATTCGGCACCTACGCCTACTTCGCCGACCCCTGGTACGACCCCGGCTCCGCGCACACCGTCCCCTTCACCGCCTACAAGACCGGCATCGGCTGGCGCCGGGACCGGATCGGCGAACTGACCGGTTCCTGGAAGGACCTGTGGAGCGACAGGGCACGGGGCAAGGTCTTCCTGCTGGACGACCGCGACGAGGTCCTCGGCATGGGCGCCCTCGAACTCGGCCTGGACGTCAGCACCGGGCACACCGGCGACCTGGACCGCATCACCTCCCTGCTGGGCACCCTGCGCCCGCGGCTGCGCGGCTTCTCCAGCGACAGCTACAACAACCTCCTCAACGGCAACGCGGTCATGACGCAGGCGTGGAGCGGCGACATGGCCGCCATGCTCAACCAGGCCAAGGACCCCTCGGTGTTCGGCTTCGAGGCCCCCCGGGAGGGCACGCCGATCAACTCCGACTGCTACGCCATCCCCTGGAACGCGCCCCACCCCGGCACCGCGATGCTGTTCATCGACTACATGCTGCGGCCGGAGAACGTGAAGAAGAACATCGAGTACATCGGCTACCCGATGCCGGTGGCCGGCACCGAGAAGACCTACGCCGACCTGGTCAAACCCTTCCCCGAGTGCCTGGTCACCGAGGACGACCTGAAGGCGGACCTCTTCTTCCGCAACGGCAGCCGCGCGGCGGAGGACGCCCGCGACACCGCCTGGACCCATGTGAAGGCGGGCTGACATGGCACTGCTGCGCCACTCCTCGCGCTCCCGCCGCCGCGGTCCGGACGCCACCGGCACCCGCATGTGGACCTGGTTCATGCTGCCCGGCACCCTGTGGATGACGGGCTTCCTGATCGCGTCGCTGGTGCTCGTCGCCGTCCTCGCGGTCGGCACCACCGACGACCTCGGCAACCCGCGCTTCGGCTTCGACCTGTCCGGCGTGCGCGCCCTCGCCGATCCGGCCTACACCGAGGTCCTGGCCCGCTCCCTCGGCTACGCCGTGCTGACCTGCGCGATCTGCCTGCTGATCGCCTACCCGGTGGCGTACACCATCGCCCTGCACGGCGGACGGTACAAGCACGCGCTGATCGCCGCGATCGTCGTGCCGTTCTTCGCCAACTACCTGGTCCGGATGTACGGCTGGTCGGTGGTCCTCTCCGACGACGGCCCCGTGCTGCGCGCCCTGCGTGCCGTCGGACTCGCCGACGGGAACACGAAGATCCTCAACACCGGCGTCGGTGTGGTCGCCGGACTCGTCTACGGCTTCGTCGTCTTCATGATCATCCCGCTCTACGCGGCCCTGGAACGGCTGGACGTCTCCCTCATCGAGGCCGGCCGCGACCTGTACGGCGGCCCGGTCCGCACCTTCTTCCACGTCACCGTGCCCGCGACGCGGCAGGGCGCGGCGGCCGGACTCGTGCTGGTCTTCCTGCCCTCCATGGGCGACTTCGTCAGCGCACAGCTCATGGGAGGCCCGGACCAGATCATGATCGGCAATCTCATCCAGGACAAGTTCTTCCAGGGGCAGAACTGGCCGCTGGGCTCCGCGCTCACCATGCTGCTGATGCTGGTCCTGCTGATCGGGATGCTGGGTTATCTGCGGCGCACCCGCAAGGACGAGGCGGAGGCCCGCCGATGACCATGGTCAGGCCGCCCTCCGTCACCGCCCCGTCCCGTCCGGCCGCGCGGACCCGCGCACGCCGCGGGCGCGGACGCGCCGACCGCAGGCCCCGCATCCTCATCGCCGTCACCGCGCTCTTCTTCGCACTGCTCTACCTGCCCATCGGCGTCGTCGCCCTGTTCTCCTTCAACTCGAAGAAGTCCCTGACCGTCTTCGGCGGGTTCAGCCTGCGCTGGTACCGGGCCTTCGCCCACGACGACGTCCTCATCTCCTCCCTGGGGACCAGCCTGCGGATCTCCCTGGTGGCGATGGCCGGTTCGGTCGTCCTCGGGGTGGCGCTCGCGCTCGGCCTGGTCCGCTGCCGCACCCGGCTCGGCTCGCTGGCCGGCCTGATCATGCTGGTGCCGCTGATCACGCCGGAGATCGTCACGGGTGTCGCGTCGATGCTGCTGTTCAAGGGGCTGGGCGTGGCCCTGTCCACCGGCACGGTGATGCTCGCCGAGATCACCTTCTCGATCTCGTACGTCACGGTCGTGCTGCGGTCCCGGGTCGCCGCGCTGAACCCCGAGGTGGAGGAGGCCGCGATGGACCTCGGTGCCACCCGCTGGCAGGCGGTCCGCCTGGTGACCCTGCCGGCCCTGCTGCCCGCGGTCCTCGCCAGCGCCGTACTGATCTTCGCGCTGGTCTTCGACGACTTCGTCCTCGCCTACTTCACCACCGGCGTCGATCCGCAGCCGCTGTCCGTGCGGATCTACTCGGCCATCCGTTTCGGGGTACAGCCGACCATCAACGCCGTCGGCACGCTGATGCTCGCGGGATCCATCTGCCTGATCGCCCTCGCCCTGTTCATCCCGCGCCTCTTCGGCCGCCGCGGCGGCCTCGACATCCTCTCCGGAGAGTGATCCATGGACGCGACCCCCGCCGTCCGGCTCGACGGCGTCTCCAAGCAGTTCGCGGACTCCTACGCCGTCCACCGTCTCGACCTCGACATCGAGGCCGGCCACTTCTTCTCGCTGCTGGGCCCCTCCGGCTGCGGGAAGACCACCTCGCTGCGCATGATCGGCGGGTTCAGCGACCCCACCGAGGGGTCGGTGCTGCTCGCCGGTGAGGACGTGACCGCGCTGCCGCCGAACCGGCGCAACGTCAACACGGTCTTCCAGAGCTACGCGCTGTTCGACCATCTCAGCGTCGCCGACAACGTGGCCTTCGGCCTCAAGCGCAAGGGTGTCGCCAAGGCCGAGACTCGCCGGCGTGCCGGTGAGATGCTGGAGCTGGTCCAGCTCGCCGGTCTCGCCGACCGCAAGCCCCGTACGCTCTCCGGCGGCCAGCGCCAGCGTGTCGCCCTCGCCCGGGCGCTCGTCAACCGTCCGGCCGTGCTGCTCCTGGACGAGCCGCTGGCCGCCCTCGACCTGAAGCTGCGCCGGCAGATGCAGGTCGAGCTGAAGCAGATCCAGCGCGAGGTGGGCATCACCTTCGTCTTCGTCACCCATGACCAGGACGAGGCGCTGACCATGTCCGACCGGATCGCGGTGATGAACGCGGGACGCGTCGAGCAGTGCGGCACCCCCGAGGACATCTACGAACACCCCGCCACCCGCTTCGTCGCGTCCTTCATGGGCACCTCCAACCTGATGACCGGCACCTACCGGGACGGTGCGGTCGCCCTGGACCAGGGTCCCGCCCTGCCCGTCGGTCCCCGGACCGGTATCGCGGACGGCACCGCCGTGAGCGTGTCCGTGCGCCCCGAGAAGATCTGGCTGTCGGACTTCGAACCGGGCATGTCGATGCTGAGCGGAGTGATCCGCGAGACCGTCTACAGCGGCCCTACGACGACCTACCTCATCGACCTCGCCCCCGGCGTCACGCTGTCGGTGCTGGAGCAGAACACGGCCCGCGCGCGCATGGAGGACCGCTGGAACGGCGGCGAGAGGGTGGAGTTCGGCTGGCGGCCCGAGCACTGCCTGGTCCTGGCCTGATCCCACCCCAGAACGGAAGCGAAGCTGATGCATCACGACGTGATCGTGCTCGGCGCCGGTCTCGCCGGGCTCTGCGCCGCCCGGGACCTGGCGGCCGCCGGCACCGACGTGCTCGTCCTGGAGGCCCGGGACCGCGTCGGCGGGCGGGTCGAGCAGACCCGGACGCCGGACGGCCGCACCGTCCAGCTGGGCGGTGAGGTGGTCGGCCACGGGCACACCGCCTACCTCCGACTTGCCAAGGAACTCGGCCTGGAGCTGGTCCCCAGCTATGTCGAGGAGCCCGGCCGGATCACCCGTGCCACCCCCGAGGGCCGCTCGGCCGGCGAGCCGCCGCACTGGTTCGGACCCGGGGACGCCGCCCTGCACGAGGGGCTCGGCGCGGAGTTCGGCGCCCTGGCCGCCACGGTCGACCCCGACGATCCCTGGTCGCATCCGGACGCGGCCGTCCTGGACCGGCTGTCCGTGGCCGACTGGCTGCGTTCCCGGCACGCCACGCCGGCCGTGGTCCGTCTGTGGGACATCGGCCAGCTCGCCCTGGCCGGCGGTTCCTATGAGCGGATCTCCCTGCTGGCCGCCCTCCGCAAGAGCGCGGCCGTCCCCGGCGCGGGCACGGGCGACTACGACTACGCCGACTGGGAGGGGCTGCGGCTGTCGGAGGGGTCGGCGACCCTCGCCGAGGTCATGGGGCGCGAGCTGGGGGCGCGCGTCCGGCTCGGCTCCCCCGTCGCGGCCCTGACGATACGTCCGGGGCGCAGCGCGGTGCGGCTGGTGACCGGCGAGGTGCTCACCGCGGGGGCCGTGGTCAGCGCCCTTCCGGTGGGGCCCCTGCGGTCCGTGGCCGTCAGCGGCGTGAGCGAGGCCCGGCTGGCCTCACTGCACCGGCAGCGCCACGCGACGGCCGCGAAGTTCGCCGCCGTCTACGACCGTCCCTTCTGGCGGGAGGCCGGTCTGAACGGCCTGTCCGAGTCCGAGGGTGTGCTGGGCAGCACCTGGCCGCAGAACGAGGGCGTCCTTTCGGCACTGATCCCGCCGGAGCGGTACGGCGTCCTGCTCGGCACCCCGCCCCAGCTGCGCACCCCCGAACTGCTCGCCGAGGCGGCCGCCATGTTCGGTGCCGAGGCGCTGCGCCCGTCCGCCTGTCACCTGCGGCTGTGGGGCACCGACCCGTGGACGCAGGGCTACGTCACCCAGTGGCCGCCGGGCGAGGTCATGGCGGTCGGTCCGCTGCACGGCACCCATGAACCGCCGTTCTACGTCTGCGGCTCCGACCAGTGGGTCGCCGGATACATGGAGGGCGCCGTCCGCACCGGCCGGGCCGCCGCCGAGGAGGCCCTGCGCCGTGGCTGACACCGACCGCCTCACCACCGTCCTCAACCACATCGACGGCAAGGACCGGCCGGCCGTCTCGGGTGCCACCCTGCGGCTGGTCGACCCGGCCACCGGTCTCGCCCACGGCACGGCCCCGCTGTCCGGTCCCGAGGACGTGGACGCGGCCTGCGGGGCCGCGCAGGAGGCCCTGCACGTCTGGGCGGCCACGACCCCGGCACAGCGGCAGTCCGCGCTGCTGCGCATCGCCGACGCGATGGAGCGGGAGGCGGCGGCGCTGGCGAGCGCCGAGGTGGCCGACACGGGCAAGCCGCGTGCCCTGTTCCTGGCGGACGAACTGCCCGCGATCGTGGACGTGCTGCGGTACTTCGCCGGAGCCGCCCGCAATCTGCCGGGCGCCGCGGCGGCTGAGTACACGCCGGGCCGCACCTCGGTGCTGCGGCGCGAGCCGGTCGGCGTCTGTGCCCAGATCACGCCGTGGAACTACCCGCTCATGATGGCGGTGTGGAAGCTCGCTCCCGCACTCGCCGCCGGCAACACGGTCGTGCTGAAGCCGTCCGACACCACGCCGTCGTCGGCAGCGCTCCTGGCCCGGCTGGCCGCCGGGCATCTGCCGTCCGGGGTGCTGAACGTGGTGTGCGGCGACCGTGGCACCGGGCGCCGCCTCGTCGCCCACCCGTGCGTGCGGCTGGTGGCGGTCACGGGCAGTGTCCGCGCGGGGCAGGAGATCGCCGCCGCGGCGGCCGGCGACCTCAAGCGGCTCCACCTGGAACTCGGCGGCAACGCCCCGGTTCTGGTCCACGAGGACGCCGATCTCGACGACGCGGTCGAGCAGTTGTCGTCGCTGGCCTACTACAACGCGGGGCAGGACTGCACGGCCCCCGCCAGGATCCTGGTGGACCGCAGGATCCACGACACCTTCCTGGACCGCTTCGCCGACCGGGCCGCCCGGCGGAGGCCCGGAGCCCCGGACGACGCTCGCGCCGATTTCGGCCCGCTCGCCAACGCCGCCCAACTAGCGGCGGTACAGGGCCTGTTGGACCGTCTCCCGGATCACGGCGAGGTCGTCGTCGGGGGCGCGGCCGTGGACCGTCCCGGCTACTTCCACCAGGCCACGGTGATCGCCGGAGTGCGGCAGGAGGACGAGATCGTACAGAGCGAGGTGTTCGGTCCGGTCGTCACCGTGCAGCCGTTCACCGACGAGGCGGAGGCCGTCCGGATGGCGAACGGCGTCGTCCAGGGGCTCGCGGCGAGCGTCTGGACCCGTGACCACGACCGTGCCATGCGTGCGAGCCGTACGCTGCGCACCGGCATCGTCTGGGTCAACACCCACGGCACGACGGTGTCGGAGATGCCGCACGGCGGCGTCCGCCACTCCGGCTACGGCAGTGACCTCTCGCTCACCGGCCTGCTCGACTACACACAGGTCAAACACGTCATGCTGTGACGGCCGCCCCGGACGCCGAAGCGCACGCATGACGGCCGCCTCCACCACCGGACCGGCCCGGACGGTCACGCTCCGCTCGGGCCGGTTCGGTGGTGCAGGCGGCCGGACAGGTGGTGCCGGCCGGCGCCGCCCCGCACGGCGACGGGCGTCCGCGGCGTGGCCACCTGGAGGCGGTCGGTCACTCCCGGCCGGTCTCCAGCACCTTCTTGAGGGTGGCCAGTTCGATGTCGACCAGGTCGGTCTGCTCCCTGAAGACGGCTTCGCTCAGGGTCGGCGGCTGGTAGAAGGTCATCATGAATTCGGCGCCGTCGCCGTTGGGGACGGCGCGCGCCGGGACGCGCCAGGCGGCGGTGTCGTCCACGAAGTCGTGGTCGAGGACGCCGGACTCGGCGTTGGCGTGCAGACGCAGCCTGGCCGGGCCCTGCGGGGTGGACATGCGCCACCAGTCCGGGTCGTCGGTGGGCTCGATGGACTGGACGTTCACCACCGCCCACCGGGTCCAGTTCGCGGGGTCGGCCAGGAAGGCGTAGACCTGCTCGTAGGGGCGGTCGATGCTGACGGTCTTGGTGACGGAGGTCGCGAGGCTCATCGTGCGCTCCTTTCAGGGGGCGTCGTGCTGTGCTGCGGAATGGGTCTCGCCCACCAGATGCCGGATCCAGTCCTCCAGCTGACGACGCCGGCCGGCGTCGAGCGAGCCGAAGTAGTGGGCGTCGTTGCGGTCGGCGAGCTCGGCCAGGACCGGTACGAGGTCCTGGCCCTCGCGGGTCAGTACGAGCCGGACCGTGCGCCGTGAGGCGGGGTCGGGCTCGCGGCGCATCAGGGCCTTGGCCGCGAGACGGTCGACCAGGCGGGAGACCGCCCCGGGGTCGATGTCCATGTGTGCGGCCACGGCCTTGGTGGTGTCGTGGCCGTGGAAGACGCTGATCATCACGCCCCACTGGGAGACGGTGACGTCGTGCCTGCCGAGTTCGGCCTCGAACCGGCTGTGGACCTCGTCGGACAGGCGACGAAGCCAGTAGCCGAGGTGATCGTGGAGTCCGCTTGTCCTGCTCACTCGTCCATCATGCTTGTCGCGACAACTCTTGTCAAGGCAACTGTGTGGACTGCCGATGCCGAGACAGATCCCCGGACCCTTCGCCCGGACGACCGACGGCGCGCGCGGAGGCCCCGTCACGGGCGCCCGGGGACGACAGGGCCCGCACGCCACCCGACGGCCGGGCCCGCACAACCACCCGACGGCCAGGCCCGCACAACCACCCGACGGCCAGGCCCGCCGCCGAACAGGACGGCCCGCGATCGGAGTTCACGGGCTCGCGGCCTTCCCGGCCGACACCTTCCGATCGTCGCCGACCCCGGTGGACAGGACCCCTCGCTCTCCCTATTGTTCGTTCGAACGAACAGAACTGGAGGGTAATCGTGCACATTGCTGGGGCAACCGTTCTGCTTACCGGAGTCACGGGCGGCATCGGCGGCTCGATCGCTGCCGGGATGTCCGCTCGCGGTGCGGATCTCATACTCACCGGACGGCGGCGCGAGGCACTGGAGCCGCTCGCCGAGCGCTACGGCGCGCGCACGATCCTCGCCGATCTCGCCGATCCCGGTGATGTGCAGCGCCTCGCCGAGGAAGCGGCGGGTACGGACATCCTGATCGCCAACGCCGCCCTGCCCTCCAGTGGCGACGTGCTCGACTACACGCCGGACCAGATCGACCGGGCACTCGCGGTGAACCTGCGTGCGCCGGCGATGCTGGCCCGGCTGCTGGCCCCCGGCATGATGACCGCGGGGCGCGGACACATCTGCTTCGTCGGATCACTGTCGGGGCTGGCGGCGACCAGGTCGTCGTCCATGTACACCGCCACCAAGTTCGGCCTGCGCGGCTTCTCGCTCGCCTTCCGCCAGGATCTGCACGGCACGGGCGTGGGCGTCTCGATCGTCCAGCCGGGGTTCGTACGCGATCTGGGGATGTTCGCGAACACCGGGTCGCCGACGCCCGGCGGAGTCCGCACCGTCGCGCCGGAGCAGGTCGTCAAGGGCGTGATTCGGGCGATCGAGCGCGATGTCGCCGAAATCAACGTGGCCCCGGCCGAGTTGAAGTTCCTCACCAGGATCGCGTCCCAGTTCCCGGGGTTCGCGGAGCGTGTGCAACGGCGGGCGGGCGCGGAACGGACCGTGAACGCGATCGTGGCGGCGCAGCGGTCGAGCCGCTGAGCCGTCGAGAATGCCGCCGCCACCGGGGCGTCCCACTGTGGCCGGATTAATCGTCTGACGGTCGTTCGAACGCCGCGATACTCAGGGCTGGGCAATCCGCCCCAAACTCCCGCCTTCGGAGGCAACTGTGTCTCAGCCCAGTGTTTCCACCACCGCAGTGCTCGACGCCTGGCTGTCGGGCGCCGAGAGCGCCTACGGCCGGCTCAACCCCGCCGGGCCGCTCTATGTCGGCGGCAGAGCCGCCGAGGCCGCGCTCACCGACCCGAGCGACTCCCTGTACGGCTTCTGCTCCAGCCCGAGCGGTTCGCACGGCAGCTGGTGCTGCTGACCCTCTGCCGCACGGCGATGTCCGCACGACCTGAGCGCGGTGGAACTGCAGCTCGCGCAGTTCCACCGCGCTTCTTTCGAAGGCGCCGGCAGGGCGCGAACGCGGGGCGAACGGGAGGGCGAACGGTGAGCGGTTCGGTGCCGGAGAGCGGGAGCGGGTCGGAATGGTTCGCAGAGCCCGTACGGAGCCTCGCCCGTCCCTGGCGGGAGGAACTGGCCCGGCGCCTGACCGCCGTCGACGCCCTGCACCCGGAGGAACGGGAGACCCTTCTGGAGGCCGGTCACACGGCCCTGCTCAGGTCGCTGCACGCCAAACTCTCCCGCCTCTTCCTGATCGAACTGCACGCGCTGCGCATGGCGCAGGGCGCGGCACCCGACGCCGGGCCTGCCGGGGACGTCTCCGGGGAGCGCACCTGGGCCGCGTTCATCGAGCTGGCCGCGGAGGAGGGCTACCTCGACAAGCTGAGCAGCCGCTATCCGGGCGTCGGCGCGCGGGTAGCGTCGGTTGCGCGGCTGTCCGTGGCGGCCACGACCGCCTTCGCGGAACGGCTCGCCGCGGATCGCGCGCTGCTGCGGCCGCTGCTCGGACGGCCCGCGGGGCGGATCCGTGCCGTGGCGTTCGGGGCGGGTGACAGCCATCGGGGCGGTCTCACCGTCAGCCGGGTCGACTTCGCCGAGGCACGCGTCATGTACAAGCCCCGGCCGTCGGAGGCCGACATGGCGCTGGGCGCCCTGCTGGACGAGGTGTTCGCGGACCTCCCGGGCGCGCCCGCGCCCGACGAGCGCATCCGGGTGCCGCGGACGCTGGCGCGCGAGGGCTACGGCTGGGCGGAGTTCGTCCACCACCGCTACTGCGCCGACGACACCGAACTCGCCGCCTTCTACCGCAACATGGGGCACTGGCTGGCCGTCCTGCGCTTGTGCGGCGGCACCGACATGCACGCCGAGAACATGATCGCCGCGGGCCCGGTGCCGGTGATCGTGGACGCCGAGACGCTCTTCGACGCGCCGGCGCCCTTCCCGCCCAGCGGCCGGGGCGACGCGGTGGACCTGGCGGCGGCGGCCATCCGCCGTACGGTGCTGCGCACGGGGCTGCTGCCGGTGCGGGGCACCGGATTCGCGCTCGGCGGGGTGGACATCTCCGGGGTGGGGGCGCTGCCCGGCCAGCAGCCGCTGATCCCGAACCCGGTGATCGCGGACGGCGGCACCGCGGCCGCCCGCTTCCAGGTCGACCTGGTGGCGATGCCCACCGCGGGCAACCACCCCAGCCGCACGCCCGTGCTGAGCGCGTACTGGGACCGGATCCTGGCCGGCTTCCGCGAGATGACCGCGCACCTGCGCCGTCCCGGCGTCGACCCGTACCGGCTGCTGTCCCGCTTCGAGGGCGCCCGGGCCCGGCGGATCCTGCGGCCGACCCAGGCGTACGTCGACATCGGCCGGATGCTCTGGCACCCGGCGTCGTTGCACGACGAGGCGGCGGCCGTCGAGCGGGCCCGGGACATCCTGCGGCGCAATGCCGAGGTGCTGCCCGGCGCGCCGACGGACCGCGCGGCCATCGACGCCGAGATCGCCGACCTCGTGGCCGGCGACGTACCGATGTTCGGGTTCACCGTGGACGCGGCCGCCGTGCGCGCCACGGTCGAGGACTGGCGCACCGCCGACTTCGCCCTGGAGGAGTCGATGATCCAGGACGCGCTGGTGGGCGCGTACCTCAATGAGCGGTCGCTGCCCGCGCGGGTGCAGGCCGCCGCCCGCGATCCGCACGCCGACCGCCGGGAGCCGCGCCGTCGCGCCCTGGCCGCGCAGCTGGTGCGGCGGCTGTGCGACGGGGCGGTGCGCGGCGAGGACGGCACGGTCACCTGGATCAGCCCCGTCTTCACTCCCGCGGGATGGTCGATCAGGGTGCTGCCCGCCGACCTCTACACCGGGCAGGGCGGGGTGGCGCTGACCCTGGCGGAGTACGTGGCCGAGGTGCGGGCCGGCCGGGCGGACGAGGTGCCCGGCGCGGCAGAGACCTTCGAGGGCGCTCTGCGTGTACTGATCAGCACCGAGGACCGGACGCCGACGCCGTCGGCCGGGGCGTTCAGCGGCGCCGCATCACAGGTGTGGACGTGGCTGGCACTGCACCGGGTGCTCGGCGAGGACTGGCTGCGCGCGCGGGCCGCCGACAGGGCGCTGCTGCTCGAGGGCGCACTGGTCGACGACGACATCGAGGTGGACCTGCTGAACGGAGCGGCCGGCGGCATCGTCCCGCTGCTCAACCTGGCCGCGGCGACCGAGCAGGACCGCTGGCTGGGCGCCGCCGCGCACATCGGCCGACGGCTGGCCCGGGGCGCCACGGTCGATGCCGGTGGTGCCCGCTGGACGACCCGGCTCAATCCCGAGGGCATCGGCGGCTTCGCCCATGGCGCGACCGGTATCGGCTGGGCGCTGGCCCGGCTCGCCCTCAGCGAGGCGGGCTCCGCGGCCGAACGGCGCGACTGGAATCGTCTTGCCGGACTGGCCTTCGCCTACCAGGAGTCCCTCTGGCAACCCGAACACGGCAACTGGCTCGATGTCCGCATCGGCGCCGAGGAGGACTTCTTCACCAGCTGGTGCCACGGCAGCGCGGGCATCGGGACCGGCATGCTCGACCTGTACCGGCGCACCGGCGATCCCGACCGGCTCGACATGGCCCGGCGCGCCGCGCGTGCCTGTGCCGCCGAGGGTTTCGGCTGGAGTCACACACTGTGCCACGGCGACCTGGGCCTCTGGCAGTTCCTCACGTCACTGGATTTCGGCGACCCTTCCGCCCTCGACGGTGAGATCCTCACGAGCCTTGAGCAACGCGGCCCGGTCGGCGGCCTGGCCCGCGAAGCGTTCTCCCCCAGCCTGATGTCGGGTCTGTCGGGAGTCGTCCACACCTTGCTCCGCATGCACCGTTCGGCTTCCCTGCCCGATCCCCTGGTCCTCGACTGACCGACCCGCTCAGGCGACTGGTCCCCTCGGCCGACTGTTCCCCCTCGGCCCTGGTCCGCTCGGCCGACTGGTCCGCTCGCTCGGCCGGCCGGTCCGCTCACACACTCGGCCGGTCGGCAGGTGCGCCGGCCGGCGGATCACGTGCCGGGGGCGGCTCTCCGCTGGGCCTGTTCGAACTCGGTGAGCGGGTCGCCGCCGGCCTGCCAGGGCCAGGCGGTCGCGATGCCGCCGAGCGTCTCGAAGACGGGACGGGCTTCGTGGCGCCGGTCGGCGGCCATCAGCGCGTAGGCGAGGATGTTGAGGTCGGCAAGCGCCTTGGCGTGCCGGAGGAATCCCGGCTGCACCCAGGTGTGCGCCACGCGGTCGAGGGCCTGGGCGGCCATCGCCTGGGACCAGTGATTGCGCGCCACCAGCGCTTCGAAGCCGCCCCGGTCGAGGACGGACTGGTACTGGAAGACCTGGGCGGTGAGTTCCGTCGCCGCGCAGGGCATGTTCGCGGGCATGCGCGCGCACAGGGCGTCCACGAACTCCAGCACCTGGATGCGCGAGCCCCCTTCTTCCGGGGTGAGATAGCCCAGCATGTTCAGGTAGGCCTCGCGGTTCCAGCGGTCGCGGGCGAGCACCTCGTTCCACACGCCGAACATTTGCGGCTGCTCCCAGCGCTCCAGGCGTGCCGCGCCCAGCACGACCACCCAGGGGGTGGGGTCGTCGGGGGTGAGTTCGGCGGCCCGCAGACAGCTGTCGATGGCGCCGGCCGTGTCGTCCAGGCTTCCCTGGGAGCGGGCGCGGGCCACCTCGGACCACGCGTACAGCACGAGTGCGCTCGCGTTGCGCGGCTCACGCGTGGCCCAGGAGCGGGGCAGATGCGATCCGGCCAGGAACTCCGCCAGGACGCCCATGCGGTGCGCACGGCGGTCCCAGTCGCCCGGGTCCTGGTCCAGGAGACGGGAGATCTGTGCCACGCACAGATCCGTCGTCGCGATCGTTCCCGTCCGCGTGGTCGCCAGCAGGGACTTCAGGAGCTTGCCCAGCTGCTGGTCGTCGAGTTCCGGGGCGAGGCGGGACCTTCTGCGGCGACTTGAAAGAAATGCCATGACCGGAGGCTAAAGGGGACGAGGAATCACACAAGGCCTGAGCCAAGATCGTTATGGATTACACGTCTCACCTGGGGTTACTCGCCCGTATGGCGATACGGTCGTGATCGGATCGTCCCCCTTTCGCGTCCGCTCCCCTCGCCCCGGCGGAGGAAGCGGCCCGCCGCTCCGGGGGCCGCTTCAGGGTGTCCGCGCGGGTTCCGGTCAGGTGCCGACGTAGGCGGCGAGGTGCTCGCCGGTGAGGGTGGAGCGGGCGGCGACGAGGTCGGCGGGGGTGCCCTCGAAGACGATCCGGCCGCCGTCGTGGCCGGCGCCGGGGCCGAGGTCGATGATCCAGTCGGCGTGGGCCATGACCGCCTGGTGGTGCTCGACGACGATGACCGACTTGCCGGAGTCCACGAGACGGTCCAGCAGGCCGAGCAGCTGCTCGACGTCGGCGAGGTGGAGGCCGGTGGTCGGCTCGTCCAGGACGTAGACGCCGCCCTTGTCCCCCATGTGGGTGGCCAGCTTGAGCCGCTGCCGCTCGCCGCCGGAGAGCGTGGTGAGCGGCTGGCCGAGGGTGAGGTAGCCGAGCCCGACGTCGGCGAGCCGTTCGAGGATCCTGTGCGCGGCCGGCGTGCGCGCCTCGCCGGCGCCGAAGAACTCCTCGGCCTCGTCCACCGACATCGCGAGCACCTCGCTGATGTTCCGGCCGCCGAGGTGGTACTCGAGGACCGATGCCTGGAACCGCTTTCCCTCGCACTCCTCGCAGGGGGTGGCGACGCCGGCCATCATCGCCAGGTCGGTGTAGACGACGCCCGCGCCGTTGCAGGTGGGGCAGGCGCCCTCGGAGTTGGCGCTGAACAGCGCCGGCTTCACGCCGTTGGCCTTCGCGAACGCCTTGCGGATCGGTTCGAGCAAGCCGGTGTAGGTCGCCGGGTTGCTGCGCCGTGAGCCGCGGATGGGGCTCTGGTCGACCGAGACCACACCTTCCCCGGCGGGGATCGAGCCGTGCACGAGCGAGCTCTTGCCGGAGCCGGCGACGCCGGTGATGACCGTCAGCACACCGAGCGGGATGTCGACATCGACGTCCTGCAGGTTGTGCGTCGCCGCGCCGCGGATCTCCAGCGTGCCGGTGGGCTTGCGCACCGTCTCCTTGACGGCGGCCCGGTCGTCGAAGTGGCGGCCGGTGATGGTGCCGCCGGCCCGCAGGCCCTCGACGGTGCCCTCGAAGCAGACGGTGCCGCCCGCCGTACCGGCACCGGGGCCGAGGTCGACGATGTGGTCGGCGATCGCGATCGTCTCCGGCTTGTGCTCCACGACGAGCACCGTGTTGCCCTTGTCCCGCAGCCTCAGCAGCAGACTGTTCATCCGCTGGATGTCATGGGGGTGCAGGCCGATGGTGGGCTCGTCGAAGACGTAGGTGACATCGGTGAGCGAGGAGCCGAGGTGGCGGATCATCTTGGTGCGCTGGGCCTCGCCCCCGGAGAGCGTGCCCGCGGGGCGTTCGAGCGAGAGGTAGCCGAGGCCGATCTCCACGAACGAGTCGAGCGTGTGCCGCAGCGAGGCGAGCAGCGGCGCCACCGTCGGCTCGTCGAGGTCGCGGACCCATGCGGCCAGGTCGCTGATCTGCATCGCACAGGCGTCGGCGATGCTGATCCCCTTGATCTTCGACGACCGGGCCCCCTCGCTGAGCCGGGTGCCCTCGCACTCGGGGCAGGTGGTGAAGGTGACCGCCCGGTCCACGAACTCCCGGATGTGCGGCTGCATCGCCTCCCGGTCCTTGGAGAGCATCGACTTCTGGATCCGCGGGACCAGACCCTCGTAGGTCATGTTGATGCCCGCGATCTTCATCCTGGTCGGCTCGCGGTGGAGGAAGTCGTGCAGCTCCTTCTTGGTGAACCTGCGGATCGGCTTCTGCGGGTCGAAGAAGCCGGACTCGCTGTAGAGGCGGGAGTTCCAGCCGCCCCCCGTGTAGCCGGGGACGGTGATGGCGCCCTCGGCGAGCGACTTGGAGGCGTCGTAGAGCTGGGAGAGGTCGATGTCGGTGACCGAGCCGCGGCCTTCGCAGCGCGGACACATGCCGCCGGTGATGCTGAAGCTGCGGCGCTCCTTCACGGTCTGCCCGGCACGCTCCACGGTGACCGCTCCCGCCCCGCTGATCGAGGCGACGTTGAAGGAGAACGCCTGGGGCGAGCCGATGTGCGGCCTTCCGAGCCGGCTGAACAGGATGCGGAGCATGGCGTTGGCGTCGGTGGCGGTGCCGACCGTGGATCGGGGGTCGGCGCCCATCCGCTGCTGGTCGACGATGATCGCGGTCGTCAGCCCGTCGAGCACGTCGACCTCGGGCCGTGCCAGGTTGGGCATGAAGCCCTGCACGAAGGCGCTGTACGTCTCGTTGATCAGCCGCTGCGACTCCGCGGCGATCGTGTCGAACACCAGGGAGCTCTTGCCCGAGCCGGAGACGCCGGTGAACACCGTGAGCCTGCGCTTGGGGATCTCGATGCTCACGTCCTTGAGGTTGTTCTCGCGCGCCCCGTGCACGCGGATCAGGTCGTGGCTGTCGGCAACGTGCTGCGCAGACGACTGCGTGTCCGTCCTCGTGGCCATGGCTCTTCGTGTCTCCATCCGTCGGGCGGAGACCGTCGGGGTCTCCATCGGCGTCGCCTGACTCGGTCCGACCGGCTTCGAACCATACGTCCCGCGTCACGCTAGCTGGCGACCCGAAGATCGTGCTTCTCCATTCCTGACCGGTCGGGTCACAGGCCCGTCCGGTCGAGGTCGAGGAGGTCCTGGCGACGTTCGCGTATGTCGTTGCCGGGTGGGGCGCCGGTGCGGGCACGACGGTCGGTCGACGGCGGACCGGTACGGGCACGACGGTCGGTCGACGGCGGACCGGTACGGGCACGGCGACCGGCCGGCGGCGGGCCTGTACGGGCACGGCGACCGGCCGGCGGCGGACCCGTGCGGGGCAGTCGGCCTACGCCGGACCCGTGCGGGCGCGGCGGTCGGCCGACGGCGGCGCCTGCGGTGCCGAGGGGCGCTCCCGGTGCCGGCTCAGTGGACGGAGAACCCGCCGTCGACGAAGATCGACTGTCCGGTGACGTACGCGGACGCGCGGCCGGCGAGGAACACGGCCGCGCCCGCGAAGTCCTCGGCGAGCCCGTTGCGGCCGATCATCGTGCGCGCGGCGAGCGCCGCCACCTTCTCGGGGTCGGAGGACAGCTGTGCGTTGAGCGGGGTCATCACGAAACCCGGCACGAGGGTGTTGCAGGTGACGCCGTGGGGTGACCACGCCTCGGCCTGGGAGCGGGCCAGCGACTCCAGCGCCCCCTTGGACACTCCGTAGGCGCCGCTCTGCACAAAGGCCCGGTGCGCCTGCTGGGAGCTGATGTGGATGATCCGGCCGAAGCCCCGCTCGGCCATGCCGGGCCCGAACCGCTCTCCCAGCAGGAAGGGCGCCTCCAGGTTCAGCGCCATGGTGGTGTCCCACACGTCCTCGCCCAGCTCGCCCATCGGCGGCCTCAGGTTGACCCCGGCACTGTTCACGAGGATGTCGGGCTCACCGAACACCCCGGCCGCCGCTTCGGCCGCCGCGCGCACACCGTCACGGGTGCTCAGGTCGCCGCTCACCCAGGCGGCCCGGCAGCCCTCGGCCACCAGTTCGTCGACCGTGGCCGCCAGCTCGGCCTCCTTGCGTGCCACGACCACCACGCCCGCCCCGGCACGCGCCAGTGCCCCGGTGATGGCGCGGCCGATGCCGGAACTGCCGCCGGTCACCAGGGCGACACGGCCGTCGAGCGAGAAGAGTTCGGAGAGGTAAGCCTGCGCGATCATGCACCGAAGCGTAGACGGCACGTGCGTGAGGGGTCCGTGCAGGGCCGACCGCGACCGCCCCGGGTCCGTCCGCCGGCCCGGCCGCGTGGCCGGCTCCCTGACGGCGCAGCTCGGCGCAGTTCGGCGCAGCTCGGCGCAGCTCGGCGCGGTCGTCGACGGCGGCACGGGCGACGGCGGGGGATGATCGCCAGGTCGCCCGTCCCTCGGACTGAAGGAGATCTCCGCCATGCTTGCCTCCTGGTACGACGTGCAGGGCTCCGCCGCCGATGTCCTGCGCGTCGGTGAACTGCCCGACCCCGAGCCCGGACCCGGTGAGGTCCGCGTCCGTGTGACCGTGTCGGGTGTCAATCCCGGCGACACCAAGAAGCGGCGCGGCTGGCTCGGTTCGTCGATGCCGTATCCCCGGGTGATCCCGCACAGTGATGCCGCCGGTGTCGTGGACGCCGTCGGGGAAGGGGTCGGCACCCGGCGGGTGGGGCAGCGAGTGTGGGTGTACGGCGCCCAGTCCTACCGTCCCTTCGGCACCGCCGCCTCGTACACGGTCGTACCCGGCGAGCAGGCGGTCCCGCTGCCCGGCGGGCTCGACGACGAAGTGGGCGCGTGCCTGGGCATTCCGGGTGTCACCGCCCACCGTGCGGTGTTCGCCGACGGCCCGGTCGACGGCAGGCTGGTTCTCGTGCACGGCGTCCTCGGCGGAGTCGGTTCCATGGCCGCGCAGCTCGCCCGCTGGGCCGGAGCCACCGTGATCGGCACCGTCCGCCGCAGCGGCGATCTGGAGCACGTCGACCCCGCCGTCGTCTCCCACGGCGTCGCCCTGGACCGCGGTGATCCGGCGGCGGCGATCCGTGCGTACGCGCCCGGGGGCGTCCACCGCATCGTCGAGGTCTCGCTGTCCGCCAACGCCGACCTGGACAACGCCGTCGCCGCGCCCGACGCCGTCATCGCCGCCTACGGCACCCATGCGGACCGAACCGAACTCCCCTTCTGGCCGCTGCTGTTCAACAACGTCACGCTGCGTCTGCTCGGCAGCGACGACTTCCCCGCGGCGGCGAAGCGGCAGGCCGCCCGCGATCTCACCGCCGCGGCCGCGGTCGGCGCCCTCACTGTCGGCGTCGGCGGCCGCTACCCCCTGGAGGAGATCGCCGAGGCACACGACCGTGTCGATGCCGGCGGGCGCGGCCGAGTGCTGGTCGTCCTCCCCCACTGACGGCGCAGCCGCCCGGCCCACTGATGCTGCTGCCGCCCGCCTCGCTGATGCCGCAGGCGCCCACCCCGCTGACGCCGGTGTCGCTCGCCGGGCGTGCGGACTCCCGCGCCACGGGCCGATCACCGTGCAACCGACGGGAGAACACGGCCAAGATGGGGTGTTCCTCCACTGTCCTCGGGCTCGGAGGCACACCGAGACTGCCCCTCATGACGAACGAAGCGCCGCCCGCCGGGCCGGGCGCCGCAGCGGAGGCGGTGCGGCAGCCGCTGACCCCGGGAGCGGGGAACGCCGGTGCGCCGGCGGATGCCACCCGGGAGCCGCTGGGCACCGGCCGCACCACACACCGTACGACCAGCACCCTGTCCCGCCGCGTGGCCGCCGAAGCGGTCGGGACGGGGCTGCTGGTGGCCGTGGCCGTCGGCTCGGGGATCCAGGCCACCCAGCTGTCGCGGGACGGGGGCGTGCAGTTGCTGGCGTGCTCGCTCGCCGCCGTCTTCGGCCTGGGCGTGCTGATCGCGCTGCTGGGGCCGGTGTCCGGCGCGCACCTGAACCCTGCCGTCACCCTCTCGACCTGGTACGCCGGCCGCCGCCACGGCCCCGGCCCGACCCTGCGTGAGGTCGCCGCGTACATACCGGCGCAGGTGGCAGGGGCGATCGGCGGCGCGGTCCTGGCCGACGCCATGTTCGCGAGGCCGCTGGTGAGACTCTCCACCCACGACCGGTCCGCCGGGCACCTCTGGCTGGGTGAGGCCGTGGCCACCGCCGGGCTGATCCTGCTGGTCCTCGGCCTGGAGCGCACCGGCCGTGCCCGGCTGGCGCCGATCGCCGTGGCCGCCTACATCGGGGCCGCGTACTGGTTCACCTCCTCGACCGCCTTCGCCAACCCCGCGATGACCATCGGCCGCTCGCTCACCGACACCGCGGCCGGCATCGCTCCCGCCTCCCTCGTCCCGTTCATCGCGGCCCAGTTGATCGGGGCCGCACTCGGGCTGGGCGCCGCGTCGCTGCTGTACGGGCGTCCGGCGCACGGCGAGGCGGAGGGTGCACAGGCCGTGGCCGGTCCCTGACGTCGGAGAACAAGGACCTTGTGTCCGGGCCGGCGCCCCGCGCCCGTCCGCCCTGTCAGCCCTGTCAGCCCTGTCAGCCCTGTCAGCCCTGTCAGCCCTGTCAGCCCAGCCGGAACGTCTGCGCCGCCGATCCGTTGCAGTCCCAGATCTGCAGCCGGGTGCCGTTCGCGGTCGCGCCGCCGGGCGAGTCCAGGCAACGGCCGGACTGCGGATTCAGCAGCGAACCGTCCGCCTGCTGCACCCACTTCTGACCACCCGCACCGTCGCAGTCCCACAACTCGACCTTCGCACCGTTCGCCGTCGCGTTCCCGTCGACGTCCAGGCAGCGGCCCAGGGTACGCAGAGAACCGTCGGCGGCGTGGAACCAGTGCTGGTCGACCGCCCAGGACTGGCAGTCCCACAACTGCACCGCCGACCCGTCGGCTCCGCTGTCGTCGGCGGCGACGTCCACGCAGGTGCCGCCGGGGCCGGCGACCGGTGCGCCGCCGTCGACCGAGAACTTCTGTGCCGTGGCGCCGTTGCAGTCCCAGATCTGCAGCCGGGTGCCGTTCGCGGTCGCGCCGCCGGGCGAGTCCAGGCAACGGCCGGACTGCGGATTCAGCAGCGAACCGTCCGCCCGCTGCACCCACTTCTGACCACCCGCACCGTCGCAGTCCCACAACTCGACCTTCGCACCGTTCGCCGTCGCGTTCCCGTCGACGTCCAGGCAGCGGCCCAGGGTGCTGAGGGAGCCGTCGGGGTTGTGGGTCCAGTGCTGGTCCTCGGCATAGGACTGGCAGTCCCACACCTGCACGGCGGCGCCGTCGGCGCCGGTGTCGTCGGCCGCGACGTCCACGCATGTGCCGCCCGGACCGGTGACCGTCCCCTGCGGGCCGTTGGGCACGTTCGTCTCACCGGAGTACCCGACCGAGACGATGTTCGCCTGCACCGCCTCCTCGGCGGCGTCGGTCGGATAACCGGCGACCATCACCCCCTCGAAGAAGGTGCCCATGTTCCAGTTGCTGTTGTCGCCGCCCGTGCCGAGGATGATGCCGCCCTCCTGGTGCATCGGCTGGTAGCCCCCGCGCGTCGGAAGGCCGCCGTCCCACCACGTGGTCAGTCCCCCGGACTGCGCGTCGCCGCCCTTCAGGGCGTAGATCGTCCGGCCGTTGTTCTTCAGCACCGCCGTGACGTAGGGGCTGTTGTTGCCGCGGTTGGCGGTGTTGGAGCCGTTGCCGCCCTGGAACATGCCGTTCTCCAGATCCGCCTCCACCCAGGGCCCCGAACCGGTGCACGGTGCGAAGTAGCACGTGGTGGCGAGGCTGACCGCGTCCATGTGACCGTTGCCGGTGTCGGCCGGTGTGCTCTCCGCGTTGCCGTAGTCGAAGCAGCATGCGGAGCCGGCATGGGTGCCGCTGGCCACCATGTAGGCGCCCTCGGCCTGGCCGTTCACCGCGACGCCCGAGGCCGCTCCGGTGGAGCGATAGCCGACGCCGGGTGAGATCCAGACGCCGTAGACCTTGTGGCCGCCCGCGGTGACGGCGATCTCACTGGCGTCCGCCCCGCGGTCGGCGCCCATGCCGGCGGTGCCGGCCGGCCCCGGAGTCAGGTCGTTGTGGCGCGAGGTCTGGTCGTAGATCTTCGTGGTTCTGCACGTGGTGCCGCCGCAGAACGTGTCCTGGCGGGTGGCGTCGGCATAGCCGCCGGCGGACAGCAGTCCGATGTCGGCCGTGGCCCCGTCCGATGCCCGGGTGACCTGGTAGAGGGGGCCGTCGTAGGAGGAGAAGAGCGCGCGCACCGTACTGTGCGCGGCGACGCACGGGGTGCCCGCGCCGCCGTAGATGTCGCACGGCTGCGAGCCGGCGGCCTCGGACGGCCCGGCCAGGCCGACCAGGGCGCCCAGCACGAGCGCCAGTACGGCCAGGACCGCTGATCTCTTTCCGCGCATCGTCTGCTCCTCGAAGGGCGGGGCGCGCCTCCAACTTGCGGGCACGACAGCCGAATTCGGGTTCCCTTGCGATCGTTCCGAGCGTTGCGGAAGCTACGGACGATGATTGGCGGCGTCAAGATTTGTCGCTTCGGTCTTAATTAAAGTTTTGGATGTGTCGGCTCTTGTTCGGTTGCCTTCCCGTTCGGTGACTGTGTCGCGCCCTGCTCGGTCGCCTTCTGTCCGGTCACTGGGTGCGGACGCCGCCGGGCTGCGGCGAGGCACCGCGTTCAAGTGCGGCGACAGTCCGAGCAGTGATCGGCCGGGGATCGGTCGGGGACCGCGCTCCGACCCGAGGGTTGCTTTCGGTCACTCACGAGCGCCGTAGCGCACACGGAAGGCGGCCGAGGATTTCAGGGCAGCGGATGAGAATATGTCCCACTTCGGGGCACTAGGAACGGAGAAACCTTCCTAACAGCGGAGGCACGTCATGATCGTCCTCGGCATCATCCTGCTCCTCGTCGGCTTCCTGACCGGCATATCCATCCTGTGGACCCTCGGCGTCATCCTCCTGGTGGTCGGCGCGATCCTCTGGATCCTGGGCTCCATGGGCCATGCAGTCGCCGGCCGCCGCCACTATTGGTGATCCGGCGAGCGGCCCCGTCGGGACCGGCGCGGGACCTGGCGGGAATTCACCCCTGCGCCCACTCACACCCGCCCACGCCCGGCCGGACCGTCGGCTCGCCCACCCGCCCCGCCCGGCCGGACGGTTCGCCCGCACAACACGGACCGGCCGGGCCGCCAGCCGCGTCCCCAACCTCACAGGTCAGTACACCTAGCCGAACTGGCCGGGCTGGTAGTCGCCGGCGGGCTGCCGGACGATCACGTTCAGGCGGTTGTAGGCGTTGATGAGAGCGATGAGGGAGACCAGGGCCGCCAGTTGGTCCTCGTCGTAGTGCTCGGCGGCCTCGGCCCAGGCCTCGTCCGTGACGCCACCGGCCGCGTCGGCGATACGAGTGCCCTGCTCCGTCAGCTCCAGGGCAGCCCGCTCGGCGTCGGTGAACACCTTCGCCTCCCGCCAGGCCGCGACCAGGTTCAGCCGCACCGAGGTCTCGCCGGCGTGGGCGGCGTCCTTGCTGTGCATGTCGGTGCAGAAGCCGCAGCCGTTGATCTGGCTGGCGCGGAGCTTGACCAGTTCCTGGGTCGCGGCCGGCAGCGTCGAGTCCGAGACCGGCTTGCCCGCCGAGTTGACGTACTTCAGGAACTTCCCCGCGACCGGGTTCTCGAAGAGGTTCAGACGAGCATCCATGGTGACTCCCGTGTCGATGTCGATGACTACACCCCTCTGACGGAACGGCCCGCGGGGATGTGACGGCACGACGCGTGTGATGCACGTCACCATGGGCGATGCAGGTTGAACACCGGGCGCAGGTGTTCAAGTGCGACAGCCGATGCCGTTGACATGCATCCACGCCTGCATCTAATTTTCACTAAACTCTTCCGGCGCGAAATAATTAATTCGATCCGTGATGCCGATATCCACGATACGCACCGCGTCTTTACTTCCCACTTGATATAACCCGGCGAAAAGGGTTCGACCCTCCTGACCACAGGGTTCGACCCTCCTGAACACCGAGGGGAATCATCTTGCAGCGACGCATGCGCCCCGCTCTCCTGGACGGGGACACTCTGGGGGAAAGTCTCACCCGGTTAGCAAAAGCCTCACCGGATTCCCACGCGCATTTTCCGACCGCCGGCGACGGCATCACCGCGGCGGATCTCGATGCCGCTTCGGCCGCAGCCGCGCACGAATTTCTGCGCGCCGGTGTGCGGCCCGGAGACATCGTCGGTGTGCTGGTGCCCACCGCCGCCCGGTTCTTCACCACGATCTTCGGGCTCTGGCGGGCCGGCGCGGCGGTCAGCGTGCTGCCGGTCCAGGCCGGCTTCGGCGATGTGCGAGCGGTCTCGCAGCGTCTTGCGCGGATCGCGGACGTCGCGGGCATGCGTCATCTCGTACTGGACTCCGAGTACGACGAACTCGGCCGCGAACTGGCCACCGTACGGGCCGACCTGGCCCTCGTACCGACGCCGTCGCCCAGCGGCATCGGCGCCCCGCGCACCCTGCCCGCCGTCGAACCCGACGCGCTGGCCGTCGTCCAGTTCACCTCCGGCAGCACGAGCCTGCCCAAGGGGGTGATGCTGCCGCACCGGACCACCATGGCCGGTCTGCGCTCCTGCGTGGTCTCGGGCGCCTTCAGTCCGGACGACGTGTTCGTGCAGTGGGTGCCGACCTTCCACGACATGGGCCTGATCGGGCTGCAGTCGCACTGGCTCAACGGCGCCGACGTGCATGTATTCGCCCCGATCTCCTTCCTCCGCCGCCCGGCCGCGGTGCTCGAACACTTCGCCGCGCACCGCGGAACGGTGATCACCGGACCCAACTTCTCCTACGACCATCTGCTCGACAGCGTGCCCGCGGAGCGGCTCGCCGCGCTCGACCTGTCCAGCTGGCGGCTGGCGTTCAACGGCGCCGAACCGGTCAGCTCGGCCACCGTGCGGCGGTTCACCGAGACGCTGGCGCCCAGCGGCGTCGACCCGTCGGTGATGTACCCGGTGTACGGCATGGCCGAGGCCACCTTGTCGATCAGCTACCCCCGCCCCGGCGACACCGCGACGGTCCGCGCCGTGGACCGCGGCGAACTCGCCCGGACCGGTACCGCACGTGCCGTCGACGAGAGCGCGCCCGGGGCCAAACCCGTCGTCTCGGTCGGACGCGCGGTGCACGGCATCGACCTGCGGATCGTCGACGAGGCCGGAGGACCGGCCGCGGACGGTGTGCTCGGGGAGATCGAGATCGCCGGCGCGTCGGTGACCACCGGGTACTTCCGCGACCCCGAGGCGACGAAGGCGGCCTTCCACGACGGCTGGCTGCGTACCGGCGATCTCGGATTCCTGCTCGACGGCGAGCTGTACGTCACCGGGCGGCGCAAGGAGATGATCGTGGTGCGCGGTCAGAACTTCTTCCCCGACGACGTCGAGAAGGTCGCGCGCGACGTACCGGGCGTGTACCGCCGCCGCTGTGTCGCCTTCTCCGACAACGATGCCGAGGACGGCGAGCGGATCGGCGTCATCGTGGAGGCCGCCGACGACCCCGCCGCGGTGCACCAGGAGGTCCGCAGGCGGGTGGCGGCCGAGCTGGATCTGTCCCAGGTCCAGGTCTATGTGGTCAGACCCCGCTGGATCCCGCGCACCACGAGCGGCAAATGGCAGCGCGTCCTGGCCGCGCGGCGCGTCACCACCGATCTCGACGCACAGGTGTTCCCCACCACCACCAGCTCAGACCAAGGAGAACGGGTGTGAACAGCAAAGCGGCGTCGGCTGCCGGGGTACCGCTCCTGGCGGACGAGCGGATGCACAGCGCCCGGGTGTTCGCCGGCTACCAGCACGCCACCTGGGAGCTGCACCACATCCCGTGGGAGGAGTTCCGGGCCGACAAGGTGCTGCCCGAGCACATCGTGTTCGCCAAGGGCGCCATCGTGGGCGAGTCGAACGTCGTCGCCGCGACCCACGGCCTGCTCAACGAATTCGCCGACGACTACGACTTCTCGCAGTTCGCCTCCATCTGGGGCTATCAGGAGATCCAGCACCACATCGCCTTCCAGACCTGGCTCCAGCTGGCGGGACACGGCATCGACCACAGCACGATCGCCTCGATGCGCGAGGCCTACCCGCCGGGGGTGACCCGGGCGGCGACCCTGGCCACCAACGTCATCTGCGAGGTCCTGGCCACGCATGCCTACAAATGCGTCGCCCGCAGCATGCAGGAGCCGGTCCTCGCCGCGATCCTGAAGAAGGCGAGCGGCGACGAGGCCCGGCACGCACGTGAATTCGTGCATTACACCGCGCAGCAGCTGGCGGCGCGGCCGGAGGAATGCGCGTCCGTGGTGGAGACCCTGTACATCTACATGGGCACCACCCGCGACCTGTACCGCCATCCGGTCAGCCGGTTCAAGGGAAATCTGCCCGAGCTGGAGAACCACGAGACCATCGACGAGATGTTCGCCTACTTCGCCGAGGTGGACGAAGACGGCAGTGAATGGGCCAAGTGCTGCGAGCAGTTGTTCAAGTACTTCTCCGCCATCACCGGCTACCGGCTGACGAAGATGTCCGACGTGCGGCGGGCCATCGCCGAGGAGTCGTCACGGGAGAGGGTCTCCGCGTGAGCACCACCCGGCACACCGCCGACACCGCTCGGCACACTGCCGACGAAACTCAGCACGGCATCGACGGCACTCGGCACACCGCCGACGAAACTCAGCACCGCATCGACGGCACTCGGCACACCACCGACGAGACTCAGCACGGCATCGACGGCGCTCAACACACCCACGACGCCGTCCGGCACGCCTCCGACGGCACGGTCGAACTCCCCTGGCACGCGGAGCCGTCCTTCAACTGCTTCGGCTGCTCGCCCCGTAACCCGATCGGTCTGCGACTGCGCCTGCAGCGGCTGCCGAACGGGGACTACGCGGCCGAGACGGCCTTCTCGGAGAACTACGCCTCCTACCCCGGGATCGTGCACGGCGGCATCGTGAACGTGCTGGTGGACGAGGTGATGGGTGACACCCTCGCGCTGGTCCACGGCCTGCTCGCGTTCTCCGTGACCCTGCGCAGCAAGATGCTGCTTCCGCTCCGGGTCGGCACGCCGTATCTGACCGTCGCGCGAATCAGCGGCCGGGGCAACGGGGTGCTGCACACCGAGGCGGAGATCACCGGGCCCGGCGGTGAACTGCACGTCATGGCCACCGGCACCTACCAGCCGATCCGCTCCGAGCAGGCCAAAGCACTCATGGAACTGGACGACGCCGCCTTCGGCCGCGTCCGGCACTACTTCGACCACGGGACAGGAGAGTCATGACCAGCGAGCCCATAAGCCGCGACCAGATCGCCGCCGTCACCACCGAGTGTCTGGCCACGGAGTTGGAGATCTCCCCCTCCGACATCGATCCCTTCGACGTGCTCAAGGGTCTGCCCGGTGCCGACTCGATGAAGCTGCTGCGGGTGGTGTCGAGGCTGGAGCGGCACTGGAACGCCGAGTTCGACGACGAGGCCATCTTCGCCGCGGAGACCGTGGACGACCTCATCACGCTGGTCCAGAAGTACATCCGCGAGGAACCGGCGACCTCATGACCGCCCCGAGCCCGCACGAGGCGTATCAGGCCACCAACAGGCACTACGAGCTGCCTGCCGAACTGTTCGGCATCTACCTCGACCAGCGGCTCAAGTACAGTTCCGGGCTGTACTCCGACGAGCACACCGACCTCGACCGGGCGCAGACGGACAAGCTGCACTTCGTGGCGCGTCAGCTCGGCCTCACCGGCGGTGAGCGGCTGCTCGACGTCGGCTGCGGCTGGGGCAGTCTGATCCTGTTCATGGCCCAGGAGTTCGGCTGCCGGGTCACGGGCGTCACGCCGTCACACCCGCAGGCCGAGTACATCCGGGCGCAGGCCGAGAAGACGGGCGTGAGCGACCTGGTCACCCTGGAACTCGGGTCGTTCACGGACGTCGAGGTGGCCGGGAGGTTCGACGCGGTCACCCTGCTCGGCTCGATCGTGCACATGCCGAACCGAACGGCGGTGCTGCGCAAGGTGTACGGGCTGCTGCGGCACGGCGGGGCGATGTACCTGTCGGAGAGCTGCTTCCGGGACCATGCGGCCTACCAGGAGTTCTCTCGGCGGCCGGGCACCAAGCACGTCACCGAGGGCATCTTCGGGTTCGCCGACATGGTGCCGCTCTCGGTGCTCGTGGAGGCCGTGGAGTCGGCCGGCTTCAGCCTCACCGGGCTCGCCGACCTCACCGCCCACTACTACCGCACCATCGAGGAGTGGGAACGGCGGGCGGAGGCCGCCCGCGACCGGGTCGAACTGGTCGCCCCGGGCATGAGCGAGCCGCTCATCCGGTACCTCCGCACGGCCAACGCCGGCTGGGGCTACACCACGAAGCACTACGCGCTGAGCGCACTGAAGTCCCGGATGGGTCCGGCGGAGGCGCCGTGAGCGAGGCCCTGCCCGAGGCCGGTGCACAGCGGTTACGGCCGTCCCTCGGACCCGGTGAGATCCGGGAGCTGACCCGGAACGCGGTGAGTCGTGCCGCGGCCCGTCAGTGGTCGGCGGACGAGCTGTCGTGGGCGACGCTGCGGCCGGAGCAGCTCACCGACACCGACCGGTCGGTGGTCCGGTTCATCACCTTCATCGAAGACCACATCCCCGGCTACCTCACCTATTTCCTGGACGCCTTCCCGGTGTCCGGCGCCGATCTGGCGATCGAGGAGTTCTGCTTCAACCGGGAGTACTTCCGGTTCCTGATCTCCTGGGCGAACGACGAGGAGCGGCATGCGTCGGTGCTGACCCGGTACCAGATCGAGGCCGGCATCAGCGATCCCGAGACTCTGATGCGGGAGCTGGCCGAGGAGGGGCGGAAGAAGTTCGCCCTGCCCTACGAGAGCCCGGTGCAGGCGTTCACCTACACGCTGGTGCAGGAGAAGGCCACCCAGCTGTTCTACCAGCGGTTCAAGACGGTGGCGAAGGAGCCGGTGCTGTGTGATCTGCTGCAGCGGCTGGCCAGGGACGAGGCCCGGCACTTCGCCTTCTACAGCGAGCTGGTCGACGCCTACATCGGGCGGCACGGGCTCGCGGCGACGGTACCGGATCTGAAGGACGTGCTGTCCACCTTCCGCATGCCTCTCGCGGACACGCTGAACGGCTACTGGCGGTGGTCGCTGAAGATCACGGACGCCACCTCCTACGACCACACCGAGGCCTATGACGCGCTGGTCCGGCTCGTCAACGGCTTCGCCACGTCGGGCGGCAGGGCGTCCGCGGCCGACCTGGCCGAGTTCGTGCACCGCATCCGCGGGATCTGACCAACCACTACAGGACAGGCTCCTATGCAACCGAGCAGCACTGCCGGTCCGGCGTCCGTCGCGGTCATCGGCACATCCCCGTCGTCCGCAGGGGTTCCCCCGGCCGAGGCGGCACTGCGGGCGCTGGAGAACGCCGGCGTCGTACCGGAGCAGCTGCGGGACACCGCGGCCGGGGTGTTCGCCATGGCACAGGCCGAGCCGATCGGCGCCGAACTCGGCGTGCTCGGGCCCGTGCTGACGGTGGACACCCTGCCCGCCGGGGTGGTCCACCTGGCCTGCCAGAGCATCCGCGCAGGCGAGTGCGTACTCGCGCTGGCCGGGGTGGTGGCACCCGACGGAAGTTCCGCCTTCCTCGTGCTGAAGCCGCTCGTGACCGCGGTGGCGGAGGGCGACCCGGTCCACTGTGTGGTCGAGGGCAGCGCGCTCGGCCGCGGTGACGTCGTGCGGCAGGCCTGTGCGCGCGCCGAAGTGGCCCCCGACGACCTCCGGTTCGTCCGGCGGCTCGGCCACCAGGCGGGGGAGGACGGCCGTGCTGACGGCCTTCACGACGGCCACGGCCACGGCGACGACGGCGCGCCGGGCGACGACCAGCACGCGGGGCAGGACACGGGGAAGGACCCGGCGCACGACGCAGGGCAGGACCCGGCGCAGGACCCGGGGCTCGACGCAGGGCAGGACCCGAGGCTCGCCGCAGGGCAGGACGCGGGGCAGGACCCGATGGCGGCTCTGCTGGATCTACTCTCGCTGCTCGGCGGGACGGACGTACCGGTGCCGGACGCTGCGCTCGGCCCGGACAGCCGTCCGGGCGCGCTGTTCGCCTGCCTGGACGGCACGGGCACGGCCTGCGCGCTGGTGCTGGCGCAACCTCCCGCGCGAACGAAGCGGTCGACGGGGACCGTGGTCCCGACGCTGCCGGTGCTGCTGTCCGCGGACAGCGCGGAGACGCTGCGCGGCAAGGCGGAACGCCTGCGCGTCCACCTGGCCGAGCCCGGCGGCCCGGACCTGCTCGACATCGCGCACACCCTGGCGGTCGCCCGGCAGCACCGGCCGCACCGGGCGGTGCTCCTCGCCGCCGACCGCGCGGAGCTTGCCGACGGGCTCGCTGAAGTCGCCGCGGGCCGGGGCGGCGCGGGCAGGGCCGGCGCCGGGCGCACGGTGGCCTTCCTCTTCCCCGGTGAGGGCGGGCAGCGGCCCGGCATGGGACGACACCTGTATCCCCTGTTCGACGTGTTCGCCGACGCGCTGGACGAGGTGTGCGCCCACATGGAGGCGGTCTCCACCTGGTCGGTACGGGACCTGCTGCTCGGCGACACCCCCACCCCGGTCGCCCCGGCCGACCTGGCGCTCTACACGCAGGACGCGCTGTTCGCCCTCCAGCTGGCGCTCTTCCGGCAGTTCGAGGACTGGGGTGTGCGCCCGGACTACGTGGCGGGGCACTCGGTGGGGGAACTGGCCGCGGCCACGGTGGCCGGGGTGTTCTCCGTGCCCGACGTCTGTGCACTGCTGGCCGAGCGGATCCGGCTGTTCCGGGAGAAGACACCCGTCGGCGGTGCGATGGTCGCGATGCGTGTCTCGGAGGCCGAGGCACGGGAGTCACTGGCCGGCTGCGAGCACCTGGCCGGGATATCCGCGGTGAACGCCCCGAACTCCGTGGTGCTCTCGGGCGACCACGACACGGTGCTGCGGATCGCCGGCCTGTGGTCGGAGCGCGGCCGCAAGGTGAAGCAGCTGCCGGTCGACCGGGCCTTCCACTCACCCCACATGGCGGCGATGGCCGACGACTTCGAGCGGTTCGTCCGGGGTCTGACCCGGCGCCCGCCGGATATTCCCCTCGTCCCGGTGCACAACGGGCTCGGATCGGACCCCGGCGTGGTCAGCCTGCCCGAGTACTGGGGTGCGCAGGTGCGCGGCACCGGGCACTTCCTCGCCTGTGTGACCGGCCTGGACGCGGCAGGGGTCGACACCTATGTGGACATGAGCGCGGGCGGGGTGCTCGCCGCGCTGGTCGAGGAGACACTGCCCGCACCGGCCGCCGCGAACGCGCTGGTCACCGCCGCGCTGCGGGCCGGTGACGGACAGTCGGACCTGCACGCCGTCCTCGGCACGCTGGGCGAGTTGCACACCCATGGTGTCCCGGTGCAGTGGCCCACGGTCTTCCGCAGCCGGGGCGGCCGGCGCACCCATCTGCCGGCCGACGTGGCGCAGCCGCCCTCCGGCGCCGCCTCCCGGCCCTCCGATCTGCGCCGGGTGATCCGGACCGAGACCGAGGCGATGACCGAGGGCGGCTACGGGCCCGACCGGTCGTTCTTCGACCTCGGGCTCGACTCCCTCGCCGCCGTCGAACTGGTGAAACGGCTGCGGAAGCGGACCGGGCTCAAGATCGCCACCGCCGCGCTCTTCGACCACCCCACCCCGAACCGGCTGGCCGCCCACCTGGAGAACCGTGCGTCCCGCCCGGTGCCCGCCCTCCCCCGCCGCACCGGCTCGGACGAACCGATCGCCATCGTCGGGATGAGCTGCCGCTTTCCCGGCGGGGTGCACTCGCCGGAGGACCTGTGGCGGCTGATCGTCTCGGACCGTGACGCCGTCTCGGCGATGCCGGAGGACCGCGGCTGGGACCTGACGGAGCTGTACGACCCGGAGCGCGAACGGCCGGGCACGAGCTATGTGCGCCGGGGCGGGTTCCTCCACGACGCCGCGGAGTTCGATCCCGCGTTCTTCGGCATCGGCGGGCACGAGGCGCTGGAGATGGACCCGCAGCAGCGGTTGCTGCTCGAACTGTCCTGGGAGGCCTGCGAGCGGGCCGGGATCGACCCGGCGACGCTGCGTGGCAGCGACACCGGGGTCTACGCCGGGCTGTCCCACGGTGACTACGGCACCGGTCCCGGGCACGGGGACGTCGCCGTACGGCCCCATCTCGCGATCGGCACCGTGACCAGTGTGGCCTCCGGACGGATCTCGTACGCCTTCGGGCTGCAGGGGCCCAACCTGTCCATCGACACGGCGTGTTCGTCGTCGCTGGTCGCCCTGCACCTCGCCGCCGCGGCGCTGCGCCGCGGCGAGTGCTCACTGGCCCTGGCGGGCGGGGTGACGGTGCTGTCCTCGCCCAAGGTGTTCATCGAGTTCAGCCGCCAGGGCGGGCTGGCGCCGGACGCCCGGCTGAAACCGTTCGCCGAGGACGCCGACGGCACCGTCTGGGCGGAGGGCGGCGGGATGTTCCTCGTGGAGCGGTACTCCGACGCGCGCCGCAACGGCCATCCGGTGCTCGCCCTGATCGCCGGGTCGGCGGTCAACTCCGACGGGGCGAGCAACGGGCTCACCGCGCCCAACGGGGCCGCCCAGCACCGGCTGCTGCTCTCCGCGCTCGCCGACGCACGGCTGCACCCCGGCGATGTGGACGTCGTGGAGGCACACGGCACCGGCACGAAGCTCGGCGACCCGATCGAGGCGGGCGCGCTGCTGGAGGCGTACGGGGCGCACCGGCCGCCGGAGCGGCCGCTGCTGGTGGGCTCCGTGAAGTCCAACCTGGGGCACACCCAGGCCGCGGCCGGCGCGGCAGGCGTGATGAAGATGGTGCTGGCCATGCGGCACGGAGAGGTCCCGGCCACCCTCAACGTCGACCGTCCCAGCCCGCACGTGGACTGGGACGCGGGGCTGCGGCTGGTGACCCGGCGAACCCCGTGGCCCGACGCCGGGCCCCTGCGGCGGGCGGGCGTGTCGTCGTTCGGGATCGGCGGGACCAACGCGCATGTGATCCTTCAGCAGCCGCCCGCCGGGCCGGTGGCCCCCGCGCGGGCGACGAGGACCGTCCCACCCGTGTGGACGGTCTCCGGCGGTTCGGAGGCGGCGCTGCGCGCCCAGGCCGGACGGCTCGCCGCGCACTGGGACGCCCGTCCCGAACTCACCGTGCGCGACCTCGGCTTCTCCCTGGCCACGACCCGGTCGGCGCTGCCGCACCGGGCCGTACTCACCGGCGGGGACCGGGACGGGATGCGGCGCTCGCTGACCGCGCTGGCAGCGGGCCGGACCGACCCGGCCCTCACCGTCGGCACGGTGTCCGAGGGCGGCCTGGCCTTCCTGCTGACCGGTCAGGGAAGCCAGCGCCTGGGCATGGGCCGCTCCCTGTACGCCGCGTACCCGGTCTTCGCCGAGGCCTTCGACGAGGTGTGCGCCGGGCTGGGCCTGCCGGTGAAGGAGACGGTGTTCGGTACCGATCAGAAGGCCCTCGACCGGACCGAGTTCGCACAGACCGGGCTGTTCGCCCTGGAGGTGGCGCTGTTCCGGCTGCTGGACAGCTGGGGAATCCGCCCGGACCTGCTGCTGGGGCACTCGGTCGGCGGGCTGACCGCGGCCCATCTGGCCGGGGTGCTCTCCCTGCCCGACGCGTGCCGGCTGGTCGCGGCGCGGGGCTCGCTCATGCAGGCGCTGCCCGAGGAAGGCGCGATGTACGCGGTGGCGGCCTCGCCGGAGGAGGTCGAGCCGCTGCCCGCCGGGGTGTCGTTGGCGGCGGTGAACGGGCCCCGGTCGGTGGTGCTCTCCGGCGTCGAGGAGGCGGTCGTCGCACTGGCGGAGCAGCTGCGAGCGCGGGGACGGCGGACCAAGCGTCTGCGGGTCAGCCACGCCTTCCACTCCTGCCTGATGGATCCGTTGCTCGACGAGTTCCGCGCGGTCGCCGAGAGCCTGGCCTACAGTCCGCCCGAGATCCCCGTCGTGTCCGATGTGACCGGGCGTGCCGCCACCGCCGACGAGCTGTGCGACCCGGCGTACTGGGTGCGCCACGTGCGTGGCACGGTCAGGTTCCTCGACGGGATGCGCACGCTGCAGGACGAGGGGGTCACCACTTTTCTGGAGCTGGGGCCGGAGACGACGCTCACCGAGATGGCCGCCGACTGCCTCGCCGATACCGGCGAGGCGACGGTGATCCCCGTACTGCGGCAGGACGACGTACTCGGCGCCGTCGCGGCCCTGCAGGTCCGCGGTCACGGCCCCGACTGGCCGGCGTGGTACGCCGGGAGCGGGGCGCGCCGGGTCGAGCTGCCCACGTACGCCTTCCGGCGCAAGCGGTTCTGGCTGCTGCCGGATCCGGTGGAGAACCGGCCCCGGCAGCCCGACTCGGCGTTCTGGGCGGCGGTGGAGAGCCAGGATCTCCAGCGGCTGGCCGACCTGCTGGGCACGGACACCGACCGCGGTTTCAGCGAGCTGGTGCCCGCGATGGCGCGGTGGTGGCGCACCCGTGACCGGGAGGCCGCGATGGACGGACTGCGGTACCGGATCGGCTGGCAGCCCGTGGCGGACCAGGTCGCGGTACCGCGGAACTGGCTGATCGTGCACGGCGAGGACCTGCCCGTGCCGGAGCCGCTGCAGGACGCGCTCGGCGCCCGGACGCTGTCCCTCGGCATCGGCGCGGACCGCGCGGAGATCGCCGGACGCTTCGCCGCCCTGGCGGACGGCGGATCCGGTGCCGTGGACGGGGTGCTGTCCCTGCTGGCGCTGGACGAGCGGGAGCGTCCCGGAACGGCCGGGGTACCCGCCGGGCTCGCGCTGAGCACGGCGCTCGTCCAGGCCATGGGGGATGCCGAGCTCGATGTGCCGTTGTGGTGCGCGACGCGGGGAGCGGTGTCCACGGGCCACGGCGACCGGCTCGAGAGCCCGGTCCAGGCCATGGTGTGGGGGCTCGGCCGGGTCGCGGCACTGGAGCATCCCCAGCGCTGGGGCGGGCTGGTCGATCTCCCGCCCACGGTGGACGCGCAGGCGGCCGAGCGGCTGGCCGGGGTGCTGTCCTGCACGGAGGACCAGGTCGCGGTGCGCCCCGGCGGGGTGTTCGTCCGGCGTCTGCTGCACGCGCCGGTCACCGGCGCACCCCGGCGCGGCTGGCCCGTGCGCGGGACCACCCTCGTCACCGGTGCGTTCGGCGCGCTGGGCAGGCGGGTCGCCCGGTGGCTCGCCGCGGAGGGCGCCGAGCGGCTGCTCCTGACGGGCCGGCACGCACAGGATCCCGGGCTGGTGGCCGAACTGACCGCGCTCGGCGCCGAGGTCGACGTCGCCGCCTGTGACGTGGGTGACCGGGCGCAGGTTGCGGCCCTGCTCGCCGGGATCCCCGCCGACCGCCCGCTGACGGCGGTCGCGCACGCGGCCGGGGTCCTGGACGACGGCGTGATCGACGCTCTGGACCCGCAGCGGCTGGAACGGGTCCTGCACGCCAAGGCCGGGGGTGCCCGGCATCTGCATGAACTCGCGGGCGACCTCGAGGCGTTCGTGCTGTTCTCCTCGGCCACCGGCGCCGTCGGCAACGCGGGTCAGGCCAACTACGCGGCCGCGAACTCCTACCTCGACGCACTGGCCGAACAACGCCGCGCCGACGGGCTCGCGGCCACGTCGGTGGCCTGGGGGCCATGGGGAGCCGGCGGCATGGCGGTGGACGGCGCGGACGCGGACGTCGTCGGTGCGCGACTGCGCCGCAACGGCATGACGGTGCTCGACCCGGACCTGGCGATCGCCGCACTGGCACTGGCCCACGGACAGGACGAGTCCGGACTGGTGGTCGCCGACGTCGACTGGGCCCGCTTCCTCTCGGTGTTCGCCACCACCCGGCACAGCCCGCTCCTCGCCGACCTGCCCGAGGTGCAGCAGAGCAAGGCCGCCGCGCCGCCCGCCGAGGTCTCCTCGCTGGTACGGCGGCTGGCCGGGATGTCCCCGGCCGAGCGGGCCCGCGCGCTGCGCGACCGGGTGTGCCACCTCGCGGCCCAGGTGCTCGGACACGACTCCGCGGCGCAGATACGCCCGGGCAGGCCCTTCCACGAACAGGGGCTCAACTCCCTGGGTGTCGTGGAGCTGCGCAACCAGCTGAGCACCGAGACCGGGCTGCGGGTGCCCGCGAGCGCGCTGTTCGACCATCCCACGCCCACCGCCCTGGCCGGCTACCTCGACACGGCTCTCGCCCCGGCCCCCGAGCAGCCCGAACACACGGCGGAGGCGGAGCACGCGGCAACGGAACGCACGGTGGCGGGGCACACGGCGGGTGAGCGCGCAGCCGGTGAGCGCACGGTCGCTGAGTCCGGCACAGCGGTGGCGGAGTCCGGGACGGCAGACGCCGGCCCCGGCACGGCGGAGGCCGAACCCGGCACGGCGGAGGCCGAGTCCGGGACGGCGGAGGCCGAATCCGGGACAGCAGAGGCCGAGTCCGGCACGGCGGATCTCGACACCATGCTGAGCCGCGCCGAACACGAGCTCTCCCTGATGCTGAAGGACCGCGTCGATGACTGATGACGGCAAGGTGCTCGACACCCTGCAGCGGCTCACCGCCGCGCTGCGGGACACCCGGGAGCGGCTGCGTGCCGCCGAGGCGAAGGCGCACGAGCCGATCGCCGTGGTGGGCATGGGCTGCAGGTACGCCGGCGGCGTCAGCGACCCGGAGGGGCTGTGGCAGCTGCTTCACGAGGGTCGTGACGCGGTGACCCCGTTTCCCGCCGACCGCGGGTGGCCGGAGGAGTTCACCGGCGCCGGGGCGTTCCTGTCCGACCCGGCCTGGTTCGATGCCCGCTTCTTCGGGATCGGTCCCCGTGAGGCCCTGTCGATGGACCCGCAGCAGCGGCTGATGCTGGAGATCTCGTGGGAGGCGGTGGAGCGGGCCGGAATCGACCCGGTGTCCCTGCGCGGCTCCCGGACCGGTGTGTTCACCGGGACCAGCGACCACGACTACCGCAGACTGCTGGGCGAGGTCAGCAACCACAACGAGCACGGTGACCACCTGGCGACGGCCACCGCGTCGAGCGTGCTGTCCGGTCGGGTCTCCTATCTGCTCGGCCTGGAAGGCCCGTCGGTCTCGATCGACACCGCGTGCTCCTCCTCGCTGGTGGCCCTGCATATGGCCGTGCGCTCGCTGCGCTCCGGGGAGTGCGATCTCGCGCTGGCCGGCGGTGTCCTGGTGATGTCCATGCCCGGTGTGTACGCCGCCTTCCACGGCAACGGCGGGCTGGCCGCGGACGGCCGCTGCAAGGCGTTCGCGGAGGCGGCGGACGGTGTCGGCTGGGGCGAGGGCGCGGGGGTCGTGCTCGTCGAGCGGCTGACGGACGCCCTCGCCCAGGGTCACCCGGTGCTGGCCGTGATCCGCGGTACCGCGATCAACTCCGACGGCGCGTCCAACGGGCTGACCGCTCCGAACGGGCTCTCGCAACAGCGGGTCATCCGGGCCGCGCTGGCCGACGCCGGGCTGCGCGGCCGGGATGTGGACGCCGTGGAAGCGCATGGCACGGGGACCCGGCTCGGCGACCCGGTGGAGGCCTCGGCGCTGCAGGCCGTCTACGGCCGCGACCGGGAGACACCGCTGGCCCTCGGGTCGGTGAAGTCGAACATCGGGCACACCCAGGCCGCGGCCGGGATCGCCGGAGTGCTCAAGACGGTACTGGCGCTGCGGCACCGGACCCTTCCGAAGACGCTGCACGTGGACAGCCCGTCGTCGCATGTGGAGTGGAGCACCAGCGCATTGGAGCTGCTCACCGAGAGCCGCCCCTGGCGGGCCGGCGGGGGCCGGCGCCGGCGCGCCGGGGTGTCCGCGTTCGGGATCAGCGGCACCAACGCCCATGTGATCCTCGAAGAGGCACCGCCGCCCGCCGCGGCACCGGAGACCGGCGGGGGGTCCGAGACCGGCGGGACATCCGGCACCGGCGCGGTGTGCGGGACCGGCGGGACCGGCGGGACCGGCAGGGGAACGAAGGCCGGCGGGGCGTCCGGGACAGGCGGTGCGGCCGACACCGAGGGGGCCACGGAAGACGGCGGGGCCGCGGAGGACGGCGGCGGGCCCGGGGCCGCCGAGGCCCGGCCGCTGCCGTGGGTGCTCTCGGCGCGGACCGATTCCGCGCTGCGGGCCCGGGCGCGACAGCTGCTGTCGCACCTGGACGGCCGGGAACCGGCCGCGCTCGCGCACGCGCTCGTCACCTCCCGCAGCACCTTCGAACACCGCGCGGTGGTCCTCGACGCCGATCCCCGCGCCGGGTTGAGCGCGCTGAGCCGGGGCGGCACCGCACCGGGACTCGTGACGGGCACGGCCGACCTGACGGGCAAGGTGGTCTTCGTCTTTCCCGGCCAGGGCGGTCAGTGGGCGGGCATGGGCGCCGACCTGCTGGAGTCGTCGCCGGTGTTCCGGCGACACATCGACCGCTGCGCCCGGGCACTGGCCCCGCATGTCGGCTGGGACCTGTCCGCGGTGCTGCGGCAGCAGCCGGGGGCGCCGTCCCTGGAACGCGTGGACGTGGTGCAGCCGGCGCTGTTCGCGGTCATGGTCTCCCTGGCCGGCCTCTGGCGTGCCTGCGGTATCGAACCCGATGCCGTGGTGGGGCACAGCCAGGGCGAGATCGCGGCCGCGCATGTCGCGGGCGCTCTGTCCCTGGAGAATGCCGCGCTGGTGGTCGCCCGGCGCGCGAAGGCGCTGACGGAGCTGTCCGGCCGTGGCGGCATGGCTTCGGTGGAGCTGCCCGCGGACGAGCTGCGGTCCCGGCTGGACGCGCGGCTGTCGGTCGCGACGGTCAACGGGCCGGGCTCGACGGTGGTCGCCGGAGCCGCGGACGCGCTCGACGCCCTGCTGGCCGGCCTGGCCGCCGCCGGTGTGCGGGTGCGCAGACTGGCGGTGGACTACGCGTCCCACTCACCGGAGGTGGAGCTCGTCCGCGACCGCGTCCTCGCCGAGCTGGCGCCGGTGTCGCCGAAGGCCACGGACATCCCCTTCCACTCCGCGGTCACCGGCGGCGTGCTCGCCGGGACGGAGCTGGACGCCGGATACTGGTACCGGAACCTGCGCCTGCCCGTGCGGTTCTACGATGCCGTCGCGGGGCTCGCGGTGCCGGAGCACTCGTTCTTCGTGGAGGTCGGCCCGCATCCCGTCCTGGTCCCGGCGGTACTGGACGCCGTCGGCGACAAGGCCGTGGCCGTCGGGTCGCTGCGCCGCCAGGAGGACGGCCGCGGGGCGCTGCTCGGCTCCCTCGCCGAGCTGTACGTCCGCGGTCTGGAACCGCGGTGGACCGCATGGGCGGGTCCGGGCACACCCGCCTTCGCCGACCTGCCCACCTATCCGTTCGAACGCAAGCGGTACTGGCTGAAGCCGGGTGAGGCCCGCAACGCCGGTCATCCCGTGCTCGGCACGGCCGTCGAGCTGGCGGAGAGCGACGAATTCGTGCTGACCGGCCGCCTGTCGGTGGCGTCGTCCCCGTGGCTGGCCGACCACCGGGTGCTGGACGAGGTGGTCCTGCCCGGCACGGCCTGGCTGGACTTCGCGCTGTGCGCGGGCGCCGCGGCGAACTGTGCCACGGTCGAGGAACTGACCCTGGAACGGCCGCTGGTCCTGCCCGACGACGGTGCCGTGACGGTGCAGCTGCGCGTCGGCGCTCCTGACCGTACCGGGCGCCGCAGCCTGGACCTCCACGCGCGAGCGGACGGTGCGGGCTGGACGCGCCACGGCCAGGGGGTGCTGAGCCCGGCGTCCGCAGCGCCCGAGGTGCACGAGACGTGGCCACCCGTCGATGCGGAGCCGGTCCCGCACGCCGGGCTCTATCCCTCTCTCGTGGGCCGCGGGCTGCGGTACGGCCCGGCGTTCCAGGGGCTCGGCACGGTGTGGCGGCGCGGCGACACGGTCTTCGCCGAGGTGGACTGCCCGGTCGACCCCCGCGGTTTCACGGTCCATCCGGCGCTGCTGGACTCCGCTCTGCACGCACTCGGACTCGGCGGCAACGCCCCGGTGCCCGAGGGCCCGTTGCTGCCGTTCGCGTGGACCGGGGTGAGCGCGCGGACGACCGGTCCGTCCACACTGCGGGTACGGCTGCAGGGGTCCTTCGACGGCGGGGTACGACTGACCGTCACCGACGGCGGGGGTGCGCCGGTGCTGTCCGCGGACTCGCTGGTGCTGCGGCCGGCTCCGGTCGGCACGGGCGGGACGGACGCCCCGCAGGACGCGCTGTTCCGGAACAGGTGGGTCGAGGTGCACCCCGCGGGCGGAGTCACGTCGGACAGCATCGTGGCCGTGGGGTTCGAGACCGGCCGGTTCCCCGTCTTCCCGGACCTGTCCGCACTGGATACGGCTGTGTCCGCGGGGCTGCCGGCGCCCGGTGCGGTGCTCGTCGCCGGCTCCGCGGGTTCGGTACGGGAGTCCGCGCACCGCGCGCTGGGGCTGGTCCGGCGATGGATCACGAGTCCTCAATTCGCCGGTTCCAGGCTGGTGTTCCTCACCTCGGGCGCGGTGGCCGCCCGGACCGGCGACGATGTCCCGGACCTGGCCGGCGCGGCCGTCATCGGCCTGGTCCGGTCGGCGCAGACCGAGGAACCGGGCCGGTTCGTCCTGCTGGACGCCGACGAGATCACCCCGCAGACGGTGGCCGCCGCGCTGGCCGCCGACGAACCGGAGGTCGCGTTGCGGGGCGGACAGGTGCTGGCCCGGCGGCTGGTGCGGGCCGTCCCGCGGGGCGCGGGGACGTTCGGCGGGCCCGAGGACACCGTACTGATCACCGGCGGCACCGGCACGCTCGGCCGGCTGCTGGCACGCCATCTGGTCACCGCGCACCGGGTGCGGCACCTGGTCCTGGTCGGCCGCCGGGGCCAGGCGGCCGGGGTACGGGAGGAACTCGCCGCGCTGGGCGCCACCGTCACCGTGGCCGCCTGCGACGTCGCGGACCGCACCGCGCTGGCCGGGCTCCTCGCCGCGCACCGGCCGACGATCGTCGTCCATGCCGCCGGGGTGCTCGACGACGGCGTGGTGACGACCATGACGCAGGACCGCGTCGACGCCGTGCTGCGGCCGAAGGCGGAGGCGGCGCTCGCCCTGCACGAGCTGACCCGGGAGCTGCCGCTGAAGGCGTTCGTGCTGTTCTCCTCGGCCGCCGCGACCGCCGGCAGCGCGGGCCAGTCGAACTACGCCGCCGCCAACGCCGTACTCGACGCGCTGGCCGAGCACCGGCGCGCGCGGGGGCTTCCGGCGATCTCGCTGGCCTGGGGGCTGTGGGAGGAACGCAGTGGCATGACCCGTCATCTGGAGGCGACGCCCGACTCCCTGTCGACGAAGGAGGCACTGGCCCTCTTCGACGCCGCGGTGGCACTCGGCGACCCGGTGCTGGTGCCCGCCCGGCTCGATCTGCGCGGCCGCGTCAGGCCCCTGCTGCGGGAGCTGGTGAGCGGGCCGGAGGCCCCGGACGCCGGTCTGCGCCGGCTGCTGGGGCGGCTCGGCGAGGCGGAGCGGGAACGGGCGCTGCTCGACCTGGTGCTGGGCAGGACCGCACTGGCCCTCGGACACGAGGGCACGGACGAACTCAGTGCGCACGCCGGGTTCCTGGAGATGGGTGTGGACTCGCTGGCCGCCGTCCGTATCCGCAACGGCCTCAACGAGGCACTCGACGTGCGGCTGCGGCCGACCGTCGTCTTCGACCACCGGACTCCGCTGGTGCTGGTCCGGCATCTGACGGAGGTACTGGCCCGGCCGCAGGACGAACCGGCGCAGGAGGAGCGCGAGACCATCAGCCAGATGCTCGTCCGGATCGCCGCCACCGACTGGGCACAGCGGCGCTCCTACTACGCCTCGCTGGACGAACTGCCCGCGATCCCGCGGCCGGTCCGGCTCGCCAGTGGCCCGCAGGGGCCGGCTCTGGTCTGTGTCACCTCGGCCGTGGGCACGTCGGATCCGGTGCAGTACGCGCGTCTTGCGAAGCGGTTCCAGGGCGAGCGTGACGTCTGGGTGCTGCGGCAAGCGGGCTTCCGGAGCGGTGAGATGCTTCCGAGGACCGCGGACGTGCTGCTGGAGACGCATGTGGCCGCTCTGCGCGCGGAGCTGGGAGAGCGGCCCTTCGTCCTCACCGGTCTGTCCTCCGGGGGGCTGATCGCCCACATGCTCGCCCGGTATCTCCACGACCAGGGCAGCCCGCCCGCCGGCGTCATCCTGCTGGACAGCTACTCCCCCCAGGACGGCGAACGGCTCGCCTTTCTGGCTCCCGGTCTGCGCGGGGAGTTGCAGGACCGGGCCGACGATCCCAGTGTCGCGATGCCCGACGACGACGGCTGGATCACCGCCATGCTGCACTACGAGACATTCGACTGGCCGTTCCGCGATCTGCCGGCCCCGGTCCTGTTCGTGCGCGCGGGGTCTCCGCTGGAGGGCTGGCCGGCGGACTGGGCACCTGTCTGGCCGTTCGAGCACACCGCCGCCGTCACCCGCGGCAACCACTTCACCATGCTGGAGGACGAAGCCCCGTACACGGCGGGCCTGATGCGCGACTGGCTGCGGGACACCTTCGGCTGATGCCGGCCGGCCGGGGTCCGGTTCCGCCGTCCCCCGGCCGTTCCCCGGGCCGCCCCGGTCAGCGCATGAGTCTGAGGGGCAGTGCCTGCAGGCCCCGGAAGCTGACGTTGGGCCGCCAGTCCAGGTTCTCCGTGGTGAGTTCGATCTTCGAGTAGCGGCGCAGCAATTCGGTCAGAACGATGGAGGTCTCCATCTTTCCGAGTCCGGCGCCGAGGCAGTAGTGCGGGCCACCGCTGAAAGCCAGCGTTTTCGTTCCGGTGCGTGTCACATCGAGCCGGTCGGGATCGGGATAACGCTCCGGGTCACGGCCGGCCGCCCCGAAGAGCAGCATGACCTTGGCGCCCTCGGGGAGTGTGACGTCTCCGAGGCCGACGCTTCCGGTCAGAATTCTGGAGACGATCTGCACCGGAGCGTCGTAGCGGGATATTTCGTCGACCGCGTTGCCTGCCAATTCCGGCTTCTCGCGCAGTGTCCGCAGCTGTTCGGGGTGCCGGAGCAGCGCCAGGAGACCGTTTCCGATCAGATTGACGGTCGTCTCGTGTCCCGCGACGAACAGGAACTGGATATTGGCGATGATCTCTTCGTCGGCGAGCCGGTCGCCATCGACATCGGCGTGCACGAGAAGGGACAGGATGTCTTCGCGCGGAGCGGCCCTGCGCTCTTCGATGTGACCGGACACATATGACCGGAACTCCACTTCCGCCGCATTCATGTCGACCGTGTCCTCGGCGGTTATCGAGGGGTCGATCACCCGGCTGATGTGTTCCGTCCATCGGCGGCACTGGTCGCGGTCGCGCGTGGGCAGGCCGAGAAGTTCGCAGGTCACGGTCACCGGAAGGGGAAGGGCGAGACTCTGGATCAGATCGGTTTCACCCTCGCCCACGGCGTCGAGCAGCCGGTCCGTCTCAGCGGCTATGCGCGGCCTCAGCCGTTCCACCGCCGCGCGGGTGAAAACCTTGCCGATCACACTGCGGATCCGCCGGTGGGCGGGTCCGTCGAGCATCAGCATCCAGTTCTGCACACTCCGGACGAGCGGACTTTCCGGCCCGCCACGGCGGTTGGCCCAGGTCGTGTCCCGATAGAACTCGCTGGAGGCTTCGGGGGCCCGCAGTACGGCATCGACATCGGCGTAGCGTGAAAGAATCCAGTAACCGAAGTCGGACCGGTGGATGGGATCCGTCTCCCGCAGGCGCCGGTAGATCGGGTAGGGGTCGGTGCGTACTGACGGATCTCGCGGATCGAAAATTAAGGTCATTTCCATCCTGTCCCGGGATACGATGGCCCGTCCATTTTCAGGCCTCTCATCATTCCACAGGGCATGACAGGAAGTGAAGACGTTTCAGATGCGCGGAGCCCCTGCTCCGGACCCCCTGATCCCCTTGCTACTTCAGGATGTTGACGGCCCGGGCGACCACCAGGACCACGGTCACCAGGGACACCGAGGACTGGAGCATCATCAGCATTTTGGCCCACCTCGACAGTGGTATGACGTCGGTCGGGCTGAAGGCGGTGGAATTGGTGAACGACAGGTACAGGTAGTCGAGGAACGCAGGCTCCCAGTCCGGCGGTGCGACCTCCGGGCTCTGCATCTGTGGGAAGAGGAAGTCGGCGGACTGCTGCCGGCCGAGGACCCGCGCCATCGGGCCTCCGCGGTCCCACTCCCAGTACCACAGGGCGAACACGATGACGTTCGTCAGCCAGATGCCACCGCCGGTCAGCAGCAGCGGCACCGCGTCGGCCCCCGCGCTGCCGTTCACCAGGTCCGCCACGAGCCGGACCGCCGCCAGGCCGTTGGCCAGGCTGATGACGCCGATCAGGGCCAGGCCCAGCCACCGCAGCCGGCGCGTGCGGGGCTCGACCCGTCGCGGGTTCGCGGCGATCAGGCCGGCCAGCAGCATCAACTCCAGTACCGGCAGCGCCCAGTACGGCGGGAGGGAGAACCGGTGCGGCAGCACCAGCTGAAGGCCCACCGCCACCAGGATCACGGCGGTGACCGCCCAGCGCGGCTCGCCGCGCGTCGCCCGCCGCCACGCCGGAAGGAGTTCGCGCTCCCCGTTCTCCAGCAGCCGCTCGAGCCTGGTCACCCGGCTCTCGCCGTTGTCCATGCCTGCGGTCTCGCGGGTGTCTTCGCGGTCTTCGGTGTCTCGGGTGTCCTGGGTGCCTTCGTTCATGGCGACGATTGTCCCGGCTCAGGTCAGCCCGCCGGGCACCCGCCTGGCCGGCGCCCTCAGTGCTGGGCGCGGGCCGGGCGCGTGGCCGGCTCCGCCGCATCAGGTCCGGGCCGGGGCCGGGGGCAGGTTCCGTCTCACCCGCAGGCCCACGGCCGTCACGAGCAGGACCGCACACACGGCGAACACCACGCCGGCCGTGCGCAGGCCCAGTGCCACCGCCATGGCGCCCACCCCGACGACCGGCACGGAGATCCCCACATACGCGACGACGAAGAACGCCGAGATGATGGCGCCCCGGTGCGTCCCGGGCGCTGCGTCGCTCACCTCGGTCAGTCCCGCGCGGAACGCCATGCCCTGTCCCGTGCCGCCGGTGAGCGCGCCGGCCAGCAGCATCGGAAAGGACCTCAGGAGCAGCGAGGTTCCGATGAGGACCAGCCCGACGACGAGCACGGCACAGCCCTGGGGCAGGGCTCGGCGCGCGCCGACCCGCCCCATGAGCAGTTGCCCACAGGTGGAGGCGCCGAACACACCGAAGACGACGGCACCGGTGACCGCCAGGTTGCGCTCCTGCAGTGTCTGGGTGAGGAAGGCAGGGGCCACGGCCGTGAACAGGCCGAGCATGGAGAAGCCTGCGAAGGCGGCGAGCGCGCAGGGCCCGAAGACTCCACGCACCTCCGGCGGAACCTTCATGCCCTGTGGTCGCAGCGGCGGTCGCGGGTCGGAGCGGGGCACGGTCTCGGCCAGCAGACAGACGATCGCCGTGGCGCCCGCCAGGAGGGCCAGATGGACGACGAAGGGCAGCTTGAGCGGCCAGGGCGCGTACTGGGCCAGGACGCCGGAGACGAGTGGGCCCAGGCCCAGCCCGCCCATGTTGGCGGCGGTCGCGGCCAGTCCGGCCCGGCCCCGTCGTGCGGGTGGTGCCAGTTCCAGGACGGCAGCGGTGGCCGTGCCGCTCAGCAGACCGGCCGAGAAGCCCGACAGCACCCGGCCCGTGAACAGCAGCGGCAGGCCGGCCTCGGTCAGGAAGCACACCGCGCTGAGCGCGGACAGACCGAGGGCCGCCAGCAGCACCGGCCGCCGCCCCAGTACGTCGGAGAACCCACCGGCGGCCAGCAGGGCGGCGATGACTCCCACCGCGTAGACGGCGAACACGACCGTCACGATCAGCTCCGAGAACCCGATCTGCTGCCGGTACAGGCCGTACAGCGGTGTGGGCAGGGTGGTCCCCATCATCCCGACGGCGAAGACACCCGCGGCGGCCTTGTACCCCGGCCGCCGCCGGACGCGTCGCGGAGGTTCGGTGTCGCTGTTGATCACACTCCACCATAGGCATCGGGCATCCGCCGGTGCCGGAGGACAAGGTGGGGCGGTCCCCCGGAAGGCCGCCGGGCGGGAAGGGGCGGGTTTCGCACCGCGGCCGGCTCCCGGCCCGCCCGATCGCACGCGGCAACCTTGAGCGCACCCTCACCCTCACCCCCACTCGTACTCGCACTCGCACCCGCACCCGCACCCGCACCCGCACCCGCACCGACCGCTCCCGCACCCGCTGTGTGCGCCGGCACTGGTACGGCATGGAATCCTGCGGGCACAGGATCAGGGCGGCTGCCTACCGCGCCCGCAGGACACAGGCGCGGACCGCGCCAGGAGGGGACACCGCATGATGTCGCTCGATCTCCATCCGATCTTCCGCAACAACCGGGACATCGAACTGGCACTGCGTCAGTTCCTCTTCCGGGCGGCCCAGTCGGGCGAGCCGGTCGCGGAGATCATCCCTGGCAAGGGTACGGGGCGGCTCAAGGACCGTGTCCTGGCGTTCCTCGACCAGAAGCACATCAGGAAGCTGTACGTCCGCCGGGAGGTCGACTCCGGGAACACCGGCCGCATCCTCGTCCACTTCGAGTGAGCTTCGTCCGGGTGAGCCGCCCGCCCGGTCAGTCTACGAACTCCATGGCAGGGTACCGGGGTGAGGGGCCGTCCAGCAGGTGGTCGTGGGTCCCGCGCAGCCAGTGGTCGAAGAACGCGGACACATAGGCCTCGTTGGTGCGCACAGCGGTGCCCGGAGCGATCGTGCCGATGTCGTCCGTCCGGGTGGCGGGCGGCAGATGCAGCTGCGGAACCAGAGCCTCGGCATCCGTGAACGACGCGTGCTCGGCGCCGCGCAGTCTCAGCGTGCGGGTCCAGCCGGGCGTATGCGCCCGGAATGCGCTCCAGCCGGGGCCCGTGTCGGTGTCTCCGTCCTTGCCCAGCAGCAGGAACGGCCGCGCCAGGCCGTGCTCGGCGACGGGCATCAGCGTGCCGTCGTAGTGGGTCAGGTTGCCGTCCATGTCGATCCCGGCGCCGATCCGATGGTCCGCGTCCATGGCCGTGGCCGCGGCCGTGCCGCCCAGTGAGTGGCCGAACATGCCGACCCTGGACAGATCGAGTGAGCCGGAGAGGCCGCAGGGCAGGGGCCGCCCGTCCGCGTCGGGGTTTCGGCCTGCTTTCACCGCGTCCAGTTGGTCCAGTACGAAGCTGGTGTCGGCGTCCCGGACCGTGAGGGCCTTCCTGATGAACGCATCGGGATCCCCGGGAGTGACCATGGTGGCCAGCGACCCGTCGGGGAACTCCACTTCGGGAGATTCGTAGGTGTTGTCGATGGTGACCACGACATAGCCCCGGCTGGCGAGGTCCGCGACCAGGGTGGTCCCCCAGGTCCTGGGTTCGCCCAGCCCCGGGGAGTAGAGCAGCACCGGCCGCTTGCCGTCGCCGTGGGCGACCGGCGCCCCCTGCACGGCATGGGTGAGGGTGGCCGCCCAGTCGGTCCGCCCGGTCGGGACGCCCATCCCGAGGTAGTCGTCGGCGGTCACCGAGTCGAAGTGCGCTGCCGCTCCGGGCAGCATGTAGGGCGCGGGAGGCCGGCCGGCCGCATGTGCCGTGGGGTAGTACACGCTGACCATCAGCTCGCGGTCGTGCTTGCCGGTGTGCCAGGGGTCGGGGCGGGAGCTGTCGGCGAGGTGCAGCGTCACCTCGCCGACCTGGTACCTGCCCGTCGGGGCCGGCAGCCGCAACCGGGCCGGCTGCGCGGCCGGCCCTCGGGACGGCGCGGCCTGTGCGGGAAGGGCGGCGACCAGGAGGTTGGTGAGCACGGCCGCGCAGACGGCCGCGGCCCGCAGGCCGCGCTTCCGCCGTGCCCGGTCCTCGCTCGGCTGTGCTTTCGTCATACTCCGATGGTGCGGGCCGGGTTCCGTCCTGCACCATCGGGAACCACCCCTACTCGGGCCTGAGTCGTCCCCTAAGGGCCGTGCCCGCACCCTCCCGGACCATCTCGCCCGGCTACACCAGGAAGGCGTTGACCCGGCCCGCGGCGATCTGCTTCTTGCCCGTGACCGGCTGTGCGACCGCGGCCTCGGGCGAGGAGGAGTTGACGCTCCAGCGGTATCCGACGAACAGCGACGTGTCGGGGTCGGCGTAGAAGATCATGTGGCCGTAGCCCACGCCGCTGTGCTCGGTGTAGGTGCTGTTGTCGTCGGCGATCTCGGCCCTGGTGTCGGGGTGGGCGCGGTAGCGGTCGATGCTGGACTGGCTGCCCAGGTCGGGGCCTCCGTGGGGGCTGTTGGTGCAGTCGACGACCTGGAAGAGGTGCGGGACCACCCCGGACACACCCAGCTTGCTGTCGACGGTGGAGGACAGCGTGCCCAGGTAGGAGCGGATCATCACCGTGTGCCCCGTATAGGGCGTGCTCTTGACGGCGGGGTCGTAGTCCCAGGCGATGATGTCGCCGGGGCGCAGGTTCACCGGCTTGGTCACCGGATCGATGTGCGGCACCGCGGAGGCGTTGAGGAACCCGGCCTGCAGGTCCTCGGCGTTGGGATAGGAGGAGGTGCGGGTCGTGCCGTCCTTCGGCGGAAAGTACTGGTTGAAGTATTCCGGGGTGGCCCAGCCGTAGGCGGTGTCGGCGCCGTAGGAGCGCTGCAGCAGCGCCGTCATGAAGGAGGCGCACTGGGAGAGGTTCTCGAACTCCTCCGGGTGACCTGGCCGCCCCCAGGTCACCTGGGTTCTGCCGAGGTTCTCCCCGCCGGCCTGTTCGACGTTGTACCGGTTGTGGTCCCACTCGTCGGTACGCAGCCGCAGGTACTCCACCAGTGTCTCGGCCTCCAGCAAGTGGGGCGGCTTGAGCTGGTAGAGCTGGGCGGTCGCCGGCTCGGCGGCCGCCGCCGGGGACGCCGATATCAGTGGCCCGGCGGACGCCGCGAGCGCCAGACCGGCGCCTCCGGTGAGCAGACGGCGGCGCGAGGGGTGTGCAGAGGACGTGGACAACGCGGCTCCTGGGAATCGGACGGTGGGTGTGGGAGCGGACCCGGCCGCCGGGTACGGCACCGCTGCGTCCAGCCCTGGTCCCGCCGACAACCTGGACCTTCTGAGCCCCACCGTGCAGGGTACTAGCCCGGAATGACACCGCCCGCGCGTGGCGGCTCGTCTCCGACCGTCAGTGGAACTCCCCCGACGAACGAGGGCTGCCCCATGCCGATCGCACCAGCTGTCCTGCGTCCTGTACTGCGTCTGACCGGAACGGCCGTGACCCTCCTGCTCCTGGCCGCTCAGTCGACAACGGCGTCCGCCGCCCCGCCGCCGCCCCCGTCACCGGCCGCCGAGGCCACAGCCACAGCCACAGCCACAGCCACAGCCACAGCCACAGCCACAGCCACAGCCACAGCCACAGCCACGACTACAGCCAAGCCCAGAACCACGACCCCGGCCGCGGAGGCCTGGTCCGCTCCCCTGTCGACGCGAGGCCGGTACATCGTCGACGCCCAGGGCAACCGTTTCCGTCTGAAGGCGGCGAACTGGGACGGCGCTCAGGGATCGTGGACGGGCAGCGGCAGCGTGAGCGACCCCGCCGCCCATCACGCGGGCCAGAACTCCTACGGCATACCCCTCGGCCTGGACCGGGTCCCGATCGACGGTCTGCTCGCCGACTTCCACCGGCTGGGGATCAACACGATCCGGCTGCCGTTCTCCAACGAGATGATCCACAGCGCGACGCCCGTCCCCGACGCCGCGGTGCGCGCCAACCCCCAGCTGCGGGGCCGGACCCCCCTCCAGGTCTTCGACGCCGTGGCCGACGCGCTCAGCCGGAGCGGTTTCGCCGTCATCCTCAACAATCACACCCACACGTCCCGCTGGTGCTGCGGGATCGACGGCAACGAACGGTGGAACAGCGGGCTGTCCACCCAGCAGTGGGCCGACGACTGGGTCTTCATGGCCCGCCGCTACGCCACCGTCCCCCGTGTGGTCGGGGCCGACCTGTACAACGAGGTCCGACGTGACGTCCTGGACGACCCCAACTGGGGTCTGGGCGACGACCACGACTGGTACGCCGCGGCCCAGCTCGCCGGCGACCGCATCCTCACCGAGGCCAACCCCCGTCTCCTCATCGTCATCGAGGGCATCAACTGGACCGGCGTGCCGGTGGACGGGCTCCCGCACGGCCGGCCGATGCTCACGCCCGTGCGCACCCTGTCGCACACTCTCGTCGACGCCCACAAGCTGGTGTACTCGGCCCACTTCTACGGCTACACCGGTCCGCACCACAGCGGTGCCACCGGCATCGGCGAGACTCACGACCCTCGCTACCAGGACCTGACCCGCGAGCAGTTGGACGCGGCTCTCGACGACGAGGCGTTCTTCGTCGAACAGTCCGGTCAGCACTTCACCGCACCCGTCTGGGTCAGCGAGTTCGGCATCGGCTCCAACGAGGCGAACACGGCGGCCCGTGCCTGGTTCGGCAACATCACCGACTACTTCACCGGCCATGACGCCGACTTCGCCTACTGGCCGCTCGTCGGCTTCGAGGGCCACGACGACTGGGCACTGCTGCGCTACGACAGCGCGGGGCACCGCACCGGCATCCTCGACTCCGGCGACTGGCGCAGTGCGGCCTGGCAGCGGCTCATGACCGCGCCGAGCGACGCCGGTCCGGTGGCGGCCGTCACCACCTGGCGCATGCTCTCCACCGACCACGGCGACGCGGTGGAGTCCCTGCGCGTGCGCAACACCGGGGACTGGGATTCCGGCGCCTACAAGGCCGTCTGCCCCGACGGGCTGCGTCTGGCCGGTCTCAGTCACACCACGGGCCGTGGCCTGTGCACCGACGGCGGCGAGGCGGACCTGCGGGACTCCGGTGCGGATCGGACGGTCGTCGTCGACGAGCGCCATGTTCCGGCGGGCGGTGACTGGGCGTCCGGGTACACCAAACTCCAGTGCCCCCCGGGTGGTTTCCTGATCGGCTACAGCCTGCGCGGGGAACGTCTGTCGGCGGCCTTGTGCGTGCCGGGCCGCGTTCCGCCGGCGGGCGCCGGGCGCACCGTGTGGTTCGACCGGTCCGACAACCGTCCCGCCGACGCGGCGGGCGGCGACTTCGCCCACGGCGACTACAAGGGCCAGTGCGCGGCCGACGAGTACGCCGCGGGGATCGCCTTCACCACGCGGGTGGGCAGCCGTCCGGGTCCCGATGCACTGCTGTGCCGCACACTGCACTGACGGCGCGGCACGGACGTGGCCGTCCTGCTCCGCGCACCCGCCTCCGCGTGGTGTGCGGCGACAGGGCGGTCACCGGGGGTGAGCGCGTGCTGCCGATATCGCACGGGCAACTTCTGGCCAAAGCACGGCAGTTGTTGTGAGAGGCTGTCGTCGGCCGGTCACGGGCGCGGGGGCCGTGACCGCCGGCGAGAGGAGCACAGCGTGGGACAGGACGGCTTCCGGGTCGCGAAGATCGACACCAGCAGGCCGCACCCTGCGCGGATCTACGACTATCTGCTGGGCGGCAAGGACAACTACGAGGTGGACCAGCGGGCCGGCGACGAACTCGCCGCCGCCGCGCCCGAGGTACGCATCGGCCTGCAGGCCAACCGGGCCTTCCTGCGGCGCGCCGTCCGGTACGTCGTCGGCCATGGCGTGCGTCAGATCCTCGACATCGGCACCGGACTGCCCACCTCGCCGAACGTGCACGAGATCGCCCAGGAGGCGGCGCCGGACGTGCGGGTCGCGTACGTCGACAACGACCCGATCGTGGCCGCCCACGCCAACGCGCTGCTCAGCAGCTCCGGGTCGACCAGCGTGGTACTCGGCGACCTGCGCGACCCGCAGGCCGTCGTGGACCATCCCGACGTCCGGCGCACCATCGACTTCGACGAGCCGGTCGCCCTGCTCCTCGTCGCGGTCCTGCACTTCCTCACCGACGCGGAGCAGCCCGCCCAGGCCGTCGCCGCCCTGCGCGACACGCTGCCGGCCGGCAGCTTCCTGGTGCTCTCGCATGCCACGGGCGACTTCGCCGACCGCAGCGCGGCCCAGGCCGTCTACAACAAGGCGACCGCCACCCTGAACCTGCGCTCCCGTAGCGAGGTCGAGCGGTTCTTCGACGGCTTCGACCTGGCCGAGCCCGGCCTGGCCCAGGTCCCGTTCTGGCGTCCGGACACCACGCCACCGCCGAGGTCCCACGAGATCGGCTTCTACGGAGGCGTGGCCCGCAAGACCTCCTGACGGCGGGCGCCGAGCCGGCCTCGGCAGGGGTTCCGGCGGCCGGTTCCGACCGGTGCCGGATTCGGAGTCGGAGCCGGATTCGGAGTTGGATTCGGAGTCGGGCCGAAAAGCCGTACACGCGCAGACAGCTGTGCGCGAGTCCCTCGCGGCCGCGCCTGCCGCGTCTTCCTCATGCCGACTCCCGCACCACCAGTTCCGGGTCGAAGACGACCGATGCCGGCTCGGTGCGGGTGCCGTGGATGTGTTCGTCGAGCAGACGGGCCATGTCCGCCGCCATGTCCTCCACGGGCTGGCGGACCGTGGTGAGCCGGGGCCGGCAGGCGACGGCGACGGTGGAGTCGTCGAAGCCGACGACCGCCACGTCCTCGGGCACCCGGCGGCCCTGCTCGCGCAGCACCCGGCAGGCCCCCTCGGCCATCAGGTCGTTGGCCGCGAACACCCCGTCCAGGCCGGGGTGTTCGGCGAGCAGGGCGGCCATGGCGACGGTTCCGCTGTCCAGGGTGAAGCCGCCCTCGGCGACGGGGACGTAGGGGTGCCCGTGCCGGGCCAGGGTGTCACGGAAGCCGGCCAGGCGTTCCTGGCTCGCGGAGACGGCCAGCGGACCGCAGATCGTGGCGAGTCTGCGGCAGCCACGGGTGAGCAGGTGCTCGGCGGCGAGCCGGCCGCCGTCCCGGTGGGCCAGGTCCACATGGCTGAGCGGGACCGGCCGGGAGGGCCGGGCGAAGAGCACCGCGGGCAGGCCGGCCTCGGCGAGCAGGGCGGGCAGCGGGTCGTCGGCGTGACTGGTGACGACCAGTGCGCCGTCGGCCCGTCCCTGCCGCAGACAGGTCAGCACCTCCTGGCGGGCCTCGGGGGACTCGGCGAACATCAGCACCGGGTGCACCGAGCGCGGCCGGAGGAAGCCGACGATCCCGGCGACGACCCGTCCGAAGAACGGGTCCGCGAACACGCGGGCGGCGAAGGCGGCCTGTGCCTCGTCCGAGGCGTTCCCGGCGCCGGACACCACCAGGGCCACGGTCTCGGCCCGCCGGGTGACCAGGGAGCGGGCGGCGCGGTTGGGTGCGTACCCGGTCCGTTCGATGGCCAGGCGGACCACTTCCTGGATCGCGGGGTCCACGTTGCGCACGCCGTTGACGACCCGGGACACGGTGGCCCGGGAGACGCCGGCCTCCCGGGCGACGTCCTCCAGCGTCGGGGCCTGTCTGCTCATGCCCGCACCCTAACGGCCGGGCACCCCACGGGCATAGAGCGCTCTCCGCACGCCCTGCGCAGGCCCTCCCCGTACGTCCGGGACACGCTCTGCGCAGGCCCTCCCGTACGTCCGGGACACGCTCTGCGCAGGCTCTCCGTGCGCTCCCATCACATCTTGCTCAGAGTCTCCGTACGTTCCGACCACGCCTCACGCACGGTCGTCCCCGTACGCTCCAAACACGCCCTACGCAGGCTCCCCATCCGCCCTCAGCGCACTCTCCCCACGCTCCTGAGCACGCTCTTCGTCCGCTGCGCGCGCGTTCCGCGCCGGCCGCGCGGTCCTAGCCGGGGTCGCGGACCATGACCTCCAGGGCCACGGGGAGGTCCCCCGCCGAGCGGCCCGCCAGCACCCGGCACGGCCCTGGCTCGGTGCGCCACGCGCCCGCGTGGACGTCCCAGTGGCGCAGGCTGCGCGCCGGGACCCGGACCGGGGCGACCACCGTCTCCCCCGGCCCCGCCCGCACGGCCGTCCACCCGGCGAGCCACCGCTCCGGGTAGGCGACGGCGCCCGCGCCGGGGCGGGCGAGATAGACCTGGACGACCTCCCGGCCGGCGCGCGCCCCGGTGTTGCGCACCCGCACGCGGACCGTGAAGTCCTCCCCGGCCGCCGTCTGCGGTGGCCCGGTGATCTCCTCGTAGGCCCAGGTGGTGTACCCGAGTCCGTGCCCGAACCAGTAGGCGGGCGTGCGGCGTGCACGCAGCCAGCCGCGGTGGCCGACGTGTACGCCTTCGTCGTAGCAGACGCGGCCGGCCCGGGGCCGGGTGCGGGTGACCGGGGCGTCGGCGAGAGTGGCGGGCCAGGTGGTGGGCAGCCGTCCGCCGGGCTCGGCCCGGCCGAGGAGGACGTCGGCCAGACCGCCGCCCGCCTCCTGGCCGGGGAACCAGCCGAGCAGCAGTGCGCCGACCTCGTCGCGCCAGGGCAGTTCGACCGGGCCACCGCTGTTGACCACGGCCACCGTGCGTGGGTTGGCCCGGGCGACGGCGCGGACCAGGGCGTCCTGATCCACGCCCAGGGCGAGACGGAGGCGGTCGTGTCCCTCGGATTCGTGCTGTTCGCCGGTGCCGACGACCACCACGGCCGCGTCCGCCGCGCGTGCCGCCCGGACCGCCGCGGCCAGGGCCTCGGCGCGGCCGGGTCCGGGTGGTGCGGCGCCCACGAGGGTGGCGCGCCCGGTGCCCGGGGCGAGTTCCCGGCGGGCGACGAGCAACGGGGCGGTGCCTGCGGTCAGGTGGACGGTGACCACCTGGGCCGGTGGGCTCACATGGATCACGGCCGGGTCGTCCGTGGTGGTGGTGAACGTCCCTTCCAGGAGCTCCTGTCCGTCGAGGCGGAGGCTGAGGCGGCCGATGCCGGCGATGCCGATCCGCCAGGCACCCGGCACCCGGGGCGGCAGTCGTGCGCTGATCTCCACGGTGTGTGCGCCGGGCGGCACGGGAGGCTCCAACTGCCTTCCACTTCGGCGGTGTCCGGCGTACAGCTCGGCGCCCGCGCGGTCGAGGACGCGCAGCAGGACGCCGGGGACGGCGCTGCGCGGGTCGCTGCTCACGGACATGTCCAGCGGCGGGGGCGGGCCGTCCGGGGCCGGCCCGGGGACATGGACGACCCGGGCCCGGCCGCGCAGCCCCGACCTGATGCCGTCCAGGACCGACACCTCGTGCTGCGGGAAGACTCCGGCGCGGTCCTTGTAGGTCTGCACCCACCTGGGGAACTCGTCCAGCATCTGGTTCTTGTAGGCGGTGTCGGTCACGTAGTTCACGCAGCCGCCGCTGCCCGGTCCGCCGCCGGGCTGCAGCCAGAACCCGGCGATCACCTTGATGCCGTGGGCGGCGGCGGAGTCGAGGAGCGGCTTGCTGGTGGCGTCGGTTCCCCAGGTGCGGATGGTGTTGACGCCCATGGACTTGAGGTCGGGCAGGTACCTGTCGGCGTCGGCGATGGCGGGGCCCCAGGTCAGGCCCTTGATCTGGTACGGCTGTCCGTCCACGGTGAGCTGCCAGTTGCCCTGGGTGCCGGTCACCTTGACGACGCTGCCGGCCGCGTGGGCCTGTGCGGCCGGCAGCGCGGTCAGGGCGCCGGCGGTGAGCACGCCGGCGGTGAGCGGCGCGGCGAGGCGGCGCGCGCGAGTGCGGGTGCGGGGTGGTGGGGTCATGGTGGTGGGGTCTCCCGTGTGGTGTGCGGGTGCGAGCGCGGCTGCGGCTGCGGCTGCGGCTGCGGCTGCGGCTGCGGCTGCGGCTGCGGGCGTTGTCCGCTACGGCAGGCGGTAGTCGGCGTCCAGGGCCGCGCCCGCCTCCGGGTGGGTCTCGTCGTAGCCGCGCGCGTCGCACTGCAGCCCGCCGACGATGCAGTGGTCGACCAGCGCCTTGAGCGTGCGGTCGTCCCAGGCGTTGAAGAAGTCGTAGTGGAAGCTGTGGCCCGTTCCGCTGGACAGCCGCACCTGCGACATGTCGCCGTTGTCGGGGAAGGCCGTCTTGAACTCGATCATCGGCAGCGCCACGGGGTGGTCGGCGGGGCAGACGTTGTCGTTCGTTCCGGGCTTGACCACCGGGTAGGCCATGTGGCTCTTGTGGTCGGGGGTGTCCAGGTACTTTCCGTCCCAGCAGCTGGGCGCCTGGAAGCGGATGTTGAGCTGGACGTCGGCACGGTCCGGGCAGGCCGCCGGGAACTCGGTGTTGAAGTAGCTGTCACCGCACTCCCAGCCCTCCACGAAGCCGGGGTGGTGGCGGAACTCGTCGGCGCTCTGCATCGGGCTGCCGACGACGAACCTGAGGCCCTTGGGGAACGGCCGCACGCTGATGTAGTCGGTGACGCCCGTCTTGTAGTAGATGACCTGCGGGCCCACGGGCAGGATCTGCCGGTCGCCGTCGTAGAGGGTGGGCATCCAGTAGCCGGACAGGTCACCGGGCGCCTTGCAGGTGGTGCCGCCCGCGCCCAGTGAGGCCGTGGTGCTGTTCGCGTCGGTCGTGGTGTTGCCCATGAACGTGTGGTCGTGGGACTTGCCGGGCTGCTGCGGATAGACGATCGGGTCGTCCGGAGCGGTGTGGCTGACCGCGCAGTTGGCCTGGAACTCGTGGAAGTAGCGGTGCGGCGGGTCCTGCGTGGACGGGGTGACGCCGGTGACCGGCGGGTCGGCCGGGATGTAGCCGTCGCCGTCGGGGTCCTCGGGCGAGGAGGCGGTCGACCCTGCCATGGCGTGGCCGGTGTGCACGGCCGCGGCGGTGGCCCGGGGTGCGGACGACGCGGCGACACCACCGAGGCCGAGCGAGGTCAGCAGCAGCGCGGAAGTGATCAGCGCGCCCGAGAGGATCTTCGATCTCCGTGACATACGGGCTCCTCGACAGGAGGTGGGGGCTGGAAGTCGTACGGAGACGGGAGAGCGCTCTCCCATCGCTGGAGTGTTGGGGCGGTGGCGTGAGGGTGTCAAGGGAATCGACCAAAGGATCAGCGGGCCCCATCCCTCACTTCTCGAAGGCGGGGACGGCGATATGACGGTTGGTCAGTGCCAGGGACTGGAATTTCGGTTGCACCTCTTGACGCATCGTTCACGCCACTGAAGCATCCAACGACGAGAGAGCGCTCCCCAGCCACCATTCGTTCACTTCCTGAACAAGGAGAGCCGCGCATGCCCCCCTCGTCCCCCACCTCGCCCTCCTCGCCGTCCACCCCTTCCTCGCAGCCCTCGCCGTCCTCGCAGTCCTCGCAGTCCTCGCCACGCATCGGACGCCGGGCCGTTCTCGGTGCCGCGGCGGCGGCCGTGCCCCTGCTCGCGGGTGTGGCCACACCGGCCGGTGCCGTCACGACGTCCCGCACGTCTCCCCGCGCCCTGCCCGGCGGGGGCGACCTCGGCCCCAACGTGCTCGTCTTCGACCCGTCCACGCCCGGCATCCAGGCCAAGCTGGACCAGGTCTTCCAGCAGCAGGAGTCGGCCCAGTTCGGCAGCGGCCGCTACGCGCTGCTGTTCAAGCCCGGTGCCTACAGCGGCCTCAACGCCCAGATCGGCTTCTACACCTCCATAGCCGGCCTCGGCCTCTCCCCCGACGACACGACCATCAACGGTGATGTGACGGTCGACGCGGGCTGGTTCAACGGCAACGCCACGCAGAACTTCTGGCGTTCGGCGGAGAATCTGGCCCTGGTCCCCGCGAACGGCACCAACCGCTGGGCGGTGGCGCAGGCGGCCCCGTTCCGCCGCATGCACGTACGCGGCGGGCTCGACCTCGCCCCGTCGGGCTACGGTTGGGCGAGCGGCGGCTATATCGCGGACAGCCGGATCGACGGCCAGGTCGGGCCCTACTCGCAGCAGCAGTGGTACACCCGCGACAGCGTCGTCGGAAGCTGGCTCAACGGCGTGTGGAACATGGTGTTCTCCGGCGTCCAGGGCGCGCCGGCGCAGAGCTTCCCCAACCCGCCGTACACCACGCTCGACTCCACCCCGGTCTCCCGCGAGAAGCCCTTCCTTCATGTCGACGGGACTGGATTCCGGGTGTTCCTCCCGGAGTTGCGGACCGGCGCCCGCGGTGTCACCTGGGGAAGCGGTACGCCGCGGGGTACGTCCCTGCCGCTGTCGCAGTTCTACGTCGCCCGGCCGGGCGTCAGCGCGGCCACCCTCAACCAGGCACTGGCGCAGGGACTCCACCTGCTGCTGACACCGGGCGTCTACCACGTGGACCAGCCGGTCCAGGTGAACCGCGCGGGCACCGTGGTACTGGGCCTGGGGTACGCGACCCTCGTGCCCGACAACGGGACCACGGTCATGAAGGTCGCCGACGTCGACGGGGTACGGCTCGCCGGGTTCCTCATCGACGCCGGGCCGGTCAACTCACCGACCCTGCTGGAGGTCGGCCCGTCCGGTGCCTCGCGGGACCACTCGGCCGACCCGACCACCGTGCAGGACGTCTTCGTACGCGTCGGCGGCGCGGGCGCCGGCAGGGCGACCACGAGCATGGTGATCAACAGCCGGCACACCATCGTCGACCACACCTGGGTCTGGCGTGCCGACCACGGCACCGGCGTCGGCTGGGACACCAACCGCGCCGATTACGGTGTCGTGGTCAACGGCGACGACGTCCTGTGCACCGGTCTGTTCGTGGAGCACTTCAACAAGTACGACGTGCAGTGGAACGGCCAGCGCGGTCGCACGATCTTCTTCCAGAACGAGAAGGCGTACGACGCCCCGAACCAGGCCGCCGTCCAGAACGGCTCCGTCAAGGGATACGCGGCCTACAAGGTCGGGGACAACGTCACCGCGCACGAGGGCTGGGGCCTGGGCAGTTACTGCTACTACGACGTCGATCCGTCGATCGTGCAGCACAACGGGTTCTCCGCGCCGAACCGTCCGGGCGTGAAGTTCCACGACCTGCTGGTGGTCTCGCTCGGCGGCAACGGCCAGTACGAGCACGTGATCAACGAGACGGGATCACCGACCTCGGGCACGTCCACGACGCCGTCGACCGTGGTGTCGTACCCGTGAGGCCAGCACCCCGCTGATCCCTGCCCGCCCCGGCCGCCCGTCGCCGGTTTCCCGCCTCGGCCGTCCGCCGCCGGTTTCCCGCCCCGGCCGTCCGCCGCTTGCTTCCTGCCCGCCCCGGCCGTCCACCGCTCAGGCGCGGGCCGCCGTGGTGGTGCAAGCACCTGCCGGAGGTGCGGTGGTCCGGCCGGTCGGGGCGGGCGAGCGGGCTGCCGGCGGGTCCGGGCACCGCGCGAGTGCCCGGCGCTCCGTGCGTCCGGCGAGGTGAGAGAGGCGGGCGCCGTCGGCCGCCAGGACACCCCCGACGAGACCGCCTGGCGCGTGTCCTTTCGGTGGGCCGGTCAGGAGGGCTTGCGCCAGACGAACACCTCGGTGCCGGGCCCGCGTTCGCTGAAGCGGGCCGCCGGGGAGCAGGAGCGCAGCAGCCGGCGCAGGTCGGTTTCGAAGGCGTCCCGGCGCGGGCCGAAGAGGCCGGGAGCCGAGGACGACAACGAGAACACCCAGGCGACGACGTCGTCCTCGTCGCGTTCCAGCACCTGCCCGCCGGAGACCACGAACCGCTCGGGCCCCAGGAACCCGGTCCGCCGGAACACCGCCGCTTCGCCCCCGGGGGTGCCGTCCGGGAGCGCTCCGCGCCCGGCACGGCGCACGGACCCCAGGTACGCCCGCACCAGTTCGCCGATGGCCGGGTACGGCGCAACCGGGTACGGCAGGCCCTCGGTGCCCGGCCGCTCGCCCTTGAGGTCGCTGACGTGCACCAGCGCGCCGCCGGGCCCGAGCATGCCGTACACACGGGCCGCCACCAGGTCGCGCTCCATCCAGTGGAAGGACTGGGCGAAGACGGCCACGGTGAAGGTGCCGAGGTCCGCCGGAAGCTCTTCGGCCCGGATCCGCACCCACCGCGTCCTGCGGGCCGCCGGCTCGTCGGCGGCTCGGCGTGCGGCCGCGTCGAGCATTCCGGGGTCGGGGTCCACGCCGACGACGTGGCCGAACAGCGGCGAGAGGGGCAGGGTCAGGGTGCCGGGCCCGCAGCCCACGTCGATCAGCCGCCCGGTCCCGTCCAGGCCGAGCACATCGGCCAGCCGTGCCACCAGGCCGGGGGCGTACGGCAGCCGGCCCCGCGTGTAGTGGGCGGCCGTCCCCTCGAACAGGGTCTCGTCCCACTGCCGGCCCTCGGTCACGTCGGCCTCCACTTCTCGTATTCTCGGGCCCGCGGCACGACACCGAAGGGCCAAACCCACCCTTCTGCACGTTGCGGCACTGCTCAACGGTAAGTTGATCGCCATGAGTGACAACGTGTACTTCGACATCACGATCAACGACCAGCCGGCCGGCCGGATCGTTTTCAAGCTTTTCGACGACGTGGTCCCCGAGACCGCGAAGAACTTCCGTGAGCTGGCCACCGGCCAGCACGGCTTCGGATACGAGGGTTCCTCCTTCCACCGGGTGATCCCGCAGTTCATGCTGCAGGGCGGCGACTTCACCCGGGGCGACGGCACCGGCGGCAAGAGCATCTACGGCGAGAAGTTCGCCGACGAGAACTTCACGCTCAAGCACGACCGCCCCTACCTGCTGAGCATGGCGAACGCGGGCCGCAACACCAACGGTTCGCAGTTCTTCGTCACGACGGTCGTCACCAGCTGGCTCGACGGCAAGCACGTCGTCTTCGGCGAGGTCGTCGAGGGCCAGGAGATCGTCGACAGCATCGAGAAGCTGGGCAGCCAGAGCGGCACGACCAGCGCGAAGGTCACGATCGCCAAGAGCGGCACCGTCTGAGCGACGTCCGCCCGCGGGTGACGCATGACGGCACGCCCGGTGATGACGCCGGTCGGTCCCTTCCTGGCCGGCTGTCTCACCGGGCGCCGTGCTGTCCGCGGTCCTTGCGCGGGCCGTTCGCGGGCCGTCAGTGCGCGAAGACCGTGCTGGCCAGCGTCACATGGACCGCCGTGCCGCCGAGGATGCTCAGCAGGGCGTTGCGACGCCACAGGTGCAGACCGACGGTGACGGTCAGGGCCGCGAGCGGGGCCAGGACGCGGACGTGGGCCAGCGGCAGGTCGCGCAGGCAGTAGACGACGAGGATCACCATGATCCCGGCGGGCATGCGGGTGCTGAGGTACTGGACCGTGCCGCTTGCGCGCAGGGGGGCGAGGGCGGCGAAGGGCAGGGCGCGCAGGGCCCAGGTCACGGCGGCCGACACGAGGACCGCGGCGACGAGGTAGGGCGTGTCAGGCATGGCTCGGCTTCCTGCGGTGGGTGAGGTGCCGGGCCAGGAGCCCGGCGGTGAACAGGGCGAAGGCGACGGGCAGCAGTTGCCCGGGAAGCAACAGCCGGGCGGCGACGGCGCTGAGGAGCGCGAGCAGCGGAGTGGGCAGATCACCCCGCAGGTCACGGACGGCGTCGAGCGCCAGTACCGCGAACAGAGCGGTGAGTGCGAAGTCCAGCCCCGTGACGCTGTCGGGGATGAGCGAGCCGAGCAGGGCTCCTGCGGTGGCTCCCCCGGCCCAGTACAGGTGCATGAACAGCTGGAGCCACAGAATGCGCCGGCTGGACCAGGTACGGGCCCGGTGCCCGGCGGTCAGGGCGTAGGCCTCGTCGCACAGCGCGAACGTGCTGTACGACTTCCCGAACCGTCCCGTCACCCGGTCGAGCGGGAACGACAGGGCGTAGAACACATGCCGCAGGTTCACCAGGAACGCGGACACGGCGACGGAGACCAGCGGTGCGGCGGCGGTGACCATGCCGATCAGCAGGAACTCGAACGACCCGCCGTATATCAGCGCGCTGGACAGGCTCGCCCACCACCAGCCGACACCGGAGTGGGTGACGAGCACGCCGAACGCGACGCCGAGCGGGACGAAGCCGAGGCCCACGGAGGCGGAGTCCTCGAACGCGGCCCGCGCCTCGGAGAGCGTCCGGGGTGCGGGGGCGGGCTCGGGCCGGACCGCGCCGTCGACAGCGGCGGAGGAGGTTCGCATGGAGACATTTTAGAAGAAACGCCATGTCATATGGTTGCCGTTCATGTCCGTAGAATGAGGCTGTGCGCAATGAAGTGAAACTCGATGCCATCGACCGGGACATTCTGTTCCACCTGCGTCAGGACGGGCGGCTGACCAACGTCGAGCTGGCCCAGCGGGTGGGGCTGACCCCGCCCCCGTGCCTGCGCCGGGTCAAGCGGCTCGAAGAGGCCGGCGTCATCGCCGGGTACCGGGCCGTCGTCGATCCCGGGGCCGTGGGCCGCGGCCTGGAGGTCCTCATCGACGTCGAGGTCAGCGCCAACGACCGGACGACCTTCCTGGAGTTCGAGGACACCGTGGCCTCCTACGACGAGGTGATCGAGTTCCGGCGCATGTACGGCCGCCCCGACTATTTCGTCCGCGTCGCCGTCGCCGACCACGCCGCCTACGAGTCCTTTCTCACCGAGAAGCTCAGCGGTCTGCCCTGCGTCCTGCGCATCGACTCCCACCTGACCATGAAGACGATCAAGTCGGGCACCTGAGCCGGTTCACGGGCAGGATCGTGTCGTCCTGCGGCATGTCCGGCCGGGCGAGTCGGCACCTTTCGTCCGATCATGTCAGCAGAGACTCGCCGCGGGCAGCCCGCTCGATGCCGGCGGCGCCCGAAGGTCGGCGACGAGCACGGTGCGGCGAGCACGGGAGGGACCCGTGAGGCAGTGGCGGCGCGGCCTCCACCGCGCTTGGGAGTGGGTCGGCGTGCACGTCCTGTTCCGGCGCGGACGCGATCTGGAGCTGATGCACCGAGCCATGGGGTTCGCCACGCTGGCCCTGGTGACGCTGGCTCCGCTGCTGATCGTGGTCGCCGCGGCCGATCCGCTGGTACGGGGCGGCTTCGCCTCGTGGCTCGCCGACGGCATGGGGCTGTCCGGGCGGTCCGCCGATGCCCTCACGGGCATCATCAGTCCGCCGCGCGAGGTCGTCGGCACCACCAGCGTGCTGAGCCTGGTCCTGCTCGCGGTGTTCGGTGTGTCCTTCGCGGGCAGCGTCCAGAACGGTTACGAGCGGGTCTGGGGCCTGGCCGCGGGTCCCTGGCACCGGGTATGGCGGCAGGTGACCTGGCTCGCGGTGCTGACCGCGTATCTCTACCAGGAGGTGCAGACGCGTACGACGCTGCAGGGGATGCAGCGGGTCGTGGTGTCCGTGCTGAGCGCGGTGCTGTTCTTCTGGTGGGGCCAGCGCTTCCTGCTGGGGGGCCAGGTGCACTGGCGCACCCTGCTGCCGGGCGCGCTGGCCACCGTCGGCGGCCTGGCCGGCCTCAGGGCCTTCTCCTCCCTCGTCTTCACCCCGCTCATCGTCACCAACGCACTGAGCTACGGCGCGGTCGGGACCGTGCTGGTGGTGGAGTCGTGGCTGATCGGCGTCGGGTTCGTGGTGTACGGGGGTGCGCTCTTCGGGCGCTGGTTCTGCGAGCACCACTGGCTGCCGTCCCATCTGACGCACGAGAAGTGAGCGGCCCTCGGCGGGGGCTTCACGGCAGAACGGCTTCGTTCGGGTCCGGGGCGAGCAGGGCGGGCGGGTCCGGGGCGAGCAGGGCGGGCGGGACCGGGGTGAGCAGGGCGGGCGGGACCGGGGCGAGCAGGGCGGGCCAGTCCTGGGCGGCGGCCCAGTCGGCGAAGGTGTGCCAGCCCACCTCGGGGTGGGCGCGGCGCAGGCCGGTGACGTCGACGTCGAGGCCGGTGGTGGTGAAGTAGTCGAACATCGCGGCAAGGTCGTCCGAGTGGGTGCGGACGTAGGACAGGGGCACCTCGCGGTGCGTGACCGGGCGGCCGGTCGCGGCCGAGAGGGCCGCGGCGATCCCGGCGGCGGTGAGTTCGTCGGAGGCGATGTCGATCCGGCGGCCGGTGAACGCGGACCGGCGCTGCAGCGCCAGGGCCGCGAAGGCGCCTATGTCCTCGGCGGGGATCAGCGTCAGGGGGCGGTCGGCCGGCATGGGCCAGGCGAAGCTGTTCTCGCGCAAAGCCTCCAGGGTCCAGCCGGAGGCGAAGTTGTCCATGAAGGCCGCCGGGGCGATGACCGTCCAGGGGATGCCGGTCGCCCGGAGGTGGCGCTCGATCCCGTCCTTGCTGTCGTAGTGCGGGATGCCGGTGCCGCGGTCGGCGTGTGCGGCCGAGGTGAACACGATGTGTCCGACCCGGGCGGCCGCCGCCGCGTCCAGGAGGGCCTTGCCCTGGCGGACCTCGGTCCCGGTGCCGGTGCCGAACGGGGTCGTCACCGCGAAGAGGGAGTCGGCGCCCGCGAGGGCGGCGTCGAGCAGGGGGCGGTGGTCGAAGTCGGCGTGGCGGACGTCCGCGCCGAGCCGGCGCAGGGCCTCGGCTGCCGGTGCGGTGGGCGTGCGGGTGAGGGCGCGGACCTGGTGGCCGGCGGCCAGCAGGGCGCGGGCCGTGGCACCGCCCTGGGCGCCGGTCGCGCCGGTGACGGCGATGGTGAGCATGCGGGCTCCTGGAGGGAGAGTTCGCCGTGGGGCGAGCTGCGGACCTATAGCTGCGTTACGCATTGGCTGCGCCGCGAAGATGAATATAGCAACTTTCCCTGCGTCGCGCAGATAATTGCGCATGGAGTGGATCACTGTGCGGGGAAGGGCGTCGACGGGGGCGGGCGCCCTGCCGCATACGGGCATGGGCGACGGAGGGGCGGGCGCCCTGCCGCATACGGGCATCCGAACCCGTGCCCTCGGCGGTGCGGCTGCCGCCGTGCTGGGATCACGCGGTCGCGGTGATGCCCCGGTCGCCGGACGCGCCGTCGCGCCGCCCCGACGGAGGTGGCCCGGCCCGTCGACCGCCACGCGCGCGGGGTTCGCCGGGTCGAGTCCGCCGGTCAGGGCTCGCGGTGCTCGTGCGCCGCCTCTTCCAGCGCCGCCGCCTCCGCCTCGGCCACCCTGGTCTCGGCCGCCACGTCGATCGAGCGCGTCAGCCACCAGTACAGTGCCGCGGCGACGGGCAGCCCGATGAACAGGGAGATGTCGGCTCCGCCGAGTGCTTCGGCGACGGGGCCGACGTAGAGGGTGCCGACGGAGAAGAACGGGACCATGACGGCGAAGCCGACCAGGTACGAGATGATGCCGTGCCAGCCCCAGCGCCCGTAGATGCCGTGCGGATTGAAGATCTCGGCGACGGCGTAGTGCCCACGGCGCACGATGTAGTAGTCCATCAGGTTCACCGCGGTCCACGGGATGAACAGGTAGAGCACCAGCAGCAGGAAGTTGTTGAAGTTCTCCAGGAAGTTGGAGGTCGCGGCCAGCGCTCCGACCAGGGAGAGCGCCGCGGTCAGCCCGATGGTCAGCAGACGTGCGCCCAGCGTCGGCCGGACCCGCTTGAACGAGTCGATGGCGCTGATGAGGGTCAGTGAACCGCCGTACATGTTCAGCGCGGTGACGGACACCAGGCCCAGGGTGGCGAAGAGCAGCACGATCGCGCCGAACCCGACGAACACCTTGTCGCCCGCGGCGTTGATCGACGCGATCGTCTCGAAGTCCTTGCCGGCCCACGCGGCCAGCAGCGATCCGAGCACCATCAGCCAGATGCCGCCGAGCGCGGAGCCGAAGTACGTCCAGTAGAAGGTCTTCCTGACCGTCACGTCGGCCGGGAGATAGCGCGAGTAGTCCGAGACGTAGATGGCCCAGCTGATCTGGTAGCCGGCGACCACGCCGAACTGGGCGAGGAACGGCGTCCACTTGAAGGCGCCGAGGTCGAAGGAGCCCGCCGGATAGTGGAGGGTGACCAGGACGCCGACGGTGAAGACCCCGAAGACGACGAGGAAGGTGTACGTCAGGATCTGCTCCGCCTTGTGGATGATGTCGTAGCCCACCAGCGCGATGACCAGCGCGACCGCGGTGACCACGACCACCCACAGTTTGACGCTCCCGTGCAGCGTGGTGTGCAGGGCCTGGGCGGCGAGGGCGCTGTTGAAGACGTTGAATCCCGCGTACTGCACATAGGCGAAGAGCCACACCAGGAGGGCGCCGACGTAGCCGAACTGGGGCCGCGACTGGATCATCTGCGGCAGCCCCAGCTGGGGGCCCTGGGCCGAGTGGAAGGCCATGAAGAAGGTGCCGATGAGGGTTCCGGCGACGATGGCGAGCAGCGACCAGATGAGGTTGCCGCCCTCGGTGATGCTGATCAGCCCCACGGCCAGGGTCGCGATCTGGGCGTTGGACATGAACCACAGGGGGCCCAGGTGCCAGAGCTTGCCGTGCCGCTCGTTCAGGGGGACGTAGTCGATCGACCGGACCTCGAGGCCGGACACTCTTGGCTCCGCCGATGCGCTCATGCCGCCTCCCGGGTCCGGACCGCCCCTCTGGTCACAGTGTTACCCCCGGGGATGCGCTGGACACCCTGGCCGGCGTCGACCGGGCGCAACAGAACCCGGCCGGTCACAGCGGGCGAGGACCCGTCACCGTGTTGCTCTCCTCACAAACGGCATGGAAGCGCCCTCCACGTGGCAGCGGTCACTTCGCAGAGCGGGCGTTTTGTTTACGTTCGCCGTGCTGTGTTCCGTACCCCGACCTGCTGAGGCCCCTCACATGCCGCACCGCACCAGTCTCCGGCCGCGCCCTCGGATCCCCGGGAGGCGCTTGGCGGCCTCCGGTGTGCCGGCGGCCGCTGTGGCGACGCTGCTCGCGGCCGGCGCGCTCGCCCCGTCGCCGGCGGCAGCAGCGTCGGCGCCTTCCGGCTCCACCGCGTCCGCCTTCGCGGCCGCGGTGCATGCGCAGGGCAAGGCCCGCGTGACGGCCGCGGTGCTCGACCTGGACGGCACGGGCCGGCAGCCCGCCCTGTACGGCGCCGACACCCGTTACGACACGGCGAGCATCATCAAGGTCGACATCCTCGCCGCGAGGCTGCTCCAGGCGCAGGACTCCGGGCACGGTCTGACCGCGCAGGAGCGCACCCAGGCCGAGAAGATGATCGAGCACAGCGACAACACCGCCGCGAACGGCTTCTGGCGGCGCATCGGACTCGCCACCGGCCTCCGGACGGCGAACAAACGGCTGGGGCTGACCTCCACCAGCGGCGGTCCCGGTGCCAAGTGGGGACTGACGCGGACCACGGCGGGCGACCAGATACGCCTGCTCCGCGCGGTGTTCGACACCGGCGCGACGGCGAAGACCGGAACCGCGCAGGCGCTCGACGGCACCTCACGCGCCTACATCCGCACACTGATGGGCCAGGTCGCCGACGACCAGTCCTGGGGCGTCTCGGCGGCCGCCGGGTCCGGGTGGGCCCTGAAGAACGGCTGGCTCCAGCGCAACACGACCGGGCTGTGGGACGTCAACAGCGTCGGCCGGATCACCACCGGCGGGCACCACTACCTCGTCGCGGTGCTCTCGGACGGCAGCAAGTCGATGAAGGACGGCGTCGCACTGGTGGAACGGGCGGCACGCACCGCCGTCTCCACCACGACGACCCGTTGACGACCGCCGACAGCCCGCCGAGGTCCGCCGACGAGCCGCTGACGGCCCGCTGAGGCCCCCACTGGTGAGCCGCGACGGCGGCTGGTGGCGCCTGCCGCGCCGACCGTCCGATGACGCCCGCTGACGAGCCACTGGCAGCCCGCCGAGGCGTGCCGAGGCCCGCCGATGTGCCGCTTTCGGCCCGCTGAGTGCACGCTGATTGAGCCACCGGCAGCTCACCGAGACGGCACTCACCGGCCGGCGGGCCGCCCTGGCGCTCGGCCGAGGGCGGCGTGTCGCGTGCCCGGCGGGCCGGGCGGGTTCAGGAGGGCTTCACCGCCGAGACCGCGGTCGCCGTGACCTTGTTGTCGCACTCGGCGAACTCACCGTCGGACAGGGCGACCTGATGGGCCCCCGCTCCGGGCAGGCCGACCACCAGCGTCGGGTACACGACGGGCTTCGCGCCGGACGTGCAGTAGCCGTCGCCCTCTCCCTGCACCTGCACGAACGTCAGCTTCACCCATGCCTTGCCGCCGGGCGCGACGTGTACCGCCGACGCGGCGCCGGCAGGCGTCACCGAGAGCGGGCTGTTGTGTTCGGGCGAGCCGTTGCCCGCACCGGCCACCGACGGGTGTCCGTTCAGGACACAGGACCGGCCGGAGACGTTGGTGAACTCCACCACCGCCGCTCCGGTGCCCGTCCCGTCCGGACGGTCGGCGGCCTGGTACGCGGTCGCCTTCACGGCCGCCGCCGCACACGCCGGCACCGAGCCGGCCGACGTCGCGGACGCGGGAGAGGCCGGGGCGCCCGAAGTGGCCGGCGTGGCGCCGCCGGACGGCCGCGAGGTCGCAGTGCCCGGACTCCCCGCTGAAGAGGGCGCAGAAGAGGCCGGAGCAGAGGCCGTGGGAGAGGCCACCACGCCGGTCGGGGCCGCGGAGGGCTTCTCGGCCGCCGCGTCGCCGCCACCCGAATGACACGCCGACAGCGACAGAGCGCCCGCGATCACGGCCATCGCCGACGCGGTGACGCGGATGGCGTCTCGGTACTGCATGGGGTCCCCCGATGTCCGAAGTGCACAGGTCCACCGGCTCCCCGCCGGTGTTCATCGGCCTAGACAGAGCCGCCGCACCAGGGGTTCCACCGCGCATCGCCTGTGACATGCCAGTGACAGGAACCGGGCAGGACCGGCACGAACGCCCCGGGTGGCGGCCGGACACCGGACCCGGCGGCGTGGCGTGCGAGGTGCCGACCCGGTTCACGGCGAGGATGGCTCCCCGGGCGAACCTGCTGGGAGGCGGGTATGACGCTGAACCGTATCGGCCTCGTCGTCCACGGCGGACGGCCCGAGGCCGTGGCCGCGGCGAGTGCCGTACGCGAGTGGTGCGCCGAGCGTGCCGTGGGGTGTGCCGACATCGACGTGTGGCAGAACGGCGCGCGGCACAGCGCCCGGGAGGAGCTGGATGCCGCGGGCGGTCCGGACCTGATCGTCACGCTGGGCGGCGACGGGACCTTCCTGCGCGGTGCCCGGCTGGCCGCCGAGAGCGACGTCATGGTCCTCGGCGTCGACCTCGGACGGGTGGGGTTCCTGACGGAGGTCCCCGCCACGGCGGTGGGCACCGCCCTGGACGCCGTACAGGACGGGCGGATCACCGTGGAGAGCCGGATGCTCCTGACGCTGCGGGCGTCGTGCCGGCTGGAGGTGCCCGAGCAGATGGAGGAGCTGGTGCGGTACGGCCGTGGGCCGCTGCTGCCGCCGCCCCGGGTGCGCATGGACTGCGACACCGGTGACGACTGGGGCATCGCCATGAACGTCACCGCACTGAACGACGTCGTCGTGGAGAAGCTGGCCCGGGACCGCCAGGTCTCGGTCGGCGTTTATCTGGCCGGCCGGCTCCTCGCGTCCTACTCCGCCGACGCGCTGCTGGTGGCCACGCCCACGGGCTCGACCGCGTACAGCTTCGCCGCCGGCGGTCCGGTCGTCTCGCCCCGCGCGGAAGGCCTCGTCTTCACACCGGTCGCCCCGCACATGGCGTTCAACCGGTCGGTCGTGGCCGCGCCCGACGAGCCCATCGCACTGCGTGTGCTCGAACGGTCCGGACAGGCCGCGGTCAGCATCGACGGCCAGGTCCGCGGCGTGCTCAACCCCGGGGACTGGATCGGCGTGTACGCCGCTCCCCGCCGGCTCAAGGCGGTCCGGCTCGGCCCCATGGACTTCTACGGCCGCCTGCGCGAGCGCATGAACCTCACCGACGCGCCGGCCGCGCTCGCCGACGGCACCGCCGCTCCGCTGTGGCCGGTGACCACACCGCGCCCCAGTGATCTCGCGCATCTCGCGCTGCCCCCCGCTCCCGACGAGCCGCCCCGGCTGCCCTGAGATCCGCAGGAAACCCCCGCCGTTTCGGCCGCCCGAGGTCCGCAGGATCCCTCGCCCCGGCCGCCCTGGGATCCACCGGGACCCCGGCCGCCCCGGCATCCCCGAGACCCGGAGGAACCCCCGCCTCGGCTCCTCCGAGACCTTGGGAACCCTCCGTCCCGGCTGCCGTGAGATCCGCAGGAACCCCCACCTCTTCGGCATCCCTGGAATCCGCGGAAATTCCCACCGCCCCGGCGTGCAACCATCCCTCACATCCGCATGTCTCCTCCCATAACAGGATGGCTCGACCAAGGGGGACATCATGCGACGAACAGGAGCCGCGGTGGCGGCACTCCTTCTCGCGGGAGCCGGCTGGGGCGCGGCGACGGCTGCCGCGGACGCCGCACCGGCGGCCGCCACGCGGGCCGCGGCCTGCGCGACCGGCTGGGGCAGCGGCGCCAAGGGCGGTGCGACGAGTGGAGCCGTGCCGTTGACGGACATCAGGACCGGTCGGCACGACTGCTTCGACCGCCTGGTCATCGACGTCCCCGGCGGTGGCGGCGGGATCGGCTCGTACGTCAGATACGTCGACCGGCTCCACCAGACGGCCACCGGCCGCTACCTCCCGGTCGGCGGCGGGGCCGTGCTCGACATCCACGTCGGCGCCCCGAGCTACGACCCGGCGAGCGGCGCGGCCACGTACCCGGGACGGGTCGGACGGCCCCTGCCGGGCGTGCACCTCAGCGGTTACCGCACCTTCAGGGACACCCGGTTCGCCGGCAGCTTCGAGGGCGAGACCCAGATCGGTCTCGGCGTCCGCGCCCGCCTGCCGTTCCGGGTCATCCGGCTGTCCGACCGTCTCGTGATCGACGTGGCCCACACCTGGACGGGCGGCCGCTGAGCACCGGGGCCGAACCGAGGGCGCGCGGGGACTTGCCGTGCGCCCCCGGAGTCTGGTTGGGTACCGGCGCCACAGGCGCGTGGGCCGTGCCGGGCGGGAGGAGAGCAGGCGGCGTGCACGCGACGACACGGCAGGGCGGCTCGGGGCCGTTGCCCGACGGGCTGGGACGGGCGATACGAAGGACCGCCGAGGAGATCGGCGCGCTGGTGCGCAGCGCCCCCGACACGGCGCTGCCCGTGCCGGGATCGGAGTGGACGCTCGGTGAGGCGGCCGCTCACCTGGCCCTGGCCAACGAGCTGATGGCCGACCTGGCGTCCGGGCGCGAGCGCCCCTACGGGGACGGCACGCCCCAGAGCCTCGCCTCGGCCAACGCGGAGTCCCTCGCCGTCTTCGGGGAGCGCAGGGCGGAGCCCCTGGCGACGATGATCACGGAGCAGGCCGAGGCGTTCCTGGACGCCATGACGCGTCCTGCGCCCGACGGGGCCGCCGACGGCCCGGCACCGGCGACGCCCCTGGGCCTCATGAACCGGTCCGTTCTCGCGTCGTACCTGCTCACGCACATGCTGGGCCACGGGTACGACCTCGCCCGCGCCCTGAAGCGTCCGCACATGGTCGACGGCGAGCGGGTGGCCCTGTGCATGCCCTTCATGCTCTCGGTCATGCCGCGTGTCACCGACACCGCGGCCACGGCCGGTCTGACGGCCCGCTACCGGATCCGGCTGCGCGGGGGCGAGACGTTCGGCGTGTCCCTGACCGACGGCACCGTGCAGGTGACACCGGGTCCGCCGGCGCACCGTACGGACTGCACCATCCTGCTGGAGCCCGTCGCCTTCCTGCTCATCGCACTGGGCCGGCTGAATCCCTGGCGTGCCATCGCTCAGGGGCAGGTCCTCGCCTGGGGCCCCAGACCGTGGCTGGCGCCCCGCTTCCCGACCCTGTTCACCGCCCCCTGAGCCGGTTCACGACCGGCCGCACGCCGACGTCACGCGGCGTATTCACGCGCTGACGTCGCACACCGACGCCACACGCCCACGTCACAGCACACGTCACGCGCCGACAGCACAGGCCGACGGCTCACTCCGACGTCACAGGCCGACATCAGACGCCGACGCTCACTCCGGCGAGTCGGAGCGCGTGGCGCCGAAGTGGGTCTCATGGGTCCAGACGTGGGTGCAGGACGGGCACTGCAGGTGGAGCAGGCTGCCGGTGTTGGAGAGCAGGTAGCGCCAGTGTCCGTGGCAGGTGAGCCCCTGCTCGCACGTGGCGCACGTGCGGCGGTCGTCGCAGTTCGGACAGGCCACCCAGGCCCGGCGGCCGATGTCGGCCTGCGGGTCAAGCGGCAGCATCGCCGCCCCCGCGCGCCGGGAGCACGCCGGCCGCGACCAGCTCGTCGTAGATGCGCTGCTGCTCCGCACTGAGGCCGGAGTACAGCAGGTCATACGCCTCCTCCTCACCGCGCAGGGCCGCGACGGGGTCCCAGTCGGGCCCCAGTGCGGCCAGGACGTGCGTCCGCCGGAGCATTTCGTGGGAGCTCAGGTCGATGGCGAAGTCGACCGGTGCGGGCCCACTCGAAGCCGCCGCACTTTCGTCCGGTTCGTCAGGAAGGGTGGGGTGATGAGAGGACATGAGTTCGAACGTAGGTAGGCCTTACCCGCCAGGGCAAGGGGAGGTGCGAGAAGTCACAGCGGCCCTGCCGGAGGGGCGGCCATTCGGGTGATCGGCAATGCGTCCCGGTCCTCCGGGAAACCAGGGATCACGGGCCCGTAGGGCATTCCCCGCTCGCACGGCGTTCTTTCCGAAGTGGCAGCCGACCGGTGGCGGACCGAAACTGAAGGCCGTCGGCGATCCAGACCTCTTCCAGGAGATCGAATGGTGGAGCAGTCCTCCGAGGTCCCTATATCCGGGCCGCACGAAGGCGCCGTCACCAGGCAGAGCGGCTCGGGCCGTGCGCCCACGGAGACCGAGCGGAAGCTCGCGGATGCACTGGCTGACGTCGTGTCCGCGGAACGCATTCCGGTCGACAGCCACTTCTTCACCGACCTCGGCGCCAACTCCCTGGTCATGGCCCAGTTCTGCGCGCGGCTGCGGAAGAGAGCGGATCTGCCGTCCCCGTCCATGAAGGACATATACCGGCACCCCACGATCCGGAGCCTGGCGGCGGCTTTCGCGGAAGCCGCTCCCCGACCCGCCGATCCAGCGGTGTCCGCCCAGCCCCCGGTGCCCGCGGAGCCGCCGGCCCCGGTGCCACACGCCGGCAGACTGAGCCATGCGCTGTGCGGAACATTCCAGCTGCTGGCATTTCTCGGCTATTCCTTTGCCGCCGGTCTTGTCGCCGACGGTGGATACGGCTGGATCGCCGCCGGTTCCGGGCTGACCGACACCTATGTGCGGTCGCTCCTGTTCGGAGGCATCGCGTTCGTGGCCATGTGCACGTTCCCGGTCGTCGCCAAATGGCTGCTCATAGGCCGCTGGAAGCCGGGCGAGTTCCCCGTCTGGGGTCTGACGTATCTGCGCTTCTGGCTCGTCAAGGTGCTGCTCCACGCGAATCCGATGATCCTCTTCGTCGGGAGTCCGCTGTACGTGATGTATCTGAGGGTGCTCGGCGCGCGGATCGGCAAGGGAGTCACCATCCTCTCCCCGTCCGTCCCGGTCTGCACCGACCTGCTCACGATCGGCGCCGGTACGGTCATCCGCAAGGACTCGTTCCTCCTCGGCTACCGGGCGCACGCCGGGCACATCCAGACCGGCCGGATCACGCTCGGCAACGATGTGTTCATCGGCGAGAAGACCGTCCTGGACATCGACACGACGATGGGCCACGGCGCGCAGCTGGGCCACGCCTCGGCGCTGTACCGCGGCCAGGCGGTCCCGGACGGCGAGCACTGGCACGGATCACCGGCGCAGCCCACCGGTATCGACTACGTGCGGGTCGCGCCCGCCGGCTGCGGCACCCTGCGCCGGGCCTGGTTCAGCCTCCTCACGCTGGTCCAGCTGTTCCTCCTGTACATACCGGTGGCCGTCGGCGGGGTGTACATGCTCTTCATCGGGGTCCCGGCGCTCGGCAAGCGCCTCGACCCGCAGACGGCGGCGGTGAAGCGGTCGGAACTGATCCCCGACGCGCTGGAGATATCGCTGGTGCTGTTCTTCGGCTTCGTCGTCCTGGGCATCGTCGTCCTGTGCACCGTGCCGCGGCTGATGGCGCTGGCCGTCAAGCCGGACCGGGTCTATCCGCTCTACGGATTCCAGTACGCGGTGCACCGGGCGTCCGCCCGCATGACGAACATCAAGTTCTTCGCCTGGCTCTTCGGTGACAGTTCTTACATCGTGCACTATCTCCAGGGCCTCGGATACGACTTGTCACGGGTCGAGCAGACCGGGTCGAACTTCGGCACCGAGGTGCAGCACGAAACCCCGTTCCTGGTGTCCGTGGGCAGCGGAACGATGGTGGCCGACGGCCTCTCCGTGGTGAACGCGGACTATTCCAGTACGTCCTTCCGGCTGTCGCGAGCGTCGATCGGGCCGCGCAACTTCCTCGGCAACAACATCGCCTATCCCGCCGGCGGCAGAACGGGCGCCAACTGCCTGCTCGCGACGAAGGTGATGGTTCCCCTCGACGGTGAAGTCCGGGAAAACGTAGGCCTTCTCGGTTCGCCCTGCTTCGAGATACCCCGGTCGGTGGAGCGCGACTCCCGGTTCGACGACCTCAGGACCGGCGAGACACTCCACCGTCGTCTCGCCGCGAAGAACCGCTACAACATGCGCTCGATGGCCCTCATGCTGTCCGTGCGGTGGCTGCACACCTTTGCGCTCACCTTGTTCGGGCTCGTGTCCGTGGATCTGTACGGAGTGATCGGGCATGTGGTGATCGGCGGATACATGGCCATCACCCTCGCGTTCAGCACCCTGTACTTCGTCCTGCTGGAGCGGTGCATCGCGTCGTTCCGCGCGCTGCGGCCCCGGTTGTGCTCCATCTACGACCCGTACTTCTGGTGGCACGAGCGCCTGTGGAAGGTGCCGGACCACTACCTCAACATCTTCAACGGGACGCCCTTCAAGGCCCTGGTCTGGCGGCTGCTGGGCGTGCGCATCGGCGGCAGGGTCTTCGACGACGGCTGCTATCTGACGGAGCGGTCGCTCACCACCATCGGCGACGACTGCACCCTCAACGCCGGGAGCAAGATCCAGTGCCACTCGCAGGAGGACGGCACCTTCAAGTCCGACGGCACCACACTCGGTGCCGGGTGCACGCTGGGCGTCGCCGCCCATGTGCACTACGGCGTGACGCTGGGCGACGGCGCGGTGCTGGCGCCCGACTCCTTCCTCATGAAGGGCGAGGAAGTACCCGCCTGCGCACGGTGGGGCGGCAACCCGGCCGCGGACCTGCCGGGAGCCGCCGGACAGCACGGCGGCAGTGGCCGGGCAGTGTCACCGTCTTCGTCCGACGCCCCTGCGGCGACCGTGAGTTGAGGAAGGCATTCGATGGGAGCGCGCGTGGAAGCGGACCGGGAGTTCTGGAGCCGTGTCCTGGCCGAAGGCGGTACCACCGCGGTGCCGCGGTGGGTCCGGCAGCCGGCTCCGGGAGCGGCCGAGCACGAGGCGACGGTGCCGGACGACGTGGCGGAGGCGGTGCGCGGGCTGGTGGGACAGCTGGGAGTACCGGTCAGTGCGCTGCTGCTGGCGGCGCATGCCAGGGTGCTGGCCACGCTGTCCGGTGAGCCGGAGGTGGTGACGGGCTACGCCGCCGGGGTGCGGGGCGAGCCGCTGCCGTGCCGTATGACGGTGCCGCCGGGTTCCTGGCGCGAACTGGTGACGGCCGCGCAGCACGCCGAGGCGGACGTCCTGGCGCACCGGGAGTTCCCGGTGGACGAGCTGCGCCGGGAGCTGGGTGCGGCGGAGTTGCCGTACGAGATCGTGTTCGGTCCCGGCGGGGCCGAGGACACCCTTGCCGACGACGGCGTTCTGCATGTGCGGTGGTCCGACCGGGACGGACGGCTGCGACTGCGGCTGCGGTACCGCACGGACGTGCTGGACGACCCGGCCGCGGCCCGGATCGGCGGCTACCACCTGACGGCGCTTCGGCTGCTTGCGGCCGACGTGGACGCCGAGCACGCACGGCAGAGCCTGCTGTCCGACGACGAGGTGCACGAGCAGTTGGAGGGCCTGGCCGGGCCCCGCCGCGCGCTGCCCGACGCGCGGGCGCACGAACTGTTCGAGCAGCGGGTACGGGCGCACCCGGACGCGGTGGCGGCCGTGCACGGCGAGCGGGAGTGGACGTACCGGGAGCTCAATGCGCGTGCGAACCGGCTGGCCCGGGCGCTGCGGGAGCGGGGGCTGGGCCCGGAGGGCGTGGTCGCGGTGGTCACCGAACGCCATCTCGACTGGCTGGCCGCGACGCTGGCGGTGTTCAAGGCGGGCGGAGCCTATCTGCCGATCGAGCCGCACTTCCCGGCCGAACGCATCGCGGCAACGTTGTCACGGGCCGGCTGCCGGCTGGTGCTCACCGAGTCCGGCAGCACCCTGACCCTCGACCGGGCGCTGGCCACCGTGCCGGATACCGAGAAGCTGCTGATCGAGGCGGCGTACGCGGAACCGCACCCCGACGGTGATCTCGGGGTACGGGTCGACGCCGGTCAGCTGGCCTACATCTACTTCACCTCCGGCTCCACCGGCGAGCCGAAGGGCGCGATGTGCGAGCACGCGGGCCTGCTCAACCATCTCCATGCCAAGATCGACGACCTGGGGGTCGGCGAGGGAAGCACGGTGGCGCAGACCGCCCCGCAGTGCTTCGACATCTCGCTGTGGCAGCTGATGTCCGCGCTCCTGGTGGGCGGGCGGACGCTGGTGGTCGGGCAGGACGTGATCGTGGACGTGGAGCGGTTCGTCGACACCCTGGTGCGCGGCCGGGCGGCCGTGGCGCAGCTCGTGCCCTCCTATCTGGAGGTCGTGGTCTCGTACCTGGAGCAGCACCCCTGCACGTTGCCCGACCTGCGGTGCGTGTCGGTCACCGGTGAGGCGCTGAAGCGGGAGCTGGTCCAGCGCTGGTTCGCGATCCAGCCGGGGATCAGGCTGGTCAACGCCTATGGACTGACCGAGACCTCGGACGACACCAACCACGAGGTCATGGACGCGGTGCCGGAGCGCGTTCTGCTGGGGCGTGCGGTCAACAACGTGCACGTCTACGTCGTGGACGAGGATCTGTCGCTGGTGCCGCTGGGCGCTCCGGGCCTGATCGCGTTCTCCGGGGTCTGCGTGGGCCGCGGGTACGTCAACGATCCCGAGCGGACCCGTGAGGCCTACCGGCAGGATCCGTACCGGCCGGGTGAGCGGCTCTACCTCGGCGGTGACTGGGGGCGCTGGCACCCGGGCGGCAAGCTGGAGTTCCTCGGCCGCCGCGACAACCAGGTCAAGATCCGCGGTTTCCGGATCGAGATCGGTGAGATCGAGAACGCCCTGCTGCGGGTGGCCGGGGTGCGGGACGGTGCCGTGGTCGTCGCCGACCGGCCCGGGCAGAACAAGCACCTGATCGCCTTCTACACGGGCCGGGGTCTGCAGGCGGACGAGCTGCGCGAGGCGCTGGGCGCCGTGCTGCCCGGCTATATGGTCCCCTCGGCCTTCCACTGGCGGCCCGGCCTGCCGCTGACCGCCAACGGCAAGACCGACCGGAAGGCGCTCACCGCTCTCGCCGAAGAGACGGAACCGGCCGTGGTCAGGGAGCAGGACGGTGTCCCGCTCACCGCGACCGAGCGGAAGCTGGCGGCCGTCTGGGCCGATCTGCTGGGCGTTCCCGAGCGGCAGATCGGCCGCACGGACCACTTCTTCGACTCCGGGGGCACCTCCCTGACGGCGGTCAGACTGACCGTCGCGCTCGACCGCGCGGTGTCCCTCAAGGACATCACCCGGCATCCGGTCCTCGCCGACCTGGCCGCCCTCATCGACGGGACGGCACGCCGGCGCACGGAGCTGCTGCATCCGCTGTCGGAAGCGGGCGGTACGCCGGAGCGCGCCCTGGTGTGCTTCCCCTACGCGGGCGGCAACGCGGTCAACTACCAGCCGATGGCGAGCGCGTTGGCGGGCAGCGGCACGGAGGTCCTCGCGGTGGACCTGCCCGGTCACGACCTGGCCGCCGACCACGAGCCGTTCGCCTCGATCACGCAGGTGGCGGAGCGGGTCGCCGCCGAGATCGCGGCGCGCGGCCTGACCCGGGTCCTGCTGTGGGGCCACTCCTCCGGCGCCGCGCCGGCGATCGAGACGGCCAGGAAACTGCAGGAGCACGGTGTGGACGTGCCGCGGGTCTTCCTCGGTGCACAGCTGCTCGGCACCGCCGAGGGCCGGCGTGCCGCCCTCGCCGAACTGACGGGCCGGAGCAACGCCGAGATCGCCGCCCTGCTGACCGCGGACAGCGGCCACACCGAACTGGCGGAACTGAACGCGCAGCACGCCGAGCACATCGGTGCCGCCTACCGGCACGACTGCATGTCCGCACACCGCTACTTCTGCGCCGTTCTGGAAGATCCCGCACCGGTGAAACTGGCCGCGCCGGTCTCGGTGGTCGTGGCCGCCGACGATCCGCACACGGCCGGCCACGCCCAGCACTACCGGGACTGGCTGCTGCTGGCCGAGCACGTGGATCTGCACGAGCTGGCCGACGGCGGCCACTACTTCCCGCGCACCCGCCCGGCCCGGGCGGCACAGGCCGTCCTGGGTGTCGTGGCACCCCTGACCTCCTCCTGAACCCCACAGAGCCTCAGACGGGCAACCGAAGGGAAACCGAGATGTCGTCCTCACCCCTGGCAGCACCTCTCGACGTGGAGCTACGGCCGGACAGACCCGCGATCCTGCACGTCGACTCCCCCGGTGACGCGCCGGCCTGGGCGGCCCACAACCGCGAGTCGCTGCGTGCGCAGGTCACCCAGCACGGGGCGCTGGTCGTCCGCGGTCTGGACCTGCGGGAGGTGTCCCGGGCCGGTGCCGTCTTCGCGGGGCTCGCCGGCGGGCTCATGCCGGAGCGGGAGGCCTTCGCCCCCCGCCAGGCGTACGGCCCCGGGCTGTACTCCTCCACGACCTGGCCGGCCAACCAGCCCATGTGCATGCACCACGAGCTGAGCTACCTGCTGGAGGTGCCCGGCCTGATGCTGTTCGTGTGTCTCACCGCACCCTCCCAGGGCGGGGCGACCGCGGTCGCGGACGCGGAACAGGTGCTCCAGGCGCTGCCCGGCGCGCTGACGGAGCGGTTCGAGCGCGAGGGCTGGCTGCTGACCCGCTCCTACAACGACGAGATCGGGGCGTCCCTGACGGAGTCGTTCGGCACCGACGACCGCACCGCGATCGAGCACTACTGCCGGGCCAACGCCATCGACTTCACCTGGCTGGCCGACGGCTCCCTGCGTACCGAGCAGCGCCGCAGCGCCATCGTGCGGCATCCGCTCACGGGCCGGCGCTGCTGGTTCAACCAGATCGCCTTCCTCAACGAGTGGACGCTGGCCGAGGAGGTCCGCGAGTACCTCCTGGACGTCTACGGCGAGGACGGACTGCCGTTCAACACCCGCTACGGAGACGGCTCCCCGATCGGAGAGGACGTCGTCCAGCTGCTCAACTCCACCTACGAGCAGCACACCCGACGCGAGCCCTGGCAGGCCGGTGACCTGCTGCTCGTCGACAACATCCGCACCGCACACAGCAGAGAGGCCTTCACCGGAGAGCGGCAGGTACTGGTCGGCATGGCCGAACCCCGCCGCCTGGCCGACTGCTGCCCGAACCCGGAGGCAAGCCAGCGATGACCCGTATGCCGTCCACCGCCACCCAGCCGGCCGCACCGCATGCGGCTCCGACGCCGACGTTCGCGGTGATCACCGGTACGCAGGTGCAGCAAGCACTCTGCGGACGCGAGAAACAGATCGTGGAGCTGGTCGAGGCCACCTACCGGCTGCACGGCGCCGGGGACTCGGTCAATCCGCCGTCCTACTTCCTGCGCTTTCCCGACCGCCCCCGCGCCCGGATCATCGCACTGCCGGCCTCCGTCGGCGGGTCGGTCCACGTGGACGGCGTCAAGTGGATCTCCAGCTTCCCGGACAACGTGGACGCCGGGCTGCCCCGCGCCTCGGCGGTCCTCATCCTCAACGACCCCGACACGGGCTACCCCTTCGCGTGTCTGGAGAGCTCCATCATCAGCGCGACCAGGACCGCGGCGTCCGCCGCGCTGGCCGCCGACTGGCTCAGCCGCAACCGGCCCCGCCCCGCGCGGGTGGGATTCTTCGGTACGGGTCTGATCGCCCGGTACATCCACACGTTCCTGGCCGGCACCGGCTGGTCGTTCGACGCGATCGGTGTGCACGACGTGTCCGCCGACAGCACCACGGGGTTCCGCGGCTATCTGCACCAGGCCGACACCACCGCAGAGGTCACCGTCCACGACAGCGCCGAGGACCTCATCCGCTCCAGCGACCTCGTGGTCTTCGCCACCATCGCCGGTGAGCCCCATGTCACCGACCCGGCCTGGTTCTCCCACAACCCCCTGGTCCTGCACATCTCGCTGCGTGACCTCGCGCCCGAGGTGCTGATGGCCTCGGCCAACTTCGTCGACGACGTCGAGCACTGTCTCAAGGCCGACACCTCCCCCCATCTGGTCGAGCAGCGCACCGGCAACCGCGACTTCCTGAACGGCACCCTCAACGACGTCATGCTCGGACGGGCGGCCCCGCCGACCGACCGCCCCGTGATCTTCTCCCCCTTCGGACTCGGCGTCCTCGATCTCGCCGTAGGCAAGTACGTCTACGACGAAGCAGCAGGGGCGGGCGACCTCCGCCTCATCGACGACTTCTTCCACGACCTGCGCCGGTACGGCTGAGGCCGTTGTCCTCAGCCCTGGTCTCAGGAGGCCCACCGTGCCCGTCATTTCCGCTCCCCATGACTTCAACGAAGGCGGACTGTTCGTCGACCTGAAGTCGATCCTCGGATGCCCCCTCTACCTGAAGTGCGAGGGATTCAATTTCGCCGGATCCATCAAACTGAAGGCCGCGAACGAGATGGTGGAGAGCGCCGAGCGGGACGGAGTCCTGAAGTCGGACTCCATCCTCGTCGAGTCCTCTTCCGGGAACCTGGGTGTGGCCCTCAGCATGATCGCCGCGAGCAAGGGCTACCGGTTCCTGTGTGTGACGGACTCCCGTTGCAATCTGTCGACCAGACTGCTGATGGAAGCACTCGGCAGCCAGGTGCACGTCGTCGCCGACCTCGACGCGAACGGCGGGTTCCTGGGCACGCGGATCGACTACGTCCGGTCCCTGTGCTCGTCCGACAGCCGCTATGTGTGGCTCAGCCAGTACACCAACGCGGGCAACTGGCGGGCGCACTACCGTACGACGGCCCAGGAGATCGCCCACCATTTCCCGGGGCTGGACGTGCTGTTCATCGGGGCGGGCACCGCCGGAACCCTGATGGGCTGCGCGCGCTACTTCCGCGAAGAGGAGCGGCCGGTGCGGATCGTCGCCGTGGACAGCGTGGGCTCGGTGGCCTTCGGCGGCAAGCCGGGCCGCCGGATGATCCCCGGCCTGGGCATGAGCATGGTGCCACCGCTGCTCGACGAGTCCTTCGTGGACGAGGTCATCCGGGTGGAGGAGGCGGACACCATCCGCACCTGTCACCGCATGGCCAGACGCGGCTTCCTGTTCGGCGGCTCCACCGGCACGGTGGTCAGCGGCGCGACGGACTGGCTGGCCCGGCACGACACCGAGGACATCACCGCGGTGGCCATCGCACCCGACCTCGGTGAGCGCTACCTCGACACCATCTACCAGACCAACTGGCTGCAGGACCTGTACGGCGACCACATCCTCGACTCCGAGGACGTGCCCGCCCCGCCCCGCGGGGACAAGCGCCGCTCCCCGGCACAGGAACGCCGGCCGAGGAACTAGCCGGGTGCCCCCGTGCGGCTAGCCGGGTGTCCCCGTGCGGCCGGGGACGATCAGGGCACCCGGGGGTGCGGCGGGCCGGCGCTGCTCGGCCGCCCAGGAGGCGAGCAGACGCAGTCCGTCGTGGGTGGGCGTACCGGCCTCGGCGGTCCAGACGACCAGTTGCTGGTCGGGGTCCGTGCTGGCGGTCAGGGTGTCCCAGTCGAGGGTGAGTTCGCCGACGACGGGGTGGTCCAGGACCTTGTGAGCGTTGCAGGTGTACGGATTTCACCGACGTACCGGAAATCAATCACCTCCTGGGAGCACCACCCGTGCAATTCCTCAAGAAGCAGTCCACCAGCAAGGCGCCGGCCGAGTGGTTCACCGGCGATGTGTGGTGGGACGTGATCCACCCCGGCGGCGAGCCGTCCCGGATGCGGGTGAACCTGGTCCGCTTCGCGCCCGGTGCCCGCACCGCCTGGCACCGTCACCTGCTGGGCCAGACCCTGCACATCGTCTCCGGCATCGCCCTGATCGGCACCCGCGACGGAGCGGTCCTGGAGGCCCGTCCAGGAGAGACCGTCTCGTGCCCGCCGGGCGAGGAGCACTGGCACGGCGCCGCCCCCGACCACTTCATGGAGCACCTGGCGATGTGGGAGGGCACGGGCGACGGCACCGCCGAGACGGTCTGGGCCGAGCACGTCACCGACGAGCAGTACGCCCGTCCGGCCACCCGCTCCTGATCCGGCCACCCGCTCAGGCACCGTCCCCGATCACGAACAGCCGAGGTATCACATCATGCGGGCAACTTTCATGTACGGCGCCGGCGACGTGCGCGTCGAGGACGCGCCCGACCCGGTCGTACAGCAGCCCACCGACGCCGTCGTGCGCGTCGTGCGGACCTGCGTCTGCGGCAGCGACCTGCACCCGTACCACACCCTGCCGGCCTCCGGCCGGCCCACTCCGATGGGGCATGAGTTCATCGGCGTGATCGAGGAACTCGGCTCCGAGGTCTCCGGGCTGAAGCGCGGCGACCTGGTCGTGGCCCCCTTCGCCTATTCCGACAACACCTGCGTGTTCTGCCGGGAGGGCCTGCACACCTCCTGCCGCAACGGCGGCTTCTGGGCCGCCGGCGGCGTCGGCGGCGGTCAGGCGGAGGCGGTCCGCGTCCCCCAGGCCCAGGGCACCCTGGTCGGACTGCCGGTCGGTGAGGACTCCGAGCTGCTGCCCTCGCTGCTGACCCTGTCCGACGTGTACGGCACCGGGTACCACGCCGCCAAGCAGGCGCGCGTGAACCCGCGCACCACGGTGACCGTCATCGGTGACGGCGCGGTCGGCCTGCTGGCGGTGCTGTCCGCCCGGCAGCTCGGCGCCGAGCGGATCGTCCTCATGGGCCGGCACAAGGACCGTACCGACCTCGGCCGTGAGTTCGGCGCCACCGATGTCGTGGCCGAGCGCGGCGAAGAGGGCATCGCGCGCGTCCGCGAGCTGACCGGCGGCGACGGGACCCACGCCGTGCTGGAGTGCGTCGGCTACATGAGTGCCTACGAGATGGCGGTCGGCGTGGTGCGTCCCGGCGGTGTCATCAGCCGGGTCGGCGTGCCCCAGTACGATGCGGCGCCGGTCGGTTTCACCAGCCTCTTCGGCCCGAACGTCACCCTCACCGGCGGCCCCGCACCGGTCCGCGCCTACATCGAGGAACTCCTGCCCGGCGTCCTCGACGGAACGGTCGACCCCGGCCGGGTCTTCAACCGCACCATCGGTCTCGAGGAGGTCCCCGACGGCTACCGTGCGATGGACCGCCGTGAGGCCCTCAAGGTCCTCGTCCGCCCCTGACGCCGGCCCGGGTCCTTCGGCCGGAGGTCCCGCCCCGTGAGCGCGGCGGGGCCTCCGGCGCGCCGGGCGCCGCGCGGGCCGCCGCTCCTACGCCGCGAAGCGTTCCGCCAGTGCCTTCGCCTTCGCGGCCGCCTCCTGGAGGGCCCGGTCACGGGAGGCTTCGAAGAGCGGCACGAGTTCGGTCATGGCCGGGTTGTGCGGGGCCATGGTCAGCTCCGGCACGATGAAGTCGACGTCGAGGGCGAGGGCATCCGCGAGGACCGCGGTCAGGTAGTTCCGGACGTACTCGTAGGGCTCACGCGGGGTGCCGGGCGCGTAGGAACCGCCGCGGCTGGCCACGACGGTGACCGGGGTGCCCTTGGCGGAGGGGGTCTCGCCCACCGTACGGCCGAGCAGGATCACGCTGTCCAGCCATGTCTTGAGGGTCGACGGGATCGTGTAGTTGTGCATCGGCGCGCCGATGACGACCGCGTCCGCCTGCTCCAGCTCCTCGATCAGCTTCACGCGCTCGGCGAAGCCGGCCGTCTGCTCGGGCGTGTGGGTGGCGGGGTCGGCGAAGCCTGCCGTGTGGGCGGCCGCGGTGATGTGCGGCACGGGGTTCGCCTCCAGGTCGCGGTATATCACCGTGCCGCCGGGGTGCTGCTCCTGCCAGGTCCTGCGGAAGGCGTCCGTGACGGCACGGGAGGCGGACGCCTCGCCCGGGAAGAGCGACGAGTCGAGGTGGAGCAGGGTGGCCATGAGTGTCTCCAGAAGAAGGGGGCCCGAGCGCCACGCCCGGGCTGAGGTTTTGTACTCAGCTATATCTAACATAGGGACTTACTTTTTTTCACCCCCATACGGCGGAGTAGTACCCTGACCCCATGGCGGAGCAGACCCATGACACGGCCGAGTGCAAGCGTGTGGACGACGGCATCACCCGTGTCTTCCAGGTATTGGGCAAGCGCTGGAACGGCCCGATCCTGGCGGTCCTGATGGGGCAGCCGACCCACTTCGCCACCCTGCGCCGGGCCATCCCCGGCATCAGCGAGCGCATGCTCTCCGACCGGCTCGCCGAGCTCGGCGCCGCGGGACTCGTGGTGCGCGAGGTCGACGAGGGACCGCCGCTGCGGGTCTCGTACCGGCTGACCGAGTCGGGAGCCGCCCTGGAGACCTCGCTCAGGGCACTCGGCGAGTGGGCGAAGGAGCATCTGCCGGACGCACCGCCCTGCCAGGGACCGGGCGTATAACCCTGGCCGACCCCGCCCCTCACAGCCGGCCCCGCGGCCTTGCCCGCCTCGCCCGCCGGAGCATCCGAATCGGCCGCAAAAACCTCGTCCCCGCGGTACCCGGATGCTGGGCGGCGGGCACCGCGGGGACGGGGCCAGCGGGCGCCCAGGGCGTGGACCATGGCGACGATGGCGGTCATCTGCGGTGCGCTTTTCACGGCGTAGTCGGAACCCGTGTAGCCGAACCAGTCCCAGCAGCCCTGCGGGTTGACGGGCCAGACGCTGGAGACGGCCTGCGGGTACAGGACGACGAGGTTGTTGGTGTCGGCGTAGGTGTCGAGATTGCCCTTCTCGGCGAAGGCCGTGCCCAGGAGCTGCTGGGCGGACAGGCAGCCGTGCAGGGCCACCACCAGCTTGCAGGGTGCGCCGTTCGCGCAGGCCGGCGGAACGTAGAGCTGCCCGGTGGGGTCCATGGAGAGGGAGTGGGCCGAGCCGCCCGGGGCGTAGGCGTTCTGGTCGAAGTACCTGAGGGTGCCCTGGGGGGCACCGGTGTTGCGGGGAGCGACCCCGCCGAGCCAGGACGTGAGCATCTCCCGCTGGGGGTCGTCGTGGCAGTTGTTCAGGAACGGCGGCAGGGTGAGGGCGCAGGGGACGACGCCGTCGGGGGTGGGCCACGAGTGTCCGGCCGGATCCCCGTCGTGGTAGGTGACGTCGGCGCCGAAGTGCTCGTAGAAGTCGACTCCGGCCCGGGAGACCAGCGGGTTGACGACCGGGTCGAGGTAGCCGTGGTACGTGTAGACCGGCTTGCCCGCCAGGTTCGAGACCGGGTCGATACGGCCCTGGGACGCCCAGTCCTCGGCCTGTTGCTCCAGGTCGTGGACGCCCAGGCCGAGGTCGCAGGTGACGAACTTGATCACATGGCCCTGGCCGCAGTCGTACGGCCCGGCCGCGACGATGCCGGCGCCGTCGAAGGTGCCGGAGTAGGCGACCTGGAGCTGGGTGGCCATGAAGCCGCCGGAGGAGACGCCGGTGACGTAGGTGCCGGTGATGTTCAGGTCCGGCAGGGGGCCGGCGGCGGCAGCACGGGCCGGCGCGGCGGGACCGGCGGCCGCGAGGGCGAATGCGGCGCCGAGTGAGGCGACGGCCTGGGCGGCTCTGCGCAGGGAGCGGAATCTCATGCAGCACACTCCGATGGGGTGGGGGTCGGTGGTCGGGGGATGGAGGGTCGAGGGGCCGAAGGCCAAGGGGCCGATGGGCGGGGGCCCAACGGGCGGGGGTCCAACGGGCGGGGATTCAAAGGGCGCAGAGGGTGCAGCAGGCGCGGAGGGCCCGGCAGGCACGGTCGGCGCTGTGGGCACGGCGGACGTGACAGTCAGGTCGGCGCTGTCGGCACGGCGGACGTGACAAGTGCGGTCGGCGCGGTGGACGTGACAAGTGCGGTCGGCGTTGGACCTGGCAGGCGTGGTGGACCTGGCAGGCGCGGCGGGCGTGGTGGACGTGGCAGGCGCGGTGGACCGGGCAGGCGCGGCGGGCGTGGCGGGCGCGGCGGGCGTGGTGGACGTGGCAGGCGCGGCGGAGCCGTGGAGGGGGCGGCTCGCCGGAGGGCTCCCCCTGGGATCGAGACCGGCCGCCGGGGCGGACAGCACGGCCACGTTTCCAACCGATCGATTGGTTGTTTCCGGATCGTTGCGAGTCACCATCCGACTTCTGCGTTACGGTGTCAACCAATCGATTGGTTGGAATTCTTGCCGAGCCTTCAGGAGCAGCCGTGGAACTTCCCGCCTGGGAGCCCCGCCGGGTCGTCGCGATGGAGGCGGTCCTCCCCGAAGGCGTCACCCCGCCCGGAACCCGTGGCAAGATCCTCAAGGCGGGCCTGGAGCTCTTCGCCGTGTCCGGTTTCGCCGGCGCCTCGATCCGGCAGATCGCGGGCATGGTCGGCATCAACTCCGCGACGCTGTACGCGCACTACCCGTCCAAGGGGCACGTCCTGGCCGAGCTGGTGCGCATCGGCCACGAGGAGATGCGGACCCGGCTGACGGAGGCCGCCGCTGCGACCCGCGACGAGAGCGCCGCCCGGCAGCTGGCCGCCCTGGTACGCGCCCATGTGCTGCTGCACACCGACCATCCCCTGCTGGCGGTGGTCACCAACGGCGAACTGCACGCCCTGCCACCCGAACTGGCCGCGCCCTCGCTCCAGTTGCGCGAGGAGTGCCGCCGCCTGCTCGCCGACGTCCTGGAACGCGGCGCCGACGACGGCGAGTTCGCCATCGACGACCCACTGCTGGCGGTCACCGCGATCGGCGGCCTCGGTGTGCAGGTCGCGCAGTGGTTCGGCCCCGCCCTGGAGCGGACCCGCGAGCAGGTCGCCGACCAGTACGCGCAGTTCGCGCTGCGCATGGTGAACGCCGGCCGCTGAACACAGCGGTGTCCCCGTCCCCGCTCTGCGCGAAGGAGTGACCATGCGACCGGTCCTCGCGACCTGCCACGGCCTGGTCCGTGGCATCACCGGCCCTGCCGGCACCACCGGCTTCAAGAACATCCCCTACGCCGCCGCGCCCACCGGGCCGCTGCGCTTCGCGCCACCGCAGCCGCCGGCCGCCTGGGAGGGGATCCGCGACGCCGGCGCCTATGGCCCCACCGCCCCGCAAGCGCCGTACCGTCCCCCGCTGGACCGCCTGCTCCCCGAGGCGCTCGTCCCCGGCGAGGACTTCCTCAACCTCAACGTCTGGACCCCCGATCCTGCCGGGCGCCTGCCCGTGCTCATCTGGCTCCACGGCGGCGCTTTCACCAACGGCTGCGGATCTCTCACCGGCTACGACGGCACCGCGTTCGCCCGTGACGGGGTCGTCCTGGTCACCCTCAACTACCGTCTGGGCGCCGAAGGTTTCCTCCACCTCGGTCGCGGCGACACCGCACCGGCCAACCTGGGTCTGCTGGACCAGATCGCCGCGCTCGCCTGGGTCCGTGACAACATCGCCTCCTTCGGCGGCGACCCCGACCGTGTCACCGTGTGCGGCCAGTCGGCCGGCGCCATGAGCATCGGCGCCCTGCTGGCCATGCCCGCGGCCAAGGGCCTCTTCCACCGCGCGGTGCTGCAGAGCGGTGCGGCGCAGCACACGCTCTCCCCCGCCGGCGCCGCCCTCGTCGCTGACCGCCTGGCCTCGATCCTGGGGGTGCCGCCCACCCGGCCGGACCTCGCCGCGGTGCCCGTCGAACAGCTGCTGGCCGCGCAGGTTCAGCTGCGCGCCGAGATCACGGCCCGTCCCGATCCGGCGCTGTGGGGTGAGGCCGCGCTCAACCTCATGCCCTTCGAGCCGGTGGTCGACCAGGACAGCCTTCCCCGCGCCCCCATGGACGCGATCGCCGAGGGCGCGGCGGCGGACATCGACATACTGGTGGGCTGCACCAGCGACGAATTCCGCCTGTTCACCGTGGCGTCCGGGCTGTGCGAGCTGGTGACCGACGACCTCGTGGAACGCACCGCCACCGGGTACGGTCTGCCGCCCGGCCGGGGCGTCGGTGCCTACCGTGCCGCCTTCCCCGAAGCGGGTCCGGGCGAGCTGTTCGCCCAGATCGCCACCGACTGGTTCTATCGTCTTCCCGCGCTGCGCCTGGCCGAAGCCCAGGCACGCCGGGGTGCACGCGCCTTCGTCTACGAGTTCGCCTGGCCCTCCCCCGCGTGCGACGGGGCGCTGGGCGCCTGCCACGCGGTCGACGTCCCGTTCGTCTTCGACAATCTGACCGACCCGGCCTTCGCGCCTCTGGTCGGCGACGCCCCGCCGCAGGCGGTCGCGGACAGCATGCACGCCGCCTGGGTCTCCTTCGCCACGACCGGCGATCCCGGCTGGCCCGCCTACGGTGAACCGGACCGCGCCGTACGCCGTTTCGCGGCCGCACCGGCCACCTGCCACGACCCGCGCGGTGCTCTGCGGACTCTGTGGGACGGCCTGCGCTGACGCACGCGGTCCGCTCGTGCCGGGCCGCCGGATCACGGGGTACCGGCCGGGACATCACGGATGCGATGATCCCGGCGGCGGTCGGCGAGCCCGCCCCGACGCGGCGGCGCCGTGCCCCGGTGAGAGATCCCTCTCCATCACGTCAGGAGTCCGCAGTGAGCAGTGTCCACCACGACGTCGGCCACCTTCCTCCGCCGCGGGTGCAGGAAGTCAGCGAGAACGTCTACGCCTACCTGCAGCCCGACGGCAGCTGGTGGATCAACAACACCGGTTTCCTCGTGGGCCGGCGCGGCGTGATCAGCGTGGACGCCTGCTCTACGGTGCGGCGCACCCAGGCGTATCTGGAGGCGATCGCCACCGTCACGCCGCAGCCGGTACGGACTCTGATCAACACGCACCACCACGGTGACCACACGTTCGGCAACCACCTCTTCGGCGGTGCCACCGTCGTCGGGCACGAGGCGACCCGGTCGAGCGTCCTCGAGTGGGGTGGTCCGGGGGCCGCGGCAGCGTTCTGGACCGAGGTCGAGTGGGGCGACGTAGCGCTCGAACCGCCTTTCCTCACCTACACGGAGGGGGTCACCGTGTGGTCCGACGACCTCCGTGCCGATGTGCGCCATGTCGGCACGCCCGCCCACACGACCAACGACTCGATCGTCTGGCTGCCCGAACGCAAGGTCCTCTTCAGCGGCGACCTGCTGTTCAACGGCGGTACCCCGTTCCTCCTCCAGGGATCCGTGGCCGGCGCCGTCCAGGTCCTCGAGGAAGTGATCAAGCCCCTGGGAGCGGCGACCATCGTCCCCGGGCACGGTGCCGTCGCCGGCCCGGAACTCATCGACGACGTTCTGGGCTACCTGCGGTTCGTCCAGGCCACCGCCCGTGCGGGCCGCGACGCCGGGCTCACACCGTTGGAGGCCGCCCGTGAAACGGACCTGGGCGGGTATGCCGACCTGCTGGACTCCGAGCGCATCGTCGGCAACCTCCACCGGGCCTACGCCGAACTGGAGGGCGGCCCCCTCGGCCGGGGCATCGACGCCGCGGCCGCCCTGGGCGACATGGTCGCCTACAACGGCGGCCGCCCGCTGACGTGTCTCGCCTGAGCCCATGGCCGGGCGGGGCGGCTCGGGCCTGGGCCGGTCGGGCAGGGACCGGTCGGACAGGGGGCCCGCGCTGAACCGGGCCGCCCCGAACGGGGCCTGCGCCGAGCCGAGTTGCCCCGGACCCGACTCGCCCTGAGCCGGGCCGTGGCCATCACGGCCGGGCGGGCGCGGGACTGCCGGCACCCGGCGGGTACCGACACGTCGGCCCTCTCCCGGGAAGCCTCCGGGAGAGGGCCGGCGCCGGCCGTGCGGCCTGTCTACTCCGCGGACGTCGAGGTCCACGGGCAGGTGAACGTGCACGGGTACAGGCCCGTCTCGGGCTCTTCCTCCTGCAGGTGCTGCAGGGCGGTCACGTCAAGCTCCATCTGTCTCACCTCCCTTCGGGTCCGGTCGGGTCGTGCGGTTCACCCGGCCGTGTCGCGCTGGTCCGGCCCGGTGAACGTCTTGGGCAGCCACAGGCGGGGCCCGCCGTGCCACTGTCGGAGCAGGAAGGCCAGTACGCCGCCGAGGCCGGTGCCGTAGTCGGTCGTGACCTCCGTCCCGGTCTCGTCCGGGGCGAGCACGCGCCCGTGGCGGACGGTGTGACGGGCGTGGACGGCGAGGGCGAGTTCCTCGGCCCATCGGGCGTAGCGTGGCTGCGCGCGGGCCTGGGCCAGGTCGAGGAGGAACTCGCCGTCGCCCGCCAGTCCGTGGCAGTGGGAGGTGCCGGCGTGCCAGCGGGAGCGGCGGACCGCGACGGCGGCCGCCTCGGTGGCGTCGCGCAGGCGGGGGTCGTCGTTCCGCTGTGACAGCCGCAGCAGGAAGGTGCCGACCCCCGAGGAGCCGCTGCACCAGTTGGTCCTGCGTGCCCCGCCCGAGGGCCCGGCGGTCCAGTACGCCGCGCCGTCGTCGTGGCGTGCGGTCGACAGGAGCGTGTGTGCGGCTTCGTCCGCGAGTTCCAGATACCGCTCGTCGCCGGTGGCCCGGCCCGCGGCGAGCAGGAACGCGCCGGTGCCCGCGACGCCGTGGGCGAAGCCGTAGTGGACGAGCCCGGCGAGGTGGGAGGCCCAGTTCTGCGGGACGGGCCACAGGAGCAGCCCGTCGCGGCGGACGGCCGATGCGGCCACGGACTCGGCGGCCTCGCCCGCCCGGCGCAGGAAGTCCTGGTCGCCGGTGGTCTCCCAGAAACGGAGCTGGGTCATGCCGGCCCCGGCGCTGCCGTGGCAGATGTCCGGGTTGGGCCAGCGCAGCGGGACCCTGCGGGCGAGGTCGGCGGCGACGTCGGCCAGTTCCTCGTCCCCGAGGGCCTCCGCGGCGTCGAGGAGGGCCCAGGCGGTGCCGGAGCGGCCGAAGTGCAGGCCGGGCAGCGCGCGCGGCTCGCGCCCGAGCCGGCCGGCGATCCAGCCGGCTGCCGTGCCGACGGCCTCTCGTAATCGCTCTCCGGGTTCGGCGCACAGGGCACGGGTGAGCACGCCCAGGATCCCTGCGGCACCGTGCTGGACATTGAGGGGGTCGCTGGTGGCGCCGAAGGGTGACGGCGGCCAGAGCCGGTCGGCCTCGGGGGCCATGGTCGCCAGCAGATGCTCCAGGGCGTCGTCGGTCAGTTGCTTGAGTTCGCTTCCGGTTCCTCGCCCCGATGCCGGTGGGGGCGCGGCGGGTGTCTGCGGCCGGAGCCGGCCGGCCAGTGCGCGCCGGACCTCCGTCGGACCGGGCCGCTGTGCGGGCTGCTCGTGGAGCAGGGCGAGGATCAGCGGTGCGAGGCGGTGGGCGGTGGGGTTGTCCTGGCACAGGTGTGCCAGGAGGTCCGCGATCTGCTGCCGGTAGGGGCGTACGGGCGGATCGTCCGGGGCGAGCAACGGGTCGACGCCCGTGACCAGGTGGAGCAGCGTGGCGCCGAGGCCGTAGAGGTCGGCCGTGAGAGCGGGGCAGCCGTCGCCGGAGCGGGCGCCTGTCTGTTCGGGTGCCGCGTAGCCCGGGGTGTGCGCGTGCACCACGTGCTCGCCGGGGCGGGCGAGGAGTTCGAGGTCGATCAGGCGCAGTTCGTGGTCCTCGGTGACCATCACGTTGTTGGGGTTGAGGTCGCGCAGGGCGAAGCCCTCGCGGTGGACGAGCTCCACCAGGTCGACCAGGCCGGCGGCCAGCCGTTCGGCGAGCGCCGCGGGCAGGCCCCACTCGCCGCCGTCGTCCGCAGTGAGGTTCTGCGTCACCCAGTGGCGCAGGGTGACTCCTTGGACGGCCTCCTGGACGAGGAACAGATCGCCCTGCTGCTCGAAGAGCGCGACGGGCCGCGGTGTGCGGCCGGAGGACGCGAAATGCTCCAGCATGGCCGCCTCGTGGCGCCGCGCGTCGCGGGCGTCCTCCCCGGTCGCGGTGGCTCCCGTATGGGGGCGTGCCTGTTTGACGATGACTCGGGTGCCCTCGCGTTCGTCGGTCGCCCGGTAGACCCCGCCGGTGAAGGCGTGGCGGACGACCTCGTGGACGACGTAGCGGTCGTCGAGGCGTACCGGCCGGGCGGCGGCCCTGCCGGGCCCGGGCGTTGCGGGGCGCCGTCCGGTGAACGGATCGCGCGGCGCCCACGGCGGCGGGCAGAACCAGGCCTCACGCCGGTCGCGGTCCAGGGAGCCGTCCGGTGCCATCAGCATGACCTCGTAGGAGGCCTCGTTGCCGAGCACGGGCACCCCGTGGAAGGCTCCGAAGCGGTAGTGCACCAGGCTGCCGGGCCGGTACGGCCGGTCCGAGAGGATGCCGGGTCCGGGCAGGCCCTGCGTGGCGCGGTGCAGTTCGTCCGCGAGTGCACGCAGCCGGTCGTCGGGGCCGTCCGGGTAGACGGTGATGAACTTGCCGCCGCTGCCCCGGTCCGTACGGCGGGAGCAGAGTTCCGCCACCTTGGCCGGAGTCACGGCGAATTTGAACGGTGTGCGGTGGGCGGCCAGGACGTCGGCCGTGCGTGCCAGGACGAGTGGGGCGGACAACGGAGTCGCCGAGACGTGCAGTTTCCATCCCTGTGTGCGCATCGGCGTGTCCGGCAGACGGACATGGCACCAGAAATCGCCCGGCCTGATCCGCCAGTCGTCCGGTTCATGTCGAGTGAGTACGGAACGGACGCAGTCGACGAGCAGTGATCGTTCCGCGGTGGGGCCCGCTTGCATGGGTTCACCCCTTCATCCGGTACCGGCAGCGTGCGGGAGGATTTCAGTGAGAAGGCGTCAGCGGTGCTCGGGGCGCCGGTCGATCCTGGCGCGGTCCTCGGCAGTTCCGAAGTACTGGTCGATGCGCCGCGCGGCCTCGGCCCATTCCCGCATGGTGTGTACGGGTGTCAGCGTTTCCACGACGAAGGGATGACTGCGCCGGGCGAGGGCCCGCTGCCACAGGGCGGCTGGATCCTCGTCGAGGATGTTTCCCACCGTGCCCTCGTAGATCGGCATGGCCCGCACCGCACCGTCCGGCTCCACCTGCAGGGCGGGCAGGGACCGGCCCTTGGCGAGGTCGTCGGGGTGCATCATCAGCATGCGGTTGTCCTCGACGGAGACGTCCAGCGTGTCCGGCGCGAGGGATCGCAGGTGTGCGAGGTGCCCGGCGCTCGCGATGTGGCGGATCCGGTCGTCGTCGAGGAGTTCGTGGTCGGCGAATCCGGTCCGGTTGGCCAGCCCGGAGGGCACCGTCACGCCGAAGACCAGGTGCCGCATGGCGGGAAAACGGGGTGCCATGTCGGTGAAGAATGCCTCGAGTTGATGGATGTTGCTCCGCATCAGTGAGCAGTCGATCCCGAAGGTCGCGATGTCGTCGCCGCGCGCGGCGAGGCTGTGGGAGACCTCGTCGAGGAGAGTGAGCGTCCTGATCGCACGCTCGAAGGAACGGGCGCGGCCCCTGATCCTGTCGTGCACTTCGGCCGTGGCGCCGTCCAGACTCACCGCGATGCGGTGGAAGACGCTCAAGAGGTCTGCGGCCAGGGCCCGGTCGACGTTCCACCCGCTGGTGTAGAGCAGTACGGGGATGCCCGCACGCGATATGTGCCGGGCGACGTCGAGCAGGCCTTTGACGAGGAGGGGCTCGCCACCGGTCAGGGCGATTCCCAGCGGACGCAGCGAAATCAGCGCATCGGCCACGTCGAGGATCCGTGCACGGTCGAGTTGCCGGGACGGCCGCCGGCCGGACTCCGAATAGCAGTGCACACAGCGCAGCGGACAGGCATACGTCATGTCCCAGATGACGTCCGTGGGGCCGTTCGGTGTACTCATCGGATACTCCCCTCCCGCACATCCCGTTCGCACGGCGGCGGCCCGGGAACCGCTCGCGGATCGACCGTAGCGGTGCCCGGGACGATGGAACGAGGAGCATTCCGCTGAGCGGAACGGGATGCTGTACGCGGTTCTGCGATCCCCGGCCGCGCATACCCCCACCAGCTGGTTTAGCGGCATGACATCGGACGTCCATCGCCGTCGCCTTCACTGGTTCCAGGAGCGGAAAGGGGGTTGGCCCCATGGCGGGACAGGGGTCGGCGGACCGCAGGGCCGGGGAGCCACCGTTACCCGGACGAAGCGTCCTTGAGGGGGCGTTCGCCCTGCTGGAGTCGCTGGCGGAGACGAGCGAGGCGGGCCTGGCCGCACTGTCGGCGAGCAGCGGCCTGCCCAAGACGACCGCGTACAGGCTGCTGGAGCAACTCGTCGGGCTCGGTGCCGTGGAACGCAGCGGCACCCGCTACCGGACGGGGTCGCGGATCTTCCGGCTGGGGTGGGGATGGCAGCCGCATCCCGGGCTGCGGGCCGCGGCCCGGCAGCCGCTGCGGCAGCTGGCGGGTGCGACCGGTGCGAGCGTGTGTCTGTGCGTGCTGCGCGAAGGGCGGACGATGGCGGCCACGGGGATTCCCGGCATCGTCGACGAGCTGGCTCCCCTGCGGGCCGGCGCGACCTGGCCGTGGACCACCGCGGCGGGAAGACTGCTGGTGGCGACGGGGCCGCAGGCCCTCCTGATGGGCCCGCTGCCACCGTCCTGGAAGCGGCAGGCGGCGGACATCCGGGACAACGGGGTGTCCGTGGACCGCGAGGAGCTGGTGCCCGGGGTGTGCTGTGTCGCCGTGCCGGTGGCTCCGCCGCGCGGCGAAGTCGTCGGCGCCCTGTGCGCGATGGTCGACCCCGCACGTGATCTGCGCCGGCTGACGCACATCGTCACGCAGGCGGGCCGGGCGATCGGCGCGGGCCTGCGTCATGCCTGCTGACAGTGCGACGCCGGTCCACGCCCTGCCCATGCACCTGATCAGCCTCGCCGCCTGCGGCCGGCCCCCTCCCGGAGCCGTCCGACTCCGCACCGGTATCGGCGGCTTGCCGCGTACGGGGCCGTGCGGCGGGCAGGCCTTCCTCGGCCGCCGCACGGGACGGGGGTGCGGTTTTGGCCCGCGCCTGCCGCGGACGCTCCCGCCGCGGCCGCACGGGGTCGCGGTGCGCCGCGGTCAGGTGGCGGCGAGCGGCTCGAGATGGGGCGACGGCGCGGGCCTGCCGGTGTGGAGGTGCCTGGTGACCTCGGTCAGGTCGGTGATGAACATCCCCGCGAGCTGGGCGGTGAATCCGGTGCGCACCACGAGACGCAGGACGGAGACGTCCTGGCAGGGAGCGGGGAACGTATAGGCGGGCAGGTGCCAGCCCCGTGTGCGCATGGCCTGGGAGACGTCGAAGACGGTCAGGCCCGTGGTGCCGGGCGCCAGACGGAAGGCGAAGGCCGGGAGTTCGGAGCCGTCCGTGATCAGCTCGTAGGGAGGAATGCTCCGGATCCGTGCGGCAAGTGCACGGGATGTCGTACGGCACTGGGCCGCCAGGTTCCGCAGGCCCTCGAAGCCGTACCGGAGAAAGCTGTAGTACTGCGCGACGACGTGGGCTCCCGGGCGGGAGAAGTTGAGGGTGAAGCTGGGAGAGCGGCCGCCGAGGTAGTCGACCTCGAACACCAGGTCGTCGGGGAGGGCTTCGGCGTTGCGCCACAGGGCCCAGCCCAGGCCGGGGAAGACGTGCCCGTACTTGTGTCCCGAGGTGTTGATGGAGGCGACGCGTTCGAGCTGGAAGTCCCACATGAGACCCGGGTCGAGGAAGGGGGCCACCAGGGCCCCGGACGCGCCGTCGACATGCACGGGGATGTCGGTTCCGGTGGCGGCCTGGTACCCGTCCAGGGCCATGCAGATGTCCGCGACGGGCTCGTAGGAGCCGTCGTACGTCGATCCGAGGACGGCCACGACGCCGATGGTGTTGTCGTCGCAGTAGGCGGTGAGCGTGTCGGGGGTGAGGTGGTAGCGGCCCGGTTCCATCGGGACGTAACGGGGTTCCACCTCGAAGTAGTTGGCGAACTTCTTCCAGCACACCTGGACGTTCGCGCCCATGACGAGGTTCGGGCGTGCGGTGTCCTTGCCCTGGGCGCGCCGGCGGTCCTGCCAGCGGCGCTTGAGGGCGAGACCACCGAGCATGGCGGCCTCGCTGGAGCCGGTGGTGGAGCAGCCGCGCACCTGCTCCGGGCGGGGCGCGTGCCACAGCCGGGCGAGCATCCGCACACAGCGGTCTTCCATCGCGGTGATCTGCGGGTACTCGGCCCGGTCCGCGAGGTTCTTCTCCGCGGTCTCCGCCATCAGCTGGCGCGCGTGCGGCTCCATCCACGTCGTGACGAAGGTGGCGAGGTTGAGCCGTGCGTTGCCGTCGAGCAGCAGCTCGTCGCGCACGCGACGGCAGATCAGGTCCGGCGACGACTCCGACTCGGGCAGCTCGTCGACGGGGAGGAGGAGGTGGTCGGCGGGGAGGACGAGGTTGCCGGCGGGCGGTTGGCCGAAGCCGGGGGAAGCGGTCAGCTTGTCGAACGCAGTTTCGGGCATGACGTCGGTATTCGGAATGGGCATGAGTGCCTCGATACCTTTCTTGGTCCGTGCGGCCCACGTACATTCCGACGCTAGATCTCTCCGCGGTCCGACATATGTGCCGATTACACCGATCCAGCGACCGATTTGCATACTGATGAACTGGATTTTCCCCTGTGCATACTGGCAGACCCGCCAGAGAGGTTGCGGCCCACCGAATCTCGGCCCGGCAGCCCCGTCGGCCGTCGCAGCGCGTCACCCGGGGAGCGGAGCGCACAGGGGCTGAGAGCACAAGGGCTGAGAGCACCGGGGGCCGCACGAGCCGCCCGCGCCGTGCAGGAATCCGGAGGCCTGCCATCGGTTCCCGCAGGCCGAACGGGGTCAGCGAGCGGATCGGTGCCATGCCGTCTGCTCCCGCTGCGCCCCGGTCGCGCCCTACCCCACTTCTGCGGTGCCCCGCACGCTCGGGGACATGGGGGACATCGACAGCATCATCCCGTTGCCCGGCCCGGGTCCGGAGGATCCCGGCAGCCACCCGCCGGCACCTCCGGCCCATGGGAGACCACCGACCGCGCCCAGGCCGCCCGCGACGGCGCCACCGGCCCCGAACCACCTCGGCCGCCGGTCTGCCCCCAGTGCGGGCTCACCGGCGATCGCAGGGCTACGTACACGGGCCGGCACATCCTGCTGGAGCCCCGCCTCACGGTGCCCGCGCACCTCGTTCCCGGCGGGCACCGGTGGCAGGTCGACAGCAACGGCACCGCGTGGAACGGCGGTCTCGACGAACCCCCGCCCGGCGCCACCTGCCGGATCCCGCACCAACTGGCCTGCCCCGGGTCGCCTCCGGACGAGGTCCGGCCGTGGCGGTGACCGACCGTGGCGGTGACCGACCGCGGCCGGTCGGTACGGCGCACACCTGGCACAGCACCGAGCGCACGAGGGTTCCCGCCAAAGGAAGTTGCGCACGGATCGCGGTACAACCCTGGAGCCATGTGACGGGTCTTCACCACCGTACGAACCCATTCGGATTTCGTACTACTTCATCCAACAGGGGGACACATGAGCTTCGTTCACCAGCGCACCCGCGGCGTCATGGCCGCGGCCTGCACGCTCCTCATGGCGGCCGGCCTCGGGGCCGCCGGCGCGGGCGCGTCCAGCGCCGGCACCGCGGCACCGCGGACCCACCTGATCGCCTCTTCCGTCCTCGGGAGTGACTACAAGGTCACCCTGACCGCGCTGCGGTCGACGGAGGACCAGAACGCGGCCTCCGTGCGGCTGCAGGTCTTCCGGCAGGCCGACGGCACCTGGAAGGAGTCCGACCGGGTCACCGTGGGCGATGTCGACGGGTGGTTCTGGTACCCGCTCACGGGCAGCGGTGCCGTCTGCGAGTTCTCGACGGCGAGCACGGAGCCCGCGCCGCTCACCGTGAGCCTGCAGATCACGCCGTCGATCGGCTGCTCGGCGCCGGCGCACTACGTCGTGAAGCAGGGCAGGGTGTTCGCCGGCTGACGGCCGGCCGAGCGACGTGAGGACCGCGGTCCGGCCGAAGGCGTGGGCGAAGGCCGTGGAGGTGCCGGCGCCGCGCTGCAGGAACACGGCGAGGACCGCGGTGCCGAACGCGGTGCCGAACGCGGTGACAGGGCGGCGCGGGCCGATATTCGTTTCGTACCGTGCCGGCAGCGCCCTACTGTGGCGCGGTGACGACTCGGATGATCATTCTCAACGGTGGTTCCAGCTCAGGGAAGTCCGGAATCGTACGCTGTCTGCAGGCCGTACTGCCGGATCCGTGGCTGGCGTTCGGGTGCGACTCGTTCGTCGAGGCCATGCCCGCGAGGATGCAGGCCTCGGAAGAAGGCATCTCGTTCTCCGCCGGGGGCGAGGTGAGCTTGGGGGCGGACTTCCGGGCATTGCAGGCTGCCTGGACCGACGGCGTCGTGGCGATGGCCCGCGCGGGTGCAAGGATCGTCATCGACGACGTCTTCCTCGGCGGAGCGGCATCCCAGCAGCGGTGGCAGCAGGCTCTGGGCGGACTGCCCGTGCTGTGGGTGGGCGTCAGATGCGAGAGTGCGGTCGCCGCGGGCCGTGAGATCGCACGAGGGGATCGTGTCCGGGGGATGGCCGTGTCGCAGGCGGATGCGGTGCATCAAGGGGTGTCCTACGACCTCGAGGTCGACACGACGCATGCCGAGTCCCTGGTGTGCGCGCACACCGTCGCCGCCCGCGTCCGCTGAGTCGCCGGGCCGCCTCCCGACGGCCCGGCCGGCAGCCGGACGCCGCTCGAGCTGCCGCGGTGCAGGGAGCTGCCCGACGACCCTGGACTCGGCGTCCGCCTGCGCGACGGCCCCGACCGGGGCGGCGAGGCGGCGGGTGAGGGCACGGAAACGTCGCGTTCACGACGGCGGGAAGCGGCGGTAACAACGACTTCCTAGCGTGACGGGCCGTGGGATCAGAGTCGCTTGCACGGCCGCGCACGCCTCATGACGGTCCGTCGGCTCCCCGTCCTGCCGATGACGCCGAGCGGGGCTCTTCCCTTCATCGAAGCACCCGCACCAGCACCATCGGGAGGCGCGACATGAGCACCACCGAGTCACGGCTGTCACCGACAGGCACGACGAAGACCACCGAGGGCCAGGCGGTCGAGGAGACACCGACCGAGGACCAGGCGGTCGGGGGAACACCGGCCGAGGACCAGGCGGTCAAGGAGACGCTGGAGGACTACACCCTCCGCTTCGCGCCCCGCAGTTACCGCCGCTGGACCCCCATGGTCGTGGCGACCACCGCGCTCGGCGGCATCGCCTACATGGCCGACTTCTCCATCGGCGCCGGCATCGGCCTGGCGCACGGCACCGGCAATGCGCTCGTGGCGATCGCCGTGGCCGCCGTCGTCATCTTCGTCACCGGATTCCCGCTGGCGTACTACGGTGCCCGCTACAACATCGACCTCGACCTGATCACCCGCGGCTCCGGCTTCGGCTACTACGGCTCGGTGCTGACCAGCGTCATCTTCGCCAGCTTCACCTTCATCTTCTTCGCCCTCGAGGGCTCGATCATGGCCCAGGGCCTCAAACTCGGCCTCGGACTGCCGCTGTGGCTGGGCTATCTGGTCTCCACGCTGATGGTCATCCCGCTGGTGATCTACGGCATGAAGGCGCTGAGCAGGCTCCAGGTCTGGACGACTCCGATCTGGCTGCTGCTGATGGTCGGTCCGCTGGTCTACCTGGTCACCACCGACCCCGGCACCGTCGACCGGTTCCTCGCCTACGCCGGCACGGACGGCAACGGCGGCGTCGACACCGCGTCCGTACTGCTCGGCGCGGGCGTCTGCCTCTCCCTCATCGCGCAGATCGGCGAGCAGATCGACTACCTGCGCTTCATGCCGCCCAGGACGGAGGAGAACAAGCGCACCTGGTGGGCCGCCGTGGTCATGGCCGGCCCCGGGTGGGTGGTCCTCGGTGCGCTGAAGCAGGCCATCGGCGTCTTCCTGGCCGTCTACATCCTCGCGAAGGTCGGTCCGGCCGCCGCGACGGAGCCGATCCAGCAGTTCCGTGGCGCCTTCGACGCGATGATGCCCTCCTGGATGGTCGTCCCGCTGGCCGTGGCACTGGTGGTCATCAGCCAGATCAAGATCAACGTGACGAACGCGTACTCCGGTTCGCTGGCGTGGACGAACTCCTTCACGCGCGTCACCAAGCACTACCCCGGCCGCATGGTCTTCGTCCTGGTCAACCTGGGCTTCGCGCTCGCCCTGGTGGAGGCCGACATGTTCAGCTTCCTCAACAGCATCCTGGGCTTCTACTCGAACTGCGCCATCGCCTGGGTGGTCACCGTCGCCACCGACATCGGCATCAACAAGTACGTGCTGAGGCTGTCGCCGCTCCAGCCGGAGTTCCGCCGGGGCATGCTCCATGCCGTCAACCCCGTCGGCGTCGTCGCCTTCGTCGCGGCTTCCGGCCTGTCGATCGCCATGTACTTCCATCTGCTGGGCGACTCCCTGCAGCCGTACTCCCCCGTCGCCGCGGCCTTGATCGCCTTTGTCCTCACTCCCCTGATGGCCGTCGTCACCAAGGGCCGGTACTACCTCCGCCGCGCCGACGACGGCATCACCGAGCCCCTCCTCGACGCGGACGGCAACCCGAGCGCGGTCACCCTCGACTGCCACGTCTGTCACCAGCCGTACGAGCGCCCCGACCTCACCGCCTGCGCCACCCACGACGCGGTGGTGTGCTCGCTGTGCCTGAGCACGGACAGCGCCGGCGATCATGTGTTGCCGGCGCAGGTGTTGCCGGCCTCGGCCCAGAGGTAGTCGTCCCCGGCATCGTCCGCACGGCTGACGGGGGTTGGCCCCCGCCCTCGATCTCCGCGACGGCACGGTGCGCCGGCGACGTCGGCCGACCCTTGCCGCGGTGAGTGCGGTGCCGACCGCAGTGACCGTGGCGGGTCCTGGACGGCTGCTCGTCGGCACCGGTGACGGGCGGGTCCTGGACGGCTGCTCGTCGGCACCGGTGACGGGCGGGACCTTGGTCGTCCGTCGGTCGGGCGGTCGCCTGCCGCGCCGGGCGCAGACCGATCGCGGCAGCCGGAATCCGGTTCGATCGAGTCCGGTTTCATTCATATACTCGTACGAGGTTTTCAAGGGAGGGACATCGACACAGTGAAGCTTGCCGAGGCGCTGGCAGAACGACCTGGAAGCGTGCACACACCGAGGGCCGGCGGTTACCGGCCCACTCCTGGCGCGTGAAGGGCAACGCAGGGGTTCGACTCCCCGTCAACAGTGCAGCTCAGCATCGCGTACAGGTAATGGTGCACAACGCACAGCACATCACCACGTGCAGATCCAGGACGGCGAGGGCGGGTTCGGGGTTTCCACAACTCGTTGGACGAAGCACCAGAGGATGCGGTCGGCGAGGATGCGGTCGGCGGCGACGGGTGCGGGCGCGGTCAGGTTCTGACCGCGCCCGCACCCGTGTTCAGCTCCGGTCGTCGAGACCCCGGTCCTCCAGGCTCCGGTCGTGGAGGCCGAGGAGCGGGCCTCGGGCGTGCAGCAGTTCCCGCAGGTCGGGGATCTGCCTCCAGGCCAGACCGCATTGGCGTGCGGCGAACCTGAGTGTGCAGTACCGGGCGCCGTCGGCGGCCTCCCGGATCACGCCGAGGGCGTGTGCGGCACCGGCGGGCAGGGGCCCGGGCCTCGGCGGCGCCGGGATGCCGTCCGCGCGGTGTTCGCGGTTGATCTCGTGGATGCCGGTGATCTTCTCGGACAGGTCGGCGGCTTCGGCCAGGGTGACCGGCCTGCTCTCGGCCAGGGCCCGGGCGACGGGATTGTGGGCCATCGCCTCGGCCAAGGGCAGGTGGTGGATCCGGGCGGAATCATCGCTCAGGTCCAGCTGCCGGTCGACGGTGCGGACCGTTCCCCGTACGCCGTGCACGGCGGCGGCGAACAGCGCGGAGGCCTCCGACGGATGCCACGCGAGGGCGCCGGCCGCCTTGTCCGCATCGGCGGCCTGCACCGTGAGGCCGGGGCCGGGCAGCCGTTCCAGGAGTTCACCCCGGGGGATCTCCCCGTCGACGCCCGGCCCCGCGACGTACACGGTGGCCGGTGCGCCGGCGAGGTGACAGGCGGCCATGGTCAGGGCGTCGACCAGGGGCGAGCACAGGGTGGCCTCACGGCCGTGCGTGAGGATGTCCCCGCCGATGTCCACGATCCGTACGTGCTCGAACCCGCGGGCCAGTGCCTGGCGGATCTGGTCCGCCAGGGCGCCGAGGCCCTGCCACGGGTCCAGGAGCAGCAGCCGCGCGGGCAGGTCGGCGGCGAGCCCCGGCAGTGTGGATCCGGCCGGGGGCAGCACCCCTGTCGACGCGCCGACGAACACCCCGGCCGCGCTGGTGGCGAGGCGGGTGAAGTCACGGAAGCCGAGCGGTCCGGGAGTGGGGTCGACTTCGAGGCGTTCCCAGGCGTAGGTGGCGATGGTGGGCCGGGTGCCGGGGCTGATGACGGAGGCGGCGACGCACGTGCCGAGCGGGTCGCCGCCGCCCCCGGCGGCGACGTACAGATCGCTCACGCGCTGTCCTTGAGGTCGATGCCGGTGATGCGGACCGGTACGGCGCCCATGTTCTTCTGGGCACGCCGGTTCGCGGCGTGCAGGCCTTCGTAGTATTCGCGGTCGAGGCCCTTGACGTTCTCGGAGTAGAACATCCAGGACAGGACGTCGCGGTACTTGAAGCCCTGCGGGGTGAGCTGGACGCGGTTGCCGAACCGGTGGATGAGCCCGTTGTGTTCGGCCGCGTCGAGGACCGCTTCGACCTCGCCGCGGATCTTGTCGAGGCCGTGGTGTTCGAGTTCGCCCAGGTTGAGATCGAAGGTGTCGAGGACGAGGCGCTTTCGGACCAGTTCCTCGTCGGACAGCTCGAAGCCGGTGGTGGGCTGGAGTTCGTGGTTTTTGGCCTTGCGGATGTAGTCGGCGACCTCGGCCGCCGACGGCTTGACCGAGCCGGTCATGTAGTCGAGAACGCTGGTGTAGGAGCGGGCTCCGACACCGAGGCCGAGCAGCGGTACGCCCTGGAAGGTGAGGACCTTCTGCACGTAGCCGCCGCGTCCGGGCTTCTTGTAGCGGACGGAGCCCTCCTGCACATAGCCGTGGTCGGTGAACACCTTGCGCGCGTAGTCGTAGCGCTCGTACAGCTCGGGCTGCCACATGTACTGGTAGGCGCCGGTCTTGGAGAACCAGGCGTCGGGGCGGACGGTGAGGAAGTAGGTGGAGATGGTGGTGGGGCCGAGCCCGGCCAGCTCGTCGACCGAGTGCCGCCAGGTCTCGGGCGTCTGACCGGAGAAGCCCATGATGAGGTCGGTGGACAGGTCCGGCAGGCCGAGCTCCTGGACGATCCGCACGGCCTCGCGGATGACGTCCTCGCCGGCCTGGCCGCGCCCGGCTTCCCGGATCTCCTTCGGGACCAGCGACTGGATTCCGATGTTCGCCCGGGTCAGGCCCATCTGCAGCAGGCGGGCGAACCCGTCCGGGTCGGCGACGATCGAGTCCGGGGTGGCCTCCACCGCGACCTCTTCGGTGGTGGACCGCCAGTTGGGGTAGACCTCCGTGAGCGTGTCGAAGATCTGCTCGAAGTGCCGTGTCGACAGCAGCGCCGGTGTGCCGCCGCCGATGTAGACGGTACGCAGCCGGCGCGCCCGGATGATGTCCGCGTGATCCCGGATCTGCGTACACAGGGCGTCGGTGTACGCGTCGTAGACGGCCTGATCGGTCGAGATGATCGTGTACAGGTTGCAGAAGCCGCACTTGTATTTGCAGAACGGCACGTGCAGGTACAGGTTGAGCGCCGGGGTCCTGTGGTGGAGCAGGTCGCGGTCCCAGACCTCGCGGATGCCGAAGGCGTCGCCGTCCAGCGGCCGGTAGGTGGAGCGGGGCGGGTAGGAGTACTGGTAGGGCGGGATCACTCCCTGGTCGATGTACTCGGCGAGCTGGGTGCGCAGGCTGTTCACGGTGAACTCCCCCGTTCGGGCTGTTCGTTCAGTGACCTTGCACCTGCGATTCGAGCACGCAACGTTTTGTTGAAGCCATGGGCAGGGACCACCAACTCAACCCCCTCGTCAGCGCTTTGATTCGGGGTTTGCTCCAATGAGCCGTCATTCCAGGCGTGTTGATTTCGGACGTCACGCCGGTGGACGGTACAATGCCGCCCCGGCTGTAGTGATCCAATGGACACCTACAGGGGGAACCCGCCCACCGGCGTACTCGTCATCGAGCCGATGGGCAACGCCGGACGCTTCCTCGTCGAGGCCGCCCACCAGTTGGGCATCAGCCTGTACGCGGCCACCCACAAGGACATCTACGACACCTATCCGGCGTGGCTGACCGGCGCACTCACCGACGTCTGCTTCACCGACCTCGCCGACACCCCCCGCGCCCTGGCGGACATGCAGGCCTTCTGCCTGAGCCGCCCCGTCGCCGCCGTCGGCGCATGCTGGGAACTCCTCAGCCACCTCGCCGCACCGCTCGCCGGAATGCTGAGCCTGCCGGGCAACGATCCCCTGGCCGCACAGGCGCCCCGCAACAAGATCGTCATGGCGGAGGCGTTCGGTGCCGCCCGGGTCCCCGCCCCCCGCTGGGCCGTCGCCCGGGATGCCGAGCAGGCCCACCACGTCGCCGCCTCGCACGGCCTGGGCTGGCCCCTGGTCGTCAAGCCCGCCGAGCAGGGCGGCTCCTGGGGCGTGCGCGTGGTCGACGGCCCCGACCAGATCACCGACGCGGTGGACGCCGCCCAGCAGTTCGCGAGGGCGCTCCCGCACGGTCTTCCCCTGGATCGGCGCGTCCTGATCCAGGAATACGTGCCCGGCGAGGAGTACTCCGCCGACACGGTCGTGGTCGGCGGCGTCCCCTACCCGCTGCCGGTGGTCCGCAAGGACACCACCTCCGGCCGCCACCGCATCGAGACCGGGCACACCTGCCCCGCCGGCCTCCCGCCGGGCCTGGTCCGCCGTGTCCAGCACACCGCCGCCCGGGCGGCCCTCGCCGTCGGCATCCGCAACGGTGTCGCCCACACCGAACTCAAGCTCACCCCGGGCGCCGTCGACCCCGTCGTCATCGAGACCGCAGCCCGGCTGCCCGGCGGGAACCTCTGCGAACTCGTCGAGGCGGCCACCGGTGTCAGCGAGGCCGCCGCCTACCTCCAGGCGATCACCGGACAGATCCCCGACACCGCCCCCACCCGGCAGCAGGCCGCGGCGATCCGCTTCGTCCTCGCCCCCCACGCCGGAACCCTGCACGACATCCGCGTCCCCGCGGTGCCCGGCACCCGGCACGAACTCCACGTGGCCCCCGGCCAGTACGTGAACGGCCCCGCCGACTCGTCCGCGCGCCTCGCCCACGTCATCGCCACCGCCTCCGACCCCGGTGAAGCGGCCCGGCTCGCCGAACAGGCCGCCGCCCACACCCTCGTGAAAGTGAGCTGAACCCCGTGAAGAAGATCGCGTTCCTGCGCTCCGTGGACATCCAGCGCGCCGACCCCTACATCCAGCAAGCCGTCACCGAACTCGCCGCCGAGGACGTCCACTGCGGCCTCTTCCACACACATGGCGACGCCACCGACGCCGACTTCCCCGGCGAACGCATCCGGATCGCCTGGGACATCACCCCGCACGCCCTGGCCGAACGGGTCACCGCGTGGGGCGCCGACGCCGTCGTGTCCATCAGTCTCCCCTGCGAGAACGCCGTACGCGACGCGGCCGTCAAGCAGATCCTCGAACAGACCGGCATCCCCACGATCATGACGCCGCTGGCCGCCACGCTGCTGCTGACCGACAAGTGGGAGACCAAGCAGTTCCTGCTCCGCCATGGCCTGGACGTGCCGGCAGGCTTCCGCGCGGACTCCGACCTGCTGGCCGGACGCGGCCTGCCCGTGCCCGGCTACGCCGACGCCCTGCGTCTGCAGGCCGCCCGGACGGGCTACCCGCTGCTGTCCAAGCCCATCTGGGACTCCACCAGCATGGGCATCCGCGCCCTGACCGGGCCGGCCGACCTCGACGCCTACCTCGCCGACCCGCCGCCCGTCTCGGCCGTGATCGAACAGGCCCTCACCGGCGACCTGTGCTCGGTCGACATCGTCGGCGAGCCCGGCAACCACCGCGTCGGCCCGCTCGTGTGGACCGGCCGTGCCGGGGCGAAGCCGGTGTTCACCTTCGCCGACCTCCGCTGGTGCGGTCCCCGTCCCCGTGAGGACGCCGACTTCCGGCCCGTCGCCGACCGGCTCGCGGCCGTCTGCACCGCCCTGGACGTCACCGGCTCCGTCAACGTCGACATGATCTACACCGACGGCAGCTACCAAATCCTGGAGTTCAACCCCCGCATCGGCGGCGCCACCACCCTGACCTGTGCCGCCTCCCGCACCAACACCTTCCGCACGCTCGCCCGCATGGCCCTGGGCACCGCGGCCCACGACCCGGCGGCGGGGCAGGGGCGCCGGTGGGCGGTCGAGTTCCTCACCCCGCAGGGCATCCCGGACCCGGTCCGCGACGAGTTCGCCGGCGCTCTCGACCTGGTCACCTGCCACGCGCTCGTCATCGACGGCCACGACCACGGTCACATCACCGTGTTCACCGCCGAGGAGGGCAGCGAGGAGGACACCGTCCAGGCCGTCAAGAACCTCCACGAGACCACCGGCTACCCGAACCCGGACACCGTGGACAAGATCAGCGCCCTGCTCACCCCGTGACGGCCACCACCGCAGCGGCCCGTCGGGGCAGGCTGGGGCTGCCCGCCCTCGCCGGGCACCGGCGGCTCGTCACCGGGAACCTCATCGACTCCGTCGGCAACGGCATGCTCCTGCCGCTGGGGCTGCTGTACTTCACCACCGTCCAGCGGCTGCCCCTGGCCACCGTCGGCACGGCCGTCACCCTCGGCCAGCTCGCCGCCCTGCCGGTCACCTTCCTGGCCGGATTCGTCATGGACCGGCGCAGCCCCAAGTACCTCACCACCAGCGCGAACATCCTCTGCGCCGCCGGATTCCTCACCTTCCTGACCGCCCGTAGCGCCTGGCAGGTCGCCCTCTGCCACCTCCTCGTGCAGTCCGGCATCAACGCCTTCTACACCGCCCAGCGCACGCTCATCACCCACACCACGCCGCCCGAGCAGCGCAGGGCCTGGTTCGCGTTCATGTCCTCGCTGCGCAATGCCGGGATAGGCGCCGGCGCCGCCCTGGCCGCAGCCCTCCTCGCCGTCTTCGGGACCCGTTCCCTGACCTGGCTCGTCGCGCTCGCGCCTCCCCTCTACCTGCTGGCCGCCGTCTGCTATGCCGGACTGACCACCACCCCGCCCCCGCCCGCCGACGAGGCGGCACCCCGCAACGTGAGCCGCGCCGACCACAACCGCCGCTACCTGCTCCTGGTGGCCTGCACCGTCCCCTACGTCCTCGCGCAGGCGATGCTGTCGGTCCTCATCGCGCTCTACACCACCCGCAGCCTCCATCTCCCGGCCTACGCCGCCAGCGTCCTCCTCATCGTCAACACGGCCTTCGTGTCGGCCCTCGGCACACCTCTCAACGCCCGCTTCGCGCCCGCACGGCCGCGCGCCGCCCTCGCACTCGGCCACACGCTGCTGATCGCGGCCATGGCTCTGTTCGCGGTCCCCGCGCTGCCGCTGCCGGGCTTCACGGCGTGGCCCGCGCTCCTGGCAGCCGTCGTCGTGTTCTCCCTGGCCGAGGTGTTCTTCTCCCCCGCCGTCAACGAGCTGTCGGTCACCCTCACCCCGCAGGCCGCCAAGGGATCGCGGCAGAGCCTGTTCCAGCTCTCCTTCTCCCTCGGATTCATCGCCGCCCCGGCCCTGTTCACCACGCTCCTCGCCCACGGGCGGCTGCTGCCCTGGCTGGCCCAGGCCGCCGCCTGCCTCCTCGCCCTCGCGGCCGTCCCCGCCCTCAAAGCCCCCAACCGGCACCGCAGAAGGAACCCACACCGTTGAACACCGAGATCGTCCACAGCATCCACGCCGTCGCACCGGGCGAGTGGGAACGCCTCGCCCGCCGCACCGGCAGTCTCTACACCTCCCACCGATGGCTCTCGGGCGAAGAGGACGACCCCACCGCGCGCCCCGCGTACGCCCTGGTCCGCGGCACCTCGGGCACCCTCCTGGCCGCCGCCCCCCTCTATCTCGTGCACGACGAACCCAACGCCAACTACCGGCCCACCGCCGACCCCGCGCCCCGCGTCATCGCCGGCAGCCGCCGCGGCTACCACAACACACCCCTGACCGAGCCCGGCCTCTCGGAGCACGGCCGCCGCCTGGTCCTGGAAGAACTCCGCGACACCATCCGCCTCTTCGCCCGCCGGCACGGCACCCACCACTGGTGGCCCTACCTCACCCGGACCGCCGCCGACCGGCTCGGCCCGCTCTATCCCGGCCGGCCCGAGTGCACCGAGGACGACGCCACCATCGCCCTGACCGGCAGCGGCTTCGCCGACTACCTCGCCGCCCTGCCCTCCAGACGGCGCGTCGCCGTCCGGCACGAGCGTGCCGCCTTCACCGACGCCGGACATGCCGTCAGGACCCTCCCGCTGGCCGACTGCTACGCCGACGCGGGGCGCCTGCTCGCCCTGCTGCAGACCTCCCACGGCCGCACCGGCGACACCGAAGACGTCATGGTGAAGGTGCTGCACCGGCAGGCCGAGGCCATGGGTCCGCACGCCCGGGTCACCGCCGGCTACCACGACGGCCGGATGACCGGCTTCGCCCTCTATTACCACTACGGGCAGACCACCTGGCTGCGCGCCGTCGGCATCGACCCCGACGGCGCGGCCCCGTTCGCCTACTTCAACCTGACCTACTACCTGCCGATCGAGGACGCCTACCGCAATCGCACGACGGCCCTGCACGTCGGCATGAAGGCCATCGCCGCCAAGCGCCTGCGCGGGGCCCGCACGTCACCGCTGTACCACCTGAGCGACATCCCGGCCGCCGGGTAGGGCGCCGCATCCGCACCGGTGCGGGTGAGGAGAGTGGAGCCATCCGCGGGAGGAGCAGCCCGGCCGGCGGGGCGACGCATGCTCCGGCGAGCCCGCCGGCGCGGCACCTTCCGCAGCGGAACGGATCCCTGTGGTGGGTGGAGGCCGGCATGGAGACCACCTATGCCGGCGCCGATTGCGCGAGGTGCCCGGTACGGTCCGAGGTGATGGCCCGGGTGACCGCCGAGATCCCTGGACCCGGCCGGCCGGGAAGCCGCGCCAGGAGGACCCGGCGGACCTCGGGAGGTGCGCCCTCCACACGCAGCAGGCTCACGCCGTGCGGCAGCAGCGCCGACATGCCGGCCGGGACGGTTGTCACCCCGAAGCCGCGGGCGACCAGATGGAGTTTCGTCAGCCAGTCCCGCGTGCTGTGGACAATGCGTGGCCGGCCGGGCAGACCGGGCCAGACACCGAGCATGGGTTCGCCGCTCGATGACGGGGTGGCGATCCAGGCGGCGTCGACGAGTTCGTCGACGTGCACCGCCGTGCGGCCGGCGAACAGGCCGGTGGCCGGCGCCCCTACGAGCAGTTCGGTGTCCTCGACCGTTTCGATGTGCAGCCGGGGGGACTCACCGTCCGACAGCCGGTGCGGCGGGCGGGACGTCAGCACGGCGATGTCGATCGAGCCCGCCCGCAGGGCGCGGAGCAGGGCGGGCGTGCTGCCCTCACGCGTCGTGACCGTGATGTGCGGGCCGGCCGTGGCGAGCCGCGTGAGCACGGCGGGCAGGATCGCGGCCCCGGCGCTGGGGAACATCCCCAGCCGCACCCGTTCCGTCCGTGACGCGGAGCCGGTGAGCTCGTGCTCGGCCGCCGCGACGGAGTCCAGGATCGTGCGGGCGTGCCGCAGCAGGGTCAGACCGGCGGGAGTGAGCTGCACCCCGTCGAAGCGGCGCTCGAACAGGACGGCGCCGGCACTCCGTTCGAGGGCGGCCGCCTGGCGTGAGACCGCCGACTGGGTGTAGCCGAGCCGGGAGGCCGCCGCGGTGAAGCTCCCGGACTCGGCGACCTGTCGCAGAACCCGCAGAGCCGTACTGGAGAAGTCCATGCGCACTACGCATACCACACATGCCAGATCTTCGCTTGGCGCATGCCCGGCGCGCTCCTAGCCTCAAGACCGACCCCCAAGGAGGCCCGCAGATGCGAGCAGCAGTCCTGACAGAATTCGGTGCCCCGCTCACCGTGCAGGAGACACCCGACCCCGAAGCAGGCGGCGGCGAGGTGACGGTCGAGGTCCTGGCGGCCTGCGTCCCGCCGTACGCCGCGGAGGTCTTCGACGGCCGTCGGAACTATCCCCTCGAACCCCCTGTCGTCCCGGGTACCGGCGCAGTGGGGCGGATCGTCCGCGTCGGCCCGGACGCCACCCGGCTGCGCGCAGGCGACCTGGTGTGGTGCGACTGCACGGTCCGCTCTCGTGACGACGCGCTGACCCCCGACATCACGCTGCAGGGCTGGAGCTCCCGAGGGGACGGCGGCGCCAGACTCTCCCGGCACCTGCACGACGGGGCCTTCGCCGAACTCATGCGGACCCCCACGGAGAACGCCTACCCGCTGCCCGCAGCGGCAGAGGCGAACCCGGCGCGCTGGTCCTCGCTCGGCGTGTACGTCATCCCCTACGGAGGACTTCTGGCGGGCGGACTGGAAGCCGGCGAAACGCTGCTCGTCAGCGGGGCCACCGGCAACCTCGGCAGTGCCGCGGTCGCCGTGGCGCTCGCCATGGGCGCGGCCCGGGTGATCGCGCCGGGCCGCAACCCCGCCGCGCTCGCCCTCCTCGCTGACCGGTTCGGCCCACGCGTCCGCCCGGTCGAACTGACCGGGGAGGAGGCCACCGACCGCGCGGCCATGTCCGCTGCCGCCGACGGCCCGGTCGACATGGTGATCGACCTGCTCCCGCCCTCCGCACCCAGCTCGGTGGCGCGTGCGGCGGCCATGACCGTCCGCGAGTACGGGCGCGTCGTCCTCATGGGCGGGGTCGGCATGCTCGGTGGGGCGGACCTCGCCCTCCCCTACCCGTGGATCATGCGCAACTCGGTCACCGTGCGCGGGCAGTGGATGTACCCGCGCCCGGCGAACGTCGGCATGGTCCGGCTCATCGCGTCAGGTGCGCTCGATCTCGCTCCCGAGCGGGTCCGGGCCTTCTCCCTCGACGCCGTCAACGACGCCGTCGAGTACGCCGCCGCGCACGGCGGTCCCTTCGACCGGACCGTCCTCACCCCGCACGCCGGCTGATTGACGGCTGCTCCGGCAGGGCCCCGGCCGGGGAACCCGGCGCAGCCGCCGGCTTCGCGTACGGCCGTCTCCTCATGGCGGGCCCGGACTAACCGGGGGTGGCCGTAGCCCCGGCCGTGCGCTTCTCCGCCGAGCACGTCGAGGCGGACACGGTCCGCGAACCGGTGGCGGCCACGACGTGCTCGGGGGGCTGCCGGAGAACGGACCGCACCCGGGGATACCGAGAGCGACTCCAGGTCCGCACGACCACCCACTCGGTCTACCAGCGGTACCAGCGGCCCCTGCGGCCGCCGCCGCCCGCAGGACGGACCACGAAGCCCAGCAGCCAAAGGACGAGCACGATCACGGCGATCCACCACAGCGCCTTCAGCGCGAAGCCCGCGCCGAAGAGGAGCAGGGCCAGGAGAAGAACCAGAAGCAAGGGAACCATTGTCATCAACCTCCTGGCCACCGAATGCCCTTGCTCCGACCCTCCACGCACACAGACTGCGAGTTACTTTCACGCCGGAAGGGGCATGTACGCGCGGGGCGACCGAGTGGTGTTCCTTCCTCTGCGCCGTGCCGCAACTGTTCACCACGCGGACGGGCACGGCATGAGTACTCCTACTCAGAACACCCGCAGGAGCCCGCCGCGGTCGGGGGGCCGGCTCCGAACGGCGTCCACGACTCTCGGCCGGCGCCCTTGAGCAGGCCGAACGCACAACACGCACATGGTCGTTAGTGTGACCGGGTGACGGAATTCAGGGTCCTCAGTGACAGCACGGAATGGCAGCAGGACTTCGAGCGGCGGCGACGCGTCTCGTACACGGCGTCCGGTCTCGGTGCGGCCGCGGTGGAGCGCATGCTCGACCATGCACGCGCCGACCTCGGAGACTGGACCGTGGCCGAGATCGCGGACGCCGGGAGCCGGGTGGGATACGTCGCCGCGGTCGTGGCCGAGGGCAACGGCGTGCTCGCGGGCCGCATCGGCGACCTGCACATCGAGCCGCGCCACGCCGGACAGGGGCACGAACAGGCCGCTCGGGACTGGGCCGAGGGATGGTGTGCGGAGCGCGGCGCAAACCGGCTGAGCATACGTCTCACCGAGCCCGCCGGCGAGCTGTTCGACGGGTACCGTGTCCGCAGCCAGCTCAGGACGCGGCAGGTCGGTTCCCCGCCGGAAGCACTCGACGGCTTCTCCGCACGGCCGATGGCACAGGCCGAATATCCCGAGTGGCTCGCCTCCGAGAAACTCGCCTACATCGACGACATCGTCCGGTCGGGGGCTCTGAGCCGCGAGGAGGCCGTACGCAAGTCCGACCGTGACTTCGCGAAGTTGATTCCGGAGGGTCTGGCGACGCCCGACAACACGTTCCTGGTGCTCGAGGCGGCGGGCGAGCCGATCGGCACCGGCTGGCTGCGGCACGGTCACCTGCCCGGGGTCACGTTCGGGTACTCGCTGCACGTCCAGGAGCAGCACCGCGGCAACGGGTACGGGAGGGCCGCGATGGCGGCCGGCGAACAGGCGGCGCTCGCAGCCGGCGACTCGGCGCTGATGTTCACCGTGTGGGGTGGCAACGAGGTGGCGATGAACCTGTACACGAGCGCCGGCTACCGAGTCGTCGAGGAAGACCGTTCGACCGACCTTCCGCGCTCCGCGAGCTGACGCAACCGACCACAGCGGGACGAAACCGCCGATCCGCTGGTCGAGTTGCCGACCGGCCCGGCCGCTGCTCGGCCTGCACCTCAACTGTCCCTGTCGGCCTCTCGGGGACAAGGCATCCTCATGCAGAGCGCGCATTCGCCCGACGGCGACGTTCCGTCGCAGAGCGCCGTGTCCGGTCCGCAGAAGGCGGTCGGGGACGTGTGGAGAACGCGCCGAGCACGAGGATGGCCAGCCCGCAGCCGGTGATGGTCCACCAGGCGGCCTGCCGTGCTCCGGCGGCGACGACGGCGCCGATCACCGCGATGCCGAGTGCGGCGCCGACCTGGCGGCTGGTCGCGGCGATCGCCGCGGCCACTCCCGCCTGGTCGCGCGGCAGGCCCGCGACGGCCGTGTCGGTGATGGGCGCGTTGACGAACCCGAAGCCCAGCCCGAACAGCGCGTACGCCACCCACAGGAGCGAGCCGGCGTGGTGGGCGGAGTGCGTGGCCGGCACCGCGAGGGCGCCGCCCGCGGTGATGCCGAGCCCGGCGAGCAGCAGCGGGATCCGGGTGCCGCGGCTGCCCACGATCCGCCCGGCCAGCGGCGGACACACCAGGCAGGGCACTGCCATCGGCAACAGCCGCACGCCCGTCTGCAGGGCGCTGAGCCCCAGTACCTGTTGGAGGTAGAGGGAGTTGGCGAAGAGGAACCCGCCGAGCGCGCTGAAGGCGCACACCGCCATCATCGTGGCGCCGCTGAAGGACGGGCTGCGGAAGAGCCGGGGATCGATGAGCGGTTCGTCGCGCCGGTTCTCGTACGGTACGAGCCAGGCGAGCGCGCCCGCCGCCGCGCCGAGGCAGGCCACGATGACAGGCGCCGTCCAACCGCGCCCTGGCGCCTCGATGATGGCGTAGGTCAGCAGACCGAGGGCCGCGATCACCAGCAGCTGGCCCACCGGGTCGATCCGGCGGGGCCGCGGTGCGCGGGACTCCGGGACGAAGGCGACGGTGAGCAGCAGCGCGGCCACTCCGATCGGCACGTTCAGCCAGAACACCGACCGCCACCCGGCCGTCTGCACCAGGACGCCGCCGAGGATCGGTCCGCACGCCATGCTGATGCCGACCACACCGCCCCACACGCCGATGGCGCGTGCCCGCTCCCGGGGCCCGGGGAAGGAGTTGGCCAGGATGGCCATGGCGACCGGTGTGAGCATGCAGCCGCCGAGCGCCTGCGCCATGCGGAAGGCGATCAGCCAGCCCAGCCCCGGCGCCAGGCTGCACAGGGCCGAGCCGCCGGTGAACAGCACGAGACCGGCCAGGAAGACGCGCCGTCGCCCGAGGCGGTCGGCCGTGGAGCCGGCCAGGATCAGCAGCGAGGCCAGCACGATGGTGTAGGCGTCGAGGGTCCACTGCAGGCCCGCTACCGAGCAGTGCAGGTCGTCCTGGACGGCCGGCAGGGCGACGTTGAGGATCGTGGTGTCGAGGCTGACCAGGAGCACGCTCATACAGCAGACGGCGAGGACCAGCGCCCTGCTGCGGCGGCCGGGTTCGGGCATGGGGACCGCTCCCGGGCCGTCAGTGCTGCGGCCGGTCGGTGGCGTGAGCCTCGGCGAAGTCCCATACCACGGGCAGGAATTGATCGGGGGTCTCCACCTGCGGCATGTGCCCGGTGCCTGTCAGCAGCCGGAACTCGGCGCCGGGTATCGCCTGCGCGTACGCCCGCCCGTAGTCGGCGTCGACCACCTGGTCGCTCGCGCCCCAGGCGACGAGGGCCGGGTGGCCGACCTTGGCCAGCCGCTCGCTCAGGGTGGGATCGGCCATGGCGTACGCACCCGCGTAGACCTCCAGGGCAGCACGGTTCGCGGCCAGTACCGCGCGCTGTGCGTCGTCCAGCGCGCTTGGGTCGAAGCGGAACTTGGAGGGGTCGTGGAAGGAGAGCCGGGACAGCTCGACGGGCGTCAGACCGAAGGTGTCGGCTATCGGGTGGCCGTCGACCGGGATACCGACGGCGTTGACTATCGTGACGCTGCTGATCCGGTCGCTGCCGAGTGCCGCCAGTTCGGCGGCGATCCAGCCGCCGATGGAGTTGCCCACGACGGCGACGTCCCGCAGATCGAGGGCGTCGAGCAGCCGCGCGTAGACCTGGGCCAGCGTCGCGACGTCGGTCAGCCATGCGGGACGTGCGGTTCCGCCGAAGCCGGGGTGGAAGGGAGTGAACACCCTGGCCGGGCGCTGCTCGGCGAGCAGTCCCGCGAACGGCAGCACCGTCTGCGGGCCACCGCCTCCGTGCAGGAGGAGGAAGGGGTGCCCCCGGTCGCCGGACCGCTCGACGGTGACGTCGAGGGTGCCCTGTTCGAGCGTGAGAGTGTGGGTGCTGGTCATCTGCTGCTCCTCAAGTGGGCTGTGCTTCAAGCGGGTGGTCGCCACGAGGGCCGTCGTCGCCGGCCGTGTGGACGGGGTGCGGGTCAGGCGTAGTCGACCGCGGGCTCGGTGGCGTAGCGGCTCATCACCGTGACGGTCGACTCGGGGGTCAGCTCCTGACCGGCGGCGATCATGTCCCGTAGGTCGCGGAAGTACTGCACGTACAGGTCGGGCGTGAAGGTGTTGAGCATCACCGCGGGTGTGTCACCCGGGTTGGCGAAGGTGTGCGGTGCGCCGGGCGGGATCATCGCCAGCGTCCCGGCGGGCGCCACGTGCGTCGTCTCGCCGACGGTGAAGTGCACGGTGCCGGAGACGACGTAGAAGCCCTCGTCGTGCTCGGCGTGCCGGTGCTGGGGCGGGCCCTCGGTGTGGGGAGCGAGAGTGATCTCGCCGATGCCCAGGCGGTGCCCGGTCGTGGTGCCGTCCTCCAGGATGCGCATGCGTGTGGGACCCAGCTGGATGGCCTCGCCGCCGTCAGGACCGACCACGGAAACCTCTGTCATGACTGACTCCTTCATGAGAGCGAACTCTCAGGAGAGTAGACGTCCGGGTCGCATTATGCAAGTGCACTCTCATAAAGAGAGTCAGGCGCTATGATGATGGCGGTACCTACAGCAGAAGGGGTTCACGATGACGGCGGCACAGGCCGGAAGCGGTCGCACGAACCAGAAGCAGCGCACCCGCATGGCGATCGTGGCGGCCGCACGGGAACTGATCGGCACCGGCACAGAGGTGACCATGCCCCTGATCGCCCACGCGGCCCTGGTGTCCGAGGCCACCGCCTACCGGTACTTCCCCGATCTCCCCTCGCTGATCAGCGAGGCGCTCTCCGGCGTCTGGCCGCCTCCGGCGGAGGCGCTGGCGCCGGTCGCCGAGTCCGCCGACCCTGTCGAGCGCATCGCCTTCGCCTGCGAGTTCCTGCTCCGCGGCATCCTCGTCCGCCAGGGTGCGGTCCGGGCGATGATCGCCGCCACGATCACCCGGCCCGATGACGTGAGCGCACGTCCGGGCATCCGCTTCGGCCTGATCGACCATGCGCTCCAGCCGCTCGAAAGCACCCTGGGGGCAACGGATCCGCAAGCGTTCGCCCAGCTCAAGCGAGACCTCGCCGTGGTCGTGAGCGCCGAGGCGCTCTTCACGCTCACCGATCTGTGCGGCCTCGGCCCGGACGAGGCCGTCGAGAGCGCCGTACACACCGCAACCACCCTCACCCGAGCGGCAGTACGCCCGTAGGGCGGAGTCCGCAGGAAGCGGCGCCGGCGGCGGCCGTGTCGAAGGTCAGGTCGGTGCGGCCCATGAGGAAGGGCGCCTTCTGCGTGCCGGGGACGGTGTGGCCGCCGCCGTCGACCGTGTGGAGGGACATGGACCGGCACCCGGCCTCGCGGTCGTGCCCGGTTCCATGGAGACCGGCAGGACGGATGCACGTCCCCGACCTGCTCTTGAGGAGTCCTCGCGCCCGTTCCTGCCGATGCCCGCCCGGTAACGCTGCCGCAATAGGTGATGAAGCCACGGCGTGCCGTCTCGGGGGGCGGCACACGTGCGAGGGCGCGTCGTGTTCATGTGTCGAGCGTGGTGACGGGTGACCGCACTGCATCGGGGTCGGCGGTGTTTCGGTCCTTGTCGCGGTCGCTGCGGGTGGCACCGACGGATGCCAGTGCCACGGCGGTGATGCCGAGCCACTGCGGCACGGTGAGGTGCTGGCCCAGCAGGAGAAGTCCGATCACCGCGCCGATGGCGGGTTCGAGGCTCGTGAGCACGCCGAAGACCCGCGGGGAGAGCCTGCGCAGCGCTTCGAGCTGGAAGGAGTAGGGGAGGACGCTGGAGAGGATCGCCACGGCGGCGGCCAGCGCCAGGGTGGCCGGGGCCAGCAGCCGGGTCCCCGCCTGGGCGATGCCGCAGGGGAGGCTGAGCAGGGCGCCCCAGGCCACCGCCAGCGCGAGACCGCGGCCGTCGGACACGCGGTCGGCGAGGCGTTTGCCGACCAGGATGTAGCCGCCCCAGCAGCAGCCGGCCAGGGCGGCGAACCCCAGGCCTTCGGCGTTCAGGTGCGAGCCCGAGGCGCTGAGCAGCACCACGCCCGCGGCGGCGAGGCAGGCCCACAGCAGGTCGGCTGCGCGGCGGGACCCGACCGCGGCGATCAGGAAGGGCCCGGTGAACTCCACCGTGGTGGCGGCGCCCAACGGGAGGCGGTCGACGGCCTCGTAGTAGCTGAGGTGGTGGACGGCGAGGAGCGTTCCGGCACCGACGACCACGGCCCAGGTGGTCCTGTCCCATCGCAGCCCTGGGCGCCATACGGCAATCAGCACGGCGGCGGCGATGAGCAGCCGCAGGGTCACCACTCCGGCCGGGCCCACGACCGGATAGAGGCGGGTCGTCAGTGCTGCTCCGCCCTGCAGTCCGACGACCCCGCCGATGACGAGTCCGGGGGCTGGCACCGACCCCAGCCCGCGGCCGATCCACGCCGCCGCCCTGCCGCGATGACTGGTCTGCTGAGTGATCTTCGTTCTCCTTCGAATCGGGTACGCCGGGGCGTGCGGTGGCGGCGGGCAGCGGGCCGGGATCGGCCGACGGAGTCCATGGGCGGGTTGTCAGGCGGGCTTCGCCCGCAACGTGTCACGCAGGGCGAGCAGCCGGCTGGTCAGCTCCGCAGCGGTGTCAGGGGGTTGTTCCTCGGAGTTGCCCGGCAGGTGGGCCGCGAGCGCGGAGGCGGCTCGCCGGCCGAGGCGGATCCGGCCGGAGGGGGTGACGACGACACCGTCGAGCTCGGCCATGCGCTGCTGCCAGGCGATCGCCTCCTCTCTCGTGATGCCGTGCGGCAGGTCGAGGGTGATGTGCCGGTTCCGGATGCGGACCGGATAGCCGCCGGGGAGCCCGAGGGGGCCGGGGAGATCGGTGTGCGCCTCGGCGCCGGCGGCCAGCCGGGCCAGGACGAGCGCCGCGGTGTGCCCGGTGACGGCGTTGAGCTCCTCCCGGCCGCAGGCGCGGTGCGGCGCCAGCAGTCTGCCGACGTCCTGGACCGGCCGGTCGTCCAGCCACGCCCGGAGCTCGTCACGTGGATCGGCCGGTGCGTGCAGATGGCTGTGGTGCGCGAGCACCCGGAGCCGTACCCCGGTGCGCGGCCGCAGTACGGCGTGGAGTGCGGCCGCAAGGGTTGCCACGTTGCCGACCCCGCACGCCACCGGGATCCCTTCGGCGTGCAGCACGGGGTTGACTGCATCCGGGTAGCAGGCGTTGACGAAGACCGCCGGGACGCCGGCGCTCCGCACGGCGCAGGCCACCTCGCGCGCAAGAACGGCGTGGAGCGGCATCGCCAGCCCGAAGCCCGCCTCGGCGAGGAGGCGGGTCCAGGCGGACGGCGCGTGGGCCGCTTCCCACGGGGACTGCACCGATGCGCAGTTGACCACCACACGCGGTGCGATGCGGTGCAGCAGCCGCGCCGTCCGGTCCCGGTCGCAGGCGTCGAGCGTGGCGGCACGGAACCGGGTGGTACGCGAGGAGGCCGCCGCACGCGCGTTGGCGATGCACGCGATCTCCTGCGCCGCGGTTTCGTTCCGGGCCAGCACGGTCACCGTGCCGGGCGGCGGATCGGCGGCGACGGCCAGGGAGTAGCAGATGCTCCGGGCCAGCGAGCCACCGCCGACCACCGCGATGTCCCGCTCCGGTGCGGTGGTGCTCATGGCGTGGGCCGGTGCGCGATCTGAATGCGCCGCAGGTGCCGCCCGGTGTCGGTGAACGCGTTGCGTGCGTGCAGCATCCGCCAGTTGTCGAAGACGAGCATGTCGCGGCGTTCGTACTGGACGGCCACGTGGTGGTGTGCGAAGTATTCCCTGGCGTCGGCGAGCAGCGGTCCGATGTTCTCGTCGTCGCCGCGTACCAGGTTGTTGAAGGAGTAGCGCACGATGGTTCCGTCCGGGTGCTCCTCGACCACCGGGTGTTCCGGGTGCAGGTCCAGGCCCATGTGGCGCATCGCGTCGGTGGTCTCCCATGCGAAGACGCGCTCGCGCAGATAGGCGCGGTCCGCTTCGCCGAGGCTCTCGGTCCAGGCGCGTGCGTCGGCGAGCGTGGTTTCGCCTCCCGCGCCGGTGTTGGGCGTCTCGCACCACAGCGCGAGGTACCGCGGGGGCAGACCCTCGAAGTCGTAGCCTTCGGAGTGCGGGTAGAGGGGCTTGGTGTTCCCGGCGTGGTAGAACTCCTCCATCCCCGGCTCCGGGGTGACGTCGCCGACGAGCACACCCGTGTACTGCGGGACGAAGTCGCCCAGGTGCTTGCAGAAGGCCACCGGGTCGAAGCTGTCGGGGACGTTGCACATGAACACGTAGCCGTGGCGTTCCATGAGGCTGCCGAAGCTCTTCCACAGCAGGTCGTCCGCCAGCGGCGCGCCGTTGAAGTCGGTCAGGGACAGCAGACTGTCGGGCTGCCTGGTCATGGTCCTTGCCTTTCCTGTGCTCGAAGGGAGGGCCGGGTGTCCGGCCCGGGAGGCGTGCAGCGCGGTCAGGGGCCGTCGGCGGCGCGTACGGCCTTCTCGGCGTGCACCGCCAGCTCTTCGGCGTCGGCGGCCGTGAGACGGTGGCCGGCGGGCAGCGGGCGGTAGTCCTGGTCGCTGTAGCTGCCGGAGCCGTGAATGAGTACGTCCTGACTGTCCGGGAGAAGGCCGCGATCGGCGGCGTTGAGCGTTCCGGTCACCGCCATCACCAGCGACCACTCCCGCAGCTTGCGCGGGTCCGCGGGCAGTGCGACGTCGGCGGCGGAGAGGAGGGCGCGCACCTCCCCGTAGCGCGTGATGCACTCCTGGAGCGAGACGACGATGCCGCCTCCGCCCTGGGCTGCGATGATCGGATCCATCTGGGCCGAGGTGACGGGCCGCCGGGTGTAGAAGGTGGGGTCCAGGTGTTCGTCGGGAGCGTAGGTGGTCGCCGGAAAGTGCGGATCCTGGTCCTGGCGGTACAGGCCGGTGGCCGGATCCAGCTCGTAGGCGGGCAGGTTGGCGCGGTCGTGCGTGCCGTGGCGCAGACCCAGCACCATGTCCGGTGTGCCGAGGTGCTGGACGAGGAAGTAGCGGGCCTGCGGCGGGGCCGACCGGCCGTCCTGGGCGATGATCTGGTGTCCCAGGTGGTGGCCGAGGAGCCCGAAGGCGCTGGAGACGGAGTGCACATGGGTGCGCGCAGAATGATCGGCGGGCAGCAGATCGCGTTCGGCGAAGGCCCGGACCATGTCGGCGGCACGGTAGTTGTCCAGGCCCAGCGTGTACCAGACGCGGACGCCGTACTGCCGGTGGAGGCGCTCGGCATGGCCGGCGACGAGGGCGGTCGCGAGGGCCTTCACCGATGCGGGCTCCGCGCACTCGTGCACCACCAGCGGATTGCGGCGCCGCAGCGCTCCGTCCTCGCTCAGTGCCGACGACCACAGCTTGCCGGTGGATGCGCCCGGTACGACGCTGGTGATCTGCAGTTGGTCGGATGTCACCAGCCCGCAGGCGATGGCGCGGTGAACGGCGTTGCGCAGCGCGGTGGCCTTGTTCGCCGACGAGGGGGTGACGATCATGATGCGTTCGCCGGTCTCGGCGATGTGGCGCACGGCGCGGGCCACGATGGTCAGTGAAGCGAGCGTCTTCGTGGTCCGGGTCGCCGGGTTGCGCATCAGGTCCAGCAGGCGCAGCGGATGGCCGCGGTACGGGGGAAGTTCGGTGACGGCTATCTCCGACGCCGAGAAGAACTCCTCCAGGGCGGCACTCGGTTCGGGCAGCCGGAAGGCGGGTGAGAAGGCCTCGTCGGCGGCGCGGTGGTGTTCGAGGACGGCCAGTGCCCGGCTCAGTTCGGCGTGGTAGTGGGTGAGGGCGTTCCTGAGGACCGTCGTCGGTGCGGAAAGCGTGGCGGCCAATTCATTCCCGTTCGTTGCAAGGGGTCGGGGAGAAAGCAATGGGGTGTTGGCGTTGCGCCGCCGGCGGCAGAGCTCGGCCATCGGTGCCGGGCCCCGGGACCGGCGCTCCGGTCCGGGGCCCGGTGCAGTCAGGCGCCCGCTACCTGGTCGCCGCGGATCAGGCCGCTTCCCGGCGGCACTTCGGCGGGATCACCGCCGAAGCCGGTGATCGTGTTGTTTGCGTCCACGAACACGACCTTGGGTACGAACTCCTCGGCCTCCTCGGGAGTCACCGAGGCGTACGACACGAGCAGCACGATGTCCCCGACTTGCGCCTGCCGGGCGGAGGGCCCGTTCACGCCGATGACGCCGGAGCCCCTCGGACCCTCGATGACGTAGGTCGACAAGCGGGCCCCGTTGGTCACGTTGACCAGGTCGATCTTCTCGTGACGCCGGATCCCGGCGGCTTCCATCAGGTCCGCGTCGATGGTGATGGACCCGACGTAGTTCAGGTGCGACTGAGTGACGGTCGCGCGGTGGATCTTGGCTTTGAGGGTCTCGAAATACACGGCTGCCCTTCGCTGATGCGTCCTGTCATGCAGTGATCCGGGTGTCGCGACAGCCAGAAGAGTGGCATGAGCAAATCCTCATCACAAGCCGAGATGATCAACGAATTCCAAAGGTAAACAAGGGTTTAGACGACGAGGACCGCAGCGCGCCGCCCAGTGCGCACGTCCGGGACTCATGCGGTTTCCGTGGCCCGCGCCACACTCCAAATCCCGGCTTTGTGCTTCCTTTGCCGAGCCGAGTGATGCTGTTCGCGGTGCTGGAGGAGGAACCGGGCAAGGGCCCGGTGGCCCACGGCCGGCCGGATCAGACCTGGATCCCGTCGCGGATCAATCTGGCCGCGTCGCACGAACTGGAGGACGACGACGTCCGGTCCGGCGTCCATGCCGCGAGGGCGGCGATCTCGCTGTCGGTACGGCTGATACTCACACACGCCGGGTGGCAGCCGGAGTGGCCGGGAGTGCTTCGGTCGCTCTTGGGTGCCCGGTCGCGGTCCGGGTTGGGCAGGGCGGTAGACGCGTTGTGGTGAGAATTCGGCGGCTGCGGCCCGGCAGCGGTCGGCGGCCGGGCCACTGGCGTTTCGCCGACGGCGATGCGCTCGCCGGCCTCGGTGAGCGCATCGGCCAGGTCCAGGCCCTTGTCCTGGTCCAGGACCTCAAGCATGTCGGCCCTGCGGTCAGCGCGTGTCGGTGCGCCTTTCGAGGCGGGTCCCGTGACGAAGAGTGATCGACATCAGGTCGCTGGGGGCGTCCAGTTCCAGGCGGTGCCAGCGGCCGCGGGGGACGACCACGGCGGTTCCTGCCCGCAACTGCACCATGTCCTCGACGCTGCCGGGCCCGGTCGGACGGAAGTAGAGGCGGACACCGCCGGTCAGGCAGCACACCGCCTCCTCGGCCTGCGGGTGCATCTCCCAATGGTCGGCGTGGACGTCGGCGTCTGTCTCCACGTGGAACGTCGCGATCTGCCAGGCGCCGGAGTCGCTGCTCGTCATCCGCCGTTCGGCGACCCGGACGTCGCCGTCGGGGTGGATGTGCAGCGCCGAGGCGAACAGATCGATGGGTGAAATGGGTGTTGTCGTCATGACGGCGTTCCTTCCAGTCGGTTCTCTGTGAGGGCGGCGGGTCGCGGGTCAGGTGTTTCGGTCCGGCGGCGGGGCAGCACGCCGATCGCCACCACCGCCGCGATCGCGAAGAGGGCGGCAGCGACGGCCAGACCCAGGGAGTAGCCGTCGTCGAGTGCGGCGGGGTCGGTGGCCGTGCCGGTGCGGTGTGCGGCGACGGTGGCCAGGGCGGCCAGGCCGATGCAGCCGCCGAGTTGGCGGGAGCCGTTCATGAGGCCGGAGGCCATGCCGGCCTCGTGGGGGGCGACGCCGGTGGTCGCGGCGGCGACGATCGGGGCTATGACCAGTCCGACGCCGACGCCGGTGATGATGGAGGGGCCGAGCACGTCGGTGAGGAAGTCGCCGTCGGGACTGATGAAGGCGAACCAGGCCAGGCCCGCGGCGGCCAGCAGGGCGCCGGGAACCAGGGACGCACGCGGGGTGCGTGCCGCGGTGACGCGGGTCGCGACGAGGCTGCCCGCGACCAGGCTCGCGGAGAAGGGCAGGAACGCGGTGCCGGTCGCTGCGGCACCCATGCCCAGAACCTGCTGCAGATACAGGGACACGAAGTAGAACGCCGCGAACTGCCCGGCCGTGGAGAAGAACACCAGCACATTGGCGCCGGCGACCCAGCGGCTGCGCAGCAGGCCGAGGCGCAACAGCGGTGCGGGATGCGTGGATTCGACGAAGACGAAGGCGGCCAGGAGCGTGGCCGCGGCGACGAGCATCACCAAGGTGGCCGGAGACTCCCACCCTTCGGTGTCGGTGCGGACGACACCGAGCACCAGCAGCCCGACTCCGCCGGTGACCAGGGCGGCGCCGAGCACGTCGAGCCTCTCGCGCCGGGTGCGGTGTGCTTCGGCGGGCACGCCCGCGAGAACCAAAGCGAGAGCCACCGCCACGATGGGCAGATTGATCAGCATCACCCAGCGCCAACCCGCGTACTCGGTCAGCAGCCCACCCGCCAGCACGCCCAGCGCTCCCCCCGCGGCGTTCACCCCGCTCCACACACCGAGCGCGCGCACGCGCCGCGGGCCCTCGGTGAACGTGGTGGTGAGCATCGCCAGCGAGGCCGGGGCGGCCGCAGCGGCCCCCAGGCCCTGACCGGCGCGGGCGGCGATCAGTTGCCAGGGCGCCCGGGCCAGCCCGCCCGCCAGCGAGCACAGCCCGAAGACGGCCAGGCCCAGCACGAACAGCCGACGCCGGCCGTACAGGTCGCTGGCACGGCCCCCCAGCAGCAGAAACCCGCCCAGCGTGAGCGCGTATATGTGCACGACCCATGACAGGTCGAGCGGCGCGAACCCCAGCGCGGTGCGCATGGCGGGCAGTGCGACGTTGACCACCGACAGGTCCAGGGCGACGGCGAACTGGGCGACAGCCACGGCCGCCAGCACCACTCCGGGGTGCCCTCGTAGATTTTTGTACATGTAAGAAAAGTAGCCTCAGAGCACGCCGCTGTCGACACCTGCGGGATGATGAGGGCATGCCGCAATCGTCCGCACCACGCAAGACCCTCGGCCGGCCTCCCCGCTTCTCTCGCGAGGAGGTCGTCCAGACGGCCCGCCGGATCGTGGCCGCGGAAGGCGTGGACCGGCTGACCATGCGCCGGCTGGCCACAGAGATCGGCAGTACGCCGATGGCTCTCTACCACCACGTGCGCAACAAGGAGGAACTGCTCGTCCTCCTGCTGGACGACTACGCCGCGCGGACTCTGCACCGACCCGAACTGCCCGCCGAGCCCCGCGAGCGGATCGTCGTCGCCGCTGCCACGATCCACGAGGCGCTCGCCGCCTGCCCCTGGATCGTGGAGGTGCTGACCGCCGACGACCTGATGTCCACGACCGCCCTGTGGTTCGTCGAGCAGATCGTCGACGGCCTGGTCGAATGCGGCCTGTCACCCGAGCGGGCCGTACACGGATACCGCGCGATCTGGCACTACACCGCCGGAGAGATCGTGGTCCGGACGACAGCGGCCCGGCGGCGCACCGACGACGACCGTCCCACCTACCGGGAGCGGGTGTTCGCCGATCTCGACCCGAGCGAGCTGCCCCGCCTGGCAGAGGTCGCGGACCGCTGGGCGCCGCTCACCGCCGAAGACACCTACCTGGACGGGCTCCGCGCCCTGGTGGACGGCCTCCTGACTCCCCGCTGACCCGCTTTGCCGACCGACCCGCCCTTGGAGCATCAGTGCATATCGAATCGAGAGCAGAGCACGAGATCGATTCACAACTTCACGAACAAATCCATGCACTCCTTGACAAGTGCTTTCCCGGGTATCCTGCGCGTAGCCATTACAAGCAGCTTCCGCAATTCAGATACCTGGCGTGGGAGGACGGAGGGCTGCTTGGGCATGCCGGCATCGAGCATCGAATGATCAGGAATGGGAGTACCCTGCTCCGGATCTTCGGAGTCATCGACCTCTGCGTCACTGCGTCGGCACGCTCGCAAGGATGCGCAAGTCAGCTGCTCTCCGAGATTGAATCCGACGCCCGGTCCTCCGGGGTCGATGCGATCATCCTCTTCGCAGACGATCCGCGCGTGTACCTGGCGAATGGGTATCAGCGTGTCCAGAATGATGGAATATGGCTCATGATTAATGACCATGAAACGCTGGGGATTGCCGAGAAGCCCCTGGACGCACTGATGGTGAAAATGCTGTCCGGGAAGCATTGGGACGCAGGCGTCGTCGACATGTTGGGCTACCTGTTCTGAGGTGGTGACGTCCGCGGCCCGCGGGCAGCCAAGACCCGCTTGCAGCCTGCGGAGCATCGTCAGAAGACATGCGGCGGGCCGGGCGCCGCGAAGGGCGGCGGCGGTCGTGACCGCGCCGCCGCCCGTCACGGCCGGACCGTCAGGAGTCCTCGATGGTGATGAAGGGGTCCCACTGGAAGTACCCCTTCAACTGCCGGTGCCGGTCGAGGACCTGGAAGTAGAAGTGGTACACGACCTTGCCGACGCTCTTCACCGTGGTGCGCCAGTAGTGGTCCTGGTACTTCTGCGTCACGAAATCCGGACTGCCCTCGCTGCCCTCCTGCGGCAGCGGATAGAGGCCGTCGACCACCTCGATCTCCGGCGTCCTGATGAGTGTGTGGTCGCGGTCGCTGCTCACGTACCGGTACAGCAGCGCCTTGTAGTCGCTGCCCAGCGACACCGTCGTCTCCCGCCACCGGACGGTGTCCCCGGGCTCGGCCCGCAGGTTCAGCTCGGCGCCCGAGGTACCGACGATGTGGTCGTGCCGCGTCGTCATGTAGATCAGGCTCTGGTCGACGTACGTCGGCGCGTCGGGATTCCGCGACGCGTTGGGGTTCTGCTCGACGATCGTGGCCGCGTCGAACGCGATCAGTACGTTCAGATCAGCCATTTCTTTCCCCCTCGGGATGCGAGATCTTCTGTGGTGAGCGTTGTGGTCACTTGGTCTTCGGCACCTTGTACGCCATGGCCCGCGGATAGTCGTGCCGGTGCAGGCGGACGCGGACCAGGAGGGGTCCTGCGTTGACCGGGTCGCGCGGATCGCCGAGGCGGGCGAGCAGGTCGTCCAGCTCCGCGGGGCCGGCGACGCTGAGGCCGCTCGCCGGGGTGTCCTTGCCGGCGAAGACGGCCGCGAGGCGGTCGTAGTGCCAGGGGTGCAGGACGTTGTAGAAGTCCGGCTCGGCGGGGTCCTGCCCGGCGTAGAAGGCCGGATGCACCAGCATCTGCTCGATGCCGTAGAAGTGCCCGTTGTCCAGGACGAACACCACCGAGCGCAGCCCGAGCCGGGTGTGGGTGGAGATCTCCTGGCAGGTCTCCTGGAAGGCGCCGTCGCCGACGAACACCATCGGGCGGGCACCCTCGCGTTCCGGGGCGAGCGCGGCGCCGGTGGCCGCGCCGACCGACCAGCCGATGGACAGCCAGCTGATCTGGGACAGGAAGCCGCCCGCGGACAGGGACAGGTTCATCGAGCCGATGAGGGAGAAAGCCGCGTCGGACACGACCGTCCAGTCGTCCGTGGTCTCCTGGCCCAGGAAGTGGTTGACCCGGTCGAACACGCCGTCGTAGGTGAGCCGTTCGGCGTCCCGGGACCGCGCGCCGCTGACGCTGAGCGAGGCGCGGTACTGCGCCAGGCCGGCGGGGCGGTCCACCCGCGCTCCCTCGTAGCTGTAGGACTCGGCGTAGTAGTCCGCGGACAGGCCGTCGCAGCCGTAGGCCTTCACCAGCGCGTCCTGGACGGCGGGCAGCAACTGGGCGAGCCGGACGTCGGGGAAGTAGGAGGTGCCGACGCTGACGCCGCCGTGCGCCGCCATCACCCAGTCGGTGCCGACGCTCTGCTCACCGCCGAGGTTCTTCGACGTGGACCAGGCGCCGAGGCCGATCCGGCAGGTGGCCCAGTCCTTGAAGACCGCGTGCACGTCCGGATGGCTGGCCTTGCCGTTGTAGACGCCGTGGAACTGCGGCAGGTCCTCGTCCACGACGGCCTTGGCGCCGACGGTCGTGCAGAACGGTACGCCGGTGGCCTCCACCAGGTCGATGAGTTCCCCGCCGAGCCGGTACCGGTCGATCTCCTCGCCGGCCCACACGATCGGGCGGGGCCTGCCGTCCGGGCCGGGGTGCTCCTCGATCAGGGTGAGGATCGCCTGCACGGCCTGGTCCAGCATGCTCTGGTTGCGCTCGCTGAAAGGCCGTTCGCGGCGGACGATCGGCTCCGCCGGCTCGGGGCAGGGCTCGTCCCACAGGTCTTCCATCACCTCCAGGTAGACCGGCCGGCGCTCGGAGACGCACGCGGTGAGCGCGGCGTCGATCTGGGCGGGCGCCAAGCCCGGGTGGGAGATGACCTGTGCGTCCACGGTGACCTGCCGGTAGACGTCCAGGTTGCTCTCGGCACGGGGGCTCATGTGCGAGGTGAGCAGCCCGACGGCGCGGAAGTTCTGCCACTGCTCGTACGGCGGGCAGGCGTTGACGGCGATGAGCGGGACCTGCTCGACGTACGCGCCGCCACAGGCGCCCAGCAGATTGAACGCGCCCACGCTGTACGTCACCGCCGCCGCGCCCACGCCGTGGATGCGGGCGTAGGCGTCCGCGGCCTGGCCCGCGCCGCCCTCGGTCGGAGTGCCGACCCACTCGATGTCGCCCTCGGCCCGCAGGGTGGTGAGGAACGGGCCGAGGTGGTTGCCGGGGACGCCGAACAGATGGGTGATGCCCAACTCGGACAGCCGCAGGGCGAGATAGCGGGCGACCGTGCAGGTGGGGGTGGACGCACTCACGAGATCTCCCCCTCCCGGTCCGCGCCCGAGGCGTCCGGGCCCGGGCCCGTGTCCTGCCTGTCGGTGACCGGCGGTGCCTGATGGACGGCGAGGGCGGCGCGGACGGCGCTCTCCAGGGCGCCCTCGATCCAGGCGTGCTTGAGGGACGTGTGCTCGCCGGCGAAGTGGACCGGGCCCTCGGGCCGGGAGACGTCCAGGTGGAAGCTGGTCATCTGGTGCGCGGTGTAGATGGCGGCCTCTCCGAAGGCGTACGGGTCGCGGGCCCAGCTCTGGGTGGCGCCCCGGCCGGTGAAGAACACCTCGATGCGCCGGCCGTGCACGGCCTGCAGGTTGCGCAGGGCGTAGAGGTAGCGCTCCGTCTTCGGCATGGAGTCCCAGCGTGCGGCGTCGTCGGACCAGGAGTACGAGGCGAGGACGACACCGCCGCCCGTGCTGTCCGCGACCGGGTGCGAGGGGTAGTACATGAACCGGTTGGGGTTGTCGGTGGCGGAGCCTCCGCCGAAGCAGTGGGTGGCGGGCCGGACGGCGGGGCCGCGCAGCGGCAGACCGCCGTCGATCCGCCGCATCTCCTCGGTGACGAGGCTGTCCTTGACGGCGGCGCCGAGCAGCCCGGCCTCCGGCTCGGGCAGCGTGGGCACGGACACGGTCCCGGTGTCCGCCTCGTGCCCCCGCCGGTAGTACTCGTACAGGCCGGGCGCGATGCCGTCCAGCGTGTCGCGCCAGTCGTCCTCGGTGAACTCCCACCAGCGGTGGCTGAATTCGAGCAGCACCTTGGTGGCCTGGTCGTAGTGGGTCTCGATGACGGCGCGGCGCTTCTTGTACGACATGGAGGGGACGATCTCCACGAAGCGCAGCGAGGAGAACGGGATGGTGACGACCGCCAGATCCGCCGTCCACAGACGGGGCAGTTCCTTAGGGTCCTCCTCGTCGACGGTCTGTACGGCCACGCCCCACCCGTCGGGTCCGACCGCGCCGGTGCCCTCGGGGTCGGTGTCGCGGCTGGGGTCGTGGTATTCGAGGCGGATCATGCGCTGGCCGAGCCGCACCTCGTCGCGCAGGCCCTGGTACAGGGCGTGCGGCAGGCGCCAGCTGCCGCCGGGGATCTCCCAGTAGCGGACGGCGGGGTTGATGTCGCTGCGGCTCAGGAAGCTGTGGAAGAAGGAGAGGTAGAGCCGCGAGGACATGTTCTCCAGGGTTCCGAGGGCCTCGACGGCCTCGTCGCTGAGCCCGGCGCGCTCCCGCAGGAAGGAGCCCATCGAGTGGCCGTCGAAGTCGCGGATCACCCGCGCCCAGCCCTCGACCCACTCGTCGAACGGCTTGTTGACCCGCTCGCCGTCGACGACGTCGGAGTAGTAGTCGCGCACGTTCTCCAGCGCCTCGTCCACCATCCGCGCGACGGGGGCGCGCACCTCGTCGTCGGTGAGGTGGAAGCCCTCGTTGATCCGCTCGGGGCCCGCGGCGTAGTCGGCGCGCCGCACCTGGACGCGGTTGGCGCGGATCCAGGACTTGCCGCGCTTGTCGGGTTCGGTGAAGTCCGGGCTGTCGTCGCCGTACGTCCACGTCCGGCCGGTGAAGGAGGTGTACGTCACCGGGGGGACGGGCACGTCGGGACCGCTGCCGGTGTGGGGATCGATGTCCACGTTGTAGAACTGGCGCCGGCCGAGCCCCAGCTTGTCGACCAGGGCGAGGACGAGCGGGTGGAAGTCGGGCAGCCGCATGGCCCCGGCCTCGGCGTACTGCGCCGGGTCGGCGAAGGGCTGGTGGTGCTTGGTGGTGCGGAAGGTCTTGATGCGTCCGCCGACACGGTTGGCGTTCGCCTCGAGGATGGTGACGTCGTGCCCGGCGTCCTTGAGCAGCCGGCCGACGACGAGACCGGTGATGCCGGCGCCGATGACGAGGACTTTCTTGCGCGGGTGACGGGTGGTGCCGAGGCGGCCCGTGTCTATCAGCGCGTGCAGATATTCGAGCTTGAGGTCTTTGCCGTCGGGTCCGACGAGGAGGAGTTCACGGGCGAGCCTGAGGCAGGTCTGCCAGCGGGCACGGGTGGCGGAGTTGTCCCGTGGAGTGTCGGTCATAGCCTGCGATCGTAGATATGCCGAAACGGTTTCGCGGTTCGCCCTGAAGACAAAGTCCTGAAACTACCGGGAGGACCGGGTGGCGCGATTTCTCCTTGCCTGAATTCTTGAGGAGAAAGCGGGAGATCCCTGAGGGGCGGAAGGGAAATCGGAGGCAACCGGAATATCAATTCACTCATGCCATGTGAAGCCCCCGAGAAGATGATGTGCCGACCCTGCCCACCGATCCGACGGAAAAACCGTCACCCACTCCCGCAACTGACCGTGCGATCAGCGGCGTTGACATATGCATCCGGCCAATGTGCACCTGGCCGCCGTCACGTCACCACCGGGCGCTCTTGTGGAGGGCGGCGAGTACCCCTGAGCACCCTCCCCACGCGTTCGCTCGCTACTCCCCCGTCCCGTGCTCCGAACGATCCATGGCCGGCGGCTCGTTGTAGGTGATCACAACCGGCGCGTTCGCCTCCGCCCGTGCGCGGTCCGACGCCGTCGCGATCTCCTCGTAGGTCCATTCCCTGTGCAGGCGCTCCCCGTGCGCATCAGTGATGTCGATGACCACGCCGGTCCACTCCTCGGCGGGCTGTTCGGGGACGAGTCCCAGCTCGTACGTGGCGTCCTGGAGGAGGGATTCGGTGACGCGTATGCCGGTGAGCCTCTCGGCCAGAGCGAGGACCGCCGCCTTCCGGTCGACGTCCGGGGCGCTCTCGTCGTGCTCTCCCCCGGGGGTCAGGGGGAAGCCGACTTCCCGCAGCAGGGGGACCAGTTCATCGGGGGTGTTGCCGTCGCGCGACGAGGGGCCCTCGAACGTCGTGCGGAGCTCACCGTCCTCGAACCAGTGGAAGAGGTGGATGGGCTTGCCGCCGTTGGTCGAGTGCGCCACGACCCGGCCGCCCTTCGACAGCGTCTCCACGCACGGCGTCGCGATCCCCAGGCCACCGTCGAAGCCGAGGACGAGTGTCCAGTCGCCGTTCTCGCCCGCAGCGCTGAAGGCACCCGCGACGTAGGACTCGTCCCAGTAGTCGTGATCCACCTCGACGCGGTGGGCGTCGTCCGCCTCGGTCAGCCCGGCCGTCCCCTCCCCTGTGCCGCGCGGCTGCGCCTCCATCGCGCGCAGCACCTCGCGCGGGGTCCGCCCCCGTATCAGTGTCAGGGTGTATCCGTTCTCCGTCATGTGGCGGAAGAGCGGCGAGGTGCGGATCCAGGCGTAGTCGTGCGCGGTCACCGAGTTCATACGGCGCAGTGTGCCTGATGCCTCTGACAACGCCCGGTGCAAGCCGGTTCTTGCAGCTGGATCCGGTCCTCGGGTCGCGCCGCCGAGTCCGTGTCCGCAACATGACCTTGTCACGAGCTCCAAAAAGCTCTGCTTCTTCCACAACAGACAACAGGTCCGCCCGGCACAAGGAACGACAGCGGTTTCAACGGGACCTTGGGCCCTGGGCGAAGCCGAGCGTAAGGGAGGTCCGCGAGGCGCCGGGCGCCGGTCGAGGTCCGGGCGCGCTGCGGTAGCGTCCGCCGCACGGTCATGGCCCGCGGGCCGCCGAGGGGGACGTCCCGCGGGTCTCGATCAGGAGCAAGCATCCGGTACGGGTGCGGCCGGTGTCCGGTTGACGGCGACCCCGGCGACCCCGGCGACCGGCACATATTCGCTTGCCGCGTTCTTGTGAAGTGTGTCAGGGTTGCGTCCAGTTGACCTGCACATACCTCTGCGCGATGAAGGACTGAAGCCTTTGATCTCGGCGTCCCCCAGCGGCCGCCGTCGGCACTGACACCGTCCGTCTGCCACACCGGCAGCCGACACCGGTGCCCTCGCGTCTCCTCACGGCGGCCCCACGCATGTCCCGTGTTCCCGGCTGCGGCCGGTCCCGCGGCCCTCGTGGCTGCCCTTCACCGTGAGGTCATCATCACCGTGCACACCGATGTCCAGAGCTTTGCCGTCGCCAACCTGCTGCGCCGTCCGGCGGCGGTCGAAGTCGGTGGCTTCGTCGCAGGTTTCGATCCGGCGACGACGAGTCCGTACGTCAACTACGCGACCCCGTTCCCCGGCGCCGAGCCGGCCGACCGCGATGTCAGCGCCCTGATCGCGGCCTTCCGCGAGCGCGGCCTCAAGCCCCGCCTGGAGTTCGCCCCGGATGCCGCACCCGCCGTCGAACCGGCGCTGCGCCGGGCGGGGTTCGGCACCGAGGCGGTCCACGAGTACCTGGTCTGCACTCCCGCCACGCTCGCGGTGCCGGCCGGGGCCATCAGGGTGGAGGTCCCCGCCGACGACAAGGACTACGCGGCGATCGACGCCGCCCTGTCCGAGGCGTTCGGCGGTGAGTTCCCGCCCTCCCCGGAAGGCGCGGCCCGGCTGCGGCACACCCAGGAGAGCGGCGGAGCCGTCCGCTTCGTCCGCGCCGACGACGGCGGATGCGCCGGGGCGGCCATGTGCTCGGCGCCCGCCGAGGGCACCGCGGAGCTGGCGGGCGTGGGCACCCGGCCCGCCCACCGCGGCCGGGGCATCGCCGCCTCGGTCACGGCGGCCCTGGCCGGGGCCGCGTTCGGCCACGGGGCACAGTCCGTCTGGCTGGAGTACTCGGGGGAGGGATCCCGCCGCGTCTACGAACGCGTCGGCTTCCGGCCCAGGGGAACGCGCCTGTACCTGACCCTGGAAGGGTGACGTACCCCCGGCGGGGGCCGAGCCGTGCTCAGCCCCCGCCGGGCAGCGGGTCGCAGGAGGTGAGGACCAGGCGGGCGATGCGTTCGTCGCGTACGCCGACGAGGAGCTGGGCTTCATGCTCGGCCGCGTGGCCCGCAGCACCGCTCCGGTCCTCGCTGCGGCCAAGGCGGCAGCGGCGAGCGTACGGGCGGTGGCACCGACGGACACGCGAGGCGCGCAGGACCGGCGAGCGAGGGACCGGTGACCGGAAAGCGGAGGGCGAGGGGCTTGCGTGCTGCGGCGCGCCCCGCGGGGAACCCGGTGCCGACGCTCCTTCCTTAGCGGCATGTTAGATCTGCCCGGCGGCTCTTGTCCGGGTGCGGCGGGCACCCGCATGCTCGGCGCACCCAGGTTCCGGGGGCACCCTTCCGCTCCCCCGTTCCCGCCGGACCCTCCTCGTCTGGACCCTCCCCGTCTGGAGCCGCCATGTCATCCCCTGCCGCCCTGCCCGCGAAGCCGTCGGCGGACGCCCGCGCCGGCCGCCGTCTCGCCCTCGTGGGCGGGTCGCTGGGCAATCTCGTCGAGTGGTACGACTGGTTCGTCTACGCCAGCTTCGCGATCTACTTCGCCGACTCGTTCTTCCCCGGCGACAACCCCACCACCAAGCTGCTGAACACCGCGGGCATCTTCGCGGTCGGCTTCCTGATGCGCCCGGTCGGCGGGTGGCTCCTCGGGCGGGCGGCCGACCGGCACGGACGCAAGAGCGCGCTCACCCTCACCGTCAGCATGATGTCCGTGGCCGCCCTGCTCATCGCCCTCGCGCCCACCTACGGCCAGGCCGGCTACTTCGGCGCGCTGGTGCTGCTGCTGGCCCGGCTGTTGCAGGGCCTGAGCATCGGAGGCGAGTACGCCGCCAGTGCCACGTATCTGACCGAGGCGTCGGCCCGCGACCGGCGCGGTTTCGGCTCCTCGTTCCAATACGTGTCGATGACGTGCGGTCAGCTCCTCGGCCTCGCGATCCTGATCACGATGCAGCACACTCTGAGCAAGGACCAGCTGGAGAGCTGGGGCTGGCGGATCCCGTTCGCGCTGGGTGCGCTGTTCGCCGTGGTGGTGTTCTGGCTGCGGCGCCGGCTGACCGAGACGGAGGCCTTCGCCGAGCAGTCCGGCGCGGACGAGCCTGCGGACACCGCCCGGGGCACGCTCCGGGCACTGTGGCAGCACCGCCGCGAGGCCGGGCTGGTCATGGCGCTCACCCTGGGCGGCACGGTGGCCTATTACACGTACACCACGTATCTCACCAAGTACCTGATCGGCAGCGCCGGCATGGCCAAGTCCACCGCCACGTTGGTGAGTTTCACCGCACTCACCGTCTTCGCGCTGCTCCAGCCCCTCGCCGGGCTGCTCTCCGACCGGATCGGGCGCCGGCCGCTGCTGATCACCTTCGCGGTCGGCTGCACGGTGGGCACGTACCCCATCATGACCGCGCTGGGCTCGGCCTCCTCCTACTGGTCGGCGCTGGGGCTTTCCCTGCTGGCCCTGGTCGTCGTCACCGGCTACACCTCGATCAACGCCGCCGTGAAGGCGGAACTGTTCCCCACCCGGATCCGTGCCCTCGGCGTGGCGCTGCCCTACGCCCTCGCCAACGCCCTGTTCGGCGGCACGGCGGAGTACGTGGCCCTGTGGTTCAAGGACAGCGGCCACGAGAAGATGTTCTTCTGGTATGTGTCGGGGTGCGCGCTGGTCTCGCTGGTCACCTACGTGCTGATGCCGGACACCCGCGACGCGGCGCTCAGCCGCGCCGAGGCGCGGGCACAGACCGGTTCCGGTCCCGATGCCGGGGCCTCCGCCCCGGCCGAAGCCGTCCGCTGACGGCAGCCGGCGCACGGTGCGGTGGTGACCGGGGCCCTGCCGCCTGCATAAGCTGCCGCCCAGGTCACCACGGCACAAGGACTTCCCATGCACGCGCTGCTCGTCGAGGACGACGACCGAATGGCCCAGGCCCTGAGCACCGCCCTGGCCCAGCGCGGGCACACGGTGCGCAGGGCCGGCCGGGCCCTGGACGCCCTGCGGCACGTGCGGGAGGCCGAGTTCGTACTGCTCGATCTCGGCCTGCCCGACCTGGACGGGCTGGAGCTGCTGCGGCGGCTGCGCACGGTGTGCGACGCACCCCTGATCGTGGTGACGGCCCGGTGCGAGGAGCGCGACATCGTGCAGGGACTGCGGGCCGGGGCCGACGACTACGTGGTCAAGCCGTTCCGGATGAACGAGCTGATGGCACGGATCGACACCGTGCGCCGACGCACCGGGGCCGCCACGGCCCGTGCGGACGGAGCGGACCGGGGAGGACGTCCCGTGCACGCGGGCGACGTCGAGATCGACATCGCCGGGCGTACGGTCAGGGTCGCCGGGACGGAGGTACGGCTCACCCGGCGCGAGTTCGACGTCCTCGCCCTCCTCGCGGCGCGGCCCGACGAGGTGCACTCCCGTGCGACGATCCTGGACCGGATCTGGGGCGACGCCTTCCTCGCCGCGTCCCGTTCCCTGGACGTGCATGTGGCGGGCATCCGCGCGAAGACGGGCCGCGCCGAACTGGTGCGCACGGTGCGGGGCTTCGGCTATCAGCTGGGGCCACCGGCGGCGGCCACGGACGGCCGGGCCGGCCGATGAGGCGCAGGCTGCTGGCCGTTCTGATGGTGCTGATGGGGGCCGCGACCCTGTTGCTGTCCGTGCCCCTGGCCGGCTCGTACGCGAGCGGGCGGACGGAGCACCTGCTGCTGCAGCGGCGCGCCGACGCCGTGCGCTTCGCCGACCTCGCCGACCGGGTGCGCACCGCGGCCGACCGCGCCGAACTGTCCACCGAGATCCGCCGGTACGCCGACCTGTACGGGGCCGGGGTGAGCGTGGTGGACCCGGCGGGGCGGGTGATCGCCCGGGCCGGTCCGGGCATCGCGCGGCGCTCGGCGGAGGACGTGCTGGGCCGGGCGCTGACCGGCCGGTCCACCGAGCGGCTGCCGACGGTCCGGCCGTGGGGGCCGGACCGGTCGGTGCTCGCCGAGCCGGTCGGGCGGGACGAGCGGGTCGGCGGAGCGGTCCTGCTGGCCGTCCCGACCACCGCGGCCCGGCGGGACGTTACCGTGCGCTGGGCGCTGGTCGCCGGCGGGGCGCTGACCGCCTTCGCCGCCGCCGCTCTGGTCGCGGCGGGCATCACCCGCTGGCTGATGCGCCCTGTGCGTGATCTCGACCGGGCCGTCGCGGGACTGGCCTCGGGCAGTCTGGAGACGCGGGCCGTCTCCGACACGGGGCCGCCCGAACTGCGCAGCCTGCGACGGCACTTCAACGGGATGGCCGAGGCGGTCGCCGACTCCCTCGGCCGCCAGCGCGCCTTCGTCGCCGACGCCTCGCACCAGCTGCGCAATCCGCTGGCCACGCTGGTGCTCCAGCTGGAGAACGTCGAGCCGCACCTTGTCCCGGGCCAGGGCAGGACGGAGCATGCACGCGCCCTGGACGAGGCGGAGCGCCTGGAGGAACTGCTCGACGGCCTGCTCGCGCTGGCGCGCGTGGAGGCGGGTGCGGAGCGGCGGACCGAGCAGGACGTGGCGCGTGCGGTGCGTGAGCGGGTGACGGCGTGGCAGCCGGTCTTCGAGGCCTCGGGGCTGACGCTGACCGCCACCGCTGTGGCGGAGGGGCTGCGGGTGCGGGCGGTGCCCGACGCGGTGGGCCGGATCCTCGACGCGGTCCTGGACAACGCCGTCAAGTTCGTCCCGTCCGCGGGCAGCGTGACCGTGAGCGCCGAGTGCGCCGACGGCGCGGTGCTGGTGCGCGTGTGCGACGACGGACCGGGCGTGCCGGGCGATCAGCTGCCCCTGCTCACCGGCCGTTTCGCCCGGGCGCCCGAGCACCAGAACGTGCCGGGCAGCGGTCTGGGCCTGGCCATCGCGGACGAGATCGCCCGCCTCAGCGGAGGCCGGCTCACGATGGCCGGCCACGATCCCCACGGCCTGGTCGTGGAGCTGCACCTACCGTCCGCCTGACCGGCCGGCCGCACCCCACGGCTCGGTCGCAGGCCTGCAACCGCCAACCACCGGCCCCGCCGACCACACCCCCACGGACCGGCCATGGACCTGCAACCGCCAACCACCGGCCCGCCGGCCACACCCCCACAGCCCGGTCGCAGACCTGCAAGCGCCATCCGCCCGACGGGTCAGCCGTAGACCGACCGGTAGTAGGCCGCCGCGCCCGGGTCGAGGGGTACGTCCCCCGTGGCGATCGCGAACCTGGGTTCGAGGCGGGCGCCCGCCGTCACCTCGCTGAGCAGCGTGCGCCACCGGTCGAACACGACGCGGAGCACGTCGCGCACCGCCGGCTGCGGGAGCCCGGAGCGGGCCAGCAGATAGTTGCCGACGCCGAGGGTGCCGACCGGCTCGGTGAGCCCGTAGACGCCGGCCGGGAGGGTGACCGCCGCGTAGACGGGGCCGTAGGTGTCACGCAGGCCGGCGGCCTGTTCGTCCAACGGGAGGAAACGCAACGGGAGTTCGCGGGCCAGGGCCGACAGGGCGGGGGTCGGCACTCCCCCGGCCCAGATCAGCGCGTCGACGGTGCCGGTGCGCAGCGCCCGGACGGAGTCGGCGAGCCCGAGCCGCCGCTGCCGTACCGCCCGCTGCCCGGTCAGCCCGCTCACCCGCAGCAGCCGGCCCGCGAGCACCTGCCCGCCAGAGCCCGCCGCGCCGGTGGAGACCGACCGCCCGGCCAGGTCCCGCACCGACCGGACGGGGCTGTGCGCCGGTACGACGAGATGGGTGTAGTTGACGTAGACACGGGCGAGGGCGGTCACCCGGGCCGGGTGCGAGAACGGCGCCCGTCCCCGGACGGCGTCCTCGGCGGCGTCCGCCATGGCGAGTCCCAGGTCCGCGGTTCCGTCGCCGAGCCTGCGGAGGTTGTCCACGCTCGCCGAGGTGTTCAGCGGGGTGATGTGCAGGTGGGGCGCGGCCTGTGCGGCCAGCGCCCTCCCGAAGGCGTTGTACGGGCCGCCCGGCGCTCCCGTCGCGAGCCTGAGCCGCTGCACCGGTTCGCCGTCCCCGGAGCATCCGGTCAGGGCGGCGGCGGGACCGGCCAGGAGAGTCGCCTCCAGCAGACCCCGGCGGCTCATCGGTCGACCGGTCACGCCCGCAGCGTAGCCGCTCCGCGCGCACCGGCCGATGCGCTCCCGCGTGGCCCGTACGGACCGCGTGGCACTATCGTGGCGCCCTCAAACACGGGTAGGAGAAGGGACATCGGTGTGGCGATGAAGGCCTTGCGCTCGGCGTTGGAAGTGGTCTACGTACGGCGCCTGAACCGCAAGCTGGAGGGCCTGCCCCGGCCACGGCATGTGGCGATCATGCTGGACGGGAACCGGCGCTGGGCACGGGGTGCGGGGCACCAGGACGTCCGTGAGGGCTACCGGGTCGGCGGCGCCAGGGTCTCGGACTTCCTGCACTGGTGCACCGATGCCGGGATCAAGCACGTCACGCTGTGGATGCTGTCCGACGACAACCTCCACCGCCCGGCCGACGAACTCGGCCCCCTGCTCGACATAATCGAGGAGACCGTCCGGCGCATCTGTGCTCCCGGGGAACCCTGGGAGATCGAGATCATCGGCGCGCTCGACCTGCTGCCCGGGAACACCGCCCGTGTCCTGAAGGAAGCCGCCGCGCAGACCGCGGGCCGTGGTGGACTCAAGGTGGACGTCGCCGTCGGCTACGGCGGGCGCCGTGAGATCGTCGACGCCGTCAAGGCGGCGTTCGACAAGCACATCAGTGCCGGCGGCGACCCCCGGGACCTGGCGGCGGACTTCGACCTGGAGCACATCAGCGACAATTTGTACTCGCCGGCCGGTCATGACACCGACTTCATCATCCGCACCTCCGGCGAACAGCGGCTGTCCGGGTTCCTGTTGTGGCAGTCGGCCTACGCGGAGGTGCACTTCGTGGACGTGCTGTGGCCGGCGTTCCGCCAGATCGACCTGTTGCGCGCCCTGCGCTCGTACGCCGCCCGGGAGCGCCGTTACGGCCGCTGACGGACGCGGTGCAGACCCGCTGTCGGGCAGTGCTGTCCCCGGCATTGGACGTATCCGTGCAGGCCGCCTAGCGTTCGGTGCATGACGGAACGGCGCGCGATTCTCAGTGGCTCCACCTTCGAGGAGCAGATCGGCTATGCCCGTGCCGTGGTGGACGGTGACTGGGTGCACGTGTCCGGGACCACCGGGTTCGACTACGCCACGATGACGATCTCGGACGACGTGGTGGAACAGGCCGAGCAGTGCCTGCGCACCATCGGGGCGGCGCTGTCCGAGGCGGGCTGCGGGTTCGCGGACGTCGTGCGCGTGCGGTATCTGCTCCCCGACCGCGAGGACTTCGAGCCCTGCTGGCCGGTCCTGCGCCGCTGCTTCGGGGACGTCCGCCCCGCCGCGACGATGCTGGTGTGCGGTCTTGCCGACCCTCGCATGAAGATCGAGATCGAGGTGTACGCGCGGCGGCCCGCCGCCTGACGGCTCCCCGGCCGTCCGTCACGCCCCGGGATCCCGGCATGTCCGATGCCCGGCACGCTCATTCCGGGCCGGACAGGTCGATCGCCCGGTCGACGTCCTGCGGGCGCAGCACGCGCAGGATGCCCTCCAGCAGGTAGTAGTCGGCGTACGGGAGGGAGATCTCGATCCCGTCCTCGGCGGGCCTGTTCCGGGTGCAGCGGGCGACGACCGCCTCGGCGCGCGACGAGTTCCTCGTCAGGCAGGTCCGCGCCAGCGCGGTCAGCATCCGCAGGGCGGCAGCCCGGTACTCGGGGCGGCCCGTCACGGCGGACAGGTCCAGCAGGCCGCAGGCCATGACGGCGCCGGCGGAGGCGTCCTTGACGTCGTACGGCTGCTGGGGTGCCCGGTAGTCCCACACGGGTATGTGGTCCGGCGTCAGGGCTCCCAGGGCATAGTCGGCGAGTCTGCGGGCGGTCGTCAGGAACCCGAGGTTGCCGGTGCGGCGGTGGATCGTCGTGAAGCCGTAGACGCCCCAGGCCTGTCCGCGGGACCAGCACGATGTGGGGCTGTAGCCCTGCACGGTGTTCGGACCGATCGGCGCGCCGGTGGCGGGGTCGAGGTCGTACACATGGGGAGTCGACCCGTCCGGGCGCGGGAAGACCCGCTGTGCGGTCTTGGCGTGCTCCGTGGCGATGTCGAGGTACTTCGCGTCGCCGGTCTGCTCGCTCGCGAAGGCCAGCAGATCGAGGTTCATCATGGTGTCCATGATGATCCGGCCTGCGTTGTCCGGGTCGTTCAGCGCTCCCCAGGCACGGATGAAGCGGCCGCGCGGGTTGTAGCGCCGGCTCAGCGAGTCGGCGGCGCGGAGGGCACCCGCGCGCCAGGTGTCGTCGCCCGTCAGGCGCCATGCGGTGACCCAGGAGGGGGAGAAGAGGAAGCCGAGGTCGTGGGTGGTGGTGTCGTACTGGCGGGGGGCGAGTTTCCGGGCGGAGGCGAGTGCCAGGGTGCGGAAGGTGTCGTCGCCGCTGTGGAGCCACGCCATCCAGAGCGTGCCGGGCCAGAATCCGCCGACCCAGTCGCCGTTCTGCGAGTACACCCACTTCTCGGCCTTCGTACCGACCGGGAAGGCCGTCACCCCCGGGGCGACGGTGCGGAGTTTCGCCGTCGCGTAGTCGGCGGCGGCGCGGAGCGTGCCCACGACGGCCGCGGGGGTCTGCTCGGTCTTGGGGATCTGCTCGGCCTCCGGGGTCTGCCCGGCCTCGGGGGTCTGCCCGGCCGCCCGGGCGGTCGTGGCCGGGGTCGTGTACAGCGCGGCGGCTCCGGCCGCCGTGGCCAGGACGGTACGTCGGGACAGCTCCATCGGTCCGCATCCTCCAACTGGGCATCGGCGCGGGGAAGTTGGTCGAGCCTTGCACGGCCCGCCCCTGCGTGTACACCCACGTGAGCAAGGTTCACGGACATGAACACATGGTCGGGCCGGAGGAACGGCCGCCTTCATCGCCGTACGCCGTCGCTCGTCGTCCGCAGGGGTGACGACGATCCTGGTCACCCCGTCCCCTGCGAAGCCCGGCGGGGGCCGGGGGCGGGGTGACCAGGCGCCGGCTTCCGCCTCTCCAGGGCTTCTGCCGGCGCGTCAGGCGTCAGCCGCAGGTGCCGGCCGGCCGGTCGCGGGTGACGATGTCGCTGACGCCGGTGGTCGCGTCGAGCCAGATGACCTGGGTGCCGGCGGCCGCGGCGGCGGAGAGCTGTTCGCCGCGGTTGCAGGAGACCCGGCTCCTGCGCGGGCCGTCACCGTCGTGCTCGGGCGCGAACTGCCAGAGCCTGGACAGCGATTCGTTGCTCAGCTCGGGAAGCGGCTTGCGGGCGACCATCGTCACCACCTGCCCGGAGACGGTCAGGTCGGAGACGTTCAGCGCCTGCGGGCCGGTCTCCGGGCTGAGGTCCGTGATGCCCGAGCCGTCGAGCCCGGCACGGCGCAGGGCCGTGGTGTCGTTCTGCGCGACCTCGTCCAGCAGCCAGTAGACGTGATCGCCGGTGACGGCCGTCGGCCCGAGATCGGTCCCCGGGGCGGCCCGCTGGATCACCCGGTCCTCGCCGGTCGCCACATCGACGATCCGGGTGGTGGACTCGTAGACCGCGCTCACCCGCTGCCTGTCCTGATAGACGACCCTGCCGTTGCTCACCGACGGGAACGTCGCCCGGTGGTAGGTGCCCCCGCCCACGGTGACCACGTTCGTGGGGTCCTTCAGGCTCAGACAGGCCACGCCCGCTCGTCCGCCGTAGTTGTTGTACGCGAAGGCCACCACGTCACCGTCGACGTCCAGCGCGTCGCCCACGCTGCGGCCGTGCCACAGGGTCTTCACCGGACCGCCCGCGAGGGGCCGGGCGAGGATGTCCACGCCGGTGGTCCCGTACGCCTGCCACACCACCGTCCGGCCGTCGGTGGCCGGGTTGACGTGGTAGCGGCCGTCGTTGGGGCTGATCACTTTCAGCTGTCCCCTGCCGTCGGTGCGGCCTGCCCGTACCGAGTAGGCCTCGGAGCCCGACTCGTCGGAGTCGGAGGCCACCCACCAGCCGCCCCCGGCGCCCAGGTGCGAGTCATGGGTGTTGACGCGTTCGAGCAGCAGGTCGGAGTCGACGCCGAGCGCGCGTTCCCAGTTCGGCACGATGCCGTGGGCGTCGAAGGCGCGGGTGACGGCCCGGACGGCCTTGGCTCCGGCCTTCAGGTCCTTGGCGGCCGCGAGGACCGCGTTGCGTCCCTGGGTGAAGCCGTCGAGCGGGGTGAGGTACTGGGTGAGCGCCTTGTACACGATCCTGTCGGCGAGGTCGGGACCGAGGTCCTCGCGGATGTCCCAGAGCGCGCCCGAGAAGATGGTGGAGTTGAGGTGGACACCCCCGCTGTCGGTGCCGAAACCGACGCCCAGGAAGGAACCCGCGGTGGTCCGCCCGTCGTTCAGGTCCCGGAAGGAGCATGCGCGCGGGGACTTGGTCCGGCACAGCGCCTGACCCATGAGCCCGGAGTCCGGGTCGTCCATGGAGATGCGGTACGCGTCCGACTCGATGGCGTTGCCGAAGTAGTCCGCGACCGCCTCGTTCAGGGCTCCGGACTGGCCGGCGTAGACGAGGCCCGCGGAGTGCTCGACGACACCGTGGGTCATCTCGTGGCCGACCACGTCGAGCGCGGCGGCGAGCGGCCGGTACTCGTCGTCGCCCGAGCCGTACACCATCTTCTGGCCGTCCCAGAAGGCGTTGACGTACGGCTGTCCGTAGTCCGTCGTCCCGACCAGGGAATTGACCGTCATGCCGTGCCCGTCCAGGCTGTCCCGGCCGAACTTCGCGTTGTAGTAGTCGTAGACCTGCCCGGCCGCCCAGTGGGCGTCCACCGCGCCGGACCCGGTCGCGTCCGTGCCGAAGGCGGGCGTCGGCGAGGAGAACTCCTTCAGGTCCTCGGGCCAGCTGCCGCTCAGGTCACCGGCCCAGCGGCCGCGCGCGTCCCAGGTCGCCAGGACGTTGTCGGGGTTGCTCCGGATCCGGGAGCGGTCGCGCAGCACGTAGGCGTCGCGGGTGTCGTCATGGGTGACGCTCAGGCCGACGGTGCTGCCGTCCAGTCTCACGCCCGAGCCGGCCGGCGCCCCCGGGTCGGACGCACCGGCGAGCCGGTGTGCCGCCGCACCGGGGAGACCGCGTACCGCCGCACCGGCGTGCCGGTGTTTCGCCACACCGGCGGGGCGGTGTGCCGCACTGGCCCCGGGGGCCGTGCCGGGCGCGCCGAAGGTCTGGACCCCGCTGTACTGGAGGACCGGGTAACCGGCGTGCGCGTCGATGTACACCTCCCGCAGCACCGGCTCGCCGTGTGCCGGGTCCTTGCCCCGCACGGTGATGTGCCGGGTGAGGACGCCGGTTCCGGTGGGCACGACGACCAGGCCGTGCGAAGTGCCGGTGAGTGCCGACTCGTCCTCCTCCCCCGCGCCGATCCCCTGTCTGGTCCCGCCCGCGCCGAACCCCTGTGTGGCCTCGCCCGCACCGAACCCCTGTGTGGCGAGGTCGTTGCGTACCGCGTCCACCGCGCGCTCGGCGGCGAGCGCGTCGTCGACCTCGGCGGTGGTGCCGGTCCGCAGCCCGGTGAAGTACCTGCCGGAGGTGCCGGTGACGGTCCGTCGCCCGGCCTTCTTCTCCATGCGGACGAGGTATTCGCCGCCCAGAACGGGAATGCCGTGGTACGTCTGCCGCAGCCGCACGGTCTCCTGTCCGCCGGCCGTGTCGGTCCCGGCCGGTGTCAGATCCCGGGCGGGGTCCGCGATGCGGTAGCGGTCCCGCTTCGCGGCGAGATAGGCGCGTGCGGCGCCCACCGGGGTCGCCGCTGGGGGCGCCTGTTCCCGAATGCCGTTCACCAGAGCGGGTGTGGCCGTCCGCTGACCCGCGATCAGCTCGCCCGGGCCGGGCGGTGCCGCGCCCGCCGGTGCCGCGCCGGCGGGCACGGCACCGGCGGGCACGGCCGCTACGACGAGTGCGGCGACGCCCAGAAGCGCCGCCGCACCGGATAAGCCACTTGTTCGTTGTCTCGATGATGCCGTCGAACGCTTCGAGCGCGTTCTGGAAGGACGCACGTGTCCCCAACCCCCACGGATGTCGCCGAGTACCGGCGGCGGGCCGCCGCCGGGCAGGGGCCATGGAAGCGGTGATGCGGCGGCGCATCAACAGGGCGAACGGGACGACAGGTGAATTCCGGCCCTGTGGAGCGCCTGGTTCCGTGGCGGACACCGGATTTCCTGTCGCAGAAAGACCGCGGAATTGTCCGTGATCGGTAACAGCCGGATCCTGCGGCCCGTCCGGTCCGTCCTGACAGGTGCGCGGGGACCGATCGACGACACGAGGAGCGGGGCGGACATGGCACGGCATGGCGGGCGGGGATGGTACGGCAGAGTGGTCGCTGCGGCGTTGGGGGTCACGGCAGTTGCCGCGGCCACGTCGGTGTGGACCGCGCAGGCCGGCTCCGTCGGCGGGCACCAGGCGCCGGCACACCCGGCCCCGCCGAAGACGGCGCCCGTCTCCGCCGCCATCGCCCACGCCTCGGACGGCGGCGCGCACGCGGTCAACATCACCATCGACGACGGTCCGGACCCGGTCTGGACCCCGCAGGTGCTCCAGGTACTGCGGGACAACGGCGTGAAGGCGACGTTCTGCATGATCGGCACCCAGGCTCAGGCCCACCCGGACATGGTCAAGCGGGTGGTGGCGGCCGGGCACCGGCTGTGCGACCACACGGTGTCGCACGACACCTCCATGGACAAGAAGTCCGAGGCCTACCAGTCCCAGCAGATCCTGGACGCCGAACGCCAGATCACGAAGGCGTCCGGGGGTGTCCAGCCGATGTACTACCGGGCCCCGGGCGGCGCGTTCACCCCCTACAGCCGGCACCTCGCGGCCTCGCACGGCATGCGGCCGCTCGGCTGGAACGTCGACTCCAAGGACTTCGAGCGGCCCGGCACGGCCGCCATCATCGCCACCGTCAAGGGCGAGCTGACCTTGGGCCCGACCCTGCTCTTCCACGACGCCGGGGGCGACCGCAGCCAGACCGTGGCCGCCCTGCGGACCTTGCTGCCCTGGCTGAAGCAGCAGGGGTACTCCTTCGGATTCCCCGTGCACTAGCAGGGAAGGCGCCGTCCCGGTCCGATGTCGGGGCAGGGTCGGTGCCGCTGTTGCTGTCGCTGTGAGCGTCGGCGTCGGGCTCGGCATCGGGCTCGACATCGGGCTCGGCATCGGGCTCGGCGTCGGCGTCGGCGTCGGCCAATGGGTTCGCCTGCACGGCGACGGTCGGGACACGGCGACGGTCGGTGAACCGGGAGGGAATTCCTGGTCAACGAATCCCCGGGAAGGCCGTTCGGGCGCGTGCGCCTGCCTAGGATGAGGCCGTCCCTCCGGTCCGCGCACCGCTGCGGGGACAGTTGCGTACGTCGTTCCGGAAAGGCTCGCCATGCCGTTGCCCCGCCTCGGCACGCGGCCGGTCCGTGTCCGGACGGCTGGAGTGCTGGTCTTCGTGCTGGCCCTCGCCCTGGGAGGAACCCTGCTGGCGTTCTCCCTCGGCGACGGGCACCACGCCCGGACCGCACGGCCCGTCACGGTCGAGGTCTCGCCGAGCCACTGCGGCCGGGGCTGGACCCGGCCGGCGCCCGGGGTACAGACCTTCGACCTGCACAACGCCTCCGACGGTGCCGCCGAGGTCTATCTCGAAGACCCGGCAAACCAGGCGGTGTACGGCGAGGTGGAGGGCATCGGGCCGGGCACGACACGGCAGTTGACCGTCCGCCTGGGCCAGGGGACGTACGCCTTCAAGTGCGTACCCGACGACGCCGACGCCGTCACCGGTCCCAGCGTCCGCATCGCTTCGGGGCGGCGCGGCCCGGGGGCGGCTCCCGTCACCGAGCACGACTTGATCCCGCCGTCGCTCGCCTACCAGAAGTGGGTCGGCGGCGGCCTCGACGAGGTGGTCCGGCTGACGGCACGGCTGCGGCAGGCCGTGGACCGCGGCGACCTTGCCGGCGCCCGCGCGGCCTGGCTGCCGGCCCATCTGGAGTACGAGCGGCTGGGGGCGGCCTACGACGCCTTCGGGGACACGGACGGGCAGATCAACGGCACGGACGCGGGGCTGCCCGGCGGAGTCGGCGACGAGGGCTTCACCGGTTTCCACCGTATCGAGTACGGGCTGTGGCACGGTCAGTCCGCCGACCGGCTGCGCGCTCCCGCGGCGGCGCTGGTCAAAGCGGTGAGCGGACTGCGGGACAGCTGGTCCCAGACCCGGATGGATCCGGCCCAGCTCGGTCTTCGCGCGCACGAGATCCTGGAGAACACCGTGCAGTTCGAGCTGACCGGCCGGACCGACTACGGCAGCGGCAGCAACCTCGCCACCGCCCGCGCCAATCTGGACGGCACCCGGGAGGTACTCTCCCGGCTGCGGCCCCTGCTCGCGACCCGGTACGCCGACCTGCCCGGCCTCGACCGGGACCTGGACGAGGCGCGGCACACGCTCGACGGATTCCGTCACGGCGGCCGCTGGACAGCGCTGTCCGCCCTTCCCCGTGCCCAACGCGAGCACCTCGACGCGGTCTTCGGCGACCTGGTGGAACGGCTCGCGTCGGTGGCGACCCTGTGCGATCCCCGGCGAACGGCATGAGCGAGGACGGCAACAGCGTGGACGGCACGAGTGGGTCAGGCACGAGCGCGAACGGCACACGCGGGGCAGGCACGAGCGCGAACGGCACACGCGGGGCAGGCACGAGCGCGAACGGCACAGACGTGGACGACACGAGCATGGACGACACGAGCGTGGACGGCATAGGCGTGGACGGCATAGGCGTGGACGGCACAGGCGTGGACAACCGGCCGGGCGGAGTGGGCCGGCGCCGGTTTCTGCGTGGTGCCGCGCTCGCGGGAGCCGGGTTCGCCACCGGTGCCGCCGCCCCGGCCGGCCCCGCAGCGGACGCCGCCGGGGCGGCCGTCGTGCCCTTCCACGGCAGCCACCAGGCGTCCGTGCTCGCGGCCCCCCGGCGCACCAGTGTGTTCGCCGCCCTGGACGTGACCGCGGAGCGCCGTGCCGACCTGACCGACCTGTTGCGCACCCTCACCGACCGGGCCCGTCTCCTGACCTCCGGCGGGACCCCGTCCCCCGTGGGCATCACGGGGCCGCCCGCGGACTCGGGCATCCTCGGCGACCGGCTGCCCTCCGGCGAGCTGGCCGTCACCGTCGGCGTCGGTGCCTCGCTCTTCGACGACCGGTTCGGGCTGGCCGCCCGCAGACCCCGGCGGCTGACCGCCATGCCCGCCTTCCCGGACGACGACCTGCGCGCCGACTGGTGCCACGGCGACCTGAGTCTCCAACTGCACGCCGACGACCAGGACACCGTCCTGCACGCGCTGCGCGACATCGCCCGTCACACCCGGGGCGGTCTGCAGGTCCGCTGGCGCCTGGACGGCTTCACCAGCCCGCCCCGGCCCTCCGGCACCTCGCGCAACCTGATGGGCTTCAAGGACGGCACCGCCAACCCGGACGCGGCCGCGGCCCGCGAGATGAACCGCCTGGTGTGGGTGGGCAGGGGCATGGGCGAGCCCAACTGGGCGGTCGGCGGGAGTTACCAGGTCGTCCGGCTGATCCGGATGCTCGTGGAGTTCTGGGACCGGGTCTCGCTGAGCGAGCAGGAGCGCATGTTCGGCCGCGCCCGCTCCTCCGGCGCGCCCCTGGACGGCGACCACGAGCACGACACGCCGAAGTACGCCGACGATCCCAAGGGCGACGTCATCCCGCTGGACGCCCACATACGCCTCGCCAACCCCCGCACGACGGCCACCGACGACCAGCGCATCCTGCGCCGCGCCTACAACTACGACCGCGGCATGGACACCAACGGCAACCTCGACATGGGCCTGCTGTTCTGCTGCTACCAGCAGGACCCGGCCCGGCAGTTCGAGACCGTGCAGCGCCGGCTGGCGGGCGAGCCGCTGACCGACTACATCACCCCGTTCGGCGGCGGTTACTTCTTCGCCCTGCCCGGCGTCCGGGACGGGTCGGACTGGTACGGGCGGGCCCTGCTCGGCTGAGCATGTCCGGACAACTCGGGGGCTTGCCAGGTCAATTCGGTGTCAAGATTTTCCCCAGCATCCCTGACCCGGAGTTCACTCCCGCGCCACCACCACTCCGCCGACGCGCCCTGCGCCGGGCGCAGCATGCGTGCTCGTACGATGCACAGACGTTCCCGCCCGGAGGGTGAACCAACCATGGCCAGCAGAGGTAGACGAGCGGCGATGCGAAGCCTCGGCGCGCTCGCCGGAGCCGCGGCACTCACAGTGCTCGGCAGCAACGCGCCCGGCTGGGCGGCGGTGCCCTCGGCCCGGCACGGCGGGGGGTCCTCCACCGCGACGCCGATCAAGCACGTCGTCGTGCTGTTCGACGAGAACATCTCGTTCGACCACTACTTCGCCACCTACCCCAAGGCCGCGAACACGGACGGCACGAAGTTCAAGGCGTCGAAGAACACGCCCGGGAACATCGACACCCTGGCGCACGCGGGCCTGCTGAAGAAGAACCCCAACCAGTACACGCCGAAGCGGCTCTCCCCCGCCCAGGCGATGACCTGCGACCAGAACCACTCCTACGGTCCTGAGCAGTACGCGGCGCACGGCGGCAAGGCCGACCAGTACGTGCAGAACACCGAGGTCGACAAGTGCAGCGGCGGCCTGTTCGGCGAGCCGGGCCTGGTGATGGACTACTACGACGGCAACACCGTCACCGGGCTGTGGAACTACGCCCAGCACTACTCGCTGAACGACCGGTCCTTCAGCTCGGTCTACGGCCCCTCCACGCCCGGCGCCCTCAACCTGATCTCCGGTCAGACCCATGGCGTGGTCTCCGTCGACCCGGCCACCGGCAAGCGGACGCCCACCCCCGACCCGTACGCGGTCAAGTCGCCCGACGCGAAGGGCGTGGGGACGGTGGTCAACGACCCCGACCCGGCCTTCGACGACTGCTCCGACAAGGACCACACCAGCAGCAACGCGCTGGCGTCCATGCAGGACCGGAACATCGGTGACCTGCTCAACGCGAAGAAGGTGAGCTGGGGCTGGTTCCAGGGCGGTTTCCGTCCGTCGGCCGCGTGGAACGGCACGTCCGGGTCGTACGCCAAGTGCGACACCACGCACACCAACGTGGGCGGCGCGGCCGTGGCCGACTACAGCCCGCACCACAACCCGTTCTCGTACTACAAGTCGACGGCCAACCCGCACCACCTGCCGCCGAAGAGCGTCTCCGAGATCGGCCACAGCGGACAGGCCAACCACAACTACGACCTGACCGACTTCACCGCCGCCGTCAGGGCGGGCAAGCTCCCGGCCGTCAGCTTCGTGAAGGCGGGCGAGTACCAGGACGGCCACGCCGGCTACTCCGACCCGCTCGACGAGCAGCACTTCCTCGTCAAGCAGATCAACGCGATCCAGAGCTCGCCGCAGTGGAAGTCGACCGCGGTCGTCGTCGCCTACGACGACTCCGACGGCTGGTACGACCACGCCTACGCCGCCCCGCGCAACGGCTCGAAGGACACCTCGCTCGGCTCCAACGGCCAGGCCACCGACAGCCCGGCCTGCCAGAAGGGCCCCAAGGCGTCCGGTGGTTACGCCGACCGCTGCGGCCCCGGCACCCGCCAGCCGCTGCTCGTGATCTCGCCCTACAGCAAGGTCAACAAGGTCGACCACACCCAGACCGACCAGGCGTCCCTCACCCGGTTCATCGAGGACAACTGGCACACCGGCCGCATCGGCGACCACTCCTTCGACAGCAGGGCCGGCTCCCTGGCGGGCATGTTCGACTTCCGGCGCCCGAACAACAAGCAGGTGCTGCTGAACTCGGACGGCTCGGTGAAGTCCGTCGGCCCGATCAAGCACGTCGCCGCGGTGGCGACGAGCATCACCCCCGGCCCGGCGATGCAGAACACCGCCGCCGACACCAGCGGTTCGGGCATCCCGGCCGTGCCGGTCGGCCTCGGCGTGGGCGCCCTGCTGGCCGCCGGCGTCACGGGCACGTACCTCACGATGCGCCGCAGGCAGCACTCCTGACCTGAGCGCCGCCCACGAGTGAGCCCCCGGCCCGCGGCCGGGGGCTCACTCGTCGCGCCGTGCCCTGCCGCAGCCACCGAAAGACGGGGGAGCCGGGCCGCGAAGCCCGGTCGGGGGTCGCGGCCGACCGGTACCGGGCCCGTACCGCTGGAAACCGGTGCCGCCACCACCCCGTGCCGGTGGAAAACGGCTGGCCACGCGCAGGTCACGGATGCTGGGATGGTGTGATGGAACAGCATGAGCCACTCACCGTGGACCGCGGCCGGCACCAGGACGCGGTGACTCCCTGGGAGCAGGAGTCCTGGCGGACGGCGGCCCTCGACTGGGTGCACGACCGGCTCGCCGCGCACGGTCTGCGGGTGGACGGACCGCTGCGGGTGCGGCTGCGGCCGTGGTCCGTCCTGATACGGGTGCCCGTGACGGGCCGGAAGGCCGTGACGAGCCGGGTGCCCGTGGCGGACCGCGAGGCCCTGACGGGCGGGGTGGCCGTGACGGACGAGGTGGCCGTGGCGGGCGGGGTGGCCGTGGCGGGCGGGGTGGCCGTGGCGGACCGGGAGACCATGGCGGGCGGGGTGGCCGTGGCGGGCGGAGAGGCCGTCTGGTTCAAGGCCAATCCGCCGGCCAGCAGCTTCGAGGGCGCGCTGACCGCAGAGCTGGCCCGTTGGGTGCCGGAGCATGTCCTGGAGCCGCTCGCGGTCGACGCCGGCCGCGGCTGGTCGTTGCTGCCCGACGGGGGCGAGCTCTTCCGGAGCGTGCTGGAGCGCACGGCCGTCGAGCCGGGCGTCTGGGAGCGCCTGCTGAGCCAGTACGCGAGCATGCAGTGCGCCTTGGTCCCGTACACGCGGGAGATCGAACGACTGGGTGTACCGAGCGCCCGGACCCCGGAACTGCCCGAGGTCTTCGACAGGCTGCTCGCGGAGAACGCGGCACTGCGGCCGGACGAGCGCGCGCGGCTCGGTGCGCTCAGGCCCCGTCTCGTGGACTGGTGCACCGAGCTCGCGTCCCTGGGCATCCCCGACTCCCTCGACCACTCGGATCTCCACGACGGCCAGCTGTTCCATCCGGAACCCGGCAGGTTCACCTTCTTCGACTGGGGCGACGCCGCCGTCTCCCACCCGTTCTGCAGCCTGCAGGTCACGGCCCGCCGGGCGTGCGACCGGTACGGGCCCGGCGTGGTGCCGCGCCTGCGCGACGCCTACCTGGAGCCGTGGACCGGAGCCGGCCGGACGGCCACGGAACTCCGGCGTGCGGTGCGGCTCGCCTGGCGTCTGAGCGCCCTGGGACGTGCCCGCGCCTGGGGCGGCCTGTTCCCGACCGGTGCCGGAACGTCCCTCCTGGCCAAGGAAAGCGCCCAGTCGCTGCTGAGTCTCTGCGAGGAGCCTCCCCTCTAGCAGCCGACAGCGGCACACGCTCCAGCATCTCGCGAAGCCGTCGTTCTTGGCCCCGGACAGCGCCGGCAACTCGCAGAGGCGATCGGCTCTAGCAGCGCGTCGCGGCGATCGGCTCCAGAAGCGGCGTCAAGGCGATCGGTGCCCGGGGGCTGCGGCCCCGGGCACAGTCCCGCGTTCCTGGCCACCCACCGACGCGACTCGACAGGCCGAAGGGGCACCCTTTGCAGCCGACCGGGTCGGGTGGCGGGTGGGCGAGGCCGGGGGCCGGGGCGGAGCCCCGTGGGGTCCGGCCGCAACGGGCGCGTCGGCACACTCGCCGCCACCTCCCCTTACAGCCGACCGAGTCGGGTGGCGGGTGGGCCAGGCCGGGTCCGGGGCGGAGCACCGTGGGGACACTCCCCCGGCCGGCCGGGCGGCGCTGCACGTCCGCCGCCGCCGACGTACCACTCGTACGGAACAACGTCCCGGTCCCGGCCCTGCCTGCCCCGGTCCGCGTGTCCCGCCCGGCCACCGCCTCCCGGTGCCACCGCCACGCAGCCATGGTGCGGTTGCGGGAGGCGGATCGGCCTCGGGAGCCTGGACACGGCACGAACCGGGGCGGATCCGGGAGGCTCAGTGACCCCAGCCCACGGCACTCCACCCCTGCCCGGCCACGGCCTGGCCCGCCGGGGTTTCCTGAGCCTGTGCGCGGGCGCGGGGCTGGGCGCGGCAGCCGCCTGCACGCCCGGGCTGCACCGTGAGCCCTTCCACCCCTTCGGAGGAAAGGGCGGCCGGCTGCGGCCGGAGTCCGAACGGGACGCACCGGGCACCACCGACTGGCGCATACGCTCGGCCGGTCCGCCGGAAGCCGTGGCCGGCTACACCGACCGGGTGAGCGTGACCCCGGGCCAGCAGTGCGGCCTGCATGTGTCGACCACCGCGGCCTCGTTCCGGGTCTCGGCGTTCCGCGTCGGCTGGTACGGCGGGAAGCAGGCCCGCCGGATTTGGACGTCACCCCGCATACCCGGCCGCACCCAGCCGCCCCCGCGCCTGCTGTCCGCCACGCGCACCGTACGCGCCGACTGGCCCGCCACACTGACCCTGGACACCGCCGGCTGGCCGGAGGGCGCCTATCTGCTGCGCCTGGAGTCGGACGCAGGCCACCAGCGGCACATCCCGCTGATCGTCCGCTCCGCCGAGAGCGTCGGCCGCACGGTCCTGCTGCACGCCCCTGCCACCTGGCAGGCCTACAACGCCTGGGGCGGCTACAGCCTCTACACCGGCCCCTCGGGCGCCTACGCCACCCGGTCGCTCGCGGTCAGTTTCGACCGCCCCTACGACGGCGAAGGCGCCGAGAAGTTCATGGTCCACGAACGGGCCCTGGTGGTGCTGGCGGAACGCCTGGGCATCCCGCTCGCCTACACCACCGGCGTCGACGTCCACCGGGACCCGTCGGTGCTGTACGGGGCGCGCACCGTCGTGTGTCTGGGCCACGACGAGTACTGGACGCCGCAGCAGCGGGCGTACGTCACCCGGGCCCGGGACTCCGGCACGAACATCGCCTTCCTCGGCGCGAACACATGCTTCCGCCGTGTCCGGCTGGAGGACGGGGAGGGGGCGGGCGACCGCACGGTGGTCTGCTACAAGACGTCCTACCGTGCCGACCCGTACTACTCGTCCGACCCGGCGCTGGTGACCACCGACTACCGCAACCCGCCCGGCGCCGATCCCGAGTCCTCGCTCACCGGCGTGCTCTACGAGGGCTATCCGGTCGACGCCCCCTATGTCGTCCATGCCGCCGACCACTGGCTGTACGACGGCACCGGCGCACGCCGCGGCGACGGCTTCGCCCACCTCGTGGGCGTCGAGTACGACCGGGTCACGCCGGCCTCCCCGACCCCCGGCCGGCTGGAGATCACGGCGCACTCCCCCGTGGTGTGCGCGGGCCGTGCCAGCCACAGCGACTCCGCGTACTACACCACATCCGGTGGCGCGGGCGTCTTCGCGACCGGCACGATGCGCTGGGTGGAGGCCCTGCTGGCCGGCACGGGCGAGCTGGGCGGCGACCACGGCATGGACAGTCGTACGCGGACGTTCGTCACCCGCACGACGGAGAACCTGCTGCGCACCTTCGCGCAGGGACCGGCGGCCCGCCACGGACCACCGCCCCGCGCGAATGTGCGGGAGCTGTACGGCGGCACGGCCTGACCGCGGCGACGGACCACGGCGACCGTACCCGCCGTCGTGGTGTCACCGTGTCACTGCGTCACGGTGTCACTGCGTCACGGTGTCACTGCGTCACGGTGTCACTGCATCACGGTGTCAGGCCGGTGCTTGATGCCCCGTGGAACGAAGGTGGTCCCTGCGGGCGTTGTTGTAGATCCGCAGGAGGTGCTTGGCCACGGCACACCGCGCGTTGTCGGCATGGCACTGGCGGCACGTCCGTACGTGCTGGTCGTAGTTGAAACGGGCGTTTTCCAACGCATCGTCGAGAGAAGACATGGACATCTCCGGGCAGGGCGCGTCTTGAGACGGGCCGAGTTGACTGACTGGTATACCCGAGACCAAGGTGATCATGTTACTTGCGGTACTGGGAAACCGGCGCCGGTGACTGCCGCGCTGCGGTCAGTGACCCCCCGAGGGCTGGTCGCAGCCGGTGTGGTCCGGGTACCCGCCGAAGGTGTCCGCCTTGGTCTGCGCACCGGTCATCTCGCCCTCCACGCACACCGGATAGTCGTCGACCTCGATGAGGAAACCGACGCCGGCCGAACCGTTCTGGTACGTCTGCACCTGCCAGTCGGCGTGGCCGAGGCCGGCCAGGGCCTTCCGGGCACTCTCGGCGCTGAAGTCCCCGCGCCTGCGCAGCGGTTCGAGTGCTCCCTCGACGCGCCCGACGGCCGCGAGACCCTGGCAGCGGCGCTCGCCGTGCAGCGGGAAAGGCACCATGAAACCGTGGTTCTCGGCGTAGTGGTCGGTGGGCGGTGCGGTGGGGCTCGGCGTGGCCGTGGAGGGCCGGGGCGTGGGAGCGGCCCGCTCGCCGGGGCACTTGAAGTCCACCGGCGCGCTCGGCGTCGCCACCGCGCTCGGCGTGACCACCGTGCTCGGCGAAGCGGCGCCCGCACCGGTGTCGTCGCTCGCGTGCTTCGTCCCGCACCCGGCCGCCAGTACCGCGAGCAGTGCCACGGGCAGCAGCGCGCGCCGGCCCCGCGCCGTCCTCATCGTTGTCATGTTCTGATCCTGGCCGACCGGGTCAGCCCCCGCCATGAGTACTCCTACTCAGATGCAGACCTGAGTGACGGCAGGGAGGAGGGGGAGCCGACTGCCCGGGCGCGAGGTGCGTGGCCACACCGACGGGGCCATCGGACGGAGGGGACTTCAGCCGGCCGCCCGGGGCTCGCGCATCGCCCGCGCGTGGCTCATGACGGCGGTCAGGCCCACTTCGAAGGCGCGGTCGGCCCGGCCCTCCCCGACGGCGGCGAGCACCTCGGCGAGGCGTGGGGTCGGGGTCCGGTCGGTGAGTTCCCACATCGTCTCCGGTGCCGCGAGGTCGAGGGCCGAGCCCAGCACCAGGTTCTCCAGCGCGATGACCAACGGCATGACCTCGGCCGGTCCGAACCCGGCCGCGAGCAGGAGGCCCACCGCCCGCTCGTACTGCTCCAGCACCCGGGGTGCCCGTACGGGCGACGTCATCAGGAGGGGGATGGCGCGGGGGTGCGCGGCGAACGCGGCCCGGTAGGAGCGGGCCCAGGCCTCGACGGCGGCGTCCCAGGGCGTGAGGTCGAGGGTGGCGGTGTCGATCGCGGAGGCGACGCGCTCGCGCAGCAGTTCCACGATGCCGTCCCGGCCGTCCACGTGGTGGTACACGGAGCCGGTCTGGACACCGAGCCGCCGGGCGATCTGCGGCACGCTGAAGTCCCCCGTCTCGTCGACGAGGTGCAGCGCGGTGGTGGTGATGCGCTCGCGGTCGAGGAGCGGTGTGCGCGGCCGTCCCATGGTCGGCGTCCTCCCTGAGGTCTTCCCGGATGCCCGACGGCAGGCTACATTGCCGAAACCGAAAGCCTTTAGGTTTACGGCTCCGGGCGCCCGCCATCCCCCGTGTGCGCCGGAGACGTCGGCATGCGCCCGCCCACCCCGCCCCCGGCCGCCGACGCCCGCGAACCCGGCCGCCCCACCACCGGGACCCCCTCCCCCTCCGCCGCCAGAAGGGCTCCCCCGTATGTCCGTGACCACCTCGGAGCTGCCGGACGAGGAGAGCGAGGAAAAGGCCTCGTCCGCCCCGGCCACGCTCCGCTCCGGTTCCCTCGGTACCGCCGACATCGCCTTCTTCGTCGTCTCCGCCGCCGCACCGCTGACCGTCATGGCGGGTGTCGCGCCCCTCGCCATCCTGCTGGGCGGCATCGGCGCGCCTGTCGGCTATCTCCTCGCCGGCCTGACACTCGCCGTCTTCGCCGTGGGCTTCACCACCATGAGCCGCCACATCACCCATGGCGGCGCGTTCTACGCGTTCATCACCCGCGGTCTCGGCCGCCCGGTCGGCATCGGAGCCGCCCTGCTGGCCCTGATCGGCTACAACGGCATGGAGATCGGCGTCTACGGCCTGCTCGCCTCCGCCACCCGGGACACCCTGCACGCCCTCTTCGGCGCCGACGCCCCCTGGCTGCCCATCTCCCTGGCCGGACTGCTCCTCATCGGCTACGGCGGCTTCCGCTCGATCGACTTCGGCGCCAAGGTGCTCGGTGTGCTCCTCGTCGCCGAGACCGGGATACTCCTCCTGCTCGCGGGCGGAGTCCTGGTCAGGGGCGGCGCGCACGGCCTGTCCGCGGCCTCGCTGGCCCCTGCGCACGTGTTCGTACCCGGTACGGCCGCGGTCCTCGCCTTCGCCTTCGCCGCGTTCACCGGCTTCGAGTCGACCGTCATCTACCGCCGCGAGGCGCGCGCTCCCGAGCGCACGGTCCCGCGCGCCACCTATCTGGCGGTCGGATTCCTCGGCCTGTTCTACGCGTTCGTCGTCTGGGTGGCCGTCCAGGCTTTCGGCGACGACCAGGTGGTCCGGGCGGCGGGCAAGGACCCGGCCGGGCTCTTCTTCACCGCGATCACCACGTACGTGGGCGGCTGGGCGGCCGACCTGATGCACGTCTTCATCATCACCAGCGTCCTCGCCTCCCTCCTCGCCTTCCACAACGCGATCAACCGCTACGCCCTCGCCCTGGCGGAAGAGGGCGTACTGCCCCGCCGGCTCGGCCGCGTCCACCCCCGGCACCGCTCCCCGTACCTCGCCGGCATCACCCAGACGCTCCTCGGGGCGGTCGTCGTCCTCGCGTTCCGGGCCGCGCACGCCGATCCGTACCAGCACCTGCTGCTGTGGGTGAACACCCCCGGAATGATCGGGCTGTTGCTGCTGCAGCTGCTCGCCGCCATCGCCGTACCATGCTACTTCCGGCGGGTCCGGCACCAGGAGGGCAGCCTGCGCACGGTGGTGGCGCCGGTCGCCGCCGCCGTCCTGCTGGCGACCGCGATCGTGCTGGTGGTGGGCCACATCGGCCTGTTCACGGGCGCCTCCCCGGCCGTCAACACCCTCCTCGTCGTCGTGGCACCCGCGATCTTCGCCCTCGGTCTCCCGCTGGCGTGGTGGCTGCGCCACAGTCGCCCGGAGGTGTACGCGGCCTTCGCCACCGATCCTGCCGGCCCCGCCGAGCCCGCTGGACCAGCCGAAACTGCCGGCCCCGCCGAGCCCGCCGAACGTGCCGAACGTGCCGAACGCGCCGAACGCGCCGAACCGACCGATCCCCGCGATCCCGCCTGTCCCACCCTGCCCGCCCTGCCCGCCTCTCCCACCCGTTCCGCCCGTTCCGCCCGTTCCGCCGAATGACCCGCTCCCGTAAAGGAGTTGCCCGCATGCCAGCTGCCGACCTCATCCTCTCCGGCGCCCGGGTACGCACCCTCGACCCCGGCCGCCCCAGCGCAACGGCGGTGGCCGTGCACGACGGGGTGATCGCCGCCGTCGGGGAGACGGCGGACGTGCGCGGATGGCGCCGTCCCGGCACCGAGGTCGTGGATCTGGCCGGGGCACACCTGGTACCCGGACTGGTCGACGCGCACAGCCACCCGGTGTGGGGGCTGGACATGGCCACGGGCACGGATCTGTCGGCCGTCACGGACCTGGGCGGGCTGCGCGCGGCGCTTGCCCGGGCCGAGCGGCTGGAAGGCTGGGTGGTCGGCCACGGCCTGGACCACAACGCCTTCGAGGGACGGCCCGTCCACCACGGCCTGGTCGCCGACGTACTGCAGGGCACACCTGCCTTCCTGCGCCTGTACGACGGCCACTCGGCACTCGTCAACGGCGCGGCGCTGGCGGCGGCCCGGGTGAGCGGGCCGCGCGCCTTCGCCCAGCGCGCGGAGGTCGTGTGCGACGCCGAGGGGCGGCCCACGGGTCACCTCGTGGAGCATGCCGCGATGGACCTCGTCGCCGGCATCGTGCCCCGGCCGCCGCGCGCCGAGCGGCGCGCGCGGCTGCTGGAGCTGCTGTCCTCGATGGCCGCCACCGGACTGACCGGCGCCCATGTGATGGACGGCGGTGACCTGGACCTGGTAGCCGAGGTGGCGCGCGAGACGGTGCTTCCGCTGCGGCTGCGGTTCGCCCCCTGGTGCATGCCCGGTGCGGACGACGACGCCCTGCGGGAACTGATCGGGCTGCAGGGCAAGGGCGGCCGGCACTGGCTGGTCGGCGGGGTCAAGTTCTTCATGGACGGCACGGTCGAGGGCGGCACGGCCTGGCTGGAGCACCCCGACTGCCACGGCCGGGGCACGGACGCGTTCTGGCCGGACCCGCAGGCGTACGCCGCCGCCGTACGCACCCTGCACACGGCCGGCGTGCGCACGGCCACGCACGCGATCGGCGACGCCGCCGTGCGCCACGTCCTGGACACCGTCGCCGCGCTCGGGCCCAGCGGGCACGGCGTCCACCGGATCGAGCACATCGAGACGGTCCCCGACGAACTCCTCCCCCGCTTCGCCGAGTTGGGTGTCGCCGCCTCGCTGCAGCCGCCGCACACCGGCTACACCCGCGGGGACGGCACCGACGAGTGGTCGCGCCGCCTGGGCAGCGAGCGGGCCGCCCGCGCCTGGCGGCTGCGCGATCTGCGCGAGGCCGGGGCGACGCTCGCCCTCGGCTCGGACTGGCCCATCGCCCACTACGACGTGCGCGCCGTGCTGGCGACGGCCCGCCGTCCCCGGGGTGCCGCGGCGCGGCGGCCGGGGCTGACGGGGTTGCAGGCGCTGGAGGGCTGTACCAGCCATGCGGCCGCGGCGGCCGGTGAAACGGGCATCGCGGGCCGCATCACGCCCGGGCGCCGTGCCGACCTGACCGCTCTGTCCGTGGACCCGGTGCACGCACCCGGCGACGAACTGACGGACGCACCGGTCGTGTTGACGGTGACCGGCGGCCGGGTGGTGCACCGGACCGTCTGACGGAGCACCTCGTCAGCGGCGCATCAGGAACCCGTCAGCCCCTCCTGCCACTCTCATCCATGTGAACGGCACGGGAAACCGGAGGCCGGGAACAGGGAGAGGTGCCCGGAGTGGTTGATCGGGGACCGGCGAGCACGCCTCGAGGTCGGGCCTCACCAGGCCCACGCAGGTTCGAATCCTGCCCTCTCCGCCCAGGGGACGAGCGTGCCGGGAGGGGCGCTCACGGGGCGGAAAGCACACCCGCTTCTCGCGGATCCTGATTGCGCGGTGCGCGACCGATCGGTGCGGCCGCTTCCCCGCGTCGGTGAGACGTACTTTCCGCCACTTCCATGGAAGCACTCTGCGGACGACATTGCGAGGTGCACCCGGCTCCTCGGGGCTCCCGTCGCTCCTGTACGCCGGGGTACGAGCGCCGCCGGGCCGTGGGGCGGTGCGGAAGCGGGTGCGGAAGCGTGCGCCGGCGCGGGCCGCCGGCGGCGAGTCAGCGGCACGCCGGCACCATCTGCCACTCCTGTTCCATGTGGACGGCAGGGGAGCGGCAGTGAGCGGCCGAACCGGCAGTGACTTGCCGGGCGCCTACTCGCCGGGGGCCAGGGTGCGCGCCAGGACGCGTGCCGCCTCGGCGATCAGCTCGTCGGCCACGGGCGCGTCCTTGGCCGCCTTGGTGGACAGCACGGCGAGCAGGATCGGGGTGTTCCGGGTCGTCCAGGCGACGCCGATGTCGTTGGCGCTCGCGTAGTCGCCGGTTCCGGTCTTGTCACCCAGGACCCACCCCTGCGGCAGCCCCGCGCCGAACCGCTTCGTACTGGTGGTGTTGCCCCTCAGCCAGGTGACCAGCTGCGCGCGGTCGGCCTCGCCCAGCGCCCGCCCCAGCGTCAGCCGTTCGAAGGTGCGGCCGATGGCCTCCGCCGTCGTGGTGTCGCGCAGGTCGCCGGGGACGGCGGTGTTCAGATCGGTCTCCCACCGGTCGAGCCGGCTCACCCGGTCACCGAGCGACCGGAAGAACCGGGTGAGGCCGTCCGGTCCGCCGATCTGGCGCAGCAGGAGGTTGCCGGCCGCGTTGTCGCTGTACTGGATCGCGGCCGCACACAGGTCCCCCACCGGCATACCGGTGGCAAGGTGCTCCTCGGTCTTCGGCGAGTTCGGCAGGATGTCCCTCGGCGGGTAGTGGACGACCCTGTCCAGAGGTGCGCAGTCACCGTGGTCGCGCAGGACGGCCGCGGCCGCGAACGCCTTGAAGGTCGAGCACATCGCGAACCGCTCCCCCGCGCGGTACGCCACGGTCGCGCCGGTGCGCACGTTCCGGGCGTACACGCCCAGACGCGCGCCGTAGCGCTCTTCCAGATCGCTCAACTCGGTGTGCGGGTCCGCCGTTGAAGGGCGCCGGGCCGCCGATGCGGCCGGTGCCGCCGTGGCGGGGGCGAGGGCGGCGGCGGTGGTGAGGGCGAGACCGGCCTGGAACAGGCGGCGGCGCGGCAGCGGGTTGGCACTGGTCATGTGCAGAGTTCTCCCAGGTCGTCCGTCGTCGGCTTGGTGGATCTTCGACGTGGACAGCGAAACAGCCGAACGTCACTCATGTCCAAGAGGGAACTTTGAAGGGGTCATAACTTATTGATATATCCAGTCGGCTCTCCGACCGGCACGCCCCCGTCGAGTCCGGGCTGAGGTGCCCGTACGTGGCCCACTCGCCCTGGACGTGGAGCAGGTCGAGTGCGGCAGGGTACGGAACCAACGAGGCTCCTGCGCCGATGGACTGAGACTTCGAACACCTCCCTCAACGGCGCGGGAGCCTCTGGCGTTGTCGCTGTCCACCCACCTCACCGCCGTCACCCGATCTGTGGCCGCGCTGAAAAGGTCGAACTGGCGGCCTCCCGCCACCAGTGTGACCGCGCTCATAGCGGGCTTCCGGAACTCACTCTGCTGTCGCACCGACTCCTGTTGTGGCCGTTCGCCAGGTACGCGTTCTCGGTGGATGAGGGCCAGGTGCCTCCATGCCCGCGCCGCCGTGGCCCCTGCGGTGGCGTGCGCTGCGGGTGCCTGCCCCGTCTTCCGTCCGTTCGCCCACCATGCCCGTGCGTCCGGCCCCGAGATTGTTCGTCGGCGCCATGCGGTGTCTTGGAGTTGGGGTGGTCTGGTGATTGCCGCGAGCGGGCTGCGTTGGGTTCTGAGTCTGATGTTCACCGTGCCGGTCCTGTACGGCGTGTGGAGGCTGGTTCTGCCTGGAGCGGGCATCGCAGATCGGGTGGATCACGCCCTGCACGCGGCGATGGGGGCGTTGATGATCGCGATGACCTGGCCGTGGGGCATGGACCTGCCGGTCGTGCCGCAGGTTGTGCTGTTCTCCGTGGGCGCCTTGTGGTTCATGGCTGCCGCTCCTTTCCGCGCGGAGGTGACATCACCGGGTCGGGCGATACTCGCCGCTCTCCCGCATGTCGTGATGATGGGAGCGATGGCGTGGATGGTGGCGGCGATGGATTCCTCCGCGACGATGTCCGGCGCCGCCGGGTCGAGCGGGATGGCCGACATGGCCGGAATGGACATGTCGGGTGGCTCGGGAATCGCCTCCATGAGTCTGACCGGGCCATGGCCCGTCACGACGGCGGTGCTTCTCGCGATCGTCCTGGGGAGCCTCGGGGTGGCCTGGCTGACCCGTGCGCTCGACCGGGCGCGGCCCAGACATGGGGACGGGAGGCATCCGGAGGACGGCCCAGTGGCGGAGGCGGGACACGCCGGTGCCCTGGCGCCGTCGTGTCATGCGGCGATGTCGCTGGGAATGGCCGTCATGTTCGCCGTGCTCGCGTGACGTCGCCGAGTCACAGGTATGGGGAACACCTCGGTGCGACAGGCCGGCACGGTCGGGCCGGAACGTGATCAGCGCCCGGCTCGCGCCCGTCGGCAGCGCGCCGCAAGAAGCTGTCGGCCCGTTGTTTCCCGGGGTTGCGGGTGGGGAGGAAACCGTCGAGCCGTCCATGGCCGGAAACACAGTGGGCGGGACAGCGGCGGAGAAGCAGGGGTGAGGCGTCATGCCCGGAGCACTCGGCAGGCGGGCGGCCCTGGTGGATGGCGCGTGGCCCTGGGAACGGCCGGTCACCCGTGCACGCGGATGGACGGCGGTGGGCGAACACCTGTGCAGGGTATGGTCCTTGTCCGCTCTGACCACCGCGATACTCGTCGCCGGATACGCCTGGCTCGGCTCCTTCGTCGAAGGGGCACCTGGGGCGGTGGTCGGTGCTGCCGCGGGGCTGGTGACCAGCGGGGTGCTGCACCTGGCGATGAACCGCGCCGTGTCCGGCCCGCGCGGCCACCGGCACATTCCCGGCCCCAGACGCCCTGGCGAGTGCTGAGGAGTGATCCCTTCCTCCCGGCCGCCGAAGCCGGTGTCCGCCGGGCGGCCGAGAAGGGGACGGGTCCGTCAGGCCGCGACCCTTTCGGTGACCTCGTATCCCGCCTCCACGATCGCCGCGCGCAACCGCGTGTCGTCCAGGTCCGTGCCGCCGACGGAGACCGAGCCCGCCGTGACGTCGACGTCCACCTCGGTGACACCGGGGATCCGGGAGACCTCCTCGGTGATACTTGCGGCGCAGTGCTCGCAGCTCATGCCGGTGACGAAGTACTGGTTCCGTGCCATGGCGCAACTCCTGGGTGTCGGTGAGGCGTCCGTACGCCTCCTTGTACGGACGGCACCGGCTCACGTGTTCATCCGGTGCCGTCCACCACTGAGTCGTCGCGCTTCCAGGGCGAGTTCCCGGATATGGTGCGTGTCACTCCGCAGGAGCATTACCTGCGGCGCCCGCCGTCGTTCACCGGGCCGGGTGGTGACACGACACGTTCCCGGCCCAGATGGCGGTCAGCCGGTGGAGGCGGATCCGGCCCTGCGGCGGCTCCGAAGCACGCCAACAGCCAGGTCGACGGCAAGGAACGCGGCCAGCGGTATGCCGAACAGGGGGATAACCCAGCCGAGTACAGCGACCACAACGATGCCGACGGCGACAGTCCAGGACGGCAAGGCGCGCCAGGCTCCGCGGGCGGGCGGGGCGCCCAGGACAGCACGGTGGTCGGAGCGGGTGGGGCGGCGCTGCCACCACATGCGGTAGCCCCACACGGTCACGCAGATCAGGCCGACGGCGAGCAGGGCCAGGAGGATCTGGTTGACGAGGCCGAAGAGAGTGCCCATGTGGGCGTTGATGCCCCAACGGGTGAGCTTGGCCATCACCGGCCAGTCGGCGAAGGCGACCCGGTCGGTCACATGGTCGGTGGCGGCGTCGACGGCGACGCTGTCGCGTCCGACCGGCCAGAGATTGCGGGTCTGCGTCACAGTCCAGGCGGTGGCGCCGTCCTGGGGCACCACGATCTCCACCGGCCCGCCGACGCCGTCGGCACGCGCCGCCTTCAGGACGCCGTCGATCGCGGCCGGGTCGGCGCTCTTCGCGGCGCCGGAGGCTTTCGTGCCGGTCTTCAGGGAGGTGGCCACCGCAGGCGTGTGGGAGTGCAGCGCGTCCAGCGCCTCGCCGAAGTTCGCTCCGGCGTAGCGCGACCACGTCAGGCCGGTGGCCGACAGGCCCAGCAGGCCGATGGAGAGCCAGAGTCCGGTCGCGGCGTGCCAGCTGCGAGTACGCCGCACACCCTTCTTCGCCGCCTGGTCCGGCAGCAGCAGGCGCCGCGCGGTCCGCTTGCCGTGCCGGCGGCGCCACCACAGGACCAGACCGCCGAGGACGAGCACCCACAGCCAGCTCGCGGCGATCTCCGAGTAGTACCGGCCGACGGTCCCGAGGTTCAGGTTGCGGTGCAGGGCGTCCAGCCACGTGGTGAGCGGAGTCTCGGCGTACCAGGTGGTCAGCTGTCCCCTGACCTTGCCCGTGTACGGGTCGACATAGACGGTGTGGGTCTTCTCCCCGAGCTCGGGCAGTGCGAAGTCCACCTGTGTGGTGTCGTCGCCGCTCCCCGGACGTACGGCCGTCAGCGTGCCCTTCGGATGCTCGGCGCGTGCGGCGGCTATCTGTTCGGACACGGGCCGGGCGCTGTCACCGGTGCGGGCGACGTGGAGTTCCCTGCCGTAGACGAGCGAGTCCAGCTGGGGCGTGAAGGTGTACAGCAGGCCGGTGACCGCCGCGACCAGCAGGAACGGCGCCACCAGGATCCCGGCGTAGAAGTGCAGCCGTGCCAGCAGGGCACCGAAGCCCCCCGGTCGCCGGGCGGGAGCGGTCGTCGTCGGTTTCGTGGCCGTCGCGGTGGCCGTGGCCCCGGCTCTGTCACCGGCTGGTACCGGCGGGCTGGGCTTTTCCGAGTCCGTGGATGTCATTGATACCTCGTGCTGGGTGGGCGGTGCAGGGCACTCGTGCCGGACGCTCGACGCCCGGCAGTCGGACCGCCGCGACGTCGCTCCAGTGGCCCGTTTCGGCCGCTGTCTTGAAACAGTCGGATGGAAGGGCGCCCCAGTTCCCTGGCGATCGCTCGAATCTTGACCGACGTCCAAACCGGTGAGCCCGGAGTGCCGTACCGGGCGCCGTCCCGACTGGTCAGTGGGTGTGGGCCGTTCTCACGTAGTCGTCGGAGAGCGCCCGTCGGTTCCCCGGCGTCGCGGGGACAATCCTCACGTGGGACAGTCCCGCGTCTGCGCTCCCCTGCCCGCCGGCGCCGTGCCACGATGACGGCACCGGGCCACGATGGAATTCGCCTTCCCGAGCGTGGCCCGGCCTGTGCCCGTCGGCCGCCACGTCGCCACATCCCGTCCCGGTGCGGGCGGCGGCCGACGGGCTCGGCCCGCCGACCGCCGGCTGTTGCGGCCAGGACTCCGCGGCCGCCCTGTGGACCGGTCGCAGCCCTGCCTCGGTTCCGGCGATCGCCACCATCCGGTAGGACCGGACCGGACTCCCGTCCCGCGGCATACGGGAGTCCGGACGTCAGATCACCCGCCTCCGCTCCCTTCCGGCGCTCTGCGGCGCCGTGCTGTGCGGGCTGCGAACAGTCCGCCGCCCGCGGCCACGGCGATCGTCCCCGCGAGGGTGGCAGTCGCCGCGGTGCGGCCGAGGCCCAGAACGGTGTCCGAGCCCCCCGTCCGCGGGGCAGGCAGGCTCAGATCCGCGCAGGCCGCCGGGGTGCCGGTGGGCTTGGTGCCGTCGGCGGCCTCGAACTGGTAGGCGTTGGTCTGGGCGTCACCGTCTCCCGCGGTGACCGAGTAGGTGAGGGTGATGACCCCTTTGGGCAGCGGGGACACGGCGGCACAGGCCGTGGTCGTGCCGGTGACGACCGGCTGCCCGACCGGGATTTCCTTGCCGTCCGGTCCGACCATGCTGATCTTCGGCGCGATGCCGGACGTCAGACTGCCGAAGGTCAGCGCCACCACATCGGTCCCGGCGCCGACCGTGGCCCCGGGGGCGGGTGTGGCGTTCTGGAGAGCGGTGTGGGCGTGTGCGGGTGCGCTGCCCAGGAGCAGCAGCGCGCACGCGCACGCGGCGGGTCCGGCCGTCGTCGTCAGAAGTCGAAGTCGGCGCATGCGATCCGGTTGTCCTGTGCCTCGTTGGGGTGGACGACGACCGCGACCGCGTCCTTGCCGGTCTTACGGAAGTTGGTCACCGTGGTCATGCCCATACCGGACTTATCGGCGGTGAACATCAAGTGGATCTCGTTCGGGGGCATGGTCGGCCCACCCTTGTCGAACTGGAAGTGTGACCCGCCATTGCCGTCCGAGCAGTGCTGGGCGTGCAGGTGGGCCATGTAAACGTGCCCCGGTTTGAGACCGGTCAGGGAGACGGTGACCGTGGTGCCCTTGGAGCCTTGGGCCAGCCAGGCTGTGCCCTTGACGTCGTTCATGCCCGGCGGGCGGGTGTCCAACATCTTGAAGATGCCCTTGGTCACGGTCGCTCCGGGCATCTTGTAGGCGGGGGTGGCCGAAGGGTCGCCCATCGCCTTGTCGGACATGCCCTGCATGCCGTGGGCGGAGGACGAGGCGGACGCTCCGCCGTGGGCGGAGGTGTCGGCGGCCGAGTCTCCTCCGCAGCCGGTGAGCAGGACGGTCAGGGTGGTCGCGAGGACGGTACCGAGGGCCAACCGGGAGGCTCGGCGCCGGGGTTGGAGCGTCAGCGGGCAGTCGGTCCCGGACGGGTGGACGAATGTGACGTGCTGCATGGGAATCCCGATCGAAGCATGGGGACACGCGCCGCCGCTGCGGGCGGACTGGCGCTGTGCCGGGCCGAGGTGGACAGGAACACACGAGGCGGGCGGCAGCAGCGCACGTGCATCGGCCCTGTCGGCCCCGGCGGACCGGGAGGTTCAGGAGCGTACGGCGGACAACAGGCCGGAGGACGCGCGAAGGACTGCCGAGCCTTCCCGTGGCGGCCCTCTGCGGACGACGGCGTGTCTGAGCACGGCGAGAGCCGTGAGCGAGGCAGGGGTGGCGTCCGGTACCGTCCGGCCCGCGAGAGTCCGGCGATCGGGGACGGGGCGCCCGAGCAGACGGCGGACGCGCCTCAGCGGCGCAAAGAGGAGGACCGCGAGCGCCCGGCCCAGCCGGTACATCGCCGTCTCGCCGCGCCACAGCCACACCCCGCACACGACGGCGGCGAGAAGGTGTGCCAGGAACATGGCGGCGGCGCCCTGGTGGGCCGCCGCGGGGAGTGTCGGCAAGACGTGGGACGTGCCTGCCGTTCCGCTGCGCGCCATGGCCATGCCCGACCCGGACTGGTCCATGTGCATGACCATTCCGGAGGGGGAGAACATCATCGCGTGGTCCATACCAGAGGCGAATCCGGCCTCCGGCGCGCGGGCCGGCCCGTGAGCCATCTCATGTGCCAGGTCGAACAGCAGGTGGAGCAGCCCCTGCGCGACGGTCGTGACACCGACCACGGTCACGGGGCCGCGTTCCCGGCCGGTGAGCCACCAGCCGGCCGAGACGGTCCCCGTGATCGCCACGCCCAACGCCCACCAGGGCAGCAGGTCGCCGGACATCAGGGCGTGTCCCAGTGCGGTCGTGACCACGCAGACGGCCGCAAAGACCGCCGCCGACAGCGCGCGTGGGTGGCCGACACGTTCTCCGGCCGACGTCACGCGGGTCATCGGGCGCGTCGCGCCGCGCCGACTCCGGGACACCAGTCAACTCCTCGTACCGATGGGCTCATTGCCTCTTACGGACGGGAGCGGTCCTTCATTCAGCCGCGCGGCGGTTCATTGTGATCTGTCGGGGGGCGGCCGTCAGGGGGTGGCTATGCCGTCCAGTTTTCCGGCCTTCGCCTCCTCGACCAGAGAGGCGAACTGGTCGGCGCTCATCTGGACGCGCTGTCCGAAGTCGTCGGTGAGCAGGACGCGGCGGTCCGCGGGAGCGCTCGGGTCGACGAACAGCTGCGGGCATCCGCAGTTGCAGTTTCCGCAGAAGGTCGCCAGGGGCTCAAGACCGGTGATCTCGTTCATCGTGCGCTGCCTTTCGACGGGGAGTCCGGGGGCCAGGTCCCTTTGCCGTCGCCCGGCGTCCGGTATGGCCGGGACATACCCCCGGGCGCCCGGTGGCACGCGCCGGCGTGCGGAGCGGTCGAGGCACGGCCGAGTGCGTCCGTGCGCTGCTTCGCCCCCGATGCTTCGCGTACCCGGCGTCTCCGCGGAACCGGTCAGGACTCGTCGACGACTACGTGGGGAGGCACCGGCGCCGGCTGGGAGAAACGGCACCGGGAAGCCCCGTGCCGTCCGTACCCGCCCGCTGGGGTGGCGGCCGTGGCCGACGACCTGACCATCGGAGTACTGCTCTTCGAAGACGTCGAGGAACTCGATGTGGTGGGACCGTGGGAGGTGCTCGGGTTCTGGGCCTCACCCATCTCGACCGCGTCGGTGCACGTCATGGCCGTCGGCCCGCACGTGGGAGTGGTGCGGGCTTCCAAGGGCCTCGGCCTCGTCGCCGACCACGCGCTCGACGGGGCGCCGCCGCTCGACCTGCTCGTCCATCCCGGTGGCAACGGCACCCGTGCCCCGTTCAAGAACACGGCTCACCTGGAGTCGCTGCGCGGCCTGCACGAGCGGGGCACCGTCCTGGCGAGCGTGTGCACGGGTTCGCTGGTGCTGGCCGCCGCCGGCCTGCCGGCCGGCCGCCCCGCCACCACCCACCGGGACTACCTCGACAAGCTCGCGAGGCTCGACCCCTCGGCCGACGTGCGGCGCGGGCCGCGGTTCGTCGACGACGGGACCGTCGTCACCAGTGCCGGGGTGTCGGCCGGGATCGACATGGCCCTGCACCTGGTGGCCCGCTACGACGGTCCCGAGGCTGCCGAGTCCACGCGGTCGGGGATCCAGTACGAGGCTCCGGAGCCCGTCCGGGACTCCGGGGCCTGACGCGGACTCACCCCCGGTTCAGCGGTCGGCGGCCCCGGCGCTGAGGCGGGCGCCGTCGTCCTCCACGCCCTCGTCCTCCGGCGTCGTGCGGCACCGGCCAACGCAACCGCTTGATGTTGATTCCCACACCCCCGTAGTCGGCCGCCCTTGCGGTCGAGTTCCCGGCGGCACGGCCCGATCCGAGGACCGTGCCGCCGGGGATGGAGACAACATCGCTCACAGCGCCGAAAGGCGTCAGGCAGCGAGAGTGCTCGCCGCCTCGGCCTCCTGCAACAGCCGTACGAGGGTCACGCGGGCTCGGGACACCCGGGAGCGGACCGTTCCGACAGGACAGCCGACGAAACCCGCCGCCTCCTCGTACGACAGGCCCACCACCTGGGTCAGCAGGAACGCCTCCCGACGTTCGTCGGGCAGGGTCTCCAGGAGGTCGAGCAGGGCAATGCCGTCGTCAAAGCCCGGCAGGCCGCAGGGCTGGGTGCCTTCCACCGCCATCTGCCAGTCGACGGCGTCCGCGATCCTGGGACGGACCGCGGCGCGACGCAGGCTGTCGGCGACCGCGCGGCGCGCGATCGACAGCAGCCAGGTACGGGCCGAGGCCCGGCCTTCGTAACGGTGCAGGCTGCCGAACGCCCGCGCGAACGTGTCCTGGGTCAGGTCGTGGGCGGTCTGGGGATCACCGCTGAGGTGAGCCACGTAGCGCAGCACGTCACCGTGCAGAGCACGGACGAAGTGCTCGGCCGCATCGGGGTCTCCGCCGCGGGCGGCCAGCGCCCACGCGGTCGCCGACGCGTCCGCGGAGGCACGATCCGCCCGTGGAGCGGGCATGACAGAGATCATCTTGTGATGTCCTTCTCGGGTCTTCCGGGACCAGGCCCGCACGGGGGCACGGCTCACCGGCGCATGGGGTGCGCCCGTACGCAGAGGTAGGGCGATGCCCGGAGCCGTCAGGAACAGTCCGCTCGCGGCGGCGCGTGGATGTGCCGAGTAAGAGAGTCCGGGCACACCTGCGCGCGAGAACACCGCAGGACGACAGGACAAGGGGCTCCGGTGGATCCGGCTGTCTCAGCGGACAGCGGCACCCACGGGTGGCCCCCGGAAGGTGAGGGAACAGCACAGAAGCAGACGCACCGGGGCCGGAGCGCCGACAGCACGGCGCCTGTGTACGTCAGGGCGGCGGAACGGCGTGGGCAGGGCCCCGAGCAGCCGCAGAGGAGCCGCCAGCCAGGCCGCCGTCGCCCGGAGAACGCGGAAGACGGCCCGCTCGCCATGGGCAAGCCACAGCCCGCACAGGACCGCGGCCAAGAGGTGCGCGGCGAACATGCCGACCGAGGCCGCACCGCTCATGCCCGCCATGTCGTGCATGCCGTGCATGTGGTCGAAGCCGGCCATGCCGTGGACCGTGCGGTCGGCGGACCCCATGCCCATCCCACCCATGGAGCCCCTGCCCATCGAGCCCATGTCCACGGCGCCCGTGCCCGTCGAGGGACGGGTGTGGAGCATGGCCGTGGGGCCGGACGCCGACGACTGCGCCAGCGAGAAGGTCTCGTGGAGTACCACCTGGGCGGCGGTCACGACCGCGACGATCGACGTGCGGCCGCGTTCCCGGCCGGCCAGCAGCCAGCCTGCCACGCCGGTCCCGATCGCTCCCGCGGCCATGGCCCACCAGGGGACGGGGGTTCCCGACATGGTCGCGTGACCGAGGGCGGCGAGCAGCACGCAGGCGGCGGCGAACACGCCGGCCCGCGCTGTGCGGCACCACCCTGGGACAGTCATAGCCCGCTCATCCTCGCACCCGGGGTCCGATCGTCGTCAGGGGGTACGCACGAACACCCACCCTCCGACTCACCGACAAGGAGGTGACACAACTCACAGCAGACACACGGGAACTCAGGGAGCCCAGGGAACGACTACTGCAGCGACACCGTACCCGGCCGAACCACCACAGCTAGGACCTTGACTGGGCCGCTGTGTCGGAACTCCAGGGTGAACGGCACGAGATCACCCGAACGCCACGCGTCCGAGGGCACGGGCACCGTCAGGTCGATCCCGCTCGGCGACATGGCGAGGTTGTCGCCCGCCGCGACGGAGACGGAGTCGATCACTGACCGGTAGGCCGCGTTGCCCTGTCTCATGCGGTGCCGGGAGAGCGTGACGTCGTCGGGAACGTCACGTGCGGTGATCCGGACGAGTGTGTCGGCGGAGCCGCCTTCGTTGGCGATGCGGAAGAACGCCGCCGTCTCCGGGACTCCGGCGGACGGCAGCAGTATCCGCCCCTCCGTGACACGGACCCGCGCCGGGCTGCCGGCCCGGCCCGTGCCGACCCAGGCGGTCAGCCCCGCCAACGCAACACTGCACGCCGCGACGGGCACCAGGACCGCGAGCGTGCCGTCCCGCAGCCGCCGCCGGTCGAGGCCCCTCGGCCAGGAGACCCGACCCTTGATCCGCCTCATCGAACACCCGCCTTCCCACCGCGCGTCCCAGCGGCCCGACCACGGGCCGCAGACGGCTGCCAGCCGCGCAGCCGCAGGCTGTTCGCCACCACGAGCACGGAGCTCATCGACATCGCCGCGGCGGCGACCATGGGATCGAGCAGGCCGACCATGGCCAGCGGCACGGTGACGATGTTGTAGCCGAACGCCCATGCCAGGTTGGCCCGGATCGTGCCCAGAGTGCGCCGGGCCAGCCCGACCGCGTCGACAAGGGCTTCGATGTCTCCGCGGGCCAGGGTCAGGTCGGCCGCGCCGATGGCCACGTCGGTGCCGCTGCCCATGGCGATGCCCAGATCGGCGCCGGCCAGCGCCGCGGCGTCGTTCACACCGTCGCCGACCACCGCCACCCGTGCGCCCTCCTGCTTCAGCTCCCGTACGAGGGCGGCCTTGTCCTCGGGGGTGCAGCGGGCGTGCACCTCGTCGATGCCGAGCGCGGCGCCGACGGCCTCGGCAGGCACCTTGCGGTCGCCGGTGGCCAGCACCGGGCGGATACCGAGCCGGCGCAACCGGTCCACGGCCCGGTAGCTGCCAGGGCGCACCACGTCGCCGACCGCTATCAACGCCTTGGCTCGGCCGTCCACCCGCACCAGAACCGGTGTGTGCGCGGCCTCCTCCGCCACGGTCAGCGTCTTGGCCAGCGCGCGCGGCAGCTTGCCGTCCGGCGCGCCGACCTCGATCTCAAGGCCGTCCACACGGCCGCTGACCCCGTAGCCGGGGACCGCGGCGAAGTCCGTCACGTCCGGCAGCGGTTCGCCGTCCCCCGTACGGCGCGCGTACGCGGTGATCGCCCGCCCGATCGGGTGCTCGGAGCCCTGCTCCACGGCCCCGGCCAGCCGCACCACCGCCTCCTGCCCGACCGCGCCCGGCAGCGCGGTGACCTTGGCCACCGTCATGTGACCGGTGGTCAGCGTGCCGGTCTTGTCCAGGACGACCGTGTCCACATGCTGAAGGGCCTCCAGCGTCCGCGGCCCCCTCACCAGCACGCCCAACTGCGCCCCACGCCCGGTGGCGGCCATCAGGGCGGTCGGTGTCGCCAGCCCCAGCGCGCAGGGGCAGGCCACGACGAGAACGGCCACGCAGGCGGTGAGGGCCGCCTCCGGATCGGCTCCGGCACCCAGCCAGAACCCGAGGACGGTCACCGCGATGGCGAGGACGACGGGTACGAACACTCCGGCGACCGCGTCGGCCAGCCGCTGTGCCCGCGCCTTGCCGGCCTGCGCCTCCGTGACGAGGCGGGTGATCCGCGCCAGCTGGGTGTCCGCGCCGACCGCCGTGGCCTCGACGAGAAGCAGTCCACCGGCGTTGACGGCGCCGCCGACCAGAGCCGAGCCGGGGCTCACTTCCACGGGCTCGCTCTCGCCGGTGACCAGGGACAGATCCACGGCGGAGGTGCCCTGCGTCACCCGCCCGTCGGTCGCAACCCGCTCGCCCGGGCGCACCACGAAGACCTGCCCTGCGCGCAGCCGCTCGATGGGGATCGACCGCTCGCCGAGCTCATCGCGTACCGACACCTTCTTGGCCGCCAGCTCGGCGAGCGACCGCAGCGCCGCCCCGGTCCCCCGCCGGGCCCGCCCCTCCAGGAACCGCCCGGTCAGCACGAACAGCGGGACGCTCACGGCCGCTTCCAGATACAGGTGCGCCATACCCTCGGACGCGGATGGCACCAGGCTGAACGACATCCGCATCCCCGGCTCACCCGCCCCGCCGAGGAACAATGCGTACACCGACCACGAGAACGACGCCACGACCCCCAGCGAGACCAGGGTGTCCATAGTGGCCGTGGAGTGGCGCAGCCCACGCAGCGCCCGGACGTGGAAGGGCCATGCGCTCCACACCGCCACCGGGGCGGCCAGCACGAGACACAGCCACTGCCAGTTGCGGAACTGCAGGGCCGGCACCATCGACAGCACCAGCACCGGCACGGCCAGCAGCGCGGTGACCGTGATCCGTTCGCGCTCGCGCCGGGACTCGATCTCGTCCTCGTCCGCCGCCTCGGAGTCCTCGCCGTCATCACTCACGGGCAGCGTGGCCTGGTATCCGGCCTGTTCGACCGCGGTGACGAGGGCCTCGGGTGCGACATCGGCCGGGTGGCTGACCCGGGCGAGCCCCGTGGCCAGGTTGACCATGGCCGTGACACCCGCCAGCTTGCCGAGCTTCTTCTCCACCCGCCGCACACAGGCCGCACAGGTCATCCCGCCCACGGTGATGTCCGTGACGACCAGGCTCGCCGTCGGTTCGACCGCCATCACTCACCGCTCCCATGGCTCATCCCGGGCATGTCGTCCACGCCCCCGCCGTTCCCGCCGCTGCCCCCGGTTCTTCCGGTGCCGTGCATGCCGGGCGCCACCGGCCCCGCCGCCGACCCGACGGCATAGGACACCGAGAACAGCAGCACCAGCAGGAGCAGAAATCCGCAGAGCGCGGGAGGCGGCAGCAGTCTGCGGCGGGTCACACCGGTAGAGCGGGGTGACAACGGAATATCGGCCATGCCCGACCTTCCTGGTCGCATCGAACCGTCGTGCAGGTGATGGCAGTTGTAGCCGTACCGTTCCAGTAGTCGGGTCGACAGAGCGTCGAGTTCCGGGACCTAATCGTGACTTACATCACCATCACTGACGCCATTGACCGAATCCCGCGGAGCAAGGAGCCACAGGCGAGGCCGGCGGCCGCGGATACGGGACAGGGCAGGCGCACCCGGGAACCGCTCGACATGCGGTGGGTCTACGTCACCCGTCGGATCGGACAGGCCAAGGGCCGAGTTCCGGAATGAGCCTCATCGACGGACACCGGATCGGACCTGGCGATCGCGACCGGCATGAAGGACTCCGCGGTGCCCCAGCCCGCAGGGCCGGTCCGAAACGGGACCCGTCCCGCGAATCCCGGTCTCCTCGATCTGTATGTAGTCGGGGCCGATGGCCGCTTGGTTCCCGGTCCTGGACCGATGGCGTGGTGGGGCGCGTCGTGGGCTGCAGGCGCCACGGAGAGACCTGGCGAGGCTGCTAGCTTCGCGCACCTGGTTCGAGGGCGATGCCGGGATCACCGGCGGGTGCGGAGACGGCGGTGGCGGTGGTGAAGGCGAGTGGATTTCCCGAGGAGTCGGCCGGTGTTCCTGTTCGGCGTCGTAGCCTCCTGGCGTCGGCTGCGTTGGCGGCGGGTACACCGGCCTCTGTGGCCGCTTGTACCCACAGCCCCAGACGTTCGGAGCCCGAACGGTACGCCGCACCGCAACACGGGACCGTGGGCCGCCTGGTTGCCGTCCCCGAGGAGAACCGCGGCGTCGACTGGCTCAGATCGGCCCTTCAGGTGGCCGTGGAAATCGAGCTCTCCACCATCCCGCCCTATCTGTGCGGCTGGTGGTCCATCAAGAACCGCAAGTGTGACGCCGCCCGGCTGATCCGGCGCATCATCTCCGACGAGATGTACCACCTCGGTATCGTCTGCAATCTGCTGGCGGGGTTGGGGGGCCGGCCGCGGATCAAGGAGTCGGCACCGGTCTACCCGGGTCCGTTGCCGGGCGGGGTGCATCCAGGGGTCGACGTGTACCTGTCGGGTCTGACCAAGGCACTGGTGCGGGACGTGATGATGGCCATCGAGGCGCCTGCGGCACCACTGACCGACAGCGCGCGTGAACCCCTCAGCATCGGCCACTTCTACGACGAACTGCTCAAGGCGTTCCGGGTGGTGGCACCCGATCTTTCCGTCGACCGGCAGATGCACGAACGCATCGGTGAGGACACACTCAGACCTGCCAAGACCCTTGAGGACATCGAGCGCTCGATCGAGATCATCAAGGACCAGGGGGAAGGCACCTCGGTCTCCCCGGCCGACGGCCTGGGAGACGGCCACATGGCGCACTACTACGCCTTCGCCGAGATTTACCACGGTCGGCAACTGCGTGAGGCCGGCGGCACGTGGCAGTTCACCGGAGCAGCGGTCCCCTTCCCCGACACGCGGCCCATGTCCATGGTCCCGGCGGGCGGCTGGGACAGGGCGCCCGCCGGGGCCCGGCGACTCCTGGACGACTTCGACCGCACATACGCCTCTCTTCTGGAAGCGCTCGACACGGCGTGGGGCGAAGGCGACCCCCACAGTCTCAGGACGGCTGTGCGGCGTATGCGCAGGCTGGAGACTCCCGCCGTGGACCTGATGGAGATGCCCATCACCGGCACCAAGGAGACCTATGGCCCTCAGTTCCGTCCCCGCGGATGACCCACGCCGGTCGGCGTCCGGGAACCCGACCGTATGGCGCCGACGCCAGGTGCAAGGCACCGGTTACAACCCTACGCACGTTCGCGCCACCGGGGACGGAACGTGGAGCGTAGAAGACGCCTCCAGGACGTTGGGGTTCTGGCTGGCGAAGGGCTACGACCTGGTTCGCTGCGAGGGGATCGACACCCAGAGCCTGCCCCGATAGCCACCAGCCGACCGGCCCGCTGCCGGACTCCGATGCGGGCCGTCCGGAGCCGTCATCGTGTCAGTTCTGGCAGCCGCACCCGGAGGCGCTCTTGGCCTCGGTGACGGTCAGGGTGCGGTCGGCGGCCGTCTCGGCCGGGGTGCAGCAGGCGTTCACACCGCAGCAGGCATCGGCCGACTCCGTCACCCCGGAATGGGTGTCAACGGCCACCGGCTTGACGGCGCGGACGATGGCAGAGTGCATACCGTCGGCGACGGCGTGCGTCGGGGTGATCTCGACGTCGGCGAACCCCGCGGCCTCCAAACCCTCCCGGTACTCGGCGAAGGACAGTGCGCCCGCGATGCAGCCGGCATGGTCGCCGTGCTCGCCCCGCTGCGCGGACGTGAGCCTGTCGTCGGCGACGACGTCGGAGACGCCGATACGTCCGCCGGGCTTCAGCACCCGGAACGTCTCGGCAAACACGGCAGGCTTGTCCGTGGACAGGTTGATCACGCAGTTGGAGATCACGACGTCGATGGTGTTCGCGGGCAGCGGGATGGCCTCGATGGTGCCCTTGAGGAACTCGACGTTCATCGCGCCCGCCTTCTCGGCGTTTGCCAGGGCGAGTTCGAGCATCTCGTCGGTCATGTCCAGCCCGTACGCCTTGCCGGTGGGGCCGACACGGCGGGCGGACAACAGGACGTCGATACCTCCCCCGGAACCGAGGTCCAGAACATGCTCGCCCGCGCGCAGTTCGGCAACGGCGGTGGGATTGCCGCAGCCGAGAGAGGCGGCGACGGCCTCGGCCGGCAGGGCGTCGCGATCGTCGGCGGCGTAGAGGGTGGAGCCGAAGTTCTCGTCGACCTCGACCGGCTCGGGTCCGCAACAGGCGGTGCCGCCCTCGGTGACCTTCACGGCCGCCGCGGCGTACCGCTGGCGGACGGTTTCGCGCAGGTCAGTGGTCGTCTGCTCGCTCATGACTCACTCCCAGATGACGGGTCGCAGCACGGACCCGGAACGGCTTGTATCGACGTTCATTGATGCAACCTTGCGCCTTGGATCGAAAAACGTCAACATAGAGGCATGTCGAAACAAGAGCTTGAGGTGACCGGCCAGGACGCAGCCTGCTGCCCGGGCCTGTCCGCCGCGCCCCTGGCCGAAGACCAGGCCGCCGACCTGGCGAAAGTCTTCAAGGCCCTGGGCGATCCGGCCCGACTGCGCCTGGTGTCGATGATCGCCTCGCGCGGCGAGGGCGGCGAGGTCTGCGTGTGCGAGCTGACCCCGGCCTTCGACCTGTCCCAGCCGACGATCTCCCACCACCTCAAGCTCCTGCGCCAGGCCGGACTCATCGACTGCGAGCGCCGCGGCACCTGGGTCTACTACTGGGTGCTGCCCGGCGTCCTCGACAAGCTCGCCGCGGTCCTGACCACCACGCAGCCTGCCGGAGCCGGCGCATGAGCACCTCTCTCGCCCGCCGGGCCGCCGCCGAGGCAATCGGCACCGGACTGCTGGTGGCGGTGGTGGTCGGCTCCGGCATCCAAGCCACCGAGCTGTCGCGCGACGTCGGTGTACAGCTGCTCGCCAACTCCCTCGCCACGGTCTTCGGCCTGGGCGTGCTCATTCTGCTGCTCAGGCCGGTCTCCGGCGCGCACTTCAACCCGGTCGTCACGCTCGCCGCCTGGTTCACCGGCCGCCGTGATCCGGACGGCCTGGCCCTGCGGGACGTCGCCGCGTACGTACCCGCCCAGATCACGGGCGCGACCGGCGGGGCTGTCCTGGCCGATGCGATGTTCGCCGAGCCGCTGGTCAAGTTCTCCGCCCACGACCGGTCCGCCGGTCACCTGCTGCTGGGGGAGGTCGTCGCGACGACCGGGCTGATCCTTCTGATCTTCGGCCTCAGCCGGATCAGCCGGGCCGCGCTCGCCCCCGCGGCGGTGGCCTCCTACATCGGCGCCGCGTACTGGTTCACCTCCTCCACGTCCTTCGCGAACCCGGCGGTGACCATCGGCCGGACGTTCACCGACACCTTCGCCGGCATCGCCCCTGCCTCCGTCGCCCCGTTCATCGCGGCCCAGGTGCTGGGAGCCGTGCTCGGTCTGGGGGCCGTCGCTGTGGTCTACGGCCGTCCTGCTCCCATCCCGGATGAGGTCGTCGTCCCGCACGGCGAGCCGGAACCCGCCGTCTCCTGACCGATCCGTTCTCCCGAGAAAGTCCCTGTTTCATGAGCTCTTCCGCCACGCCGCGCCCGTCGGTGCTGTTCGTCTGCGTCCACAACGCCGGCCGCTCCCAGATGGCCGCCGCCTTCCTCGCTCACCTCGCGGACGACCGCGTCGAGGTCCGCTCCGCCGGCTCGGCTCCCGCGGACACCGTCAACCCGGCCGTGGTCGAAGCGATGAGCGAGGTCGGCATCGACATCTCCGCCGAGACCCCGAAGATCCTCACGGTGGAGGCCGTCCGGGCATCCGACGTGGTCATCACCATGGGGTGCGGCGACGCCTGCCCCGTCTTCCCTGGCAAGCGGTACCTCGACTGGCAGCTCGACGACCCTGCCGGACAGGGTGTTGAGGCCGTACGCCCCATCCGCGACGCGATCGAGTCTCGCGTCCGGGTGCTGATTTCGGAAGTGACGCCCGGCTGACAGACCGGTCACTCGCGCTGGTTCAAGGCCCTGGTCCGCTACCGGTTGGCTTCCCGGGCAGCCTCCAGTTCGGCTTCGCGCTCCGCCAGGGACGCCTTCAGATCGACTGTCTGCTGCGCTACCAGGCCAGCGGAGCGATGGGGCCGCGCGATGAAGCGGGCGGACGGTCCTCTGCGGTGACCCGTGGCAGGCCGGCGACCGTCGTCTCCGGCAACGCCCTGGCGGTCGCTCCACGCGGTCCGCGCAACACCGGAGGGAACAGAGAGTCCCCAGCAGCCTCCAAAGACGTTTGGCTTTCCAAGGGTGAAGGCCACGACCTCGCTGACCCTCGACCTCCCCAGCCCGCGACGGCACCGGCCGGCACAGACGGCCCCCAGCTCCACGACGACGACGAGGGCTGCGACCAGGACGGTCGCGAAGGTCGACAACACGTTCAGCTCTCAGGACTCACCGACGACGCCGGCGAACGACGGAGCCTCCGCCCCGACAACAGGCTGTTCCAGCCCGCCCAATTGGGACGGCGACCTTCCCCCGGAAACCCCTGAGGACGTACGGTTCCCGCTCCGCACCCGGCCGCCCCGCCACACACAGCCGCAGCGGTCGGCCACCACATCGATGCCACGCCCGAAACGGGAACACACAGGAGATCAGCACCGACCCAGCACGGGACGGGTCTCCTCGGGTGATGACAGGTGCCTGCAGGTCAGCACACAGTAAGCACGGGTAGTACCAGAGGCCCGGAGCGCTCCGGGGCTCTAGCACTGTGACCTGCATGTTTGCTATAAGTGACGATCACTGCTAAATCGACACGGTAGATACCTTATTGATATGACTGCGGGATGGATCTCCTCGCCCATCTGGAGGCGTACGTCGCGACGGTCGACGAGTCGAGCTTCTCGCGCGCGGCCGACCGGCTCGGGATCGCCCAGCCGCTGCTCAGCCGCCGTATCAAGACGCTCGAGGCCCACTTCGGGGGCCCGTTGTTCGACCGGTCAAGGCGGCAGGTGGCGACGACCGAGTTCGGCATGCTGCTGCTTCCGTACGCACAGGACGTGCTGGACCGGGCCGAGCGGCTGGGACAGGCGGCCCGGTCCGCCCGGCAGGCGCGGGTGCGTGCGGTCGGGGTGCCCGCGGACTGTCCTCCGGCGGCGCTGGCGCGCGTGCTCCGTGCCGGTGCCGAACGCGGGATCACCCTCGGCGTACGCGAACTGCCGCCTCAGGAGCGGGTGGCCGGGCTGGCCGACGGATCGCTCTCCTGCGCACTGGTGCGTGTCGCTCCGGAGCACGCCGCGTTCCGGGTACCGCTCGGCCTGGCCTCGGCGCCGCCGGCCGATGCGCGGGAACCGGCACGCACCGACGCTGAGCCGGCACCCGCCGACGCGCAGGAGGCCACACGCGCGGATGCGCAGGAGCCCGCACGCGCGGATGCGCAGGAGGCCACACGCGGCGATGTGCGGGAAAACCGGCCGCGTGCGGTGCACCTGGAGGACCTGCGACCGCGCCGCAGGCGGGCCACGGACGGTGAACGGACCGCCGCGCCGCCCCTCGTGATCCTGCCGGAGGACGAAGTGCCGTACGCGTACGACAGGTTGGTGCGTGCCGCCGCCCGGTCCGGGCTGCCCGAAGGGCAGATCCGGTCGGCCGGTCCGGCGGCCACCGCGCTCGCCGAGACCCTGGCCGGCCGGTCGATGCTGCTGTGTGCCGAGCCGTTCGCACGGCAGCACGGGGCGAGGTGGGCGCCGCTCGCCGATGCCTCACTGCACCGGGGGTACGACGTGCACGGAACACGGCGCCAGCGGGGCGCGGAGGACGTTCCCGGCTGGCTGGTCGCCGCGCTGGCGGGAGCGGCCGGCGCCGCGGCTCCCGTACCGGATCCGCGGCGGCCCGGGCCCGTTGGCGAGGACGTCCCGGCGCGGCTGGCGGCTCGCGGATGAGCGCGGAACCGCCCTACCGTCCGGCCTGCGTCGCCGGTGACGGCGCCCTGCTCGACGTCGCCGAGGCGGTCGCGCGCGACTGGGCGGCCCTCGGGGTCCGCGGCTCGTTCCTCGCCCGTAACATCGACTCGGGCGAGCAACTCGGCTTCGACGTCGACGAGTCGCTGCCCCTGGCCTCGGTGGTGAAGGTCCCGCTCGCTCTGGCCGTGCTGGACCTGATCGCCGCCGGGGACCTCGACCCGGCCCACGCGGTGACGCTCGATCCGGCCACGAGCAGCGTCGGGCCCACCGGGCTCGCGGCGTTCCGGCACCCGGCCACCGTGGCCGTCGGCGACCTGCTCCTGCTGATGCTGGCGGTGAGCGACAACGCCGCCGCCGACGCGCTGTTCGCCCTGGTGCCGATGGCCGAGGTCGACACACGCCTACGGGCGTGGGGTTGCGAAGGCATACGGGTGCGGCACCGGATGAACCATATGTACGAATGCGCCGCCGGGGCAGCCGGCAACGACTTCTCCCTCGCCCTGGAACTGGCCGTGCGGGACGAGCGCGCGGGGCGGCACACCATCGAGACCCTGGATCCGGCACACGCCAACCTCGGCTCGGCCGCGGCACTCGTGGACCTGCTGCAGCGGATTTGGCGGGACGAGATCTCCCGTCCCCGCGCGACGGCCGAGCTGCGCCGGCTGATGGGCCTTCAGGTCTTCACCCAGCGGCTGGCTAGCGAGCTGCGCGCGGACTCGCTGCGGCTGAGCGGCAAGACGGGCACGTTCCTGCATCTGCGGCACGAGATCGGGGTGGTGGAGGCGGAGTCCGGCGACCGGGTGGCCATGGCCGCGCTCACCCGGGCGGACCGGCGGGCGGGCCTGGCGCCGGACATCGACTTCGCCATCGGGAACGCTGCACGGCAGGCCTTCGAGGCACTGCGCGGCTGAGCCGGCACGGTGGCGGAGGACGCCACGCGGATGCGCGCCCAGCCGGTCCGGCGCCCAGGAACCGGTCTCCGGCCGCCAGTCCCCGTTCTCCGGTCTCCGGTCTCCGGTCTCCGGTGATCGGTCTCCGGCCACGGACCACCGGAGACCGATCACCGGCCACCGGTCCCCAATCCCCGGTCCCCGGGTCCCCGGGTCCCCGGTCTCCGGTCTCGGCTAGGAGCGTGGGTCAGTATTCGCCGTCGTGTGGGTCCAGGTGATCTCGAAGTACCTGACGCGTTCATCTTGTCCGGCCGGCCGCATGCCGACTGCCATCATGACGTGCTGGGACGCGATGTTGTCGTGGTCGGCGTCGCCCTTCACACAGGTGACACCGCGTGACCGCGCGAACAGCAGCAGTCCGCGGAGGGCTTCGGAGGCGTATCCCTTGCCTCGCGCTGACGGGATGATGCACTTCTCACTTACACCGGCGCGCAGGTCGACGCGGACGCTCCCACCGCTACCAAGATCCCGCGCGACGGCCTCGAAGCCTGGCTGCGTGACCTGAGGACGGCCGCGCAGGCCGGTACCCACGACGGCCGGAACTGACGGGCCGACAGCACCTCACCGGGCAGACCGGCTCATCCGGCGGTTGTAGCGTGGCCGGATGAGGAGTGACGGATATCGGGACGTGGCCGAGGCCGCGTGGTCGTGGGTGCTGGACCACGTGCGCGAGGACGAGGGTCCGTGGCTCGTGGAGACGGTGGTGGAGGGCGCTCCGGAAGCCCCGTCACCGGCACAGGACCGCGACTCGCTGTACGCGGGAATCGCCGGCCTGGCCCCGGTGCTGGCCGAGATCGCGCAGTACCGGGAACTGAGCGCGACGGAAGCGGCACTGGCGACCGGCATCGTGACCAGGCTGTCGGCACAGGCCGGGCGGCGGACGGAGCCCTCGCTGTACGACGGCCTCGCAGGCGACGCGACGGCGCTCAGACTGCTCGCCCCGGGCGAGGAAGCCGTGGCGCTGCGGCGGCTGGCCGTCCTGGCCACCGGCGACGGATGGAAGACCACGCTCGATTTCGAGCCGGGCTCCGACGCGCCCCTGACGGACGTCATCATGGGGACCGCGGGCGTGGTGATGACGGCGGTCTGGGCGAAGAGCGAGTTCACCGAGGTGATCGCGACGACGGGAGGCGAGGCCCTGCTGCGGGCGGCGGACCGTACGGAAGCGGGCCTCGACTGGGGCATGACGCCGGGGAGACCGTCGAGGGCGCCGAACTACTCGCACGGAACGTCCGGGGTCGCGGCCGCACTGGCGGTCGCGGGCGCCGCCCTGGACCGCGAGGACTTCGTCGAGGCCGCGGTGGAAGGCGCCCGGCACGTCCTCTCGGTGGGGTCGTTGAAGGACGCGGGCTTCGTCGTCCCGCACACGATCCCGCCGTCGCGCCGGGAGGTGGAACCGGTGACGTACACGTGGTGCCACGGCCCGGCGGGTACCTCGCACCTGTTCACCGCGCTGGCGCACGCAGGGGTCACCGAGGTGGCGGGTCACCACGTCGACGAACTGCGGCAGCGCTGTCTGACCTCGATCCTCACCTCGGGTCTGCCGGAACGCCTCCGTCCCGGTTTCTGGGACAACGACGGCCGCTGCTGCGGAACGGCAGGCGTCGGAGACGTCCTGCTGGACGCCGCCCAGGACTGCCGGGCGCCGGAGAGGAGGCAGACCCTGCTGCGGGCCGCGCACCGCATGGGCGATGCGCTGGTCGACCGGGTCGTCAGGGACGGCGCGGGCGCCCGTTGGCGCTTTCTGGAACACCGCGAGGACCCGCCGCTGCTGCCGCCCCGGACGACGTGGATGCAGGGCGCGGCAGGCATCGCGGCCTACCTGCTGCGCCTCGCCCGGTACGGCGAGACCGGCCCCGACGCCCCGGTCGTGGACCGCCCGGACCAGTGGTGGGCGGTACCGGCACACCTGCGCAGTGCCCGGACGGAATCATGAGCGAGTGACCTCATTCGAGACAAGTAAGCCATAACGATCTCAGCAAAGCTGACCACGACCACGCACGAGGGCCCGCGGCGATCCACTGGCGCTTCGCGATCTTTCGTGCGAGATGATCTCGATATGCGTGGTGGGGATGGACTGTTCGAGGTCGAGCCGGTTGAGAGCAAACGGTCTCGGGGCCGTCCGGCGGTGGTGGACAAGACGTTTCGGGCCTTCGACCCGCACCAGGTCCTGCTGCTGCCTCCGTCGCTGGACGACTGGCTGCCCGAGGACCACCTCGCCCGGTTCGTCGCCGACCTGGTCGACGAGGTGCTCGACCTCTCGCCGGTGCGGGCAGACTACACCGAGAAGCGCGGCTACCCGCCCTACGATCCCCGGCTGATGCTGCGGCTGCTGATCTACGGCTACACCACCGGCGTCCGCTCCTCGCGGGCGATCGAGCGCAAGTGCACCGACGACGTCGCATTCCGGTTCCTGGCCGCCGACCACGCCCCGGACTACCGCTCGATCGCCCGGTTCCGCCGCCGCCACCTGGATGCCCTCGCCGACCTGTTCACCCAGTCCCTGTACCTCGCGCAGAAGCTCGACATGGTCAAGATGGGCCGCGTCGCCGTGGACGGCACGAAACTGGCGGCCAACGCCTCCAAGCACAAGGCGATGAGCTACGGCCGCCTGGTCGACAAGGAGGAGCGCGTCGAGGCCGAGATCGCCGCGCTGGAGGCCAAGGCCCACGCGCTGCTGGCCGACGCCGAGGCCACCGACACCGCCGAGGACCAGACCTTCGGTCCTGACGGCAAGGGCGTGGACCTGCCCGCCGAACTCGACCGCCGCGAGAAGCGCCTGGGCAGAATGCAGGCCGCCCGCGCCCAGATCGAGGCCGAAGCCGCCGACAACGCACGCCGTCACGCCGAGGAGAAGGAACGCCGCCGCCAGGAGCAGGCCGTCACCGACGCCGGACAGCAGGCCGCCGCGAAGGCGCGTCCGAAGCCCAAGGCGCAGGCCAACTTCACCGACCTCGACTCGCGGATCATGAAGAACAGCGACGGCGCCTACATCCAGGCATACAACGCCCAGGCCGTCGTGGACGAGAAGCACCAGGTCATCACCGCTGCCGACGTGACGACCAACCCCTCCGACGCGCTGAACTACACCACCATGCTCGACCAGTCGGCCTGGAACACCGGCCGCCACCCCAAGCAGGCGCTGGTTGACGCCGGCTACTGCTCCGAGGCCAATCTCAACGCCGCGAGGGACCGTCAACTGGTCTGCGGCACTGACACGTTCATGGCCACCGGACGCCTGGCACACGACGAGCAGGTCCCGCCCGCACCGCGTGGACGGATACCAGCGAACGCCACGCTGAAGGAGCGGATGGCCCGCAAGCTGCGGACCAAGCCCGGCAAGGCCGCTTACAGTCGCCGCAAGACCATCGTCGAACCCGTCTTCGGCCAGATCATGACCTGCCAGAACGGCCGCCAGCTCCTCCTGCGCGGCGAAGACGGCGCCCGCGGCGAGTGGCGCCTGCTGGCCGCCTGCCACAATCTCCGCAAGATCTTCCGACACACAGGAACCGCCGGACTCGCCGCCATGGTCGGCTGATCAGCGGGGCCGGCCCCGTCACGGTCCGACCAGGCCGCACACCTGACGGGCAGAACCCCCATCCCGGCCTCACAGACGGCGACCGGGCGACCGCGACTGATCCCACCGCTCACGGCCACTCGGCCAGCTGCCTGTTACTGACCCATGCTCCTAGGGGATGGGAATGCCTCGCTCCCGCTCCCTGAGGCGCGGCGGCAGCCCGGGCAGCGTGGCACGGGCAGGGGACGGACGGGGTGGATCGGGCACCTCCTGCACCGGCCCGGAGGCGCGGTGCCGGGCCGCGGCGGCTGCGACATAGTCCAGCGCCGTGAGCAGGCCGGTCAGGCGTCCGTGCGCGTCGGTGACCGGCAGCGCCTCCATGTGCTCCTCCGTCATCACGGCCGCGGCGCGGAACGTCGACTCCTCCGGATGGACCGTGACCGTACGGCGCCCGAACACGAGATCGCGCACCCGGCGCCGGGACAGCGTCACCGCCGGGGCCGCGCAGGCGACGGCCAGCTCGGCACCGTCGAGCACGCCCGCACAGCAGCCGTCGGCGCGGACCACCGGCAGCTGGCGCTGCCCGGACCGCTCCATGACCTCCCAGGCCATCAGCAGCGTCTCGTCCTCGCCGATCGAGTACGGCGCCGCGTTCATCAGGGCGCCCACCGAGAGCTCGTCGTCCACGGCTGCCTCCTCCCGCTCACCGCCGGCCGATCCGGGGACCGCCGCGGCGCCTTTGCGCGGGACGGCCGACCGGCGGTGGCTCGTCACGGTGATCAGCCCCTGCCGCCGCTCAGGTTCCGCCACTCGGGCCCGATGCGCTTCCATTCCTCGTCCCACTCGGCCAGCCGCCGCCGGACGAGCCGGGCCCGGACCAGCCAGCCCGTGGCCCACACGGCCGTGCCCGCGACCTGTGCCACGAGGACGCCGGCGAGAACCGTCTGCAGCATGCCCTCCGCCGGGGTGGTGGGCGCGGAGACGATCCGGCCCGAGCCGTCCGTCCACACCGTGACCGGGCTGCCCGTCGGCGCGCCCGGGCGGACCTTCGCCCGGTCCGTGTGCACGGCGCCGTTCCCGGTCGTCCAGCGCACGGTGGCCCATACCTGGCCGTCGTCGTACCCTCCGTCGGGCGCGGCCTTCGGCGCGCCGTCCGTGAGGACGGCGGACACGGCGTGCACCTGGGCCCGCCGCGCGGACAGCGCCGAGTCCATGGAGAGGGCCGCCGCCTGCCCCGCGAGCACTCCCGCCACCAGCGCGAGGATCCAGGTGCCGAGCACGATCCAGGCTTCGACGACGTCGCTGTGCCGCTTGAGGGTGTTGGGTCGCCACCGCCACAGCCGCACCCGTGCCACCGTCATGGGAGGTGTCCGTGTCATGGTCGCCGCCTCCTCTCGCCTTCCGGGCCGAGGTCCGGGTGACCGGGCGGACCGGGACGGTGCGCACCGCACGTCCACCACGCCGGCCACGGCTCGCGAGGCAGGCGGCGAGCGGCACCAGAGCCGATTCATGGATCCGGCCCGTAAGCGTCACCACACCATCGTGCACCTCGATCCGGACGGCTGCCGTGTCGATGGAAGAGCCGGCCGGAGTCCGTTTCCTCCCGCGGGTGGGACGTACGACCCGCCGGCAGGGCCGAACGGCACTGGAGAGCAGGTGCGGTCATGCGTCACAGTGGAGGCAGGAGCGGCACCGATCCCCCGCGGTGTCGCTCCGCTGCACTCCGCGAAGAAGCCGACCATGATCCGTAACGACCGTCCGGCGTACCGGCGCATCGAGCTCGACCGTCCCGAAGCGCTGCGGCTGCTGGGCAGTGTGTCCCTGGGAAGGCTCGTCTTCACCCGGCAGGCCCTGCCCACCGTCCGCCCGGTCGACCATGTCCTGTACGGCGGCGACATCGTCATCCGCACCCACGAGGGTGCGGCCCTGACCTCCCGGGCCGACCGGACCGGCGGCGTCGGTGTGGTCGTCGCCTACGAGGCCGACGCCATCGACCCGGACACGCACCTCGGCTGGAGCGTGGTGGTCACGGGCTACGCCCGCCTGGTCACGGACCCCGGCGAACTCGACCGCATCCGGGGGCTGCTGCACCCCTGGTCCCCGCACGGGGACATGGACCAGACGGTGCGCATCCGCCCCGATCTGGTCACCGGACTGCTGCTCACCGAGGCGGACACCGGCGGACGCGGTCCGCGGTGAGCGCGACCGGGGCCGCGCGACGGCTCGCGCCTTCGGGTGCGCCCCATGACGCGACTTGCCGGTGCGCACGATGTGTCGGTGCGCACGATCACGACCTGTCAGTCGTGCACGATCACGACCTCTCGGTGTGCACGATCACGGCTTCGCAGCCCGCGCGTTCACTTCTTCGCGGCCCGCACGTCCACCTCTTCACCGGCCCGCACATCCACCTCTCCGCGGCCCGCACATCCGCCTCTCCGCGGCCCGCACCTCCACCTCTTCACCGGCCCGCGCGCTCACCTCTTCGCTGCGCGCACGATCACGACCGGGCAGTTCGCGTGCTGGGAGACGTGCTGGCTGACGGAACCGAGCAGGGCGCGTGCGAAGCCGCCCCGCCCCCGGCTGCCGACCACCAGGACCTCGGCACCCTCGGCGGCCCGCAGCAGGACGTCGGCGGCATTGCCGTGCACCACGTGGGTCGTGACCGACCCGGCCGCGTCCGCGCCGAGCACGTCGGTCAGCTCCTGCCGCATCCGCTGCCGGGCGTCTTCCTCGTCCACGTCCATGTCCACGGCCGGCCCCGACCAGCCCTGCAGGCCGGGCAGTTCCCAGACGGCGACCGCCTCCACGGTGGCGCCGACGAGTCCGGCGTAGTGCAGGGCCCAGCGCAGCGCACCGTACGAGGACGGCGAACCGTCGACACCGACCACGACCCTCGGCTCGGAGACGTCCCTGTCCATGAGTCCCACCTCTCCTGCGGCTCTCGCGCCACCCGACCGGTCGCCCCCTCGTCTCCACGCTGCGCGAGGCGTCGCCGCCCCGCCACCGATGGACCTCCGGGGGCATGACGGACGGCACCCCGGCCCTTCGTCACGGCAGGACGCCTGGGTCCCGTCGGGTGCCGCTTCCGGTTCCCGCACGCTCGGCGGGTCGTGGGTTCATGCTGGAGGGAGGGCAGGACGGTCGAGGAGTGAGTGATCATGCATGCGCGCAGCGGCGACGCACCCCGGTTCACCGGGCGCGGTGAGTCCACGCGGGGGCACCTCCGACGGGAGGGGCCGTGAGCAGACGGGCCCGGGCACGGCGGCGGGGCGTACGCGGCGGCGACCGGCGGGCGGCGACCGGCGCGGCGCGGGTCCCGGCACCGCGGGCGAGGTCCGGCCGGCTGCCGCAACGTGCCCGGGGCACGGCCGGCGACTGGGTCCTGCTGCCCGGCGGCACCTGGCGGCGCGTCGAGACGATCCGGGTACGGAGCCTGTTCGGCTGAGGGCGGTGGAGGCGGAGTACGGCAGCGGGCAGGCACGGGAGCGGGCAGACGCAGAAGCCGGCGGGCGCAGAAATCGGCCCGCACAGGAACTGCCGGGCACAGAAGCCGGCAGGCACAGGAGCAGCCGGGCAGGGCAGGCGGCCGGGTACAAGAGCCGGCGGTCGTCTCAGGGCAGCAGGCGCTGCTCCTTCGCCACTGCCACGGCGCCGGCACGGGTGTCCACGCCGAGCTTGTCGTAGATGCGGCGGAGGTGGGTCTTGACCGTGGCCTCGCTGATGTACAGGGCGCGTGCGATGGCGTGGTTGGACAGGCCCTGGGAGAGTTGGGCGAGGATGTCGCGTTCGCGGGGAGTGAGGGCGGGCCGGGGGTTGCGCAGGCGGGCCATGACGCGGCCGGCGACCGGGAGTGAGAGGGCTGGGCGGCCCTGGGCGGAGGCATGGATCGCGGTGAAGAGGTCCTCGGGGCGCTCCGCCTTGAGGAGATAGCCGGTGGCTCCGGCCTCGATCGCACGGGTGACGTCCGCGTCGGTGTCGTACGTCGTCAGGACCAGGACGTGCGGGGCCGGTACGAGGGCGCGCAGCCGGCGGGTGGTGTCCACGCCGTCCATGCCGGTGCCCAGGTGCAGGTCCATCAGCACGACGTCCGGCGTCGTCCTGCGGGCCAGCGCCAGCGCCTCCTCGCCGCTGCCGGCCTCGCCGACGACCTCGATGTCCGGCGCGCTGTGCAGGAGCGCCAGCAGTCCGGCGCGTACGACGGCGTGGTCGTCGCAGACCAGGATGCGCACGGGACCGCCGCCGGTCGCCTCGGGTGTGCCGGTCATCTGGGCTCCAGCGGGATCGCGGCCGACAGGGCGGTGCCCTCGCCCGGCGCCGACTCGACGGTCAGGGTGCCGCCCAGCTGGCGCCACCAGGCCCAGCCAGGTCCGGCGGCGCAGGGTGGGGCGGGGGCCGAGGGCCGTGCCGAGCAGGTACAGCAGCGCCAGCAGCACGGACAGGCCGATGATCCACGGAGTGCGGGGACCGTCGGCGTGCCGGGCGAGGTAGCGGGCCAGGGAGGCGCCCAGCAGCACGAAGAACGCCGTGTGCATGACGACGGTGAGGGCACGGGTGTCGTCACGGTCGGGCATGGCCCCTGGCGGCTCCTCCCTCATCCGGCTCCTCCCTCGTCATCGCGCTGAACTGGGCAAACACCCTCCATTGTTCCCTGACCCGAGGCGTGCGGGGTCATCCGTTCGGATGACCACAGGGACCACCGGTCCGTCGACGGGGGGCCGCCGGTTCCGGGCCGAGGATCGTTGTGGGAGCCAGTCGGCCCCCGGATCCCGCTCCCGAAGGGTGCTCGCCATGTCCAGTCGCACGTCCCACCGCACGTCCGGCCGTATGTCCGGCCGTATGTCCGGCCGTATGCGCGGCCGCAAGATGCCGTCCCGCCGTACCCGCGTGCTCGTGGGCGGCGCCGTCCTCTCCGTCGCCGGTGCCGGTGCAGTCGGTACGGTCGCCGCCAGCGCCGCCGACTCCACGGGCACGGCACCCGCCGCCGTTGCCGCCCGGTCCGGCAACCTCACCGAGAGCCGGCACCTCACCCTCGACGCGGCCACGAGGGCGGCACAGGCCGCCGTGGACGCCGCCGAGCAGGACGGCCGGCAGGTGTCGGTGGCCGTCGTCGACCGCAACGGCAACACGCTGGTCACCCTGCGCGGGGACGGTGCGGGCCCGCAGTCGTACGCGTCCGCCGAACGCAAGGCGTTCACCGCCGTCTCCTGGAACGCCCCCACGTCCGAGCTGGCCAAGCGCCTGGAGCAGACACCGAACCTCAAGGACATCCCGGGCACGCTGTTCCTCGCGGGCGGCGCCCCGCTCACCGCCCACGACGCCCCGGTCGCGGGCATAGGCGTCGCGGGCGCCCCGTCCGGCGACCTGGACGAGCGGTACGCACAGGCCGGCGCGGCGACACTGGGCCGCTGAGGCCGGAGGCCGCGAGCGCGGCTACGAGCGCGGACCGCCTTCGGCAATAGCTGCGGCTATAGCTACGGCTACGGCTACGGCTACGGCTACGGGATGACCTGACCGGTGCGAGGCGACGGCAACGGCACCTCCGGCCGAGGCGCCCGGGCACGGCGAAGGCGTCCGGACCGGCCTGTGCGGGCCGGTCCGGACGCCTTCAGGGGGTGGATCAGACGAGGTCGAACCGGTCGAGGTTCATGACCTTGCCGAACGCGGCGGCGAAGTCCTTCGCGAACTTCTCCGCGGCGTCGTCGGAGGCGTACACCTCGGCGAGCGCGCGCAGCTCGGAGTTCGAGCCGAAGACCAGGTCGGCACGGGTGCCGGTCCACTTCACCTCGCCCGTGGCCACGTCACGGCCCTCGAAGGCGGTCTGGTCCTCGGACGTCGACTTCCACGTCGTGCCCAGGTCGAGCAGGTTGGCGAAGAAGTCGTTCGTGAGCGTGCCGGGCCGGTCGGTGAGGACACCGTGCTGCGAGCCCTGGTGGTTGGTCCCGAGGACGCGCAGGCCGCCGACGAGGGCGGTCATCTCGGGGGCGCTCAGGGTGAGCAGGTTGGCCTTGTCGAGCAGCAGGTACTCGGCCGGCAGGCGGTTGCCCTTGCCGACGTAGTTGCGGAAGCCGTCGGCGACCGGCTCCAGCGCCGCGAAGGACTCGGCGTCGGTGTGCTCGTCGGTCGCGTCGACACGGCCCGGGGTGAAGGGCACCTCGACCGCGTGGCCGCCGTCCTTGGCGGCCTTCTCCACGGCCGCGACACCGCCGAGGACGATGAGGTCGGCCAGCGAGACCTTCTTGGCTCCGGAGGAGGCGTTGAACTCCTGCTGGATGCCCTCGACGACGCGCAGCACCTGGGCCAGCTCGTCGGGCTGGTTGACCTCCCAGCCGCGCTGCGGCTGCAGGCGGATCCGGGCGCCGTTGGCACCGCCGCGCTTGTCGCCGCCGCGGAAGGTGGACGCGGACGCCCACGCGGCGGAGACCAGCTGGGACACGGTCAGGCCGGAGTCGAGCAGCTTGGCCTTCAGGGAGGCGATGTCCGCGCCGTCGATCAGCTCGCCCTCGCGCTCGGGCAGCGGGTCCTGCCACAGCAGCGTCTCCTGCGGGACCTCCGGACCGAGGTACAGCGACTTCGGGCCCATGTCACGGTGGGTGAGCTTGTACCAGGCGCGGGCGAAGGCGTCCGCGAACTCCTCCGGGTTCTCGTAGAACCGGCGGGAGATCGGCTCGTAGATCGGGTCGAACTTCAGCGAGAGGTCGGTGGTGAGCATCGTCGGGCGCTGCTTCTTCGACGGGTCGAAGGCGTCCGGAACGATCTCCGGGGCGTCCTTCGCCACCCACTGGTGGGCGCCGGCCGGGCTCTGGGTGAGCTCGTAGTCGTACTCGAAGAGGTTCTTGAAGAACCCGTTGCTCCACTGGGTCGGGGAGGTGGTCCAGGTGACCTCCAGGCCACTGGTGATGGCGTCCTTGCCCACGCCCGTGCCGTAGGCGCTCCGCCAGCCGAGGCCCAGCTGCTCCATCGGGGCGGCCTCGGGGTCGGGGCCGACGTTGTCCGCCGGGCCGGCGCCATGCGTCTTGCCGAAGGTGTGACCGCCGGCGATCAGGGCGACCGTCTCCTCGTCGTTCATCGCCATGCGGCGGAACGTCTCACGGATGTCGCGGGCCGCGGCGATCGGGTCCGGGTTGCCGTTGGGGCCCTCCGGGTTGACGTAGATGAGGCCCATCTGGACCGCGCCGAGCGGGTTCTCCAGCTCGCGGTCGCCGGTGTAGCGCTGGTCGTCCAGCCAGGTGGTCTCAGGACCCCAGTAGACGTCCTCCTCCGCCTCCCACACGTCCTCGCGGCCGCCACCGAAGCCGAAGGTCTTGAAGCCCATCGTCTCCAGGGCGACGTTGCCGGTCAGGATCATGAGGTCGGCCCAGGAGATGCTCTGGCCGTACTTCTTCTTGACCGGCCACAGCAGGCGGCGGGCCTTGTCGAGGCTGGCGTTGTCCGGCCAGCTGTTGAGCGGGGCGAAGCGCTGCTGGCCGGCGCCGGCGCCGCCGCGGCCGTCGCTGATGCGGTAGGTGCCCGCGCTGTGCCAGGCCATGCGGATCATCAGCGGGCCGTAGTTGCCGAAGTCGGCGGGCCACCAGTCCTGCGAGGTGGTCAGCACCTCGGCGATGTCCCGCTTCACGGTGGCGAGGTCGAGGGCCTTGAACGCCTCGGCATAGTCGAAGTCCTCGCCCAGGGGGTTGGCCACGGCGGGGTTCTTGGCAAGGATCCTCAGGTTGAGCCGGTCCGGCCACCACTGGCGGTTGCCACCGCCCTGGGTCGGGTGCGCGGCACGCCCGTGCGCGACGGGGCAGCCACCGCTCCCCTCCTCCGACTTCGCGTCTGCGACGATCGCGTCGTGGTTCTCAGTCATGGCAATCCTTCCGAACGGGACGGAACTCGGTGCTCAGAAACTGCGGCCGGTGGAACAGTCGGGGCAGGTGCCCCAGTAGACGACCTCGGCCTCGTCGATGGAGAAGCCACGGTCGTCGGACGCGGTCAGGCAGGGCGCCTCCCCGACCGCGCAGTCGACGTCGGCGACGGCACCACACGACCGGCACACGACGTGGTGGTGGTTGTCGCCGACGCGTCCTTCGAACCGGGCGGGGCTGCCGGCCGGTTCGATACGGCGTATGAGGCCCGCCGCGGTGAGCGCGTGCAGGGCCTCGTAGACGGCTTGCAGGGAAATGTGGCCCACGCGGTCGCGGACCCCGGAGGCGATCGCCTCGACGCCGAGGTGGTCACCGTCCCGGACGGTCTCCAGCAGCGCGACGCGGGCCGCCGTCACGCGCAGGCCGGCACCGCGCAGCTCCTCGGCGGTGGTCGGAGTCTGGGAGGCGGTCATGCCGCCGAACCTACCCTCATAAACACGAGAGATTCAAGAAAACGAACCATGCAATTCTGGCCTCGTGTCGCGGGCCGGTGTTTGCCTCTGCGTAGCTTCGCGGCTTCGTAGCCTTACCCGGCCCGGGCATGGTCCTACCCGCTCGCGTCCGGCTCCACCGGCCCGTGCGCGGCCGCCCCGGACCGGCGTGGCTGCGACCGGGGGGCGGAGACGTGGTTTCGGCCGGGAGGGGCCGAGGCGTTGTCTCGGCCGAGGCGCGGAGGCATGGTTTCGGCCGGCGGGGCGGAGGCACGGCTGCGGCCGGCGGGGCGCAGGGCGGGACCGGGGCGTGCGCAGGCACGGAAGCATCATGTGCCGGCACGTCCCGCCCCGGCCGCGCGCCGGGCCGAAGGATCCTGCGAACGGGTGAGCGCTCGGCTCCGCGACCGGTGCGGTCAGCCGCGGTGCGCGTCCCTCGCGTACCGCGCGGCCAGGGCGTGGAAGGCCTCCTTGGGTTCCCAGTGCCAGCCGGCGGCAGGGTCGTACGGGCGGTTCTCGATGGGCTTGGTGATGGCGTAGCTCGCCATGTCGAGGTCGTGGCGGGGATCGCCGGGCCGGTGCGGTGCGTCGGGGGTGACGAACTCGAACGCCATGGCCGCGTACAGGCCCATCGAGGAGAAGACGTCGACGAGCCGCGTGAGGTAGGCGGCCTGGGTGCGTTCGCTGCGCACCAGGTCGCCCTTGATCTCCTCGGGATCCTTGTCGTGGTCGACGACGTTCCAGCCCATGCCGGCCGTCTCGGGCGCGCCGACGTAGGCGCAGGTGCCGAACTCGGTGATCGCCAGCGGCTTGCCCCAGCGCAGGTGACCGCGCAGCTCCCGTACGTAGTCGGCGCGGCGGGGGAAGTACGAGTAGTAGTCGATGCCGACGATGTCGAAGAGCCGCCAGTCGACCCGGTCGTCCTGGGCGGCCGCATAGCTGAGCCGGCCGCGGAAGACGGACCGGCCGACCGCCGCCGCCCTGGCCGTGAAGCGGTCCAGGCGGCGCTGCATCGCGACGGGGTCGACCTTGCCGTCCAGCAGGTTCTGCACACGTTCGAGGACCGTGTCGCCCGGGACGATGCCCGGCACGAACAGCCAGAACTCGCAGCCCACGCTGAGATCGACGCTCGCACCCTGGCGGCGCAGCCGTTCCGCGAAGCGGCCGGTCTCGGCGAGGTGCTCCAGGATGTCCCGTTCGGGCACGTCGCCCAGGGTCGGCTGGAGCCAGATGTGCAGGCCCCGCTCCGCGGCCTCGGCGGCGGTGGCCGTCAGCCGCTCCACGCCGTCGCCGGTGACGTCCACGGTGTCGGCGTGCAGGTCGTCGCGGATCACGCGGATGTCCCGGCGCATCCGGGCGGCACGGAAGCCGGTGGCCGGCGTGGAGCCCTCGCCGACGGTGTAGACGACGCCTCGGTGGCGCAGTCCGTGCCGCGGTTCGGCCGCCCGGGCCGTGCCTGCCGGCAGCAGCACGGCGAGCCCGGCGCACGCCGTCCCGGCCAGGAACTGTGCACGGCCGATCCCGTCGGTCCGGTGCGTGTCGGGCCGGTGCATGGGGTCATGGGTCTTCTGCATACGGCCACCCTGGCGCCACCGGTCCCGCCCGCGCCGTCCCCCGATGGTCTACGGCACAGGGCCGAAGGAAGCGGATCGGGCGGCGAAAGTCGCGGCTGCCGGGGTGGCCGGCCCGGCCGGGAGCGCGCTTCGCACCTCCATGGGCCAGAACGGCGCCGGCCCCGGCCCTCGGCGGACCACCGTGCGGGAGCGGTGAACTGCCTTATGGACAGGGCGCGTTCACCCCTGCGAACGTCACCTCCGCCCGACTCCACCCACGGTCCGGCCGGTCAACAGGTCCCGTCACTCGTACGGGTGCATCACGTCGGGCCATCCGTGGCATACCGGGTACTGCGTCGTTCGGCAGCAGTGTGATGTTTGCACCAGGACGTGATTGAGAAGGTGCGAACGGGCAACGCTCCCCTTCATGCCCCACGCGAAACTCCAGCGGCAGGTGATTGGATGACCACGGCGACGACCCGGGCGACCCGGACGCCGCCCACACGGACCGGCACGGGCACCGCTTCGGCCCGGTCCTCCCCGCCCGCCGCGCTGCCCTCGCTGCCGTCCCTCACCGGGCTGCGGTGGATGGCGGCCCTGCTGGTGTTCGGACTGCACGTCAACAACTTCGGCTACTTCGGAGGCGGCGCCGGCCGCATCGTGCTGTGGGGATTCGGCGCCGGCGCCACGGGCGTGTCGTTCTTCTTCGTGCTGTCCGGTTTCGTGCTGACCTGGTCCGCGCGGCCCCACGACCGCGCGCTCGCGTTCTGGCGCCGGCGTATCGCGCGGATCTACCCGGTGCACCTGGTCACCCTGGCCGTCGCGCTCCTCATGACGTACACGCTGGCCCACCAGGGGAACCCCACGCCCAGACAGACGCTGGCCAACGTGCTGCTGCTGCACTCCTGGTGGCGTCCCTGGTGGCAGACGCTGAACCCGGTCAGCTGGTCGCTCGCGTGCGAGGCGTTCTTCTACGCCTCCTTCCCGCTGCTGATCCTGCTGCTGCGCCGGCTCGGCGCCCGGGGCTCCACCGCGCTGGGCGGGGTGTCGGTCGCGGCGGTCCTGGTGCTGGCCTGGGCCGACGCCCACCAGTGGATGACCCAGTCGGTGTACTCCTTCCCGGCCGCCCGGCTCCCCGAGTTCGTCCTGGGCGCCGTGACGGCCCGGTTGGTGCTGCTCGGCCGGTGGCGCGGGCCCGGACTGGAGGCGTCGATGGCCCTGGCGATCATCGGCTACTTCCTGGTCCCGCAGGTCACGCCCGGGTACTCCGCCACGGTCTGCACCCTCGCCGGGTTCACCCTGCTCATTCCGGCGGCGGCCGTCGCGGATCTGCACGGGCTGCCGTCCCTGTGGCGGCATCGGCGGCTCGTACGTCTGGGCGAACTGTCGTTCGCCTTCTACATGATCCATCTGCTGGTCCTGCGCGCGGGCACGAACCTGCTGGGCACCAAGCCGCACTTCGGTGTCCTTGCGGGTGTGACGGTCACCGTCGTCGCCTTCAGCGTGTCCCTGGGTCTGTCCTGGGTGCTGTTCGAGGCGGTGGAGCGTCCGGCACGACGGCTGCTGCTGCGCCACCGCCGGAGCGGCGGCGGGTCCGCCCGGCAGCTGGAGTCGGTGCCCTCCAGCCGGGAGGCTCCCGCCCCGCCCCCCGACCGATCCGGTCAGGGCGCGTGATCCACGGGCTCGTCGCGGCCCGGCGGCCGCCGGTTCATCTGGTCCCCGGCCATCGCCAGCAGCGCGGCGTGCGTCTCCGCGTCGGCGGCCACGATCAGTCCGCCCGCACCCGTGTGCACAGGCCCGCCGTCGATGCCGGTCACCGTGCAGCCGGCGGCCCGGCACAGGGCGATCCCGGCCGAGAAGTGCACGCTGTCGCGCAGGTCGCCGTCGGTGACGTACGCCGCCCGGCGGCCGGCCGCCACCCAGGCGACCGCGAGGGTGGTGGAGACCACCCGGGGCCGGAACCGCTTGGCGAATCCCGGATCGGCCAGGAGCCGGACGGCACGGAAGCCGGGAGCGTTCGGGAACGGCGGGTCGAGGTTGACATCCACCAGCGCGGAGTCCGGCGAGGGCGCCAGCTCCTCGTCCGTGCCGTCGAGACGGACCCGGGCCCGGTGCCCGTCGGTCCAGAACACCTCGCCGCTGAACGGGTCGGCCGTCGCGGCCGCGGTGACCTCGTCGCCCACCCGCAGGGCCACGTTCACCCCCACCAGCATGTTCCCCACCGCGTAGTTGAGGGTCCCGCACAGCGGGTCGACCAGCCATCGGCGCCGCTCCTCGCCGCTGCCGGTGCTGCCGCTCTCCTCCCCCGTCACGGCGTCGCCGGGCCGCGCCTCGCGCAGCAGTTCGACGATGGTCCTCTCGGCCGCGAGGTCGGCCGCCGTCGCGAAGTCACCGGCGGCCTTCTCGAAGCGGGTGAGCGATCCCCCGTACATCTCCCGCACCACGTCCGCGCCCGCCCGGGCGGCCCTCAGGGCCAGCTGGGCGTCGGACTCCCCGTCGGACAGTTCCCCGTTGATGATCGACATACAGGCAGGGTAGGTTCCGGGCCCGCCCGGCGGCGGACCCGGCTGGGCTACGGCCTGCGGGCCTGGCCGGTCGGGGTGAGAGACAGGGTCTGCTCGGCCGCGGTGCGCCCGCCTCCGACGGAACTGCCGCTCCTGTCCGTCCAGTTGCGTGGCGCGGTGGTCTCGACGCGGCGGTCCGGGGTCCCGGACAGGGCGAGCACCAGGCCGCTGTAGCGGTTGACGAGACGGTAGGTGCCACTGCCGGCGGCGCTGCGGATCACGAACCACTGCTGGCCGACCGAAGGCCCGTCCGCCGGTGCCTTGGTGACGGTGGGCCTGGTTCCCCAGGCGCGGCCGCTGGTGGCGGCTGAGTCGACGCCCAGCAGACGGCCGCTGGCGGCATTGGCGAGGGTGAAGGCGCCGTCGCCGGTGGGGGTGAAGGTCCAGGCCTGGCGGGCCGAGCCGCTGGGAGAGGTGAGGGACGTCGTGGCGGAGCCGCCGGAGGCCTGGGCGAGGACGCGTCCCGAGCCGCTCGCGATGCGGTAGCGGCGGGTGGTGTCCATCGGCGGGGCGGCGGGCCGGGCGGAGTCGACGGTGACGTCGACGTATTCGCCGGAGGCGTCGTGGGAGCAGCCGAAGGAGCAGTAGGAGCGGAAGGTCTTCCCGACGACGGAGGAGCCGGTCCGGCCGGCGGGGTCGAGGAACCAGCGGTACCAGGAGGCGTTCGTGTAGCCGCCGGTGTCGCCGATGAGACGCCACTTCTGGGAGGCCAGGTCGTCGGTGGCATAGAAGTACTGCGGTGAGTTGCCGCTCTGGTCGACGGCCTGCGGTTCGCCGATGTACAGGCCGAGGTAGGCGTCGTAGGTGATGTTCATGACGAACAGCGGCGAGGTCGGGGGCATGGTGCCGGCCGCGATCTGCTCGGCGGCGGTGCCGGTGTTGGCCGGGTCGTACTCGTCCGCGACCGGGGTGTAGCCGGTGGGGTGGGCTGTGTCGACGGGCACGATGTTGCTCTCCCGGCCGCCGGTGCCGGGCTGGGACCAGGTGCCGTCGTACCACTTGCGCCAGGATCCGGGCGCCATCTTCGCGGAGATCGGGGCGCGGGCCACGTGCTCGTAGAACGCCTTCCAGCTGCCGTTCTTGTCCACGATCCGGGAGCCGTAGTAGACGTAGAAGTAGCCGGAGGCGGTGTCCACGAAGAGGCGCTGGTCGCCGTCGCCGTAGGAGTACGTCTGGTGCGGGAAGGCCGTTGTGTCGCCGCGCTCGGTGCTGTACGGGGACGTGAGCACGTGGTCCTTGATGGTCCAGGTGCGGCCCCGGTCGGTGGAGACGGCGTAGTCGATGGCGTCGTAGTGCAGTCCGTCGCCGAAAGGCTGCGGGGTGAACTCGTTGTGCACCAGGCCGTACCAGTCACCGGTGTCGGGGTCGACCCAGACACCGGACAGGTCGCAGTAGTTCTTCTGTGCGTAGCCCGAGCCGGCCGGCGGATAGGTCGCCTCGCGTCCGGTCGGGCTGTTGTTGCACCGCCAGGTGGTGTCGTCGTTGCGGTCGTCGGCGTTGGCGGGGTCGGCGGCCTTGCTCAACGTCTTGTCGAAGGTGGCGCTGTCGAAGTCCTTGCCGGTGTAGAAGTCCCAGGTCCGCGGGTCCGTGGCGCCGTAGAGCGCGGCGGACTGCTGGTAGTGGAAGGTGCCGTCCCGGTCGATGTAGGGGGTGGCCGGGGTGTCGGTGGGGTGGGTGAACGGTACGGGTGTCCCCACGCTCACGCGGTATGCCGCGTCGGCGGCCGAAGAGACGGCGGAGGACCGAGAGACGGCTGAGGGCGAAGAGACGGCGGAGGGCGAAGAGACGGCGGGTGCCGGGGGGACGGCGCAGGCCGGGGCCGCGGTGGCGCCGCCCAGGGCCAGGGCGACGGCCGCGGCCGTGGCGCCGCCTGCTCTGCTCAAGAGTCGCACGGGTGCTCCTTGGTGCCGAAGGGCCGGTTGCACCCGAACGATCCGGCCCCGCGGTTTCCCCCGGCAATGGACTCCCCTGCTCCGCCTCTTGCACTTTCGCGGCGCGACGCCGCCTCTTCCGGACCGGGACAACGAGCGAGGACGAGTCCGCGTCGCGCAACGAGGCCGGCCCCCGGCCACGAGCGTGGTCGAGGGCCTTCCTCGTGTCTGCGCCGGACCCGGCACCGGGCTGGCGCCCGGCCGGGTTCAGCGCTCGGCCACGAAGACGTGCGCGGCGCTCTGCGTGGGCAGTTCGGCGGCCTCCCCGCCGCTGCCGACCGTGACGCCGCCGGGCGACGAGGTCACACTCACGACCGCGCCGGGCCGCACCCCGGCGTGTCGCAGGATGTGCATCAGCCGGTGGTCGGTCTGGATCGGCTCCCCGATCCGCCGTACGACCGCGCTCGCGCCGTTCGGCCCCGGCCTGAGGTCGCGGAGGCTGACCGTGCTCTCGCCGGGGAACGGATCCACGGCGCTCTGCTCGCCCAGCTCCTCCAGGCCCGGGATCGGGTTGCCGTAGGGCGAGTGCGTCGGGTGCCGCAGCAGTTGCAGGACGCGGCGTTCGACGGCCTCGCTCATCACGTGCTCCCAACGGCAGGCCTCGGCGTGGACCTGCTCCCACTCCAGGCCGATCACGTCGACGAGCAGGCACTCCGCGAGCCGGTGCTTGCGCATCACGCGCGTGGCCAGCCCGCGGCCGTGGTCGGTCAGCTCCAGGTGCCGGTCGTCGGCGACGTGCAGCAGACCGTCGCGCTCCATGCGGGCCACCGTCTGGCTGACGGTGGGGCCGCTCTGGTTCAGGTGCTCGGCGATGCGGGCGCGCAGGGGGACCACGCCTTCCTCCTCGAGCTCCAGGACGGTGCGGAGGTACATCTCCGTGGTGTCGATGAGTGAAGACATGCTGTTCGTCAGGCGGGGGTCTCGGCGGTGGCGGTCAGGACCGCGCGGCCGAGGATGTGGCCGGCCATGGTGAAGCCGAGGACGGCCGGGGTGGCGTCGGCCGCGACGCCGACGGACTCGACGCCGAGGGCGTGCACCACGACGAAGTAGCGGTGGGGGCCGTGCCCGGCCGGCGGGGCGGCACCGATGAAGCGGGCCGCGCGGGCGTCGTTGGGCAGCTGGAAGGCGCCCTCGGGCAGGCCGGAGCCGGTGTCGTCGCCGGCGCCCTCGGGCAGAGCGGTGACGGTGGCGGGGATGTCGGCGACCGCCCAGTGCCAGAACCCGGAGCCGGTGGGGGCGTCGGGGTCGTAGACGGTGACGGCGTAGCTCAAGGTGCCTTCCGGGGCACCGCTCCAGGACAGCTGCGGGGAGACGTCCTTGCCGCCGGGGACGCCGAAGATGCCGGAGTGCTGCTCGGGCGGCCAGGCGGCGCCGTCGGTGACCGTGGTGCTGGTGACGGTGAAGGAGGCCGCCTCGGGGAGGCGGGCGAAGGGGTCGTTGGCGCTCATCGCGTCGTTCCTTTCAGGCCGTGCTGTGGGGTGGCGGTGATGCGGCCGGCACGGGGCCCGCAGTGTCACGGGGAAGCATCGCCGTTGCCTTTCATCGACCGCCCGGATCGACCATAACACTAATAATCGATTATTCGCAGGATCGTCTATGGTGGATCCATGACGCAGACGGCCCACACCTCAGCCTCGTCGGGGAAGCAGATGCTCTCCGAGCAGGTCTACGCACACCTGCGGGACGCGATCATGCGCGGGGACTACGCCCCCGGTGACGCCCTCAAACCGCAGGACCTCGCCAGGGAACAGGGCGTGAGCCTGGCCGTCGTGCGCGAGGCGCTCGTGCGGGTGGTCGGCGAGGGCCTCGCCGACCGGCTGCCCAACCGCGGCTTCGCCGTCCCGGCCTTCTCCGACCGCCGCTGGCAGGAGATCGCGGAGGCCCGCCGGACCATCGAACCGGTCTTGCTGCGCATGTCCATCGAGCGCGGCGATGTCGACTGGGAGGCCCGCGTACGAGCCGCCCACCACCGACTGGCCCGCACCCCGGCGTACGTGCCGGAGGAGGGCGAGTACTACAGCGGCGCATGGGCCGAAGCGCACCGGGTCTTCCACCGCACCCTGCTGGAGGGGTGCGGCAACCCGGTCCTGCTGGAGACCTTCGACCGGATGTGGACCGCGAGCGAGCTGGCTCGCCGCTGGTCGGCGCACCGCGTCCCCGACCGGGACAGCGTCGGCGAGCACCGCCGGCTGGAGGAGGCGGCGCTGGCCCGCGACGCCGACACCGCGGCCGCGGTACTGGCCCGGCACCTCACCATGACCGCGGCCGGACTGACCGGCCGCACCCACGACGGACCCGCGGAGCAAGCCTGATGCGCCCCGCCGGGCCGGCCGCGCCGGTGGCCTCCGGCGTGCGGTAGGACAGGCGCCCGACCGCGACACGTCCCTGCCGGCCGCCCGCGCGGCTCAGTCCGTACCGTCGGGGGCGGACAGCGGTACGTCCCAGGCCAGTTGACGGATCAACGCGTCGTCCGGGCGCCGGTCGCCGGGAGGTGCGGAGGCGTCGCGCGAAGGGGTGTGCGTGCCGCGGGAGATGCCGCCGCTGACGGTGATGTTGTGCTCCACGCGCGGACGGCGGTACTGCTCGTGGACGGCGAAGGCGGAGTGCGGATCGGGGGCGTCCCGCAGGGACTTGGCGAGGACGACGGCGTCCTCCAGCGCCATCGAGGCTCCCTGCCCGGTGGCCGGGGAGGCCACGTGGGCCGCGTCGCCGACGAGGAGGACGCGGCCCTTCCGCCATGCGGTGCCGAGCGGCATCTCGGTGGCGTTGGTCGCCATGATGCGGTCGGCGCAGGCCGCGACGATGTCGGCCGCGGGGGTGGAGTCCTTGCGCAGCAGAGAGACGAGCTCGTCGCGCCGGTCGGCGGCCTCGCGGTACACCGAACCGCCGGCCGGCAGCGGCTCTCCCCCGACGCGGGCGAACCAGTAGGTCTCCCCCGTCGGCGAGAGCGCACAGCCGAAGGCGGACTCGCCGCCGCGCACCATGGTGATGACGCCGGTGGCGTCGGTGACGGGAGCGTCGTCCGCGTAGCCGTAGAAGACGCGCTGGCCCGCGTAGCGGGGCTGTGGCGCGGGCCCGAAGACGTGCCGGCGCACGGTGGAGTTCAGGCCGTCCGCGCCGATGAGGAGGTCCGCGGCGGCGCTGCTCCCGTCGGCGAAGCGGGCGGTGACACCGTCGGGGCCGTTGGTCACGGACACCAGCCGGGCGCCGTGGCGCACGGGTATCCCGCGCCGGGCGGCCTCCGCCTGCAGGGACGAGTTCAGCTCGCCGCGGCGCAGACAGCGAAAGCGCAGGGCAGGGTCGTCCGCCTCGCCCAGCGGCGCCCGGGTCACTTCGGCACCCTGGCTGTCGAGCAGGCGCAGCGACGTCAGCGGAAAACCGATGGCCGTGACGGCGTCCGTGGCGTCGAGCTGGGCGAGGGCCCGCATGCCGTTGCTCGCCAGGGTCAGGAAGGCGCCCAGGTCCTCGGCCGCGTCGGGATGCGCCTCGAAGACCGTGACGTCGAGACCCGCCTTGTGCAGGCCCAGCGCTGCCGCCGTGCCCGCGATTCCGCCGCCGATCACCATGACGCTCGTCGCCGCCATCGCTGTCACTCTCCGCTCCCGCCGTCGGTGTTGACCGCATCCGTCTGGCAGGCCGTCCGTCCGCGATCGGGCACACGGACCCGGCGCACCACCATGACGACCTCCAGGACTCCTGGGCCGCGGTGAAGCACTCCGGCCTCCCCGCAGTGTCCTTCCCCGGGGCGGGGGGATTCGAGCAGGGCGGCGGAGACGACTTTCGATCGGCTCGACGAGCCGGACCACGTCGTGGACGTGGTCAACGGCCGTGACTACCTGCCCAGTTGGGCGCGGCCCGGACGACCGTAGGTGTCCAGGAGCGCGGGGTGGGCCGTTCCGCGCAGCACCGGGTCGAGCTTCCATGATCGGGCGAGGACGGGTCCTGACTGTCCGGCTGTCGGCGCTTGCACCGCAGCTACGAGCGCAGGCCCGAACGCTTCCTCGCCTTCACAGCGATCGCCACCAGCCTCATCAACTGCCGCCGACTCACCAAGTGAAACGACGTCCAAGAGGACAGGGGGGACCGAATGACCGGTTTGGTCGATGCTCACGCGCACTCGTCACCGACCGGTACATCGACGAGGCGAAGGCAGCCGGGCACGCGCGACCCGATGGGATGGACGCCTGGCCGCAGTGGACGGTGTTGGCGGCGGTGATCGCCACCGAGATCGGCAGTCCGTCGCGGTCCGCGATGAGGTGGTTCTTCGTCCCGCTCTTGCCACGGTCGGTCGGATTCGGTCCCGTCAGCTGCTCCCTTCGAGGGCATGGACGCTGAAGGAGTCGATCCCGCACCGAGACCGGTCCGACTCGCCGGCGGCACCGAGTTCGTCAAGGATCACGCGGTGGAGGCGGGCCCAGACGCGGGCCTGGGACCACTGGGTGAAACGGCGGTGGACCGTCGGCCAGGCACCGGGCCGAACACCGGAGGCAACTGCCCAGGGTGCACCCCGTCGTCGCCACGAACACGACCGCCGCCAGCACCTCACGATCCCCGGCCGGCGCCGGCCGCCGCCCTGCGGGCGTATGACCACGCTCTCTGGCACCACCCGCCGGAACACCCACGACTCCTCCGGGACCAACCGCTCGATCAAGACCGTCATGGGCAGCACAACGACACAACGGCCCAACGGCCCAACGGCCCAACGGCCCAACGGAGACGATGTCTTACCAGGCCGGGCGGGGGTCCCGGAGCTCCGACGGGGTCTGCTCGGGCAGTTGCTGGTGCATGTCAGTGCGCAGCAGCGTCCCGGGGTCCGGCGGGTACTGCTCGGTCGGCGGTGCAGGCTGGTGGAACCGCTCCGTGCGCGGCAACGGCACCTCGACCAGCTTGCCGTCGTGCAGCATCCACAGGCCAAAGCAGTCGTCGTCCTGGTCGCGGATCAGCACCTGCACTCCGCCCGGATGCGGCCAAGGCAGTGCCTCCAGATCCTTGAGGAGCCCGGATCGTCCACGCGCCTTGTCGAACTCGATCGCCCAGCCGTAGCCGAAGCCGCCCTCCTGGGCCCGCACCGGTTCGAACCGCCCCCGCCAACTGCGCCCGGGTTCCTCTCGGGTCAGCGGTTCCATCACGTCGTCACAGTAGGGGGCCAGCACGATGACGTCCGCGGCTCTGCTCATGGCGAGATGGGACCACGCACCGTGCCCGACCGGCAACTTGCGCTACCAACGCAAGTCTGAGCACTTCCCCGTCTTCGCTACCAGCCTCATGAATCTCCGTCGTCTCACCAAGTGAAACGACGTACTGTCGGACGCTACTCGAACCGTAACGGCCCTTTCACTGTTCTGCATCAACGGTTCCACTGACTGGCACACCGAGGATCGGAGGACGTCGAGCGAGGCTGTCGAGCGAGTCCCGTTTCGCGCGACACGGCACCGTGATCACTCTGTGCCCGAGCGCATCGACTCCGGCCTTCCCTTCCGGCGCTTCCTCATTGCGGTGGTGGTCCCGGCCGCCATCTCATTCCTGTTCCGCTGAATGGCATTGGCGGTGCTACTCGGTGGTCCGCCTCTCTACCGTCGGGGAAAGCCATCGGCTCCGACATCGGGCGTGCTGTCACCAGCACAATGCCCACCGACTGCTGGAGCGGCTCGCAACTCCGCGAGCGGACGCGTCGCTGCCCGAAGGCCGACATGAAGGAGGCTTTGACGATGGCCCACTGGGAGGTCACCTTTCCCTTCCCCACCCGCAGCGGCGGAGAGGGAATACACGTTTTCACCTACCCCTTTGATCAATACCCCGAGGCAACCGCCGTGGGGATCGCGGCCGCCACGGACTTCGCCAGCCCCGAACCGGTCCGGCACCGGGGAGGCATACCCCACCGGGTTCACCCGCGACCGTGGTCCGCGATCCGGACATGTGTCCGCGGTACGCCATGCCCGGCAGGTGAGCCGTTGCCATCGGCCGCCCCTCGCAGGAGCCGTTGCCATCTGCCGCTCCTCGCAAGAGCCGTAGCCATCTGCTGTCCCTCGCAGGAAAGGGCGGCACTTCGCCTCATTGACGCTTGCCGGCCTTGGCGGCGCCGTCGTCGCAGCCGCCCACGCCGTGGACGAGTTGCCTGAACATCGTCGTGGCCGGCGCCCCGGCCCGGGCGAGCCCGTCCGCCCGGTCGGCTCCGCAGGAGTGCCGGGCGGCTACGCGGCGAGCTGCCCGTACATGGTGGCCACGTCCGCGGACAGGGCGCCCTTGGCCCAGCGGGTGAGGTCGTCGCCCAGCACCTCGTAGGCCCCCGCCTCGACACCGTCGAGCGCGGCCACCGCGATGTCGTGGGCGTCCGTCTTCGGGGCCTGGATGCCCGCCGTCATGTCCGTGTCGACGTACCCCATGTGCAGGCCGGTGACGTCGATGCCGCGGGGGCGCAGCTCCAGGCGCAGGCCGTTGGTCTGGGACCACATCGCCGCCTTGGTGGAGCTGTAGCCGCTGCCGTCGGAGAGCCAGGAGAGCACGGAGTGGACGTTGAGGATGTGTCCGCCGCCGTTGCGCTCGATGACCGGCGCGAAGGCGCGGGTGAGCAGGAGCGGGCCGAAGTAGTTGATCTCGAATTCCCGGCGGATGGCGTCGAGCGGCGCGTCGAGCAGACGGGCGCCGGTGGCCACCCCGGCGTTGTTGATCAGCACGGTGACGTCCTGTGCGCGCTCGGCCACGGCCGCGACGGAGGCGGGATCGGTGACCTCCAGGGCCAGCGGTACGGCGTCGGGATGGGTGACGGCGTGCGGGTCGCGGGCGCTGGCGTAGACCTTGGCGGCGCCGCGGGCGTACAGCTCCTCCACCAGCGACTTCCCGAGGCCGCGGCTGCCGCCGGTGACGAGGGCCACGGAGTTCGCGAGTGCGGTCATGACAGTCTCCAGACAGATGATGAAACCGATCGGTTTCCAACTACGGTAAACCGATCGGTTTCATCCGTCCAGCCCGCCTCGGCCGGCGCGCGCCACGCAAGTACGCCTTTCTTCAAAGACCGGCGATTTTCCCCAAAGACCGGCGAAACCGCCCGCCGCATGTAGAGATCATGACAATCGCGGGGTAGGCATGGCCGTATGGCGTTATGTCGATCACGAACGCGACGGACCAGGTTCGCGGCGGCCGTCGCCGCCGTGGCACTCACCCTCTCGGGCTGCGGAGACGGCGGGGGCTCCTCCTCCGACGGCGGGCGGCAGAAGCTGACGGTGGCGGCGCTGCCGCTCACCGACTCGGCCGCCCTCTATCTCGCCCGGGACCGCGGCCTCTTCGCCAAGGAGGGCCTGGACGTCGACATCCGGCCCGTGCAGCAGAGCATCCAGGCGCTGCCCGCGCTGATCAAGGGCCAGGTCGACGTGATCGCGAGCGCCAACTACGTCACCTACCTCCAGGCGTACGAGAAGGGCACCCTGGACCTGCGCATCCTCGCCGAGGGCGTGCGGATCGCCCCGCACATGATGGACGTCCTCGTGTCCAGGGACTCCGCGCTCAGGACACCGGCGGACCTCGCGGGCAAGAAGGTCGCCGTCGCCGTCCTCAACAACATCCAGTCACTGACCCTGAACGCGATCCTCGACGCCGACGGCGCCGGCCGGCCCGTCTACCGGCAGATCCTCTTCCCGCAGATGGGCCCCGCCCTGGAACGGGACCAGGTGGACGCCGTCCACGCGGTCGAGCCCTTCGGCACCGCGATCCGGGGTGAACTGGGTGCCCGCGTGCTGCTGGACGGCGGCTCGGGACCGGCCCGCGGCCTGCCCGCCAGCGGATACGTCACCACGCGGGCCTTCACCCGGAAGAACCCGAAGGCTGCGGCGGGCTTCCGGCGTGCCGTCCAGGCCGCCTCGAAGATCGCCGCCGAGGATCCGGGGGCCGTACGCACGGAGCTGCCGAAGTACGCCAGGGTCACCGCTGACCAGGCCAGGTCGATCCGCCTGCCCGCGTATCCGGTGACCGCCGACGCCGGGCAGCTGCGGCGCCTGGTACGGCTCATGCGCGCGCAGGGACTGCTGAAGAAGGACCTCGATCCGGCGCCGTTGCTGGCCCCATGACACGGCGTCAGGAGCTGCTGTTCGGCGTCCTCGGCACGGTGCTGGCCTTCGGCGCCTGCGAGGCGGTCGCCCGGGCCGGAATCGTGCGGCGCAGCTATCTGCCGCCCGCCTCCGAAGTCCTCGCCCGCGCCGTGCGGCTGGCGGGCGACCGGGCCTTCCTCGACGGGATCGGGGCCACCCTGAGTGCCTGGGCACTGGGCCTCGGCCTCGCCTGTGCCATCGCCGTACCGCTGGGGCTGCTGCTGGGTGCGGTGCCTGTCCTCGACACCGCCCTGCGTCCGATCGTCGAGTTCCTGCGGCCGTTGCCGTCCGTCGCACTGATCCCGCTGGTGTCGCTGCTGCTCGGATCCGGCACCACGACGGAGGTGACGCTGATCGCCTACGCGTCCCTGTGGCCGGTGCTGTTCAACACCGTCTACGGCCTCGCCGAGACCGACCCGCTGGCCAAGGACACCCTGCGCGCCTTCGGCTTCGGCCGCCTCGCGGTGCTGCTGCGGGTGGAACTTCCCGGCACCGCCCCGTTCATCGCCGCCGGGGTACGGATCTCCGCCGCGGTCGCGCTGATCCTGGCCGTCGCCTCGGAGATCCTTTCCGGGTTCGGCGAGGGGCTCGGCATCTTCATCGCCCAGGCCCAGACGGCCACGGACGGCACCCGGGACGTCCTCGCGGGCGTCGTGTGGGCGGGCACCCTGGGCCTGGTCGTCAACGGTGTACTGGTCGCAGCGGAGAGGCGGTTGTTCCGCTGGGCCCACGACACCCCGTCCGCGCGGCGGCAGCCGGCGCCGGGGCGGCAGGAGGCCCGGACATGACGGCGGACCGGCAGCGGAAGCGGCACCAAACCCGCCGTAGTCCGGACGGCACCCCTGCGCGCCCGTCCGACACCCGCGCCCGTCCGCACCCGGCCGACCCCCGCATCGACACGTCCCGCACACCGATCTTCTCCCGCTACCGCCCGGCCGGTGCGCAGCCTTTCTCCCGCCGCCGCCCGGCCGGTACGCGGCTCTTCTTCCGCCTCCCGACCGGTACACGGCTCCTCTCCCGCCGCCGCCCGGCCCGTGCGCCGCTCTCCGACCGCACCGGCCCGGCCCGTGCCGCCGTGCCCCTGCTGCTGCGCTGGTCGGTGCTCCTGGTCGCCGTCGCCGGCTGGGAGGCTGCCGCCCGCGCGCACGGCAGCGTGTTCTTCCCGCCCCCGCTGCGCATCGCCCGCCACGCCCACGACCTGTGGTTCTCCGGTCCCCCGGGCCGCCTGTTCCTCACCCGGGCGGCCGTCGACACCATCCTGCCGAGCCTCGGGCGGATGGCGGCGGGGTTCGTGCTCGCCGCCGTCTCCGGGATCGCCCTCGGGATCGCGGTGGGCCGTTCGCGGCGGGCGTACGCGCTGTGCAACCCCGTGCTCCAGTTCGCGCGGGCCGTTCCGCCGCCCGCCCTGGTGCCGGTGTTCGTCGTCGTCCTCGACTTCGGTACGCCCATGCAGGTGGCGTCCATCGCGTTCGGCGCCGTATGGCCGGTGCTGGTCAACTCGGCGGAGGGCGCCCGGGCCACGGACCCGCTGCGGCTGGAGGTGGCCGCGGTGCTGCGGCTGACGGGGCCCGAGCGGCTGTGGTTCCTGGTGCTGCCCTCCGCGCTGCCCCGGATCTTCGCCGGCCTCAGGCTGAGCCTGTCGCTGTGCCTGATCCTGATGGTCTTCTCGGAGCTGCTGCCGGGCGCCGCCGACGGCATCGGCTTCACGCTCACCGACGCCCAGACGCGTTCCGACCTGCTCACCGTGTGGTCCGCCCTGCTGCTGCTCGGCGTGCTCGGATTCCTCCTCAACACCGGCCTGCTGGCGGTCGAGAGGCGGCTCATCGGCCCTGGGAGGTCCTCGTGACGGCAACGGTCCGGGACGCGGTCGTCCGGTTCCTGCGGGACACCGGCATGACCACCGTGTTCGGGAACCCGGGTTCCACGGAGCTGCGCATGGTCCGTGACTGGCCCCGGGACTTCACCTATGTGCTCGGGCTCCAGGAGTCCACCGCGGTGGCCATGGCGGCCGGACACGCTCTGGGCACCCGGCGCGCGGCCTTCGTCGGCCTGCACTCGGCCGGCGGGGTGGGGCACGCGCTCGGTGCGGTCTTCAACGCCTTCCGCGACCGTGTGCCCCTGGTGATCGTGGCGGGCCAGCAGTCGCGCTCGCTGATCCAGCTGCGGCCGTTCCTGGGCGCCGACGAACCGGCCCTGTTCCCGCGCCCGTACGTGAAGTACGCGCGTCAGCCGGAGCGGGCCGAGGACGTGCCGGCCGTGCTCGCCGAGGCGTACCGGATCGCGATGGCGCATCCGCGCGGCCCGGTCTTCGTGTCGGTGCCCGAGGACGACTGGGACCGGCCCGCCGAGCCCGTGGCGCCGCGCACGGTGCACTCCGGGTTCACGGCCCGGCCGGAGGTCCTCGCAGCGGTTGCCGCCCGGCTCGACGCCTGTGCCCGCCCGGCGCTGGTGGTCGGTCCGGGCGTGGACGACGAGGACGCGCTGGACGAGGTCCGGACGCTGGCCGAGCGGCTGCGCGCCGGGGTCTGGATCAGCCCGTTGTCCGGCCGTTCCGGGTTCCCCGAGTCGCACCCGCTCTTCCAGGGCTTCCTGCCACCGGTCCCCGGCCCGCTGGCCGCGCGCCTGGCGCCGTACGACGTGGTGGTCGCCCTGGGTGCACCGGTGTTCACGTACCACGTGGCGGACGGCGGGCCGCCGCTGGCGCCGGGCACGGACCTGTTCCACCTGGACTGCGATCCCGGGCAGGCCGCCTGGCTGCCCACCGGCACCAGCATCGTGACCACGCTGCGGCCCGCGCTGGCCCGGCTCACCGAACTCCTGAAGGCGGCCGACCGCGATCCGCCGCCGCCCCGCACCGCACCGCCGGCGGCCCGCGCGCAGGGGCCGCTCACGCCGGAGCTGCTCCTCGATCTGCTGCACGCGCGGCTGGCGCGCGACCGGGTGCTCGTCGAGGAGGCGCCCAGTCATCGTGACGCCCTGCACGCGCGCGTGCCGGTCGACCTGAGCGGCGGGTTCCTCACCACGGGCAGCGGAGCGCTCGGCTGGGGCCTGCCCCTGGCGGTCGGCCGGGCGCTCGCCGACGGCCGCCGGGTGGTGTGCGTGGTGGGTGACGGCTCGGCGCTCTACTCCGTGCAGGCCCTGTGGACCGCGGCCCGGCACGCGGCGCCCGTCACCTACGTGCTCCTCGACAACGGCGGCTACGGGGCCGTCCGTGCGCTGGGCCGCCGGATCGGAATCGCGCACGTTCCCGGTACGGACATCGAGGGCATCGACTTCACGGCGCTTGCACAGTCCCTCGGCTGCCCGGCGGCCCGCGCCGAGCACCCCGCCGCACTGCCGGCCGCGCTGGACCGTGCCCTGGGGCGGGGCGACGACGCGGGCCCGTTCCTGCTCCATGTGCGGGTCACCGGCAGCGCGGGCACCCTCTACGAGCCCTGGGCCGGGTGAGAGATGCTGCGCCTCGACTCCGTCAGCCAGCGCTACGGCGGCCATCCGGTCCTGGACGGCATCAGCCTGACCGTGCCCGACGGGCAGCTGCTGTGCGTCGTCGGGCCGTCGGGCTGCGGCAAGTCCACGCTGCTGCGCACGGTCGCCGGGCTGCTGCCCGCACCCGAGGGCACGATCACGGTCGACGGCACACCGGCGACCGGCGTACCCGAGCGGCTCGCGGTCGTCTTCCAGGAGTACGGCCGCTCGCTGCTTCCCTGGCTCACCGTGCGCGACAACGTGGCCCTGCCGCTGCGACGCAGGAACCTGGGGCGGGCGGCCCGGCACGCCGAGGCCGGGGCGATCCTCGAACGCGTCGGCCTGTCCGGAGCGGGCCGCCGGCATCCCCGGGAGCTCTCCGGCGGGATGCAGCAGCGGGTCGCCATCGCCCGGGCGCTGGTCTGCCGGCCGTCGCTGCTCCTCATGGACGAGCCGTTCGGCTCCCTGGACGCCCGTACCCGCGAGGACCTGGAGGACCTGCTCCTCGAAGTGCACCGCGCCGACGGCACGACCATCGTGTTCGTCACCCACGACATCGACGAGAGCGTGTACCTCGGGGATCGCATCGTGGTCCTCTCCCCCGGCCCCGGCTCCCGTGTGATCCGGGACCTGGCGGTCGATCTGCCCGGCAGGCGCGACCAGATCACCACCCGGGGCCTGCCGGGCTTCGTGGCGCTGCGCACGGAGGTGGGGCGAGCGGTACGCAACGGCGAGTGAGGCCGGCGGTCATCTCCCCCCGCATCCCGCCGGTTATCTCCGCCGGCATCCCCACGGTCGTCTCCACCCGCATCCCGCCGGTCGTCTGCACCCATCCCGGCCGTTGTCACCGCCCGCGTGACGGCACCGCCCGCCTATCGGGTGCGGGAACACCGGCCCCCTGGCGCGTTCTTGACGACGAGCTGCCGGTGACTACTGGTCCCACCGGGGATGTTGCTGCACGCTGTTGCGACGCGCTGTTGCGGCCCGCTCAGCCTGAGCGCGGGTCGCGCAGGGGGACGGCGGCGGCCACCGGCCGGTCCTGGGTGCGCAGATGGCCCACCGTCTTCAGCAGCCGGTCGGCAGGCTCGCGCAGCCGGGGATGGGCCAGGACCGTGTTGCGCAGACCGCGTACCGGCCGGCGCCACAGCCGCTGGGCGACGGCCACGGGGTGCGGCCGGGCGGCGAAGCCCTCACCGACCCGCAGTTCGCGGGTCTTGAGCCAGTCCTTGTACTCCTTGTCGCCGCGCCCCAGGTCGACCAGGGTCACCCCGTGCCGGGCGGCCCCCTCGGCCGTCCTCAGGTGCATCATCAACCCGGGTGAGTAGTAGTGGAGTTCGGGGTCGTAGGCGGTGAACCAGGCGGCCAGGACCGTGCTGGAGCGGGGGCCGAAGTGGGCCGCGACCGGGCGGTCCCCGGCGTAGAGCACGGACAGCACGCCGGTGAAGTGCTCCTCGCGGACGTGGAAGAGATGGTCCACCAGGTCGACGATCCAGGGCCGCGAGAACCGGTCCATCCGTCCCGTGCGGCGGTACTGGGCGGACTTCCACCGCATGAGCGTGTGCAGGACCTCGGGATCGCGCTCGTCGAACACGAACCGCACCTCGCCGATGTCCCGCCCCAGGCGGCGTTCCTTCTTCAGCGTCGTCTTGGCCAGCCCCGGGTAGGTGCCGCGCAGCCACTCGGCGTAGCCGCCGTCGCCGGGCTTCACATCGATCACCGGTGAGGCGAAGGTGCCGGTGACGTGCGCGGCGAACGGCCGCTGTTCCTGGACGAGATGGTCGAACTCGAAGATGCTGAGCCCGCAGGCGCGCAGCAGCTCTCCGGCGTCCCAGGTGACTCCGGGCCGGTGCACCAGCGCCTGGCAGTCGGACAGCCCGAGGCCGACGGCCCGGCCGGTGCCGAAGGGGCCGCGCTCGTACGGGAAGAAGCCGACGGGTTCCCCGCCCTCCCGCAGGACCGCCACGCGCGTGCCGCCGCGGTGGCGGCCGACCCCGATGGTGAACTCCGGTGCCAGGAACGGGTTGGCGTATTCGGGCGACTCGTCCATCGCCCGGTGCCAGGCTCCGCGCAGTGCGGAGGTCAGGTCGCCGGGTCTGTGGATGGTGATCTCCACTTCAGGTCAACCGCCTTTCAGCCGGTTCCGCGCATGATCTGTCGCGTGCGGCGCAGGCCGGTGCGGCGTGTGGATCATGGCTCATGGATCGCACGGGCGATCACTCCCCCCATGACGCGCCGGGCGCGTCCTGCCATTTCTACCGATGTCTACGCATCCCCACCGTGCGCCGATGCTCAAACGTCGCGAAACCGTACGCACACTGTCAAGGGTGCCCCAGGCGGCGGATGCTCCGCCATGGGTCTGCGGACATCGGTGATGATTCAGGATGGACGACGTGATTCTCACGCCCCCTCGGCCGGGGAGGGCGCGCGGACGACACGCTCTTCGACCAGCCCGGCAGGCGCGTGAACGGCACCCTCACCGCCCGGCCCGGCACGCCCGCGAACGGCACCCTCACCCACCTGCCTGGCACGCCCGCGAAGGCACCTTCGCCGACCGGCCCGGCAGCCCCGCGCACGACAGGCTCGTCAGCCCGGCCGGCGCCCCAGTCCTTCCGTGCCGGCCGCCATGTCCTGTGTGCCGACCACCGAGAGCAGTTCGAGCTGTGCGGCGCCCTCGGTGCCGGGCGGGGCGCTGAACCACAGCAGGCGCTGGCGGCCGTCCTCGCTGAACAGGTTGTGGCAGTCCAGCTCGATGACGCCGAGCGTGGCATGGACGATGCGCTTGTGGTCGGTGCGGCGCAGGGCCACGTCCCGCTGTTCCCAGAGCACGGCGAACTCCTCGCTGTGCCGGCGCAACGCGGCGACCATTCGGCCCACTTCGGCGTCGCGGGCACGCCGGGCGGCCACCGCCTGCAGGTCGGCGACGAAGACCCGCGAGTGGTGCGGGTGGTCCTCGGCGGGGTAGACGGCGCGGGCGCCGGGGTCGGTGAACCAGCGGTAGACGAAGCTCGCCGCGGGGCCGCGGGTGGCCGGGGGCGGGCCGAGCAGCGCCACGGCGAGGGGGTTCTGGACGAGGGTTTCGTGCAGGTCGTTGATGACCTGGGCGGGCGTGGTGGTGAGCCGGTCCAGCAGGCCGAGCAGAGCGGGCTGGGCCTGCGCCGCGGTGCCGTGGGCGGTCGGCACGGGGCGGTCGGCCAGATGGAAGAGGTGATCGCGTTCGTCGCCGCTCAGCCGGAGCGCGCGGGCGAGCGCGGCCAGCACCTGCACGGAGGGCCGGGCCCCGCGACCGCGCTCCAGCTCGGTGTAGTAGTCGGCGGACAGTTCGGCCAGCTGGGCGACCTCCTCGCGGCGCAGGCCCGGCACCCGACGGCGGGGCCCGACGGGCAGGCCCACGTCGGCCGGGCGGATCCGGTCGCGGCGGGACTTCAGGAAGGCAGCCAGCTCCGATTGGTTCACGCCCCCCATGGTCACTCCTGCGGCCGCGCGGAACCAGGGGTTGCCGACCCCAGGGTGAGCACAGCCGTGGCCGGCGGCGGACCGGCGGCCCAGGCTGGAGGCGTTCGCCGGGCGCCCCGCCCCGCTGTCCCTGGAGGTCTCATGTCCACCGGAATGTCCACCGAAGCGTCCACCGGAGCAACGACTCCCTCCGCGCCTCGCACGGCCGTCGTCACCGGCGGCTCCCGCGGCATCGGCCGGGAGACGGTCAGGCGGCTCGCCGCCGACGGATACGCCGTGGTGGTCGGGTACGCGGGCAACGGCGACCAGGCCGAGGCCGCCGTCCAGGAGGCCACCGCGGCCGGCGGCCGTGCGGTCGCCGTGCGCGCCGATGTCGCCGACGAAGCGCAGGTCGCAGAGATGTTCGAGACCGCGGCCGGCGTGTTCGGCGGAGTCGACGTGGTGGTCCACGCGGCCGGGCGGATGTACCTCGCGCCGGTCGCCGAGCTGGACCTGGCGGAGCTGGACGCGATGCACCGGACCAACATCCGCGGCACCTTCGTGGTCGCCCGGCAGGCGGCCCGGACACTGCGCCCGGGCGGCTCGTTCATCACGTTCTCCACGTCCGTGGTGGGCCTGTCCTTTCCCGGCTACGGCGCCTACACCGCCAGCAAGGGCGCGGTCGAGGCGCTGACGATGGTCCTGGCCCGCGAACTGCGCGGCAGGGACGTCACCGTGAACTCCGTGGCCCCCGGGCCCACGGCCACCGACCTGTTCCTGGACGGCAAGGACGAGGAGACCCTCGCGAGGCTTGCCGCGCAGCCTCCGCTGGAGCGTCTCGGTACGCCGGCCGACATCGCGGAGGTGGTGGCCTTCCTCGCCTCTCCGGCCGGCCACTGGGTCAACGGCCAGGTCGTCCGCGCCAACGGCGGCATCGTCTGACCGCCCTTCACATCCCCGGCGCGCCCCGGCCGGTGCGCCCCGACCGACACCGCTCTCGACAAGCTCAACAAGCTCAACAAGCTCAACAAAGGAGATTTCCGATGCCGTTCGCGAACTTCAAGGTTCCTGCCGGAAGCCTGGACGAGAAGCAGAAGGAGCTGATCGTCACCCGCACCACCGATCTGTACGCCGAGATCTACGGCGAACGCGCCCGCGCCACCACGCTGGTTCTCGTCGAGGAGGTCGCCGACGGCGGCTGGGGCATCGGGGGCGGCGTGCTGACCCTGGCCATGATCCAGCAGCCGTCCGAGGAGTGACTGGCGCCCGCCGCCCCGCGCCACCACAGTGGATCACCGTCCGGAGCACCACGGCACATACGAAAGGCGGTACGTCATGTCCTCCTCCGAGCCGGTCGTCCCGATCCCCGCTGATCTGCTGGCCACCATGCCCTTCGCGGCCGGGCTGGGCATCGAGCTGCACGAGGCCACGGCCGAGCGCACCGTCGGCAGTCTGGGCTGGTCCCCGGGCGTCTGCACGGCGGGCGGTGCCCTGCACGGCGGGGCACTGATGACGCTGGCGGACAGCGTCGGTGCCGTGTGCGCCTACCTCAACCTGCCCGAGGGGGCGTCCGGTACGTCGACGGTGGAGTCCAAGACCAACTTCCTGCGGGCGGTCACCGCCGGGCGCGTCCGTGCCACGGCCCGCCCCCTCCATCTGGGCGGCACCCTGATGGTGGTGCAGACGGATCTGCGCGACGACAGGGACCGGCTGGTCGGCCAGACCACGCAGACCCAGATCGTGCTCCGCAAGAGCACCGGGTGAGCGACACCGGCCGGACGGACCGAGCGACACCCGGCCACACAGGTTGAGCCACACCGACCGGACCGCACCAGCGGGTCCGGCCGGACCTGCCGAGCGACACCGGCCAGAAGGCCGGCCCCACCGTCCACCGGGGCCGGCCTTCGTCGTGCCCGGCCGTGATCCGCTCCGCCGTATTGACATGAACCTGTGCCAACCCCGAGGCTTCGTGCGTGAAGTTGCTCGATTGAAGCTTGTTTCGAGCGCTTACGCGCAGCAAGCGTAAGAACAGTCAGTCCGCGATGGTGCGATGGGAGCTGTTCCGCCGTGCGAAGACTCCGACACCGTGTGCCGTGGCCGTCCTGGGTTCCGCTGGGGCTGGCGGCCGCCCTGGCCGGGACCCTGCTCGCCGCCCCGGCACCCGCCGCGGCCGCCGCGCAGGCGGCCGGCGCCGCGCTCGATCCCGCTCACAGCAGCGTCGAATGGCAGAGCCCGGTCTATCCGAAGGGCACCGGCGGCGGCACCGAGAGCTGTCCCGGTGCCGCCGCCGACCCCGACAACAAGGTCTGCGACCGCTTCGACCTGACCGTCTCGGTGCCGGACGGCTACTGGGACGACAACCCCGAGGGCGGTGTGCCGCTGTCGGTCAAGTGGGAGAAGCCCACCGACGACTTCGACCTGTACGTCTACGACGACCACGGCACCCAGGTGGCGTCCAGCGCCGGCACCGCCGACCCCGAGGCCACGGTGATCCCGCGGGCCTCGGGGACCTACCACGTCCTGGTCGTGCCGTACGACGTGCACGACAACTCGTTCACGGGCACCGCCTATCTGCCCGCGACCACCGACGCCGGGAACCTCACCTCCTTCTCGGGCCGCGGGGGCAGCTACACGATCGGGGCGGGCCCGCTCACGGCCCGCGCCGACTTCCTGACGGGAGGCCGGCTCCGCCTGCAGGCCGACCCGTCGGGGTCGCTGAGCGATCCGGCGGGCACGGCCATCGTGCGTACACCGCCCGCGCTCCAGCGGCACACCTCGGCCTTCGACGCGGGCGACTACTACGGCATCCGCTCCCCCGAGGCCGTGCTGCGGGTGTACAAGAAGCCGCTGCGGTTCGGGCTGTACAAGCCCGACAACAGGACCCGGATCTGGCAGGAGGACAAGCCGCTGCGCTGGTCCACCGGCGGAATGCGGCAGAGCCTCGAGCGGGGCGGCGACGAACAGTTCTTCGGCGGCGGCGAGCAGAACGGCAGCTTCTCGCACCGCGGGCAGACCATGTACGTGGCCAACAGCTTCGACTGGAACGAGGGCGGCTACAACAACTCCCAGCCGTTCTACCTCTCCAGCGCGGGCTACGGCGTCTTCCGCAACACGTTCGCCCCGGGCGTGTACACCTTCGGCTCGCCCGTCACCACCGGACAGCAGGAACGGCGCCTGGACGCCTACTACTTCCTCGGTGATCCCAAGCAGGTCATCGGCCAGTACACGGCACTGGTGGGCAAACCCTTCATGCCTCCGGTCTACGGCCTCGAACCCGGCGACTCCGACTGCTACCTGCACAACGCCAACCGGGGCGAGCGGCACACCCTGGACGCGCTGAAGATCGCCGACGGCTACACCGAGAACCAGATGCCACTCGGCTGGATGCTGGTCAACGACGGGTACGGCTGCGGGTACGAGAACCTGCAGCAGACCGCACAGGGCCTCCAGGACCACCACGCGCAGCTCGGTCTGTGGACCCAGGACGGCATCGGCAAACTCGCCGACCAGGTCAAGGCCGGCCAGCGGGTGGCCAAGCTGGACGTGGCCTGGGTCGGCAACGGCTACAAGTTCGCGCTGGACGCGTGCGACGCGGCCAAGAAGGGGATCGAGGACAACAGCGACGCCCGCGGGTTCGTGTGGCTGCCCGTGTCCTGGGCGGGCGCCCAGCGCTGCGGGGTCCTGTGGAGCGGTGACCAGAAGCTGTCCTGGGACTACATCCGCTGGCAGATCCCGACCTATGCCGGGGCGACGATGTCCGGCATCGCGTACAACACCGGTGACGTGGGCAGCATCTACCGCCACGACCCCAAGATGTACGCCCGTGACCTGCAGTGGAAGGCGTTCCTGCCGGCCATCATGACCATGGACGGCTGGGCCAGTGACATCACCACCGGCAAGGCCGCCGACCAGCAGCCGTGGCTCGACGGCGAGCCGTACACCTCGATCAACCGCAAGTACCTGCAGCTGAAGGAGCGGCTGCTGCCGTACATGTACACCCTGTCCGCCCAGGCGGCGAAGACGGGGGTCGGCGCGGTGCGTCCGCTCTGGCTGGAGTACCCGGACGACCCGAACACGCTGGGCGCGCAGGCGAAGTACGAGTTCCTGTCCGGTCCGGACTTCCTCGTCGCCCCGGTCTACCAGGACTCCGACACCCGTGACGGCATCTATCTGCCCAAGGGCACCTGGACCGACTACTGGACCGGCCGCACCTACCAGGGTCCGACCACCCTGAACGGCTATCACGCCCCGCTCGACACGCTCCCGCTGTTCGTGCGCGAGGGTGCGGTCGTCCCGATGTGGCCCCAGGGCACGACGAGCTGGCAGAGCCGCGACCGGCACGAGCTGGACTGGGACGTGTACCCGTCGGCGCACGGCACCAGCGGCTACACGCTCTACGAGGACGACGGTGTGACCCGCGACTTCGCCAAGGGCGCGGCGGCCACCCAGCGGGTGTCGGTGCACACCGGCGCCGCGGGGACGACCGTCTCGGTCGGCGCGAGCAGGGGCGCGTACACGGGCAAGGTGGACGCACGGTCGTACCGGTTCACCGTGCACGGCGACACGGCTCCGGCCCGCGTGTTCCTCGACGGGCGTCGACTGCCGCACTCCGCCTGGTCCTACGACCCCGGCAGCCATGTGACGAGCGTCCGGACGCCGAGTCTGCCGCTCGGCCGGGGCTTCACCCTGCACCTCCGGTAAAGAAATCGTATGGTCTAGTCCAAAGAGACCTTTGGACTAGACCAACCCATTGACGTGAGCGCAACAGCTCCCGGAGGCTGGGGCCCCCTCTCCCCACCCCACCCCTCTGGGAGGCACGCAGTGAGACGTCTTCGTGCATGTCTGGGTGCGGCGGCCGCCGTAGGACTGGCCGCCGCGGGCACGACCGCGCTCGTCGCGGGCAACGCCTCTGGGGCGACCACCGCACTGGACAACCGGTGGTACGCCGCAGCGCCCTACCTGATGCCGCTGGACAACGACCCGCCGGACCCGGCCGCCATCATGGACGCCACCGGCCTCAAGGCCTTCCAGCTGGCCTTCGTCCTCGCGCCGAACGGCGGCGGCTGCTCCCCCACCTGGGGCGGCACGGCCCCCGTCTCCTCCGACACGGCCGTCGGTTCGCTCATCGACACCATCCGCGCCAAGGGCGGTGACGTCTCCGTCTCCGTCGGCGGGTACGGCGGCACCAAGCTCGGACAGAACTGCTCGGACGCGGCCTCCACGGCCGCGGCGTACCAGCAGGTCATCACCAAGTACGGGCTGCACGCCATCGACTTCGACCTGGAGGAGCCCGAGTACGAGAACACCGCGGCGATCAAGAACGAGATCGGCGCCGCGAAGATCCTGCAGCAGAACAACCCGGGCCTGTACGTCTCCGTGACCACGGCCGGCACCGCGGACGGCACCGGCTGGTTCGGCAAGCAGATGCTGCTGGAGGCCAAGTCCCAGGGGTTCACCCCGAACAACTTCTCCATCATGCCGTTCGACGGCGGCTTCAACGGGGCGGCGAGCCAGACCGGCGCGCTGACCAACTTCAACTCGATCCTCCAGTCCACGTTCGGCTGGGACCAGGCGACCGCCTACGCCCACGAGGGCTTCTCCGGCATGAACGGCCGCAGCGACAGCGGCGAGTACTTCACCCAGGCCGACTTCCAGACCGTGCTGGACTACGCCACGAGCCACCACATGGACCGGTTCACGTTCTGGTCCCTGAACCGCGACCGCCAGTGCTCGCCGCCCGACAACGGCGGCCGTACGTCGGGGACCTGCTCCAGCGTGACCCAGAATCCCTGGGACTTCGCGAAGTACTCGGTGCAGTTCGCGGGCGTCACCCCGCCCACCTCCACCCCCACACCCACGCCCACACCGACGCCCACCTCCTGCAAGACCGCCTGGAGTTCGGCGGCGGTGTACACGGCCGGGAACGAGGTCTCGTACGGCAAGCACAACTGGAAGGCCAAGTGGTGGACCCAGAACGAGGCGCCCGGCGCCTCGGAGTGGGGCCCCTGGCAGGACGAGGGCGCCTGCTGAACCTCTTGACGTGTCAGGTTCAGACCTTTAGCTTCACGGGTCACCGGCGACCAAGGATGCGTTCAGCGTTCATCATGCTGAACGCATCCCGGTCCGACGAAGGGACCCCCACATGACCCGCCACCGGCTCCTCGCGGCGACGACCGCCGCGGGCCTCGCCCTCGCCCTCACCGCGCTCACCGGCGGCAGCGCGGATGCGGCCGACCCGCATGTCGCGCCCGGCGGCAACTTCGACCTCTCGACATGGCAGCTGCAGGAGCCCGTCGGCTCGCCCGGCTCCCCGACCACGATCCCCTCGTCCCGGCTGCAGGGGGCGAACGGCTATCAGGACGCGTACTTCTACACCGACACGCGCGACGGCGCGATGACGTTCTGGGCGCCCGAGAAGGGCGTGACCACCCCGAACTCCAACTACGCGCGCTCCGAGTTGCGCGAGATGAACCGCAACGGCAGTGCCGCCGACTGGAAGCTGAGCGGCTCGCACCGGATGAGCGCGACCCTGCGGGTGGTCTCGGTGACCAAGAACGTCTGCGTGGGGCAGATCCACCTGGGCTCCGGCGGTTCGTCCACCAAGCCGCTGCTGGAGCTGTACTACCACGCGGACGGCGACATCGTCCTCGGCACCGAGAACTCGCCGTCCGGCGGCCAGACCCCGCACACCGTGGGCCATGTGTCCGTCGGCAAGACGTGGACCTACACCATCGCCGTCTCCGGCGGGAACACCATCGGCCTGACCGTCGACGGCACCACCACCCACTACGCCATCCCGTCCTCGTTCGCGCAGTACAAGCAGTACTTCAAGGCGGGTTCCTACAACCAGTCCTCCTCGGACAGCACCACGAAAGGCGCCCGGGTCGCCTTCTACGGGCTGTCCGTCTCGCACGGCTGACACGCCGCGCGACCTGCGCGACTGGTGCAACCGGGCGGACGGTCGTAGCGTCGAGATGCACGCAGCGGTACACGCACGACGGGCGGGAGCGGCCATGCGCGGTTCACTGATGGGAACGGCGGTCACCCTGGCAGCGGGAGCCTTGCTCACCGCATCCATGACCACGGCCTCGGCGAGCCCCCCGACCGCCGCGGGCCCGAAGGCCTATCCCCGGCAACCGGTGCTGGTCGACTGCTTCTGGAAGCGCAACGTCCGCCCGACCGACTTCATCCTCGCCTGCGGCGACGGCAACAGCCGCCTCACCGGGCTCCACTGGACGCGGTGGAGCCCCACCGCCGCCACCGCCGAGGGCGTGAACGCGGTCAACGACTGCAAGCCGTACTGCGCCGCCGGCACCTTCCGCTCGTACCGTGTGACCGTGCGCCTGGACCGCCCGCAGCCGTGGAAGAAGCACCCGGACGTCCAGCAGTACACCCGGATGAGCCTGACCTACGAGGGCTCCCGGCCGGACGGCTTCAAGCAGGTCATGGTCTACCCGCTCTGGAGCTGACCTCACGCGCGCCACACGCGGCCCGGCCCGTCACCCGGGCGGGCCGCGCGCGGCGCCAGGTCGTGGGCTGTGCGGGCGACCCCCCGGCCCTGGCTCCCCCGGCCGGTGACCGGCACCCCGTCATCTTTGTGTGGCCCCGCACGCCGGCGCCCCGTGCGCCGTACGAAGAGAGGTCACATGCCCCGACTCCCCCGCCTGGCCACAGCCACCGCGGCCGCGCTCGCGCTCGGCCTGCTCACGGTGGCACCCGCCACCGGCACCGAGCCGATCATCACGGACTCGCACACGGTCGCCCACTTCGGCCTGGCCTCCGGGCAGACGCCGGAGAACATCGCCCTCGAACCCGACGGCTCCGCCGACCTCGCCTTCGCCCTCGCCCGGCAGGTCGCCCACGTCACCCCCGACGGGAAGACCCGCGACGGCAGGGTCCGGATCCTCTCGACCCTGCCGGCCGTGGCGAAGGCGGACGCTCCGGTCGTGCACAGCCCCGTCGTCACCGGCATCGTCCGCGCCCAGAACGGCACGCTGTACGTCAACTACGCGACCGGGACGCATGAGACCGGCATCTGGCGCATCCCCCGCGGCGGCGGAACGCCCGTGCAGATCACCGAACTTCCGCACGACGGACTGCCCAACGGCCTGGCCCTCGACGAGCACCGCGGCATGCTCTACGCCGCCGACTCGGTGCAGGGCACCGTCTGGCGCGTCCCGGTGTCGGGCGGCAAGGCCACGGCCTGGGCCAAGGGCACCGAACTGCGGCCGCTCACGGCGCAGCCCGGCTCCAGCTCCGGCTACGGGGCCAACGGCATCAAGGTGCACCGCGACGCGGTGTGGGTGTCCAACTCCGTCCGCGGAACGCTGCTGCGCTTCCCGCTCCGCCCGGACGGCTCGGCCGGCCCGGTCGAGACGCGGGCCACCGGTCTGGCCGGCATCGACGACTTCGCCTTCCCCGGGCACGGGAGCAGCGTGCTGGCCGCGCTGAACGACACCAGCCAGGTCGTGCTGGTGAGCCGGGACGGCAGCCGCACGGTCGTGCTGACCCCGCAGGACGGGCTGTCCAACCCGACCTCGGTGGCCGTGAGGGGCCGCAACCTCTACGTGTCCAGCGGCGCCTTGGTGACCCGGCAGGACCCGAACCTGCTCCTCGCCCGCCTGCGGTACCTGTTCGGCCGCCTCTAGCCGACCCGGGCAGCCCGCCACGGCCAATGAACTGCCCCGGCTGCCCGCCACGACCAGTGAGCTGCCCCGGCCCATCGTCCCGACCAGTGAGCTGCCGCGGCTGCTCATCCCGGCCGACGTGCGGCCCCGGCTGCCCGCCACGGCCGGCGTGCGGCCGGGCAGCTCGCCGCGTGCGACGTGCGGCCCCGGCTGCCCGCCGCGACCGGTGCGGGGTCGCGGCGCGCTGCCGTCTCAGCCGATCTCGACCAGGAGGTCGCCGCCCTCGACCTGCTGGATCCGGTTGATGGCCAGCCGGGACACGCGTCCCGCCTTCGGCGCGGTGATCGTGGCCTCCATCTTCATCGCCTCGATGGTCGCCACGGTCGCACCGGCCGCGACCTCGTCGCCCTCCGCCACCGCGAGCGTCACCACGCCGGCGAACGGCGCCGCCACGTGGCCGGGGTTGGCCCGGTCGGCCTTCTCCGTCACCGGCACGTCGGAGGCCGCCGCCAGGTCGCGGACCTGGATCGGCCTGAGCTGCCCGTTGAGCGAGGACATCACGGTGCGCATACCGCGCTCGTCGGCCTCGCCGACCGCCTGCAGCTCGATCAGGAGCCGTACGCCCGGCTCCAGGTCGACGGCGTACTCCTTGGCCGGCCGCAGACCGTAGAAGAACGCCTTGCTGTCCAGGATGCTGGTGTCGCCGAAGCTCTGCCGGTGGGTGTCGAACTCGCGGGTCGGGCCGGGGAACAGCAGCCGGTTGAGCGTGGCCCGGGGGTCCTTCGCGAGCCCGTCGCGGTCCTCGGCGGACAGCTCGGGAGCCGGCTTGCGCTCGCCGCGGCCCTGGAGGGCCTTGGTGCGGAACGGCTCGGGCCAGCCGCCGGGCGGGGTGCCCAGTTCGCCGCGCAGGAAGCCGATGACCGAGTCGGGGATGTCGAACCGGTCGGGGGTCTCCTCGAAGTCCTCCGGCGAGACCCCGGCGCCGACCAGGTGCAGGGCGAGGTCGCCGACCACCTTGGACGACGGGGTCACCTTGACCAGGCGGCCCAGGATGCGGTCGGCGGCGGCGTACATCGCCTCGATGTCCTCGAAGCGGTCGCCGAGACCGAGGGCGACGGCCTGGGTGCGCAGGTTGGACAGCTGGCCGCCGGGGATCTCGTGGTGGTACACGCGCCCGGTCGGGGAGGCCAGGCCCGCCTCGAACGGGGCGTAGATCTTCCGGACGCCCTCCCAGTACGGCTCCAGGTCACCGACGGCCTGCAGGTCGAGTCCGGTGGGCCGCTCGGAGTGGTCGGTGGCGGCCACGAGCGCCGACAGCGACGGCTGCGAGGTCGTGCCGGCCATCGAGGCCACCGCGCCGTCCACCGCGTCGGCGCCCGCCTGGACCGCGGCGAGGTAGGTGGCGAGCTGGCCGCCCGCGGTGTCGTGGGTGTGCAGGTGCACCGGCAGGTCGAACTCACGGCGCAGGGCGGAGACGAGCCGGGCGGCGGCCGGGGCGCGCAGCAGTCCGGCCATGTCCTTGACGGCGAGGACATGGGCGCCGGCCTCGACGATCTGCTCGGCCAGGCGCAGGTAGTAGTCGAGGGTGTACAGCCGCTCGGCGGGGTTGCTGAGGTCGGCGGTGTAGCAGAGGGCGACTTCGGCGATCGCGGTGCCGGTCTCGCGTACGGCGTCGATGGCGGGCCGCATCTGGCCGACGTCGTTGAGGGCGTCGAAGATGCGGAAGATGTCGATGCCGGTGGCGGCGGCCTCCTGCACGAAGGCGTCGGTGACCTCGGTCGGGTACGGGGTGTAGCCGACGGTGTTGCGGCCGCGCAGCAGCATCTGCAGACAGATGTTGGGTACGGCCTCGCGCAGGGCCGCGAGCCGCTCCCACGGGTCCTCGGCGAGGAAGCGCAGGGCGACGTCGTAGGTCGCGCCGCCCCAGCACTCCAGGGACAGCAGCTCGGGCAGGGTGCGGGCGACGACCGGGGCGACCGCGAGGAGGTCCTTGGTGCGGACCCGGGTGGCGAGCAGGGACTGGTGGGCGTCGCGGAAGGTGGTGTCGGTGACTCCGAGGGTCGGGGATGCGCGCAGATGGCGGGCGAAGCCCTCGGGGCCCAGGTCGACCAGCCGCTGCCGGGAGCCGGCCGGGGGCTCGCCGGCCGGCCGCGGCGGCAGCTTGGTGACCGGGTCGGGCAGGTCCGGGCGCTCGCCGTGCGGCTTGTTGACCGTGACGTCGGCGAGGAAGGTGAGCAGCTTGGTGCCGCGGTCGGCGGAGTGGCGGGAGGTGAGCAGGTACGGGCGCTGCTCGATGAAGGAGGTGGTGACCCGTCCGGCCTGGAAGTCGGGATCGTCCAGGACGGCCTGCAGGAAGGGGATGTTGGTGGCCACGCCGCGGATGCGGAACTCGGCCACGGCGCGCCGGGCCCGCAGGACGGCGGTCCTGAAGTCCCGTCCCCGGCAGGTGAGTTTGACCAGCATCGAGTCGAAGTGCGCGCTGATCTCCGTACCCGCGTGGGTGGTGCCGCCGTCGAGGCGGATGCCGGAGCCGCCCGGCGAGCGGTAGGCGCTGATCCGGCCGGTGTCCGGGCGGAAGCCGTTGGCGGGGTCCTCGGTGGTGATGCGGCACTGGAGGGCGGCACCGCGCAGGGTGACCGTCTCCTGGGACAGGCCGAGGTCGGCGAGGGTCTCGCCGGAGGCGATGCGCAGCTGGGCCTGGACCAGGTCGACGTCGGTGACCTCTTCGGTGACCGTGTGCTCGACCTGGATGCGCGGGTTCATCTCGATGAAGACGTGGTTGCCGTCCGGGTCCAGGAGGAACTCCACGGTGCCCGCGTTGCGATAGCCGATCTCGCGGGCGAAGCGGACGGCGTCGGCGCAGATGCGGTCGCGCAGCTCCGGGTCGAGGTTGGGCGCGGGCGCCAGCTCGATCACTTTCTGGTGGCGGCGCTGGAGCGAGCAGTCGCGCTCGTACAGATGGATGACGTTGCCCTCGCCGTCGGCGAGGATCTGCACCTCGATGTGGCGCGGGTTCACGACGGCCTTCTCCAGGAAGACGGTCGGGTCGCCGAACGCGGACGCGGCCTCGCGGGCGGCCGCTTCGATGGACTCGCGGAGCTGGCCGGGGTCCTCCACCCGGCGCATGCCGCGGCCGCCGCCGCCCGCCACCGCCTTCACGAACACCGGGAAGCCGATCTCCGCGGCGGCGCGGACGAGTTCGTCCACGTCGGTGGAGGGGGCGGAGGAGCCCAGCACGGGCACGCCGGCCGCGCGGGCGGCGGCCACCGCGCGGGCCTTGTTGCCGGTCAGTTCCAGCGTCTGCGCGTCCGGCCCGACGAAGGTGATGCCCGCCTCCTCGCAGGCGCGGGCCAGTTCGGGGTTCTCGGACAGGAACCCGTAGCCGGGATAGACGGCATCGGCGCCCGCCCGGCGTGCGGCGCCCACGATCTCCTGCACGGAGAGGTAGGCGCGCACCGGGTGCCCCGGTTGTCCGATCTCGTACGCCTCGTCGGCCTTCAGCCGGTGCAGCGAGTTGCGGTCCTCGTGCGGGAACACGGCGACCGTGCGCGCACCGAGTTCATAGCCCGCCCGGAACGCGCGGATCGCGATCTCTCCACGGTTGGCGACCAGCACCTTGCGGAACATCCTGGATTCCCTTCAGCTGCCTGCCGGCGACGAACACCATGGTGTCAGCCACGCCCTGCCGTATCTGGCGGCAACCTTAGGGGGTGCCCGCACGTGTCGAAGTGCGAAAACCATCACATTGACGTGCTGCGGACATGCCAGGAGCGGTACCGCCGGGGAGGGGCCCGGGAGCGGCGGAGGGGGCGGGAGAACCGGAGGGGCCGCGGTCGTCGGTGCCCACGGGCACACGTACGGGTACGGACTGCGGCCGCAGTGGTGCGGGTTCGGGGCGGCGCGGGGCGCGCAGGGACCGTACGAAGGACCTCAGCCGCTCCCGTCGGCCGTGCAGGAGACCGAGCACGACCGCCGCGCCCACCGCGATCAGGTGCTCCCGGCCGGCGAGGTTCGGGACCGCGATCGATTCCCACACCATCGAACCGCCCGTCAGGGTGAACACGACGGGCGCGCGTCGCACCACCGCGAGGTAGGTGAACAGGCCCACGACCGCCGCGGAGGGTCCGGTGTCGAGCACCTTGCCGCACTCGGGGGGCAGTCCTAACCCCCACCAGCCGGGGCCGAGCGCGACCATCACGCGCGCGGTGAGGGTGCCGGCCAGCGTGGTGATGTAGGCGATCGCGAGCGTCCGGCGCCGGCCGAGGGCCAGTTCGGCGAGCGCGAAGGCGAGGAACAGCTGGGTGATGCCCGCCCACACCGGCAGGTCGAGCGCCGGAACGTACAGCGACACCGGGGTGCGCAGCAGGGAGACCCACAGCGGCAGGTCGGCCGTGACGCCGCCGAGCCGTCGTACCCACAGCGCTCCGGTGGGGTGCTGCGCCAGGTCGTGGAAGAAGACGACACCGAACGCGGCGAGGAACGCCAGCACCAGCCCGGACAGTCCGCGCCGCGCGAGCCGGTGCACCGGGTCGACGATGATGGCGTGCCACTCCGCCCGCAGCGTGCGCCCGGTGAACCGGGCGAGTCGTGCGAGCCCGGAGCGGATCCACTCCTTGCGCTCGTCACTGCTCCCGACGGCGTTCATGAAATACGGCAGCCCATCGCCTGCGGGTCCCCCGACACCTGCATCGCCCCCTCGACCCCGCGTCCGGCGTCCCGTCCGTGCGGGGAGTTTCCTGGTCTTCCACCCGATTTCGGTCGCCATCGTAAAGATGTGCGGGTCACAGTTCAGCGAGCCGGGGGCCGGGCGTCAAGATCCGCAGAGCCTGCGGTGCCGTGACAAGAATCCGGCGCACGGCAGGCAACCCGGACGGCTTCGGAACCGTCCCCCGACGGGAGTGTCCGTCCGCACGCTCCCGAGGCGCCCGGTTCACGGCCAACGCACGGATACGGCCGTCCACTTCATGGAACAACTCCGGAACCTTCCGGATCCGATCACCAACTCGCGGGCGTGGCGCTGCCCGCCCTGTACGCCCGTTTCCCGGGCCTGGACCTGGCGGTGCCGGCGGCAGAGCTGCGCAGCAGGCCGGTGGTGACACAGAACGACCCGTTCGAGCTGCCGGTCCGGCTGAACGCCCGAGTTGACTTCGAGCGCGCTCCAAGTCATAGCGTCGCAGACATCCCGGCGCACGAGGGTCACCTCGGCCGCGGCCTTCCCCACGGGATGCCGTGCGGCCGGATCCGTCGCTAGATGGATGAGGGGCTTCGTGCGTTCGGAACGACGATCTAGTGTGCAGGAAAGGCTGGGACACCACATGCGACAGCGCAGTCTGCGGGACCTCCAGGTATCGGCCATCGGCCTCGGGTGCATGGGCATGTCCGCCTTCTACGGAACCACGGACCAGGACGAGGCCATCGCGACCATCCGGCACGCCCTGGACCTCGGCATCACCTTCCTCGACACCGCCCAGCTCTACGGCCCGCTCACCAACGAGTCGCTGGTCGGCGAGGCGGTCAGGGGCCACCGCGACGAGTATGTGATCGCCACCAAGTTCAATTTCCGGATGGACGACGCCGTACCGGGCGACATGAGCACGATCGGCCGGCAGGACGGCTCGGCCGAGCATGTCCGCAGCTCCGTCCTCGGCTCGCTGGAGCGCCTGGGCACCGACCACATCGACCTGTACTACCAGCACCGGGTCGACCCGGCCGTGCCCATCGAGGAGACGGTCGGCGCTCTCGCGGAACTGGTCGCCGAGGGCAAGGTGCGGCACATCGGGCTGAGCGAGGCGAGCGCGGAGACCATCCGGCGCGCCCACGCCGTCCACCCGGTCACCGCGGTGCAGAGCGAGTACTCGCTGTGGACGCGGGACGTGGAGGCCGAGGTGCTGCCCGCCTGCCGGGAGCTGGGCATCGGCTTCGTCCCGTACTCGCCGCTCGGCCGCGGTTTCCTCGCCGGGCGTTTCTCCTCCCCCGAGGAGCTGGACGCGAACGACTACCGCCGTAAGAGCCCGCGCTTCACCGACGCCAACATCGAGGCGAACCAGCGGCTGGCCGCGAAGGTGAAGGAGATCGCCGCGGAGAAGAGCGTGACCCCCGCCCAGCTGGCGATCGCCTGGGTGCTGGCCCAGGGCGAGGACCTGGTACCGATCCCGGGCACCAAGCGCCGCACGTACCTGGACCAGAACGCGGCCGCGGTCGACATCGAGCTGACCAAGGAGGACCTCGCCCGCATCGACGCCGAGCTGCCCGAGGCGTCCGGGGAGCGCTACGACGAGGCCGGGATGCGGGCGGTCAACCGCTAGCCGCGCCGGCCGCGGAGCCCCTGCCACCAGGACGCCGGGTGCGGGCTGCGGTCGGAACGCGTGCGCCCCGCGCGGGTGGCGGTCGGAACGCGTGCGCCGTGCATAGGTGACGGTCAGCAAGCGAGCGTTCGGCGCGGGTGGCGGTCGGGACGCGCCGTACCCGGGGGCGAGGGCCGGCGGCCGTGTGTTCAGGCCGCCGGTTCGCGGGCTGCGCGGGCCGCCGTGGCCAGGTCCAGGTCCGTGGTCTCCGGGGCCAGGAACTGGGAGACCAGGGCGCCTACGGCGAGCACGGCGGCGCCGGCGAAGAGGACGAAGCGGGCGCCGAAGCGGTCCAGGCCCATGGGCAGCAGGAACGTGCCGACCGCGGCGCCGACCCGGCTCATCGCGGTGGCGAAGCCGACGCCGGTGGCGCGCAGGGACGTCGGGAAGACCTCCAGCGGGTAGACGGCGGTGAGCGCGCTGGAGGCGGCGTTGAGGAAGATGAAGAACAGGAAGCCGCCGACGATGACCGGGGTGGAGGACGGCCACAGCGCGACCAGGGCCAGACAGCCGGCCGTGATCCAGAACGGCGGGATCAGCAGCCTGCGGCGGCCGATGCGGTCCACGACCAGGCAGCCCACGGTGACGCCGGCGACGGCCGTGAAGGAGTAGACGAGCAGCGCGGCGACCGCGTTGTCGCCCATGTGGAGAGCGTCGAAGACCTGGGTCCAGAAGGTGCCGATGGCGAAGTAGGGCAGGACGAGCGCGGCCCAGAAGACACTGGCAAAGACGGTGCTGCGCAGGTGGCGGCGGCTGAACAGGGCGCGGAATCCGGCGCGTTGGTCCTGGCCGGTCTCGTCCAGTTCGGCGGTGACGTCGATCTCTATGCCGTACTTGGCGATGAGGTGCTCTGCCTCCTCCCTGCGGCCCCTGCTCAGCAGCCAGCGGGCCGATTCGGGGATGCCGCCGCGCAGTGCCACGCACACCACGGCGATGGCCGCGCTGCTGGCCAGCGTCCAGCGCCAGCCGCCCTGGACGTCGGCGAAGACGGCCCCGACGACGGTGGCGAGCGCGTAGCCGACGTACCAGCTGATCTCCAGGCTGGCCAGCAGCCGGCCGCGGCCGTGCCGGGGCGCGTACTCGGAGAGCAGCGGGGCGCCGATGGCGTACTCGCCGCCGATGGCGATGCCCATGACCAGCCGGATCAGGAAGAGCTGGAGTCCGTCGGTGACGAAGAACTGGAGCACCGAGCCGATCAGGAAGATCAGCATGTCGGCGAGGAACACCGGGCGCCTGCCGAACCGGTCGGCGAGGCGGCCGAAGACCGGGCCGCCCACGAAGATGCCGATCAGCGGCGAGGCGCCGACCAGGCCCTCCATCACCGTGGACAGATGCAGGTCGGTGGTGAGTGCGGCCATCGCCATGCCGATGCCGCCGATGATGTAGCCGTCGATGCCCTCACCGATCTGGGTGGCGAGCTTCAGCTTGGTGTGCAGACGGCGGCGTTCGCGCAGGAGCGCGGGGGACGGCGGAACATCCGGCGTGTCGAACTGGTGTTCAGTCACGGGCGTCGTTGCCATGAGCGGTCCTTGTCTGGGGACGGGAGGTGCGGACGGGTCCGGGGGGACGTGGGTTCCGGGCGGACGTGCGGCAGGGGAACGTATGGTCCGGGAACGGGCGTTACGGGAACGGGCGGTCCGAGGGTCGTGCGGGTCAGTCGGTGGGCCAGTCCAGTGCGACGTACTGCGTCTCCAGGAACGCCTCGATGCCCTCGCGCCCGCCCTCCCGGCCGAGTCCGGACTGCTTGACACCGCCGAACGGGGCGGCCGGGTCGGACAGCAGGCCCCGGTTGAGGCCGACCATGCCCGCCTCCAGGCGTTCGGCCAGGCGCAGGGCACGGGCGACGTCACGGGAGTAGACGTAGGCGGCGAGTCCGTGGACGGTGGCGTTGGCTCGGTCGAGGACCTCGTCCTCGTCGGTGAAGGCGACGACGGGGGCCACCGGTCCGAAGACCTCCTCGTGCAGGATGCGGGCGTCGTCGGGGACGTCGGTGAGGACCGTCGCGGGGTGGTAGAAGCCGGGACCGTCGGGCACGGTGCCGCGCGCGGCGATCTTCGCGCCGCGGGCGAGGGCGTCGTCGACGAGGGAGCGGATCCTGTCGACGGCGGCCCGGTTGATCATCGGGCCGAGGGTGACACCGTCCGCGAGGCCGGGTCCGGTGCGCACGGCGGCCATCGCGGCGCCGAACTTCTCGGTGAACTCGGCGGCGACGCCGGCATGGACGTAGAACCGGTTGGCGGCGATGCAGACCTCGCCGCCGCCGCGCATCTTGGCGTCCATCGCGCCGCGTACGGCGGCGTCGACATCGGCGTCCGCGCAGACCACGAAAGGCGCGTTGCCACCCAGCTCCATCGTCACGTTGACGACGTTCGCCGCGGCCTGTTCCAGCAGGAGCCTGCCCGTGGCGGTGGAGCCCGTGAAGGAGAACTTGCGGACCCGTTCGTCGCCCAGCCAGGCGGAGACGACCTGGGGTGCGCGGTCGGTGGGCAGGACGTTCAGCAGGCCGCCCGGCAGTCCGGCCTCGGCGAGCAGGGCCGCCACCGCGAGCGCGGTGAGCGGGGCCTCGGGGGCCGGCTTGAGCAGGACGGGGCAGCCGGCCGCGAGGGCGGGGGCGATCTTGCGGGTGGCCATGGCGGCCGGGAAGTTCCAGGGCGTGACGAACGCGGTGACGCCGACCGGGTGCCGGCGTACGACGTGCCGGAAGCCGCCGCCGGGCGCGTCGGCGAAGGAGGAACCGATCCGCACGGCCTCCTCGGCGAACCAGCGGAAGAACTCGGCCGCGTAGCCGACCTCGGCGAGCGCGTCCCGGTGGGCCTTGCCGTTCTCCAGGACGATCAGCCGGGCGAGGATCTCGCGGTGTTCCCGCATCAGCCGGAAGGTGTCGTACAGGATCTCCGAGCGGCGCCGGGGCGGGGTGGCCCGCCAGCCGGCCCCGGCCCGCTCGGCGGCGGCCAGCGCCGCGCGGGCGTCGTCGGCGCCGGCCGCGCAGACCTGGCGCAGCGGCTCGCCGGTGGCCGGGTCGTACACGGGATAGGTCCGCCCGTCGGCGGCCGGGAGCCAGCGGCCGTCGAGGAACAGGTCACCGTCAGCGAGCGGGGCCTTGGCGAGGGCGTCGATGCCGGCGAGGTTCATGAGCTGCTCTTTTCTCCGTCCCGGACGGGGATCCCTTGGATGCGCGGTGAATTTACGAGCGCGTCATGGGGCCGACAAGTCCACTCCGGCGGATCGCAACGGGGGTTGCTGTGAGGGCAACTCCCCCTCGTGCGCGGCAGCGGCTCAGGTGAGCCGGGGACCTGGTGCGGCGATGCGCCGCGGCTCCCAGCCGAGCAGCACCGACACCCGGGCCGCCGCCCGGGCCGCCGTACGTCCGGCCTCGTCGAGGCGGTCGCCGAGACGGGACTTCGGTGCGGAGATGTTCAGGGCGGCGACGACCCGGCCACGGAAGTCCCGCACCGGTGCGGAGACACCGACCAGGCCCGCCTCGAACTCCTCGCTGACACGGGCGTATCCGAGCCGTCCGGCCTCCTGGATCAGCGCCCACAGCTCGGGCACCGGCAACTCGCTCGCCGTGCCGAACCGGACGTAGAGCTCGTCGGGTGTGGCGTCGGCCAGCAGGACGCGGCCCGCCGAGGTCTGCCAGGCGGGCACCCCGCGGCCCTCCCAGCCGTGCACGCGGAAGGAGTGCCCGGACACCGACAGCAGGGTGAGCACCTCGCGGTCGCTGAGCACACACAGATGGCTGGTCTCCTCCAGGTCCGCCGACAGGGCGTGCATGACGGGCTCGGCGACCCGGACCAGGCGGCTCTCGGAGGTGCGGGCGACGAGCGAGAACAGCCGCCAGCCCAGGCGGTACTCCAGGGTGTCGGGATCGCGTTCGACGATCCCCGCGGCGGCCAGGGCCTTCAGGGCGCGGGAGACCTGCGTCTTCTCCCGGCCCACCAGCTGGGCCAGGCGGACCACACCGAGGCCGCCGGCGTGCTGGGCCTCCTCGGAGGCGAGTGCCTCCAGCAGATCGATGTCCCGGCGCAGGCCGTGCCCGCGCGAGGCCGGGGATGTGTCCGTCACGCGCGCCATCCTAGGGGCCTGAAGCGGTGTGGGAACGCGCAGGTCAGGCACTGAGTTGCCAGGGGAGCAACCGGCATTTCGATTCCCGCTCCCGCCTTGCCCGGCGCTGCCGGCGGACCTAGATTCGCCGCATCGGGCCGGACGAACTGCGCGGAATGCGAGGTTCGTCCCGCTCTCCCTTCGCACCCCGTCTCCCCTAGGTCCAGGAGATCCCATGCCCTCCCCGGCCCCGGCCTCCCCCACCCACCCTGGCGAGGATCCCCCCACCCACCGTGCCGCGGATTCCCCCACTCACCCCCCCGGCTTCGCCGCCACCGCACTGATCGGCGAGTCCTTCGTCGGCGAGGGCCCGAACGCCGCGCACACGAACATCGTGATCGGCCGCAAGGGCGGCCCGGTCGAGACGGCCTGGGCGACCGCGCTGGCCACGCCCAGCGCCGGACACGTGCCGTTCATGACGGTCGTACGGCCGTCCGTGCCCGTGAAGCCGCTGACCCTGTTCGTCACCAAGGCCCCCGCCGGGAGCGACCTGCACGAGCGTGCCACCTGGGGCAGCGCGCAGGCCGGCCTGGCACAGGGCGTCCTGGACGCCGTCACGGAGGGCCTCGTCCCGGCCGAGGAGGCCGACGACGTGCTGATCATCGCCGCGGTGTGGGTCAACCCCGCGGTGCACGACCTCGACGCCTGCTTCACCAACCAGCGGGCCGCCGCGTACGGCGCGCTCCGCGCCGCCGTGACCGGTACACCGTCGGTGTCCGACGCCCTGGCCGCGGCAGCGCAGGGGCCGGCCAACCCGTTCTACACGCCGGACCCCCAGGTGCTCGCCGCCTCCGCGCCCGGGACGGTGGCGCGTTGAAGATCACCGACATCACGCTGGACCGGCTGCGCCTGGAGCTTGACCCGCCGTTCCGTGCGGCCTGGGATCCCGAGCCGCGCCGCCGCTTCGACGCCACGATCGTGCGCGTGCACACCGACGAGGGCATCACCGGCATCGGCTCCGGCGACCTCATGGACGGCTTCGACACCTACAAGCACCTCTTCGTCGGCGAGGACCCGCTCGACATCACCCGGCATGTGAAGGCCATCGAGACGGCGAACTTCCACGGCGCGTACTACTGGCCGCTGGAGGCGGCCCTGTGGGACGTCATCGGCCAGGTGCACGGCCGTCCCGTGGCCGAACTCTTCGGCAACGCGGCCAAGAAGCTGCCCGCCTACGCCTCCTCCGGGGAGCTGAAGTCCCCCGCCGAGCGGGTCGAGACCGCGCTGAAGGTGCGCGAGGCCGGCTTCCGCGCCCTGAAGATCCGGATCGACCGCAACCGCGTCGAGGACGGGATCGCGGCCGTCCGGGCCGTACGCGAGGAACTCGGCGACGACTTCGAGATCATGGTCGACCTCAACCAGTCCTGGCGGATGGCGGGCGACACCGCGCCCGCCTCCGACCTCGCCAGAACCCGCAGGATCGTCGCGAGGCTCGCCGAACTGGACGTCTTCTGGGTCGAGGAGCCACTGCCCTACGCCGACCTGGACGGCTTCAAACGGCTGCGCGCCGAGAACCCGGGCCTGCGCATCGCCGCCGGCGAGATGCACCACTCCCCCACCGAGCTGCTGCGCTACCTCGAACAGGACGCGCTCGACATCTACCAGATGGACGTGGTGCTCGCGATCGGCATGCACCGCGCCCGCACCCTGGCCGAACTGGCCCAGCTCAAGCACCGCCAGTTCACCCCGCACAGCTGGACGAACGGCATCGGGGTGCTCGCCAATCTGCACGTCGCGGCGGGCGTCGGCGGCGGCCCGTACTTCGAGTTCCCCTACGACCCGCCCGGCTGGACCCCCGAGCGCCGTGACTTCATGCTGGCCGAACCGCTGCGGGTCGACGCCGACGGGTGCCTGGAGGTGCCGGACCGGCCGGGGCTCGGCGTGCAGCTCGACGAGGACGCGATAGACCGCTGGAGGGTGAAGTGAGCGACACCACCGAGGAGTTCTGGGCCCGGACGTACGGCGAGTGGCGGGCCGCCGCCGACAAGCTCGTCCTCGACGCCCGGCCGTACATCGACGGCGCCTTCACGGACGCCGCCTCCGGTGAGGTCTTCGCGAGCGTCTCGCCGCGGGACGGCCAGGTGCTGACCGAGGTGCAGGCGGCCTCCGCCGAGGACGTCGACCGGGCCGTACGGTCCGCGCGCGCCGCCTTCGAGGACGGCCGCTGGCGGGATCTCGCACCGAAGGAGCGCAAGCGGATCCTGCTGCGCTGGGCGGAGCTGATCCGGGCGAACGCCGGGGAACTGGCCCTGCTCGACACGCTGGAGATGGGCAAGCCCATCACCGAGTCGCTGCGCGTGGACGTCGCCAAGGCCGCCGAGACCATCGCCTGGTACGCGGAGACGCTCGACAAGACCTACGACGAGGTGGCGCCCACCCCGGGCGACGCCCTCGCGCTGATCACCCGGGAGCCGCTGGGCGTCATCGGTGTGGTCGTGCCGTGGAACTACGCGCTGCTGATCGCCTCCTGGAAGCTGGGCCCCGCGCTCGCCACCGGCAACAGCGTGGTGGTGAAGCCGGCCGAGCAGACCTCCCTCGCCACGCTGCGGCTGGCCGCGCTCGCCACCGAGGCGGGGCTCCCGGCCGGGGTGCTGAACGTGGTGCCCGGACGGGGCGAGGTCGCCGGTCAGGCCCTGGGCCGGCACCGGGACGTCGACAAGATCGCCTTCACCGGCTCGGCCGAGGTCGCCCGGCTCTTCCAGGTGTATGCGGGCGAGTCCAACGGCAAGCAGGTCGCCGTCGAGGCGGGCGGCAAGTCGCCCCAGCTCGTGCTGCCCGACGCGGACATCGAGGCGGCGGCCTCCGCCGTGGCCTGGGGCATCTTCTACAACGCCGGACAGACGTGCAACGCGGGCTCGCGCGTCGTCGTGCACACCTCGGTCAAGGACGAACTCCTGGCCGCCGTACGCCGGATCACCACCGAGACCTTCCGCATCGGCGATCCGCTCGATCCGGCCACGGTGATGGGCCCGATCGTCGACGAGACCCAGCTCGCCCGGGTCCTCGGCTACATCGAGCGCGGCGTCCGGGACGGCGCCACCGTGCTGCTCGGCGGCGACCGCGTGCTGACCGGGACCGGGGGCAGCTATCTGGAGCCCACCGTGCTCGACGGGGTGGAGAACTCCTCCGTGGTCGGGCAGGAGGAGATCTTCGGTCCGGTGCTCGCGGTGGTGTCGTACGACGGCGACGACCCCGGCGAGGGCGTGCGGCTCGCGAACGAGAGCGACTTCGGGCTCGTCGCCTCCGTCTGGACACGGGACGTGACCGTGGCCCATCGCACGGCGAAGCGGCTGCGGGCCGGCACGGTCTGGATCAACACCTTCGACGCCAGCGACGTCATCACACCCTTCGGCGGCTTCAAGGCCACCGGTGCGGGCCGCGACAAGTCGCTGCACGCGCTGGACGCCTACACCGCGCTGAAGACCACGTGGATCAGCCTCGCCTGAACCACGCCCGCTTCGGCACCCGCCCTCACTCCCCTTCCCTTTCCCCTGCCTCCTACCTCCTTCTTCCTTTCTTCTCTTCTTCTTCCTGCTTCCTGCTTCCTGCTTCCGGCTTCCTTCTTCCCTTCGACTCGCAGCGAGGACAACGATGAGGATCGGCTTCATCGGCCTGGGCAACATGGGACGCCACATGGCCCGCCACCTGATCCACGCAGGACACCTGGTCACCGTGCACGACACCCGGCCCGAGGCCGCGGCCGAGCATCTCGCACTGGGCGCCCGCCGGGCCGACTCGCCCGCCGACTGCGCCCGGGACGCCGAGTTCCTGATCACCATGCTGCCCAACCCGCGCATCGTGGAGGACGTGCTGCTGCGCGGCGGGGCGGCGGCCGCCCTGCCCGAGGGCGCACTGTGGATCGACATGTCCACGTCGACGCCCGCGGCCGCCGCACGGGTGGCGGCCGAGGTGCTGGACGGGCGCGGAGTGCGCCGGCTCGACGCTCCGGTCAGCGGTATGGCCCGCGGTGCCGAGGCCGGGACGCTGCAGATCTTCGTCGGCGGCCCGGAGGACGACTTCCGGATCGCGTTGCCCGCGCTGGAGGCCATGGGCGATCCGGACCGCGTCCTGCACGTCGGTCCGCTCGGCGCCGGCTACACCGTGAAGCTGATGATCAACCTGTTGTGGTTCAGCCATCTCGTCGCCACCAGCGAGGTGCTCGCGATGGGGGTCAAGGCGGGCGTCGACCTGGGTGTGCTGCGCGCCTCCCTGCTGGCGTCACCGGCGGCGTCGAACTTCCTGGCGAACGACATCATGTGCGTGCTCGCCGACGGCGACTACGACGACTCCTTCGCCATGACCCTGGCCTGCAAGGACCTCGGGCTCGCCGTCGACCTGGGCCGCGACCTCGGTGTCGCCACGGAGCTGTCGGCGCTGGTCGAGCAGATCTACCGCCGCTCCAAGGCGCAGCACGGCGACCTCGCGGGCGAGATGAGCCCGGTCCGCCTCTACGAGGCGCTCGCGGGGCGGGAGTTCAGGCTGCCGGATCCGGCGGCCGCGCCGGCCGATGCGGCCCTCACGGCCTGAAGCCCCGCCTGCGTCACGGCCCACGGCACGGCCTGAAACACGGGTCTGCGGCACGGCCCGAGGCACACGGCCGAAAACATGGCCCGCAGCACGGCCCGAGGCACGCAGCCTGAAGCTCGGCCCGCAGCACGGCCCGAGGCGCACGGTCTGCAGCATGGCCTGACAACGGTCTCAAGCCCACACGACACTTCCAGGAGCCGCACACCCATGACCGACAGCCTCGCACCCGTGAGCATCGACACCGTCTGCCGCGTCGAGTTCGGCCCCGGCCGCATCGACCTGCTTCCCGAGCTGATCGCGGCCACCGGCCACCGGCGCGCCTTCCTCGTCACCGACCGGGGTCTGCGGGCCGCCGGTGTCGCAGAGCGCGTGCTGAAGATCTTCGACGCGGCGGGCGTGGAGCACACCGTGTACGACGAGGTGGCGCCCAACCCGTCCACCGGGAACGTCGACGCGGGCGCCGCCCGGGCCCGTGCCTTCGGCCCGGCCGTCGTCGTCGCGCTCGGCGGCGGCTCGGTGCTGGACGCCGCGAAGGGCATCTCCCTGCTGGTGGGCAATCCTGACGCGGCGGCCGCCGACGCGGACCGGCTCTGGGAGGCCGCCGACGGCCTGCCGCTCATCGCGGTCCCCACCACCTCGGGCACCGGCGCCGAGGCCAACGGTTTTGGTGTCATCGAGGACGCGGCGGCCTGCCGGAAGGTGTACATCGGCCATCCGTCGGTCAAGCCCCGCGTCGCCCTGCTCGACCCGGAGCTGACGCTCGGCCTGCCGCCGGCGGCGACCGCGGCGACCGGCATCGACGCGCTCGTCCACGGCATCGAGTCGCTCGCCTCGCGCGGCGCGAACCCGTTCTCCGTGGCCTGTGCCGTCCAGGCCGTCGGCATGGTCTCCCACGCCCTGCCGCTCGCCCACCGGGACGGGACGGACCTCGGCGCGCGGGCCGAACTGATGATGGGCGCGCATCTCGCCGGCCAGGCCCTGACCCTGTCCGGCCTGGGCCTCGTCCACGGCATCGGGCATGCGATCACGGCCCACACGGGCACCCCGCACGGTGTCGCCCTGGCCGCCGTGCTCGAGGAGGTCATGGAGTTCACGGCCCCCGCGGCGCAGGAGGCGTACGAGCGGGTGGCCCGGGCGATGCGCGTGGCCCCGCCCGCGGACGGCGACTGGGCGCGTGCGGCCGTGACGGCGGTACGGGAGCTGTCCGGTGCGCTGGACATCAAGCGTCCGTTGCGTGCCCTGGGCGCCGACCGTGCCCTGCTCCCGGCGATCGCCGCCGGCGCGGTCGCGGACGCGGTGACGAAGAACGCGCCACGCCTGCCGCGCGAGGGCGACGTACTGGACATCCTGACGCGCACCTATGAAGCGTCCTGAGACACGAGTACGAAGCGTCCTGAGACACGAGCGGTCCCGAGACCGAGGGTGCCCGGCCCCGGGCATCCCCTGCAGGGCGGGGTCGCCGCAGGGCGGGGTCGCCGCCCGGGCGGGGCCGTTGGTCGGGCGGGCCGTTGGTCGGGCGGGGCCGTTGGTCGCCGTTCCCGCTCTTCCGTATGCCGTATGCCCCGTCCGGGAGCACGCTGGTAGGCATGAGACTGCGGCAGAGGGTCGCGGGCGTGCAGCAACCGGGGCAGTCGACGCATGCACTGCTGCTGCTCCCGATCCTGCTCATCGTGGTGATCACCGTGGTGGACATCCGCTCCCCCGAGAGCATCCATCTGGGCCCGGCCCTGGTCATCGCCCCCGCGCTCACTCCGTCGTTCGCCGGGCCGCGGACCACGGCGTTCGTCGGGGCGCTCGCGATCGCCGCCCAGACACTGATCGCCTTCACTCACGGCGGGATCGGCACCTCGAACCACATCGTCCAGCTCATCACCCTCACCGTGCTCTCGGTGATGGTCGTGGTCTACAGCGCGGTGCGGGAGCGGCGCCAGGCCCAGCTGGCGCAGGTGCGCACGGTCGCCGAGGCCGCACAGCACGTGCTGATGTGGCCGCTGCCCGAGCAGATCGGCCCGCTGTGGATCGCCTCGCTCTATCTGGCCGCCGAGGACGAGGCGCAGATCGGCGGTGACCTGTACGCGGTGACCCAGTACGACGGCGGGGTGCGCGTGCTGATCGGAGACGTGCGCGGCAAGGGCCTGCCGGCCATCGGGGAGGCGGCACTGCTGCTCGGTGCGTTCCGGGAGAGCGCCCACCGGCACATCCCGCTGGACGGCCTGGCCACGTCGCTGGACCAGAGCATCAGCCGCTACGCGACCGAGCTGGAGACGCCGGAGGAGGCGGGCGAGCGCTTCGCCACCGCCCTGCTGGTGGAGATCCCCGACCAGGATCCGGTCACCCGGATGACCAGCTGCGGCCATCCCCCGCCGCTGCTGCTGAGCCCGGGGCACGCGGTCTCGGTGCCGAGCCTGCACCCCTCGCCGCCGCTCGGGGTGCAAGGGGGGTCCGAGCACACGATGGACGTGTTCTCCTTCGAGCCCGGTGACACCCTGCTGCTGTACACCGACGGTGTCATCGAGGCCCGGGACGCGCACCGCCGGTTCTATCCGCTGTCCGAGCGGGTCACGCGCTGGACGGACGACAGTCCGGAGGCGCTGATGCACCATGTGCGGCGCGACCTGCTCGCCCACGTGGGCGGCCGGCTGAACGACGACGCGGCGCTCATCGCGGTGCACCGCACCGCCGTCGACCACCGTCGCCATCACCACCACCATGGCCGGGGAGCCGGTACAGAGGGCCTCCGGCAGGACTCCGGGGCCCGGTCGCACACGGGGTGAGGGCCTGGAGAGGGTGAGCACCCGGGGCGGGAGAAGGCCGACGGCGGAGAAGGCCCGGGGAGGATGAGATTCCGGGCAGGGGCGCGGGCACGCGCAAGGCGAGGGCACGCGCAGGAGAGGTCCCGCTCGGGGTAGCCGGGGAGGTCCCGCACGGCGTACGCCGTACGCGCTCGGATGCGTTCGGACGCATGGCCGGCGGCGCACGGGTTGGCCACGGGCCCCGGACGGGAGTGTCCGTGCCCCGCACGTTCAACGGTCTTTGGCCCAATGTTTTGTCGTGGCGGTGGTCCGCCCCGGCCGGTCGTTGCGAGAATCTCGGGCGCCCCGAGAACAGGGAGGTGCGATGTCCGTACGACACCTGCTCGCCGGTCTGGCCCTGGTGCCGGCGCTCGTGTTACCCGCCACCGCGCAGGCGGCCCAGGGCGGCCCGCCCCGCGCCCGTTTCGATCTGCAGGCCCACCGCGGCGGCATCGGCATGACGACCGAGGAGTCGCTGGAGGGGTTCGGCAAGGCGATGCGGCTGGGGGTGTCCACGCTGGAGCTGGACACCCAGATCACCAAGGACCTGAAGGTGGTCGTCAACCACGACCGGCAGATCAGCGGCGTCAAGTGCCGCGACACCGGGCCGCTCACGCCCGGCGATCCTCAGTACCCGTATGCCGGCAAATACATCAAGGACCTGACGCTCGCCCAGATCAAGACCCTGGACTGCGGATACCAGCAACTGCCGGGCTTCCCGGACCAGGAGGTCGTCAAGGGCTTCCGCATGGCGGAGCTGAAGGACGTCCTGAACCTGGTCAAGAGCTACCACGCCCACCGGGTCAGGCTGAACATCGAGACCAAGGTCGAGGCGGGCTCGCCCGAACAGACCGCGCCGCGCGAGGTGTTCGTGCGCCGCGTGTACGAGGAGATCCACCGCTCGGGCATCGAGCGGCAGGTGACCATCGAGTCCTTCGACTGGGGGGCGCTGAAGGTGATGCACCGGCTGGCCCCCCGGTGGCCGCTGGTGGCCCTGACGAACTACGACTTCCTCGAGGTCGGCCGGCCCGGGGCGTCCCCGTGGCTCGGCGGGATCGACGCCGACGACTACGGCGGCGACTTCGTCCGGGCGGCCGCCACCCTCCCCGGGGTCACGACCCTCTCCCCCAACTACGGCTTCCCGCAGACCGGCAAGGTCGGCGACCCGGGCTTCCGCTTCTACTCGGACGCGGCGATGGTCGCCGAGGCACACGCCCGCGGCCTCAAGGTGGTCCCCTGGACCTGCGACGACCCGGCGACGGTGGAGGCGCTGATGGACTTCGGCGTCGACGGCGTCATCACCGACTACCCGGACCACGTACGGCAGATCATGGCCGGCCGGGGCATGCCACTGCCCCGGGCGTACCACCCGCACGGCCGGACGTGACGGCCCCGGACAGCCGCGAGCCCCGCCCCGAGTGGGGGCGGGGCGGGACTGCGCGCCCGTCAGCCGGTCAGACGGCCGGCTTGAGGTCTGTGATCTTCAGGGTCTTCAGGTCGGACTGGACGTCGATCCTGCTGACCTCGGCACTGGGGCCGTCGCCCCAGGTGAGCGTGACCCTGCTGGTGGCGTGACCCGCGCCGGAGCCGGTGTGGTCGACCTTCCACTTCACCGGCACGTTCTGCGCGAACAGAATGCCGTCGGCGTGGTTCTTCGCCTCGAACGCGGCGACCTTCTTCTGGGCCGCGGCGGTCAGGTAGAAGCCGCGCAGCGCCTTGGCGGCGCCCGAGGCCGACGGGTCGTCGGTGGCCCAGACGGCGTCGATGTAGGCGCCGTAGAAATCGGCCACGTGCTGGGTGGCGTTGCGCGGGTCGCCCTGAGCGGAGGACACGGCGGCGGCACGGGTGGTGTGGCTCGTGCCGGTGCCGGCGAGGGCGGGCGTGACGGCGGCGAGGGTGAGGCCGGCGGTGAGGGCGACGGCGGTCACCAGGGTCTTGCGATGACGGACGGACATATGGCTCATTCCCCCGGTTTCTTCGCGACCGGGTTGATCCCGGCCTTCTACGGACCTTAAGACCGGCTTTCTCTCCGCCCGGTTCCGCTGCTTACCGCTTTCTTTTTCGCCAATTCCGGGCACCTGGCACCACCGCAAAGGTTGTGCCGAATTCCGGACCGATTCCCTGTCTTTTCGGCCAGATCCGTTCAGGCTGCCGGCGGATTCCGGGCTTCGACCAGCCGGGCCAGACGGTCCAGGGCCATGCGGGTGCCCGTTCGTTGTCCGCCGGCGGATGTCGTCGGGGATGCCCTCGTGCAGGATCTCGACGTCGGTGGCACCGTCGTGCGTCAACCTGCCGGCGCCGCCCGGGCCGTCGCGGGTGAGGGAGATCAGAAAGGGGGCCCGGCCCGTCGTACGGCACGAACGGGGCCGGGGTCCGGGAGGTGGTGGACGGACCCCGGCCCCGGGCCGGTCACGGCATGCGGGCCACCGCGCCGTACATCGCGATGTCCTCGTCGCGGACGTCCTTGTCACCGGTGCCGTCGGGGTGCCACTTGTGCACCTGGACGATGCCCGGTTCGACCAGGTCCAGGCCCGCGAAGAACTCGTGGGCCTCGTCGATGGTGCGCAGCCGCATCGGCATGTTGCGGGCCGCGTACTCGCGGGCGACCCGGCCCACCTCCTCGGGAGCGAATTCCGCGGTGCCGATGGACATCGCCAGGCAGCTCCCCGAGGGGAGCGGCTCCAGCAGCCGGCGCACGACACCGACCGCGTCGTCCGCGTCGAGCATGAAGTGGACGATCGCGATGACGGTGAGGGCGACGGGCCTGCTCAGGTCGAGGGTCCCGCGCAGTTCCGGGGCCTGGAGGATGGCCGCCGGGTCACGGAAGTCGGCCTCGATGTACGAGGTCCGGCCCTCGGGCGCGCTGGCGAGCAGGCCCTGGGAGAGGGTGAGGACGATGGGGTCGTTGTCGACGTACACGACCCGGGACTCCGGGGCCACCGCCTGGGCGATCTCGTGCAGGTTGGGCGAGGTCGGGATTCCGGTGCCGATGTCCAGGAACTGGCGCATGCCCGCCTCCTCGGCGAGCCAGCGCACGGCGCGGTTCATGAAGTCGCGGTTGGCGCGCATGTGGACCGGGAGGGCGGGCCACTCCCGGGACATGGCGTCGCCCGCCTCCCGGTCGGCGGGGTAGTAGTCCTTCCCGCCGAGGATGTAGTCGTAGATGCGGGCGGAGTGGGCGTTCTCGGTGTCGATGCGGTCGGCCGGCCATCCGTTGTCGGGCAACGCCGTGTCTCCCTTGCGGGTCGGGGGGTGTGGACTTGCGTCAGGAAACGGGCACGGGCACGGTCACAGCTCCTTGCGGATCGCGCCGAGCAGGGACTCGGTCTTCCTGGCGGGGGCCGCCTGCGCGCCGAGCCGGTCCAGCGCCTCTCGGTACACCACGACGTCGTCGCCCTTGTCGAGGTAGACGGCGCCGACCAGACCGTTGAGGTAGACGATGTCGGGCAGTTCGCGGGCCCGGAAGCGGAAGAGGTGGTACGCGCCCGCCCGCATCGCCGGGTGCGGGCCGTTGGCGAACGGCATGAGCTGCACGGTCACCTGGGGCAGCCGGTTCAGCTCGATGAGGTGGCCGATCTGCGCGCGCATCACCCCGGGGCCGCCGACCGGCCAGCGCAGCACGGTCTCGTCCATGACGACCCACAGCCGCGGCGGCCCGTTGCGGGCCAGCAGTTCCTGGCGGCGCATGCGCAGCGCGACGCGCCGTTCGGTCGCCCCGGCCGAGGCGTGCGGATTGCCCGCGCCCAGCAGGGCACGCGCGTAGTCCTCGGTCTGCAGCAGACCGTGCACGAACTGGTTCTCGTACGCCCTGATCTGCAGGGCCGCCTGCTCCAGGCTGAGGTAGGCGGCGAACCAGTCGGGCATCACGTCGCGGTAGGTGTGCCACCAGCCGCGCTTGTTGGCCTCGCGCACCGACTGCAGGAAGGTGTCGATCTCCTGCCGGTCGCTCACGCCGTAGACCTGGAGGAGTTTCTCGGCGTCCGCAAGGCGCAGCCGGGCGACCTTGGCGGCCTCCATGCGGCGGATCGTGGAGTGGCTGACGCCGATGGCCGCGCCCGCCTGCTCGAAGGTCAGGCCGGCCCGGGTCCGCGCCTCCTCCAGCTGTCTGCCGAGGATCATGCGCAGCACGGAAGGGGCACCGCCCCAGTCGGTCTCCGTGGTCACGCCCCACCCCCTCGCCCGGGCTTCAGGGTCACGGTCTCACGCGATCGCCCACTCGGACCCGTTCGATCACTTCTTGACGCAAGCAGCCTGCACATGGCCACTTGCAATTTTCAACTTGCCGGTTGCGGGCGGTTGTTGGCGGGTGCCACAGTGGACTCACTGCTCCGACTGACCGAAGGAGCAGGCGGCGCCGTCCAGTCGGGGGAGACCGGGCTGCACCACGGCCTCGCGGGAGGCGGTGTGTCGTCTGCTCTCCGAAGCGGCCGGCTCGTCCGACACGGGCACCCCTGTGACGCGAGGCCGCACGAAAGGCGTACGGCGATGGCACCGCCCTCCTCTCTCCCCCGACCGCTCCACCGGCTGCCCGAGGACCGGACTCCCGGCCGGCCGGCCCCCGGTCCGTCCCCGCTGCGGCTGCCTCCCGTCGGGCTTCCGGCCCGCCTGCCGGACGTCCCGGAGCCCGCGCACCGGCCGGCGGAGGCCGCCGGCGCCCCGAGACCACCCGGAGGCGAGCACCTGGGTCGACTCCCTGGGCCCGACGGCCCCGATCCGCTCGCCTCCGGGGCCGCCCTTCCCGGCCTCTCCGCCGCCTTCGAACTGCCGCCGCTGCCGGCCGTGGTCGGCACGGCCCGCCGCGTGGTGCACGACCTGCTGGCCGCCTGGGGCGTCGGCGAGAGCGCCCGGGACGACGCGGTCCTCATGACCTCGGAACTGGTCACGAACGCGCTGGTGCACGCGGCCGGCGAACGGATCGTGTGCCGGGTGCACCGGGCCGCGCACCGGGTGCGCATCGAGGTCGAGGACCAGAACCAGGGGCCCGCCCGTCCGGTCCCCCGGTGCGCCGGGCCCGACGACCAGAACGGGCGCGGCCTCTTCCTCGTCGACGCGTTGAGCGCCGACTGGGGCGTGTCGGTCGCGGCCGGACGGCCGGCGCGTGTCGTCTGGGCGGAACTGACGACACAACCCGACGCCCCGGACCCGTCCGCTCCCTCACCGGCTGCTCCCCCACCGGCTGCTCCTCTGCCAACAGCTCCCCTGCCGGCCGCACCCGGACCCGCACCCGCACCCGCACCGGCACCGGCACCGGCACCGGCACCGGCACCGGCCACCCCCCTCCCACGGACCGCACCCCACTCGTCCGAAGGAGCCCCAGCCCATGTCCCTGGCCACGCCCAGCCCCGACCTGGCCGCCGACCCGTCCTGGACCCGGACCCGCCCGAAACCGGGACCGGATGACCCGGCCACCGCTCGGCGGGTACGAGCCTTCTGAAGAGATGCCGGCCGCCGGAGGGTCCCGGCGGGGCCGCACCGGCGGATGGCTGCGGACGGCCGGGCCGGGCCGGGACCCGGCGCCGTGGCGAGGAGCCCGGCCGCGCGACCGGCACTCACACGCTGCGTGCACGCAGACCTCCGCCCCGCCCGCACCCCCGGTGGATTCACCTCCGATGCGAGCCGTTCGCGTCCGCCGGCGGTCCGGTGTCCCCGACACGGGCTCGGCGTCCGCTGCGCAGCGTGACACCGGGCGGCGGCACGGGCCGTTCGCGCCCGGCCCCGACGCCCCGCTCTTCCCGTTCCGTGTGCGCAGGGCCGGCCTCGGCTATGCCGCAGGCCCGCAACTGGAGTACCGTGCGGGCGAGATGGGCGGCCGGCGCCGCGCTGCCGCGGGCAGGGCCTGGGGACCGAGCCGTTCGGTGCCGGGGCCGTGTTCGCGCCTGCCCACGCCGGGATGAGCACCGTGCGGACCGGCGCGGAGACCGGAAACACCGTGGGCCGACGGGCCCTGGCCCGGGCGCGGTTCGTCCCGGACGAGGGACCGTCCGAGCACACCCTGCCGACGGGCGCGTGGTCGGCTCCGGCACGACGCCACGGCGGCCGTCCACTGCACCTGACCACCGCAGACATCCACCCCCCGGAGAGGTGACGTGACAGACACCGGATTCAGCCCGGACCGGATCGACACCGGCAAGCCGCACTCCGCCCGCATGTACGACTGGTTCCTGGACGGCAAGGACCACTACCCCGTCGACGCGACAGCCGCGCGCACGGTGCTGGACCTCTTCCCCGGCGTCAAGGACACCGCCTGGGCCAACCGGGAGTTCATGCACCGGGCCGCCCGCTTCGTCGCCGGCCGGGGCGTGAGCCAGTTCCTGGACGTGGGCACCGGGATCCCCACCGAACCCAATCTGCACCAGATCGTGCAGGACGTCGTCCCGAGCGCCCGCATCGTGTACGCGGACAACGATCCGATCGTCCTCAGGCACGCCGAAGCCCTGCTCCAGGGCACGTCCGAGGGCCGTACCGCCTATCTGCACGCCGACATCCGGGAACCGGGGACGATCGTGGAGTACGCCCGGGAGCACCTGGACCTCACCCGGCCCGTCGGTCTGTCGCTGATCGCGGTGCTGCCGTTCCTCACCGACGACCAGGATCCGTACGGTGTCGTCCGCACCCTGCTGGACCCCTTGCCGTCCGGCAGTCATCTGCTGCTCTCCCATGTCAGCGCGGAGTTCGACCCCGAGGTGTGGGCGCGGATCGAGGCCGTGTACCGGTCCGGGGGCGCTGAGGTGCGGGCGCGTTCGCACGCCGAGGTGTCACGGTTCTTCGCGGGCCTCGAACTCTGCGAGCCGGGAGTCGTGCCGGCCACCCGCTGGCGCCCCGACGCGGGGATGCGGGTCCACGAGGTGCAGCCGGTGTACGGGGGCGTGGCCCGCAAGCCCTGAGCGCCGGCGCGTCCCGCACCGGGCGCGCCGGGCCCTTCGGTCGGACATGTGCTGCGAAATGCCGCATCGAAGGGAAGTGTCCATGGCCGACGCCCCGCCGACCCCCGCCCTGCCCCTGCGACAGCTCGGCTTCGAGCACGTCGCCGCCGTCCTCGACCTCGGTCACCGGGTCTACGACACCGAGGCCATGCCCTACACGGGCTGGTCGCTGTCGGCCGTCGCCGGGCACCTGGACGCTCCGGACTCCGCGTGCCTGGTGGCGCTGGACGGCGCGCGGGTAGCCGGTTTCGTCCTCGGGTCGTTGTCGTTCGAGCAGCGTGCCGACTGGGGCTATCTGGAGTGGATCGCGGTCGACCCCGCCCATCAGGGCCGCGGGGTGGCCTCGCGGCTGGTGAAGGAGTGCTGTGCCCGGCTCGCGGCGGCCGGGGCGGTGTGCGTGGTCACGGACGTGGAGCGGCGCAACACCGCCTCCGCCGAACTGATGCGCCGCAGCGGCTTCACGGAACAGGCCACGGTCAGCCTGTTCGTACGGCCCCTCGCCGACTCCTCGCCGGCCGACACGGCCGCGGCCCGGCGTCACCTGACCCGGGCCGCGGCCGAGCGGGTGCGCTGAGGCCGGGGGCCCCTCGGGCTACCCGAAGCCGGGATCGCCCCCGGGCACGGCGTCGGGCAGGACACGGAAGCCGGAGAGGCCCTCGGGTTCCTCGGCGACGCCCGTGCAGTGGGTCACCTGCGCCGTCGGCGGACCCTCGGCCGCCCAGCGCGCCATGGCGGCGACGTCGTCCGGATGCCCTTCGAAGACGGCTTCCACATCTCCGTTGAGCAGATTGCGCACCCACCCCGCCACTCCGCGTTCCTCGGCGAGCCGACGGCAGGTGTCCCGGTAGAAAACGCCCTGGACCCGGCCGCTGACGTGCACGTGCTGGCGGACGCTCATTCCTGTGGCCCCCCGTCCCCGCACCGCTCGTCCTCGGGCGCTTCCCCCCGGCGTGCGGTGATCCGCTGCCGGTCCGGCCAGCGTACGTCGTAGGCCCAGCCGAGGCGTTCGAGCCAGCGGATCAGTCGGGCGCTGGCGTCGAGCTGACCTGTCAGCACGCCGTGCCGGGCGCTGGTCGGGTCGGCGTGGTGGAGGTTGTGCCAGGACTCGCCGAGGGACAGCGGCGCCAGCCACCACACGTTGCCCGAGCGGTCCCGGCTGCGGAAGGGCCGGGAACCGGTCGCGTGGCAGATCGAGTTGATGGACCAGGTCACATGGTGGACGAGGCTGACCCGCACCAGCCCCGCCCAGAAGAACGCGGTGAGCGCGCCCTGCCAGGAGCGGGTCAGCGCCCCGCCGAGCAGCGCCGGCAGGACGAAGGAGGCGAGGACCAGGAGTCCGAAGCGCTTGGAGATCAGCATCAGGGTGCGGTCGCGGACGAGGTCGGGTGCGTACCGGAGGGCCGAGGCGTGCTCGGTCTCGAAGAGCCAGCCGAGGTGGGCGTGGACCATGCCCTTGGCCAGGGCGCGGGGTGAACGGCCGTACCGCCAGGGCGAGTGCGGGTCCCCGTCGCGGTCCGAGAAGCGGTGGTGCTTGCGGTGGTCGGCCACCCAGGTGACCAGCGGCCCCTGCACGGCGAGACTGCCGGCCAGGGCGAGGGCGATCCTGAGGGGCCGTCGGGCCTTGAAGGAGCCGTGGGTGAAGTGCCGGTGGAAGCCGACGGTGATGCCGAGTCCGCTGACCAGGTAGAGGACGGCGGCGAGCACGAGGTCCGTGGGGCTCAGACCGTGCCGCCAGGCCAGGGGCACGGCGGCGAGGAGCGCCAGGAAGGGTACGCCGACGAACACGCCGATCATGAGCTGCTCGCCGTCGGGCCAGGACCGTGCCCTGCCTGCCAGAGGGGTGGATTGCGGGAACTCCGACAAGAGGGGACCTTTCGGCTGGGGCTTCCGGGGCGGGTGCCAGGGCTTGTCCGGCGGATCAGGCCGACTGCAGGCGACGGCGCCTTGGTGCAGGCGAGCGGTGCCGGGCGCGTTCGGCTGCGAGGCGGACGAGGGCGTCGATGCGAGTGCGGGACCCGCCGCGGGCGCAGCCGGGCGCGGGGAATCGGCAGCGCCGCCGTGGTGCCCCCGACACCCTTGCGGCCGGAGGCCGGGGGTACCGGGCTCCGCGACGTCGGCATGGTCCGCCGGACAGCCCTAGTCGACGGTGGTGAAGGCCAGTACCGCGTTCTGGCCTCCGAAGCCGAACGAATTGCTGAGGGCGGCCCGTATCCGCTGCGGGCGGGGTGTCTTGGTGACGACGTCCAGGTCCATCGACGGATCCAGGGTGTCGAGGTTGGCGGTCGGCGGGATCAGCTGGTGGCCGAGGGTGAGCACGGTGCAGGCGGCCTCGATGGCGCCGGCGCCGCCGATGGCGTGCCCGATGGTGCTCTTGACGGCGGTGACCGGCGGCGGGCGCCGGAAGACCTGGTGGAGGGCGTTGTGCTCGGCCGCGTCGCCCTGCGGGGTGGCGGTGCCGTGCGCGTTGACGTGGTCGATGTCCTCGGGGGCCAGGCCGGCGTCCGCGAGGGCGCCCCGGATGGCGCGGGCGGCGCCGTCGCCGCCGGGGTGCGGAGCGGTGAAGTGATGGGCGTCGCAGGAGGCGCCGAAGCCGGAGAGCAGGGCCGCGGGCCGGACGGCCCGGGCCCGGGCGTCCTCGGTCCGTTCCAGGACGAGGACGGCGGCGCCCTCGCCGAGCACGAAGCCGTCCCGGTCACGGTCGAAGGGCCGGGAGGCCGCCTCGGGACTGTCGGCGCGGCGGGACAGGGCGCGCATCTGGGCGAAGCAGGCGGCGGTCATCCGCAGCCGGGCCGACTCGCTGCCCCCGGCGAGGACGAGGTCGCAGGCGCCGGACAGCAGCCAGTCCCGGGCGAGGCCGAGCGCGCTGGTGCCGGAGGCGCAGGCGGTGCTGACGACCATGTTGGGGCCCCGCGCGCCGAGGTCGAGGGCGATCTCGGCGGCGGCCATGTTGGGCACGCTGCGGGGCAGCGCGAGCGGGGAGACGCGTTCCGGGCTGTGGTCGGCGAGCCGGTCGAACTCGGCCTGCCAGCCCTGCATGGATCCGGTGCCGACCCCCATCACGACGCCGACGCGGGCCCCGTCCCAGCCGTCGGGCGTGAGCCGGGCTTCGGCCACGGCCTCGCGCGCGGCGAGCAGCGCGAAGGTGGTGAAACGGTCGAGGCGACGGCTGAGCCGGTGCCCGAGCAGGCCGGCCGTGTCGAGGTCGGGCACCCGGCAGGAGAAGGCCACGGGCAGTCCGTCGAGCCCCGGATCGGCGGTCGCGGTGGACTGCCCGGCGCACAGGCCCGCCCACGCCGCGTCCCGGCCGATGCCGGCGGGTGTGACCAGACCCAGTCCGGTGACGGCCACCGGGGCGCGCCGCGCCTGGCCGCGCGCTTTCACGAGCTGCATGAGCGGTGATTATCCGCGTCCGGTCCAGTGGTTCCCGGCCACGACAACTCGTTCGGCCCAGGACGGCGGCCTCTACCACCCGGATGTGCGAACGCCGCTGACAAACCGTCAGCCGCCGGGGATGGGTACGAGCCGTCGTCGCCCTGCCGGCCTGGCGGCGTGCCGGCGGACACGGACAGGTCCGAACACCCCGCACGGAGCACGACCGGGCCTCGGCCGGGACGACACCGAGGCCGTCGGACGGACGGGCCGCGCCGACCGGTGACGGGGCGGTGCGGTGCGGTGCCTTGGCCGTCGAGTGGACGGGGTGGCGGCCGGTGACGGGCGGGGCGACACCGAGGACATCGAGCACGCAGGCCGCATCGACCAGCGGCAGGACCAGGCCACGCCGAGGCCGTCGAGCAGGCGAGCCGCGTCGGCCAGTGGCAGGGCCGGACCACGCCGAGGACATCGAGCACGCAGGCCGCATCGACCAGCGGCAGGGCCGGACCACGCCGAGGACATCGAGCACGCAGGCCGCATCGACCAGCGGCGGGGCGGGGTCGAGGTGCCCGTGCGCAGGGGTGTGGTGCACTCTGCCGGTCAGGTCCCGATGTGCGGGGCGCGACGAGCTGCGGACGGCCGGTGCTGCGCCGGCCGGATCGGGATCCGGCGTCTCAGGCGCGTTCGTGCACGAGCAACGCCTCGGCTGCGGCGCGCAGTTGCCGCGCCGCCGTGCGGCACGCGGCCGCCTGTCGCGCCAGTGCGGGCGGGCTCCCTTCCGGTGCCGCCGCGCACCCGGTCAACGCCGCCGCGGTGGCGAGCAGCCGGCGGGCGTAGCCGTCCATCAGGCGGGCGTCGGCACGCAGCCTGGCCGCCTCGTCGAGAAGTCCGTCGAGCTTCGGCATCGTTCGGGGGGACTCGATCACCATGGCTGCTCCCAGTGGCCGGGTGCGTGCGGGCTTCAGCGCGGCAGCGTGGCGCCGGCGCTGCGGTGGAGCATGAACTGCGGGCAGGACAGCACGAAGAGCGGCCGGGACACGTCGATGCGGAGCCGGCGCAGCTGCCCCGCCATGGGTTCGGCGGCAGCGGTGTCCAGCCGCAGCCGTACCCCGGCTCCGGTGTGCAGCCGCACTCTGCCGTGGGCCCGGACCAGGGTGCGTACAGTGCGCTCGCCGCGCCGCCCGTACAGGATCCAGTCACCCTCGGGGCAGCGGACGCCCGGCCCGAGGCGGCCTTCGACGGCAAGGCCCAGTTCCGGTGCGGCGAGACCGATATGACGATGCATCAGGTCGGTGTCGGCCGAGGTGCGCAGCGCCCGCTGGCCCCAGATCTGTTCGGCGACCACGCGGGCCTCCTCGCTGCTCACCGCGAGGGAGAGGACGTACCGGCCGGTGCGGCGCAGGTCGACGCGGCGCAGCAGATCGGCGGCCATGTCGTACGGGCGGGGCCGCCACAGGTCGTCCACCTGTACCGACAGGGCGATCTCGGTGTAGGGGCCGATGGTGGAGCAGCGGTGTTCGTACAGCGAGAGCACCGCCAGCGCCCGCCGGCCCAGCCGGCTCGGCGCCATCCAGGCGGCGCCGGGCAGCAGGCCGCGCGCCGTCGCGGCGTCGACGGGGAAGCACAGGTGCAAGGCCGAGGAGTCGTAGTAGCGCACCGGGACGGCGACCGGGCCGGCCGTGGTCGGCACGGAGGAGGTGGGCACGGTGAGGAAGGGGTGGCCCTCGGGCGGGTGGGCGCTGTCCTTGAGCCGGTAGGCCTGCGTACGCACGACCGGTCCGCGGTAGAGGGTGAGGGCCTCGTCGATGTCCTTGCGGACCTCGGGTATGACGGTCCGCAGGTGTTCGATGTACGCGCGGAGCCTGTGGCACTGCGGGAACTCGCGGGTGGGCCCGGTGTAGTCGGCCGCGTACCGGTGGGGGTGGGGGTGCGGGTCGAAGGCACAGTCCGCGCCCCGGCCGTCGGGGACGGGCACGATGTCGTGCTGGTTGGTGATGCCGGCGACCCAGGTGCGCGGGTCGGCGGGCTTCTCGTGGTCGACCGGGGAGCCCACCGCGATCACGTGCGTGATCCGGTGGGCGCGGCAGAACTCCTCGTCCTGTGCGAGGTTCATCAGCGCGATCCCGCCCTCGCCGTGCCCGATCAGGGCGAGCTCGGCGCCGCGCGGGATGCCGTAGTCCGCGAGGGCGAGACGGACGGAGCGGGTGCAGGAGGAGTCGGCCGTGAAGAGGTCGCGCCAGGCGCCGACGAAGTCCTGCGGGGAGTCGTTGCGGGGCCGGCCCGGTGCCGTGCCGGGAGCCTGGACGACGTACCGGACGACACCGTCGGGACCGCGCACGTTCTGTACGAGGATCCGCCCGTCGGTGGACAGCGTCTCCATGTTGCGCAGAAAGCCGAGGAAGGAGCCTTCGGTGGCGATGGTCTGCCTCTCCTGCTCGGTGAGGTCGACGGCCTCGGCGACACCCTCGCTCCGGTGCGAGCCCCCGGCGCGGGCGGTGCCAATGCCGCCGATACTGCCGATACCGCTGGTGCAGCCGATACCGCTGGTGCCGCTGACGCCCTGCGCCGGACCGGCGGCCGGCGCGGGGCCGGTCTCCGCGTTCACCGGGTCCTCGCCCAGCAGGGCGCGGACGGCGAGGAGGTCGGCCATCAGGGGCGCGATCCCGCCCAGCGCGCGCTGGGCGCCCGGGTCCCGGAAGAGGCTGCGCAGGGCCCGTACGGCCGCCATGTCGCGATCCGCGGTGACGGCCTCCGTCAGCCGGCGCATGCCCGGATCGCGGGCGAACTCGGGGTGGCCGAGGAGCACGGCGGCGATCCGCAGGCGCAGCGAAGTGACGGCCACCAGCGCCGCCAGACTCTCCCGGCCCAGTGCCTCCCCGGCCGCGCCGAGCACCTGCCCCATGCCCTTCGATGCCGTGATCGCCGAGCCGCCGAGGCCCCGCTTGTTCGTCAGGGCCCGCAGCAGTGTCCACTGCGCGGCGAGACCGGTACGGGGACGGCGGCGCGCGGAGTCGGTCAGGGACGGCGCGAACAGCGCGGCACTGGTCCGTGCGGACACCTCACGGATTCCCTCGGCCACCTCCGCCACGTCCGTGGCACACCGGCGCAGCAGTTCCTCGGCGTCCAGCTCGTCCTCTGCGCGCCGTGCGGGTGCGTGGCCGTCCGCTCGCATCCGACGCTCCCTCGATTCGACGACGTCCGACGGTCTGCGACCGCGCCCGGGGCGCGGTCTCGCTCCAATCGTCGGCCAGGGACGGCACGCCCGCACCTTCATCCATCCAGGTGCAGGAAGGGCGCCTGCCCGGCCGTTCCCGTGCCCGGCCGGGCCGACAGCGCACGAACCTCCCGCGCGGTCGCCGCACCCGGCCCGCCACCCGAACGGCCCATCGGCCCCGCTGCCTGCACGTTCCTCACCCGTCGGTCATGAGCCCGGCCGCCACCGTCGCGCCCAGCTCCCAGCAGGCCTGCACATCGGTCTTGGCGGGCTCGCCGGTGACGGTCACCGCATCGGCCGTACGCCGCCAGCCGAGGCCGGTGGTGACGGCCTCGACGGCGCGGACGGCGCCCGTGACGTCGTTGCCGCCGTGGACGTAGTAGCTGAAGGGCCGGCCCCGGGTCTCGTCCAGGCAGGGGTAGTAGATCTGGTCGAAGAAGTGCTTGAGGGCACCGGACATGTAGCCGAGGTTCGCCGGGGTGCCGAGGAGATAGCCGTCGGCTTCGAGGACGTCGGCGGCCGTGGCGGACAGGGCCGCCCTGCGTACCACGCGGACGCCCTCGATCTCCGGTGTGGTCGCTCCGGAGACGACGGCCTCGAACAGCGTCTGGCAGTGGGGCGAGGGGGTGTGATGGACGATCAGCAAGGTAGGCACGGCCCGAACCCTGCCGTGTCGCTGCCGCCGCCCGCAAACGACGCCCGGCATCCGACGCCAGACGTCCCACGTCCGGTGAGCGGCACGCGGTGCGCGGTGAGCTTCTGTTGCGTATATCGCGTACGGCGCTGTCGGTGCCCTCGGTTACAGTGGCCGCCCTGAACAGAAGGAGAGACGACGGTGCAGGTCAGGGTGGGGGCCGTGCGAGGGCGAGTGATCCGGGCGGTGATGCTCGCAGCCGTGCTGGCAGGGTGTGCCCCGTCGACGGACGGCGGGTCCACGGCGTCGGGGAGCCCGTCGGCCGAGAGCGCGGGGGCGAAGAGTTCGGGGGCCAGGAGTTCGGGGGAGAAGAGTTCGGCCGCGGCGAGCGGGGGCACCATCGGCGCTTCCGGATCCGCCTGCGAGCTGCCGGTGAGCTTCGACATCGCCCAGCGCTGGAAGGCCAAGGGGATCGACGCCGAGAAGGAGCTGTCGAAGGCGTCGAAGGGATCGGACGGCGACCTCTCGGGTGCCCTCGCCGACGCCTTCCTGCGCCAGGGGCCGGTCACCACCGCCTGTGAGATCGACGCCAAGCCCGCCGGGAAGATCGGCTTCCTGCGGGTGTGGACCGGAAAGCCGGGCGACGCCGACCTGCGCACGGTCCTGCGGCAGTTCGTCGCCGCCGAGGACAACACCGGCCACGCGACGTACCGCTCGTTCAAGACGGCCACCGGCGTCTCCGGCGTGGAGGTGGAGTACCTCTGCACGAGCAAGCTTCTGGAGGAGACCAAGAAGGAGAGCGCACTGGCGGTCTCCACCCCTGACGGTCCGGTCGTGCTGCACCTGGGCGGGATGGACACCGAGGAGCACAACGGGATGCTCCCCGCCTACGAACTCGCCAAGCAGACCTTGCGGATCCTCTGACGGACATGGTCCGGCGCGTGCTCGGTCCGGAGCCGTGGACCGGCCCAGATGAGTGAGGGGGCCGCGGTCCGCCACCGGGATCTCGTGGAAGCCGAGCCGGTCGTGGAACGCCCGGGCGGACGGCCGGAACGCCCTGCCGGTGCGGGGCGTTCAGCAGGACGGCCGTCACCCGGCGGCCGTGTCCGCGCCGCCGCCGGGGCGACAGCAGGTCGGTCCACCCCTCGATACGGTCTTCGGACCGCGCGGAGGCGGACGGCGGACCACCCCCGCGGAGTGGACCGCCGTCCTCCAGTCATGCGGAGCCGGTCAGTAGCGCAGGCGCTTGGCCCGCAGCAGCATGACGAGACCCGACAGGGCGAGCAGAGTGCCGATGGCCGCGGGCCACAGGTGGGCCCCGGTCTCCGCGAGTCCGCCCCGGGCCGCCTGGGGCTCGGTCTGCGGGGCCGGCGCCTGCGTCTGTCCGGCGGGCGGCTGGGCCTGGCCACCGCCGGAGGCGGCGGTCGTGGGAGGCGTGGACCGAGTGGGCCGGCCGCCCTCGTCGCCGCCGGAGCCGGCCGCGGAAGACGCGGTTGTGGCCTTGTCCGCCTCGGCGGGCTCGCTCGCCGCACCCTGCTGGACGGGCTTGCCCTGCTGGACGGGCTTGCCGTGCTGGGCAGGCTTGCCGTGCTTGGTGGTGGTCGCGGGCGAGGTCGTCGCGTCGGTCCTCGGCAGCTCCACCGGGTTGGAGACGGAGGGCGCCGGAGCGGCCGTGCCGCCCGCGCCGGGATCCGCCGTGCCGTCGCCGCCCGGGTCGGCCGTCGCACCGGTACCGCCGTTGCCGCCGTTGCCGCCGCCCGGCTCGGCCGTGCCACCGCTGTCGCCGCCCGGGCCGGCGGTCGCTCCCGTGTCGCCGCCCGGGTTCGGGGACGCGGTGGCACCGGAGCCGTCGTCGCCGCGGGGGCCGCAGGTGCGGCCGGAGTTGATGCAGTCGACCATGTCGCGCATCAGGCTCTCGTCGAAGACGTTGATGAAGTCGCCGTGGTCGGTGACCGGCTTGTGCAGCTGCTCGGGGAAGGAGTCCACCGCGAAGAGCGGAACCGTCCGACCGCCGTCGTTCAGGCTCGGCGCGGCGACGTCGTAGACGATGCGCTGCACCAGCTGCGGAATCGCCACGAAGCCCGTGGGGCAGGAGCCGTCGGGGGCGGCGAAGGCCACGTGGGTGCGGTGGTTGGCGCTGTCGATGTTGCGGCCGTCCCAGCAGCTCTGGAAGCGGAAGGTGCGCACCACGTCACTGCCGGCCGGGCACAGCGGATACTTGTCCTTCAGCTGCCGGTTCTCGAAACCGGTGCAGCTCCAGGAGGCGTTGGCGTTGGCGGGGCCGTTGACGAAGGCCTTGGCGTCGCCGGTGATGATGCGCAGCAGCCGCGGCATCGCGGTGACCTTGCCGCGCGGATTGCCCACGAACGTCAGCGTCACCTGCTTGGCCGTGACGATCTGGCCCGCGTTGCCCTCCGTGCCGCCGCCCGGAGCGCCGGCGTCCCGCTCCTGCTTGCCGTTCTGCAGCCGCAGCACCGGCCAGTAGTACGTGGACTTGTCGCCCCGGTCCACACAGCTGGTGTCGGCGCCGGCGAGGTCCTCGTCGCTGGCGAAGGCGTTGTTGGACTGGTTGCCGATGTAGTCGTGGAAGTGGTGGGCGCCGTTGGAGACACCGGGGGCGACGATCACGTTGTCGGAGTTGAACAGGCCGCCCGCGTTGACGCCGCAGTCCGAGCTGAAGGTGCCGCGCGAGGCGTCGGACTGCTGGGGCGGGTTCGGCACGTTGGGCTGTACGGAGGTGATGTCCGCGTAGTCGGAGACGACGGGTCCGTTGCCGCCCTGGCCCGCGCCCGCCTGCCCGGCACCGTTCTGGCCCTGGCCGCCGCCCTCTTGGACCCCGTCGCCAGGAGAGGCGGTGGCCTGCCCGCCGTCGCCCTGATCGCCGCCGGTGCCCTCCTGGGCGGGACGCAGGGTGCAGGCGGCGAGGGACTCCAGTCCTTCCGGCCGGTCCCCCACCCGGTCGATGGCGACCGCGATCCGCTCGATCGTCGCCGCGCGCCGCTCCTTCAGCGGGTTCATGATCGGGCCGTCGGCGGCGCCGGGATCCGCCCGGACGGCCTGTGCCGACTGCTGGAGCTGCTGGTAGGCGCCGGCGGTCTGCTGGTCCAGCTGCGCGAGTTCGCGGTCGACCTCCGTACGGGCCCCGTCCGGCACCGACGTGAGCCTGCTGCCGACGTCGGGGCAGTCGATCGTGGCCATACCCGCGGACGTGACGTGTCCGGTCGCCTCCGGGCCGGGCTGCCCGCCCCAGCCGCCCTCGCTGGCCGAGGCGTAGACGTTCACCGCGATGAGCCCGCCGCCGCCCAGCATCAGGGCGACCGCTGCATAGGTCGCGCGTCGTGCGCCGGTCGGTCGTCTGCGCCGGTTGCGTATCAAGGTCGTCCCCTTGGGTGGAGCGGGCGTGCGGGCATGGAGTTCCCACGCCCCATACGCATCACGGAGCGCTTGCGTTCAACCGGTTCGAAGATTCTCAGGAATCCGACAGAAATCCGCGGTCACAGCGGAAAGGGCCGAGCCTTCCCGCTCGAACACCACGACGAACATCACAAATACGTATCGGACATTCCGCACTTCAACCTTCACACGAGGGACACACGTTGGCTAGGTTGACCGCCAGGCCGCCCGGCCGCCCCCAGCGGATCCGCCGTGGCGTCCGGGGCCGGGGCTCGAGCGACCCCGGGATCGGCCCAACTGCCCTGCGGGGCAAGGAAGGAGCACGTCTTCCATGGCGCCGGAGAACCGCGACGAGGTTCGGCAGCGGATCGACTCCCTCTACGACCGGGCCGAGACCGACACGGGGAACTTCAACGCGACCCGGGCCATGTCCGCGGCCAACCGGAGCAGGGGCGTCCCCCTGGCGAAGAGGGGCGGCCGACGCCCCGATGCCGCTCTCGACGCGGTGGCCCGGCAGTGGTTCGACGTGGCGCGCGCCAAGCTGGGCCCGACCGTCCCCGCCGCACTGCCCAAGGACCGGCAGCCCGACCGTCCCACGGCTCCGGCCCGCCCCCGGGACCGTGCGTTCGGCGCCCTGCCCGCTGATGAGCGGCAGGCCCTGGAACCGGGTCTAGCCGAGCTGCCGCCCGGGTCCGCGGGGCGGTATGCCAATAGCGTGACGCCGGAGCTGCCGAGCGGATCCGGCACGGACCTGACCGGCCGCCCTCGGGCCGCTCTGGAACCGGGAGTCCGGGGCCTGCCGGGGCTCGCCGCCCAACTCCAGGACAGCACGGCGGTGTTGCCCGGTCCCGTCTCGCCCGGACCGATCGGCCGGGGCGTGGCGGAGCTGCCCGGCGGGAGCGCGCCGGAACTGCTGCCCGGCCGCGCAACGGCCGAACTGCTCGCCGGGGCCGTGCCGGAGCCGACCGGGCCCGGGGCGGCAGCGTCCCCCGGCCTCGGCCTGCCGGACCCGGACGCCCTGGGCACGGCCGTGCTCCCCATCGCCGCGCTGCCCGCCGCACAGGATGCGCTCGCGCCGCAGCCCAGGGAACTGCCCGCCGTCCCTGCCGCGCTCCGGCGCCCGTCCCCCGGTGACTTCAAGACGAGGAACCGGCGCAAGCTCGCCATGGCCCGGGAACTGCTGTCCCGCCGCACCGCCTCCCCGGGCACACCCCTCACGAGCGCCCAGGCCCCCCTCTCCGCACCGGACACCTGGGGAACCGCGGCGGAACAGTCGCCCCGGCCCGCCTGGGGGCAGGAGGCCCGGCCGGTACCGGGACAAGCGGTTCAGCAGGGCACCGAGCCGTGGGAGCAGCCGGGCACCGGGCCATCATGGGGACGGCTGGACACCGGACAGTGGGAACAGCCGGGCGCAGAGCTGCGGGAGCAGCCGCGCGCAGAGCTGTGGCAACAGCCTGGCACAGAGCCGCAGGAACAGCCGGGCAGGGAGCTTTGGCAACAGCCGGGTACCGGGCAGTGGGGACTGCCGGGGGTTCAGCAGCCGGGGCAACTGAGCCCGCAGCAGGCGGGGCAGCCGGTCCCGCAACAGTCGGTCCCGCACGAGTCGGTTCAGCTCGGCACGACCGGCCAGTGGGACCAGCCCCGGTGGACAGCACCCGGGATGCCGACGGCAGCCGTCCCGGCCGCCCCGTTCACCGCGGCCGCCCCCATGACCGGCACCGGTTCCTTCCTCCCTGTCGTCACCGACCCTTTTTCCGACACCGGTTCCTTCCCTGCCGCCACGGCCAACCCCTTGACCGGGACCGGCTCCTTCCTCCCCGTCGTCACCGACCCCATGTCCGACACCGGCCCCCTCCTCCCTGTCGCCACCCACGCCTCGACCGACACCGGCGCCCTCCCCGTCACCGCCCCCCGGTCCACCCATTCCCTGCGGGTCGCGAAGGCCATCGCCTTTGCGCGGGCGCAGGTCGGCAAGCCGTGCGTATGGGGTGCGACCGGGCCCGACTCCTACGACTGCTCCAGCCTCACCCAGGGAGCCTGGAAGGCGGCCGGCGTGACGCTGCCCCGCGCGGCACACCAGCAGGCGCTCGCCGGCACCCCGGTCACCCTCGCCGGCCTCGAACCCGGCGACCTGGTCCTCTTCTTCGACGACGACCGGCACGTGGGCCTGCACATCGGTGACGGCATCATGATCCATGCGCCGGGCCCGGGGTCGTCCATCCGCGAGGAGTCGATCTACGGCGCCGGGGAGTCGGCGATCCACCGGGTGATTCGGCCCGCGTGACGGACGCTCCGTCGGCACCGGTTGCGGGCGGCCACGCCGGGGACAGGCCCGTCATCCCGGGCGGAGGGAAGAGAGGGAAGAGAACGAAAGGGAGCCGGGCAGACCGGCGGCGGTCCGGGGCCTGCCCCTGAGGACCGGCAGCAGTCCGGGCCTGCCGCCCGAAGCCCGGCAGCGGTCCGGACCTCCCTTCGAGGCGGGACTCCCCCGAGGGAAGTCCCGGACGGGCCCATAAAGGAAGCCTTGGACAAGTCATAAGGTCGGCTTATGACGTCATAGACCGGACCCGCGTACTAACTTAGGGCTGCCTTAGTTTAGGCTTCCCGACGAGTCGCCTGTTTCACGCTCGAAGGGAACTGATCATGCCGCGCCCCCTGCGGGTAGCCATCGTCGGAGCCGGCCCCGCCGGGATCTACGCCGCCGACGCCCTGCTCAAGTCCGAGGTGGCCGCCGACCCCGGCGTGTCCATCGACCTCTTCGAGCGGATGCCCGCCCCGTTCGGCCTGATCCGGTACGGCGTCGCCCCCGACCACCCGCGCATCAAGGGCATCATCACCGCCCTGCACCAGGTGCTCGACAAGCCGCAGATCCGCCTGTTCGGCAACGTCGACTACCCGAGCGACCTCGGCCTGGACGACCTGCGCGCCTTCTACGACGCGGTGATCTTCTCCACCGGCGCGATGGCCGACCGGGAGCTGTCCGTCCCCGGCATCGACCTGGACGGCTCCTACGGCGCCGCCGACTTCGTGTCCTGGTACGACGGCCACCCGGACGTGCCGCGCACCTGGCCGCTGGAGGCGGAGAAGGTCGCCGTGCTCGGCGTCGGCAACGTGGCGCTCGACGTGGCCCGTATCCTCGCCAAGACGGCGGACGAGCTGCTGCCGACGGAGATACCCGGGAACGTCTACGACGGCCTGAAGGCGAACAAGGCCGTGGAGATCCACGTCTTCGGCCGCCGCGGCCCCGCGCAGGCCAAGTTCAGCCCGATGGAGCTGCGCGAGCTGGACCACTCCCCCACCATCGAGGTCATCGTCGACCCCGAGGACATCGACTACGACGAGGGCTCCATCGAGACCCGGCGCGGCAACAAGCAGGCCGACATGGTCGCCAAGACCCTGGAGAACTGGGCGATCCGCGACGTCGGCGACCGGCCGCACAAGCTGTTCCTGCACTTCTTCGAGTCGCCCACGGAGATCCTCGGCGAGGACGGCCGGGTCGTGGGCCTGCGCACCGAGCGCACCGCCCTCGACGGCACCGGCAACGTCAAGGGCACCGGCGAGTACAAGGACTGGGACGTCACCGCCGTCTACCGCGCCGTCGGCTACCTCTCCGAGAAACTGCCCAAGCTGCCCTGGGACATCGACTCCGGCACGGTGCCGGACGAGGGCGGCCGGGTCATCGAGGAGGGCGGCGGGCACCTCCGGTCGACGTATGTCACCGGGTGGATCCGGCGCGGCCCCGTCGGCCTGATCGGCCACACCAAGGGCGACGCCAACGAGACCGTGGCCAACCTGCTGGACGACTACGCGAACGGCCGACTGCACGCCCCGTCCTCCCCCGAGCCGGAGGCCGTGGACGCCTTCCTCGCCGAGCGCGACGTCCGCTGCACCACCTGGGAGGGCTGGTACAGGCTGGACGCCGCCGAGCGGGCGCTGGGTGAGCCGCAGGGCCGCGAGCGCGTGAAGATCGTCGAGCGCGAGGACATGCTCCGGGAGAGCGGCGCGCAGTCCTGCTGAACCGTGGGCCCGAGAGGGGCCGGCACCCCGGCGCCGGCCCCTTCGCACGGTCCATGCCCCAAGGCCCCTGACACCGCTGCACTGTTAGGGTCCTGCGGTGTTCTCCCTGAGCGAGCCTCCCTTCTTCACCCGCCTGCGCGAGGCGCGCCGGGTGCTCGTCGCCGGTGCGGGCGGCGGTTTCGACGTCTACGCCGGTCTGCCCCTGGCGCTCGCGCTGCGCTCGGCCGGTACGGAGGTCCATCTGGCCAATCTGTCGTTCTCCGACCTGTACGGCCTCGGTCCGGAGTCCTGGGTGGCGGAGGACGTCGCCGCAGTCCGCCCGGACACCCCGCTGCACGGCGACTACTTCCCCGAGCGCTCGCTGGCCCGGTGGCTCGCCGATCAGGGGCTGCCCGACACCGTGTACGCCTTTCCCCGTACGGGGGTCGAACCGCTGCGCGCCGCCTACCGCGCGCTCCTCGCGCACCTGGACGGCGTGGACGCCGTCGTGCTGGTGGACGGCGGTACGGACATCCTCATGCGCGGGGACGAGCACGGGCTCGGCACGCCGGAGGAGGACATGGCGAGCCTGGCCGCGGTCGCCGGGCTGGACGAGGTCCCGCAGCGGCTGGTGGCCTGCCTGGGCTTCGGAGTGGACGCCTATCACGGCGTCAACCACTCCCTGTTCCTGGAGAATCTCGCCGCCCTGGACCGCGCGGGCGCCTATCTGGGCGCGTTCTCGCTGCCCCGCGAGAGCCGCGAGGGAGCGCTCTACCTCGACGCGGTGGCGCACGCGCAGCGGTGCCACGCAAGTCATCCCAGCATCGTCCACGGATCGGTCGCGGCCGCCGTGCGCGGTGACTTCGGCGATGTCCGGTTCACCGAACGCACCCGGAACAGCGAGCTGTTCGTCAACCCGCTGATGGCCCTCTACTTCTGCGTGGACCTGCCCGCACTGGCCCGCGCCGGCCTCTATCTCGACCGGCTGGAGGGCACGGTGCTGATGCGGCAGATCAGTTCGGTCATCGCCGGGTTCCGCAAGGAGCTGCCCCGGCAGCGGCCGCCCCGGGCGTTTCCGCACTGAGCCGGGGCGGGCCGGTCCGGGGCGGCCGGACAGGAGCCGGTCCGGTCACGACGAGCCCGGCTCGCCCACGGTGGGGTCACGAAGGGCCCGGCACGGCCCCGCGAGTTCACGACAGGCCTGGCGAGAGCCGGGCGGTGCCGTCGTCGGAGGCGAGCGGGGCCCGCCCCTGGGCGGATGGCGGGCGGCCCCCGTTCGCCGGACCATTGTGGGCGCGGTGCGTGGACCCTGGGACGTGTGAACGCAGGTCGTGTGACGTGTGCGGTGCGCGCCCCGGGTGCTCGCGGTGCACACCGTGCGCGGGACGCGCCGATCCCCGTCCACGCACCGTGGCGCGTCCCCGTGTCACACACCGCGTCCCCGTCCCGCACGCCGTCGCGCATCCCCGTCCCGCACACCGCGGCGCATCCCCGTCGCCGCACGCCGTCGCGCATTCCCGTCGCCGCACGCCATGGCGCATCCCCGTCGCCGTGCGCTGGGGTGCACGCCCGTTGCGCTGCGCCACCCGAGGGCCCCGGCCGACACGTTCCGCCGGCCGGCGGTGATACTGGTAGGCGCACCCGCCCCCATCAGCAGATTGGCTCATGTCGAACTCCGCCACCGACCACGCCACCGTCCCGCAGACTCTCTGGGCGGCCCGCGGCCGTCACACCGGCCCCGCGGCCGAGGATGCCGTCCGCCGCACCCTGGCCCGGCACAGGGAGAGCGGGGACATCGACGACTTCGCCGAGCCGCCGCCCGGCTCCGGGGACGCAGCGCACCGGGTCTTCGAGGCGCGCTGGCGGGCCGGCGGCACGGTGACCGTGCGGGCCCGGCTCACCCTCGTAGCCGCGCCGGACCGGCCGGACGGGCTGGACTGGACGCTCGTTGCGGAGGCCGAGCGCCCGTGGGACGACGCCTGGCCCTCTCCCGCGACGCTGTTCTGGCCCGAGTCCGCAGGACCGGAGGGCGACGACGGCGTCTGGGACCACCACCCCGGCGTGGCGGGCCTGCGATTCCGGCAGGCCAACGCACTTCCCGAGGACGACAAGGAGATGCGCCGGCGGCTGCGGGACGCGGCCCGCGAGGCCTGGTGCGTCAACCTCGTCGTGCACGAGGCGATGACCCCGGACGAGCGCGGCCGGCTGCCGCTGGCCGGCCTGCTGCCGCCGGGGCTGCGGCACCGCGTGGTGGAGCACCGGGCCGCGCCGCAGCAACTGCGCGCCGTCAACTGGGCGTTGAAGGTCTTCGGCGTCGAGGTGCCACGCGGCGGCGCCGTACTGCTGCCCCCGGACCCGGCGCCGGACGGCTACGACGGCCGGGAGCACAGCGTGCGCAGCGTCTTCCTGGACGGCTCCGAACCCACCGCGGTCATCTCGGCTCTGCGGCACTTCGTCGCGCTCCCCCGTCCCCTGCCGCAGGGCGCCTCGGAGGCGCTCGCGGACCTGCGCGAGAACTGGACCCTGATGACCCTTCAGGAGGAGCTGGAGCACCAACGCCGGCTGGCCGCCATGTACGCCGAGGCGCTGGAGGCCATGACGAAGTCCCGGGACCTGTACCGGGAGGCCGCCGAGCAGGCCCACCAGGCGCTGGCCGCCTACCGCGACACGCCTGCTCCCGCCCTGCCCCACCAGCACGAACGGCCCGGCACCCGGACGCCCACTGCGCTGCGGCAGCTGACGCGGACGTTCGAACGTCTGCGACCGGCGCCCAAGGGGACACGCCCGGCACCCGGCCCGGACAGCTCGTCCGGCATCGACCGCTCGTCCGGAACCGGCCACTCGTCCGGAACCGGCCACTCGTCCGGAACCGACGGCGCGGACACCACCGGCCCGGAGGACCGGCCGTCGTAGGCCTTCGCCCGGAGCGGCGACGGGGCGGTACGGCGGCCCGGACAGGGAAGAGAACAAGGGGGAAGAGGGAAGGGGCAGAGGGCGGGGAAGGCGGAGCGAGGGGGCCGGGCCACCCCGTCAGCCACGAGGGACAGGAGGCCGCATGGATTCCACCACGACCGTGCTGGTGATCACCATCGTCGTTGTCGCCGCGGTGCTGCTCGCCGTCGCCGTCGGCCTGCTGGTGCGGCTGGTGCGCGCCCGCCGCACCTTGCAGCGGGCCGGTCTGCCCACGGGTCCGCGCTGGGTGTTCTGGGGCGCGGTGCTGTATCTGGTGCTGCCCACCGATCTGCTGCCCGACCCGGTCTACCTGGACGACATCGGCGTCCTGCTCCTCGCCCTGCGCAGTCTGCGCGCCGCCCGCCCGCTGCCGCCCGGACCACCGAACCCTGAACCCCCGGCCTGAACCACCTGGCCCGGACCGCCGAGCCCGAGCCACGTGAACGACCCACTGTGCACCACCTGGCCCGAACCGGCCTGTGCCCAGGCCCGGTGTGCCGCACCATGGAGCGATGCAGCCCACGTTCACCGGGATCCCCGAGCGGCCGACGGCGCCCGATGTCGCCGTGGTCGTCGATGTGATGCGGGCGTTCACCGTGGCCGCCGGTGCGTTCGCACGCGGCGCCGAGAGGATCGTCTTCACCGGCACGCAGGAGGAGGCGCTGGAGCTGAAGGCCCGTAACCCGGGCTGGATGGCCTTCCAGGACGGCGCGCCGGTGCCGGGGTTCGATCTGGCCAATTCGCCCGCCCGGCTGCGCACGCTGGATGTGCGAGGCCGCACGATCGTGCAGAAGACCACCGCCGGCACGGCCGGGGCGCTGGCCGTCGCCGACGCGCGGCTGCTGCTCTGCACGAGCTTCGTGGTGGCCGGGGCGACCGCCGAGGCGCTGCGGCGCGCCCGGCCGGACACGGTGGCCTTCGTCGTCACCGGGGACGGCGGGCGGGCCGAGGAGGACCTCGCCTGCGCCGAGTACATCGCGGCCCGCGTCGGCTCGGCCGGCACCGATCCCGCGCCCTACCTGGAGCGGGCCCGCCGTTCCGGCGCCGCCGCGCGGCTCGCCGAGGGCGTACGGCGGGGCTGGGCGGGCGTCCACCCCGAGGACGTGGGGATGTGCCTGGAGGCGGACGCCTTCCCGTTCGCCATGGTGGCCGCCCGTTCGGACGGTCACCTGGTGCTGCGCCCGGTGGGCGCGGCGACGGCGGCCTGAGTCAACGCCCTTCGCGCCGGTAGGGGTTCACCATGGCGACGGCGAGCAGCAGCACGGCCAGGGCCGTGAGCGCGGCCGCCGCTGCCGCCGTACCGGCCAGCCAGGGCGGGGCCAGGGCCGCGGTCCGCAGCCGGGCCGAGTCCGGCAGGCTGAGCCGGGCCCCCAGCACCGGGCCCGCGGCGAGCGCCGCCGTGAGGCCGAGGGCCACGGTCGCCGTCGGCAGCCGCACCGCTTCGGCGTGCACCAGCAGGGCCAGGGCCAGCAGCGCGCAGAGCCCCGAGGCGAGCAGGGCGGCCTGCAGGTCGCCCTGGGACAGGCCGGCCCAGTAGCGCGGCGCGTGGGCCACGCCGCACAGGAACACCATCAGCGCGGCGGCACGGGCGACCCGCGCGGGGGCCTTGCCCGCCTCGTCCTCGGGGCCCGGGCAGTCGTTCTGGCGCGTCCGCCGCCGGATCAGGTCCGGTACGGCAACGGCGGGCGCAGCCGCGGGCGGCGAGCCGGCAGGCCCCGCGACGCCGCGTACGGGCGGTGATCCGGCGGGCTCCCCGACGGCCGCCCGACGCAGCACCGGCTGGTGCAGCAGCGTCTGGGGCGAGGCCGCCTCGGGCAGCGCCGTCGCAGGCGGCGGCGTCCCGGGCAGCGCCGTCTCGGACAGCACCGTCGCGGGCAACGCCGCCGCGTAGCCGGTCCGGTCGGCGGCCATGCGGGCGATCAGCTCGGCGAGGTCCTCGACGGGCCGGTGGACGGCCGCCGCCTCGACGACGGCACGCGCGCCGTGGGGCTCCCCGGGGGCGCGGTGCAGCAGCTCCACGAGCTGGATGACGTCCTCCAGGGAACGGCACTCGGCGGCCGCGCGGATCACCTCGTCGGCGCTGCCGGCGTCCCCGGACGACCGGCTGAGGAGGCCGACCAGGTGGGTGACGTCCTCGACGGACCGGTCCACGCCGATCGCACGCAGCGCGTCGGACATGGTCCTGGTGTGCTCGGGCGAGCTCTCGAGCAGGGTGATGAGCCGGACGACGTCCTCCAGAGGACGGTCGGCGAAGGCCGCGTGCACCAGGTCGCGCAGCGGGTCGCCGTGGCCCGCCCCGGCCTCGCGCGGGGCCTCGGGGCTCGACTCCGGCGGTGGTGGCACGGCCCGGTTCCCCGGGTCGGGCTCTGCGTCGGGTTCAGGGCCGGTGCCGGGGTCGGGGCCATGACCCGGCGACGGTGGCGCCACACCGTGGGCCGCCGGTGCGGGCGGTGGCGCCACACCGTGACCGGCCAATGCAGGCGGCGGGGCGACACCGTGACCGACCAGTGCGGGCGGCGGGGCGACACCGTGACCGACCAGTGCGGGCGGCGGGGCGACACCGTGACCGACCAGTGCAGGTGGCGGGGCCACGCCGTGACCGGCCAGTGCGGACGGCGGGGCGACACCGTAGCCGACCGGTGCGGGCGGTGGCGCCACGTCGTAGCCGGACGGTGCAGGCGGTGGCGCCACGTCGTAGCCGGACGGTGCAGGCGGTGGCGCCACGTCGTAGCCGGACGGTGCAGGCGGTGGGGCCACGTCGTAGCCGGACGGTGCGGGCGGTGGGGCGACACCGTGGCCGGCCGGTGCGGGCGGTGGCGCCACGCCGTGGCCGGACGGTGCGGGCGGTGGGATGGCGTCGGCACCGACGGACGGTGCGGGCGGTATGGAGGAGTCGCCGTAAGAACCGGGGAACGGGGAGGGGGTGGTCATCTGGGCTCCAGAGGAAGGGTGCGGCCGCACCAGCGCCCCCGCGTGCGGCGCGCGCCGATTCGCAGTCCATTACGCCATTACGCAGTCCATTACTAGGAGCGCGCCGGGGGCCCTGCAACCCGGGTGAGGCAGAGGTGTGAGCTTCCTGCCGTGCACGTCAGGCGCGGTGCGCGCGTCCGGCCCCGGCGGCCGTGGCCCGGCGCCGCCGTCTTCTCCCGCCCAGGTGCACTCTGCCTCCGAAAGGGCGCATTCTTGCTGTGTCATCCACCCGGCGGTACACGGGACGAGGTAGGGCCCATGGCTGGGAGCGGGGAGCAGGCGGTCCGTGCACGGGCCCGGCTGGCCGCGCTGCTGGTCGACGCTTCGGCCGGCGCGCTCGACGCGGCCCAGGGGCATGTGGCCGGTGTGTACCTGCGTTCCGGCACTCCGGGACTGCTGCGTCTCGCGGTCCTCCTGGGACTGCCCGGCCCGCTGTTCCGGCCCTGGTGGCGGCTGCACGTGGACCGGCCCTTCCCGGTGGCCGACGCCTACCGCCTCGGCATCCAGGTGGTGCTCCCGAACGCCACGGAGACGGTGCGGAGGTATCCGCAGTTCGCGGCGGGCCTGCCCTTCCCGTTCGGGTCGGTGTACGTGCCCGTGCCGGGCGGGGCCGAGCCGTTGGGCGTGCTCGCGGTGCTGCATCCGGCGGTGTCGGACACGGCGGAGGAGCTGGTGGACCGCGAGCTGCTCGCCCGGCTCGCCGAGGGTCTGGGGGCCGAGCTGCTCGGCCTCGCCGACGGGGACGAGACGGCGGTGGCCTGGGAGGGGGAGCCGCTGTGCGTACGGCCGCCCGCCGCCCGGCCGCCGGAGGCCCGAGCGGGCCGGTTCGTCTGGGATCCGGCGACCTCGGCCGTGCACGCGGACGAGCGGCTGTACGCGCTGCTCGGCCTCGGTCGGGACGGGTTCTCGGGGACCGGCCCGGCGCTCGCGGAAGCCGTGTCCCCGTCCGAGGCGCACCGGATCCTCACCGCGCTGCGCGAGGCCGCCGCCGGGAAGCCGCCGCACCGTCCGCTGAGCCTGCGGTCGGACGACGGCCCCCTGCGGCTGATCGACCTGTGGCCGCGGCCGGGGCCCGGGGCGGACGGGGTGTCCCTGGTCGACGGGGTCGTCCTCGAGCCGGGACCGGTCATGTCCGCGGACGGCGCGGCGGACCTGCTGCCGCAGGGGGTGTTCTGCATGGACCGGCTCGGCCTCGTCGTGTACGTCAACGCGGCCGCGGCCCGGCTGGCGGGCCGGGACCGGGCGTGGCTGCTCGGCCGTCCCGTCGCGGAGGCCATGCCGTGGCTGACCGGGCCGCCGTACGACGACCATCTGCGCGGCACGCTGCTGTCGGGCGAGCCGGTGCACTTTCACGTCCGGCACCCGGCCGGCGGGCCCGATGCGGGCGACTGGCTCGCTCTGTCGGTCCACCCCGGCCCCGACATCCTCACCTGCACGCTCGTCCCGGCCAGCCGCATGGACGCCCCCGTGGAGCCGGCCCGTGCCGGCCCCGAGCCGCACATCCCCGAGGAGGCCGTGACCGGCGATCCCCCGCTCACGCCGCTGTACCGGCCCATCGCCCTCGCCATCGCGCTGACCGACGCGGTGACCGCCCGGCAGGTGTCGGCGGTCGTCGTGCAGGAGCTGCTGCCCGCGTTCGGCGGCCGCCGTCTGGCCATCTACCTGCTCCAGGAGCGGCACCTGTACCTGGCCTGGGAGACCGGCTTCCCCAAGGGTTTCCTCGCTCCCTTCGAGGGCGTAGGACTCGACGCGCACCTGCCGGGTGTGGAGACCCTCACCACCGGCCGTCCGCTCTTCTTCGAGTCGATGCAGCAGATGGACGCCACCTACCCGGGCATACCCCTGGACGCCGAGGAGGGTGCCCGCGCGTTCCTGCCGCTGATCTCCTCCGGCCGTCCGGTCGGCTCCTGCATCCTCGGCTTCGACCGGTCGCGCAGCTTCAGCACGGAGGAGCGTACGGTCCTGACCGCGCTCGCCGGACTGATCGCGCACGCGATGGAGAAGGCGCAGCGCTACGACACCGAGGCCGCGCTCGCCCGCGGCCTGCAGCAGGCGCTGCTGCCCCGGCGGCTGTCGGCGCACCCTCAGGTGGAGACGGCGGGCCGCTATCTGCCGGGCACCCAGGGCATGGACGTGGGCGGGGACTGGTACGACGTCGTCGAGGCCGGGGACGGGCTCGCGCTGGTGATCGGTGATGTGCAGGGCCACGGGGTGCAGGCGGCGGCCACCATGGGCCAGCTGCGCAGCGCCGTACGCGCCTTCGCGCTCGGCGACCGGCCGCCCGACGAGGTGATGAGCGGGACGAACCACCTGCTCATCGGCCTGGACCCGGGACAGTTCGCCAGTTGCTGCTACCTCCGTCTCGACCCGGCCACCGGACACGCCCGGGTGGCCCGGGCGGGGCATCCGCCGCCGCTGCTGCGCTGCGCCGACGGACGGACCCGGGTGCTGGACATCCCGGGCGGTGTCGTCCTCGGGGTGGATCCGCAGGCCCAGTACCCGGTGGCCGACGTGCGGCTGGAACCGGACGCGATCCTGGCCCTGTACACGGACGGTCTCGTGGAGCGGCCCGGTGCCGACATCGACGACGGCATCACCGCGCTGCGTCTCGCGCTCGCGAAGGCCGGTGCGGTCGCCGGACGCCGGGGCGGGCGGTCGCTGGCCGGGGTGGCGGACCGGCTGACCTCCACCGCGCGGCACTCCGCCGACCGGCCCGACGACGTGGCCCTGCTGCTCGCCGCCATCCGCCGGGCTCCCGCACAGCGCCGGTGAGCGTCCGGTGCCGCCGGACCCGACGGCCGTCACCACGTACGATGGTCTCGCCTGACGGGGCCCGGCAGTGTAGACATGGCCTCATGGTCCGACTGCCCGCGCGGCCCACGCCCAGGCCGCCCCGTCCTGCCGGGCGCCCGCGCGCGTCGCAGGGCCCGCGGCAGCGGGAGACCGGCAAGGACGGCGCCCGGCCGGGTGTGCTGCGGGCGGCGATGACCGGGCGCAGCGTCGCCGGGCAGGTGTTCGTCCTCCAAGTCGTGATCGTGCTGCTCCTGGTCGTGTCGGCCGTGGTGGCGCAGGTACTCCAGGTGCGGCACGACAGCAATCGGGAGGCGCGCAACCGCTCTCTCGCCGTCGCCCAGACGTTCGCCAATGCGCCCGGCACGGCGGCCGCGCTGCGCGCCCCGGATCCGACGGCCGTTCTGCAGCCGAAGGCCGAGGCGGCCCGCAAGGCGTCCGGCGTGGACTTCCTCGTCGTGATGAACACCGACGGCATCCGCTACACCCACCCCCAACCGGACCGCATCGGCAAGAAGTTCGTCGGGACCATCGCGCCGGCCGTGGCCGGCGGCACGGTCATCGAGGAGATCAACGGAACGATAGGCCAGCTGGTGCAGGTCGTGGTGCCGGTGAAGGACGCCGGCGGCAAGGTGGTGGGTCTGGTCTCGGCCGGGATCACCACCGCGCACGTGGGCGGGGCCGCCGAGCAGCAGCTGCCGCTGCTGCTCGCGGCGGCAGCGGCGGCGCTCGTGCTCGCCACCGCCGGCACGGCCCTGGTGAGCAGACGGCTGCTGCGGCAGACGCACGGCCTCGGCCCGTACGAGATGACCCGCATGTACGAGCACCACGACGCGGTGCTGCACGCGGTGCGCGAGGGCGTGCTGATCGTCGGCGGTGACGGCCGGCTGCTGCTCGCCAACGACGAGGCGCACCGGCTGCTGGGCCTGCCCGAGGACGCCGAGCAACGGCATGTGCGGGAGCTGGGTCTTGACGGCGAGACGGCGGGGCTGCTCGCCTCCGGGCGGGTCGCGACGGACGAGGTGCACCTGGTCAAGGACCGGCTGCTGGCCATCAACCAGCGCCCCACCGACCTGCGCGGCGGCCCGCCCGGCAGCGTCACCACGCTGCGCGACTCCACGGAGCTGCGCGCCCTTTCGGGCCGTGCGGAGGTGGCGCGCGAGCGGCTGAACATGCTGTACGACGCCGGAGTGGGCATCGGCACCAGCCTGGATGTGAGCCGCACCGCCGAGGAACTCGCCGGGCTGGCCGTGCCCCGGTTCGCGGACTTCGCCACGGTGGACCTGTTCGACGCGGTGCTGGACGGGGAGGAGCCCAGGCCCGGGACCGCGTTGCGCCGGGCCGCGCTCAGCGGCATCCGCAAGGACGTCCCGCTGTACCCGGTGGGCGAGCACATCCGGTTCGTGTCGACCTCGCCGCAGGCCCGGAGCCTGACGACCGGGCAGTCGGTCGTGGAGCCCGTGCTGCGCGAGGCGCCCGGCTGGCTCGCGCAGGACAGGGAGCGCACCGGGCAGGTGGTGGCCGCGGGTGTCCACTCCCTGATCACGGTGCCGCTGCGGGCGGGCAGTCTGGTCCTCGGCCTGGCGAACTTCTGGCGTTCGGAGAAGCCGGAGCCCTTCGACAGCGAGGAGCTGGCCCTCGCCGAGGAGCTGGTCGCGCGGGCCGCCGTGTCCATCGACAACGCCCGCCGCTACACCCGTGAGCACAGCATGGCGGTGACGCTCCAGCGCAGCCTGCTGCCGCGCAGCCTGCCGGAGCAGAGCGCGCTGGAGATCGCCTACCGCTATCTGCCGGCGCAGTCCGGTGTGGGCGGCGACTGGTTCGACGTGCTGCCGCTGTCCGGTGCCCGGGTGGCCCTGGTGGTGGGGGACGTGGTGGGCCACGGGCTGCACGCGGCGGCGACGATGGGCCGGCTGCGCACGGCGGTGCACAACTTCTCGTCACTGGATCTGCCGCCCGACGAACTGCTGTCGCTGCTGGACGAGTTGGTGGGCCGGATCGACCAGGACGAGACCCCGGCCGACGGGGCTGCCGCGGTCACCGGGGCGACCTGCCTGTACGCGGTGTACGACCCGGTCTCGCGGCACTGCACCATCGCCCGGGCCGGGCATCCGCCGCCCGCGCTGGTGCGCCCGGACGGCAGCGTGGAGTTCCCGGACGTGCCGGCCGGTCCCCCGCTGGGGCTGGGCGGACTGCCGTTCGAGACGGCCGATCTGGAGCTGGCCGAGGGCAGCCGGCTGGTGCTCTACACCGACGGTCTGGTCGAGGACCGGGACCGGGACATCGACGTCGGTCTGGAGCTGCTGCGCGACGCCCTGCGCCGGGCGCCCGACGCCTCGCCGGAGGACACCTGCCGGACGGTGCTGGACCGGCTCCCGGCGCGGCCCAGCGACGACGTCGCCCTGATCGTGGCCCGGACCCGGGTCCTGGGCGGCGACCGGGTGGCGACGTGGCAGGTGCCGTCCGATCCGGCGGCCGTCTCGGAGGTACGGGCCCAGGTCACCCGGCAGTTGGCCGACTGGGGTCTGGAGGAGCTGTCGTTCTCGACGGAGCTGATCCTGAGCGAGCTGGTCACCAACGCCATCCGCTACGGGCGCGGCCCGATCGGCGTACGGCTGCTGCGTGAGCGGACGCTGATCTGCGAGGTCTCCGACCGCAGCACGACCTCCCCGCATCTGCGGTACGCGGCGAGCACCGACGAGGGCGGCCGGGGCCTGTTCCTGGTCGCGCAGCTCGCGGACCGCTGGGGCACCCGCTACACCGTCGAGGGGAAGATCATCTGGGCGGAGCAGCCACTGCCCTGAGGACCGGCCGTCCATGCGGGGAGGGCGCGTGGTGGCGCGGGTGACGGTCTCCGGGGCACGTGGCCGTGCGCGGTCCCGCCGCCGGACGTCCGGGTGCGGCCGGGTGCGGCCCGGGTTCCCGGTCCGCCCGGCCGAGGGCGCTCAGCCCAGGGCGCGGTCGAGGTTGAAGGCGGCGCTGATGAGGGACAGATGGGTGAACGCCTGCGGGAAGTTGCCCTGCTGTTCGCCGGTGCGGCCGATCTCCTCGGCGTACAGGCCGAGATGGTTGGCGTAGGTCAGCATCTTCTCGAAGGCCAGCCGGGCCTCGTCGACGCGGCCGGCCCGGACCAGTGCCTCGACGTACCAGAAGGAGCAGATGGAGAAGGTTCCCTCGTCGCCGCGCAGCCCGTCGGGGCTGGCCTGCGGGTCGTAGCGGTAGACGAGGGAGTCGGAGACCAGGTCCTCGGTGAGGGCGTCCAGGGTGGACAGCCACTTGGGGTCGGTGGGCGCGATGAACTTGGCGAGCGGCATCATCAGCACGGAGGCGTCGAGCACATCGGCGTCCTCGTACTGCACGAAGGCACCCCGGCGCTCCGACCAGCCGTGGTCCATGATCCGCCGGTAGATGGTGTCCCGGGCCTGGCGCCAGCGCCGATGGTCGGCGGGCAGCCCCCGGTGGTTGGCGAGCCGGATGGCCCGCTCGATCGCGACCCAGCACATGAGCCGCGAGTACAGGAAGTTCTTGCGGCCGCCGCGGGTCTCCCACACGCCCTCGTCGGGCTGGTCCCAGTGGTCGCAGACCCAGTCGACCAGCTGGCACAGGTCGTCCCACTGGCCGCTGGAGATGGGCTGCGCCCACTTGTCGTAGAGGTAGACGGAGTCGATCAGGGCGCCGTAGATGTCCAGCTGGAGCTGGTCGGCGGCGGCGTTGCCGACCCGGACCGGGGCGGAGCCCAGGTGGCCCTCCAGGTGGGACAGCTCGCGTTCGGGCAGGTCACAGCGGCCGTCGATGCCGTACATGATCTGCAGCGGGCCGGAGGCGGCGCCGTCGCCCGGGCTGATGTGCGTGGTCAGGAACTTCATGAAGGCCTCGGCCTCGCCGCTGAAGCCGAGCCGCAGCAGGGCGTAGACGGCGAAGGCGGCATCGCGCACCCACACATAGCGGTAGTCCCAGTTGCGCTCGCCGCCGAGCTGCTCGGGCAGGCTGGTGGTGGGTGCGGCGACGATGGCTCCGGTGGGGGCGTAGGTGAGGAGCTTGAGGGTGAGGGCGGAGCGGTGGACCATCTCGCGCCAGCGCCCCCGGTAGCGGGACTGGTGCAGCCACCGCCGCCAGTAGGCGACGGTGGCGTTGAACTCCTGCTCGGCCTCGGCGTGGGCGCAGCCGCGGGGCATGACCTGCTCGCCGAGCTGGTCGAGGGCGAACACCGCCGTCTCGCCCTCGCTCAGCTTGAAGTCGGCCCATGCGTCGCGGCCGTCGCTCTCCACCGCGACCGTGGAGGTGAGCGCAAGGGACTGCTCCGGCGACTCGAAGATGGCCATGCCGTCCACGTGGCGCAGGGTGTGGGGGTCGGCGCCGTAGTTGAAGCGGGGGGCGATCAGGGCGCGGAAGGGCACGGTGCCGCGGACGCACACCACGCGCCGGATCAGCCGGTGCCGGCGCACCTCGCCCGACTCGTCGCAGCAGACGGGCATGAAGTCCTGCACCTCGCCGACGCCGTCCTCGGTGAAGAACCGGGTGATCAGGACGTTGGTGTCCGGGAAGTAGAACTGTTTGGTGCGCGCCGGTACGGCCGCGGCCAGCTCGAAGCGGCCGCCCCGCTCGGCGTCCAGGATGGAGGCGAAGACGCTGGGATCGTCGAAGGACGGGCAGCAGTACCAGTCGATCGTGCCGTTGGTGCCGACCAGGGCGACGCTGCGCAGATCGCCGATCAGGCCGTGCTCGGCGATCGGCAGATAGCGGGGGCTTGCGGAAAAATCCTGCTGGAAGGGCATGCCTGCCATGGCTGAGGCCTCCCCGGTGCGAGGTGCGGGCTCTTTTCCAGCTTAGGGGCGAGTGCTCCGCGACGACGTGGGCAGGCGCTCCGCACCCGGTCCTCGGGCGCCTTCCGGATGCAGGGTGCGCCGAGGCGGGGAATCGTAAGAACGTGCCCCGTTCGGCGGCACCGGCACGGATGCGGTCATCCGGACCGAGGAGGAGGCATCATGTCGACATCCACACCCGAAGAGTCCCGGTCGTCCGACGACCACTGCACCCCGGACGCCCTGCTCCACTCCGCCCCCGCGAGGGACGTCACCCCGGAGGACCTGGTGATGGCGGCGGGCAGGGACGTCACCCCGGCGACCCTCGACTGGGCGCGCCGCAAGCTGGAGACCGAGGGCCAGGCGGCCATCGAGAAGCTGCTGCCCTAGGGCGGTCCGGGAAGCGTCGAGGACACCAACGGGGAGGCACCGGGCGGAGGCGCGCAGGTCACGCGGGGGCGTGTCCGCCCGGCGTCAGGCCGTGGCCGCGCGGGGACGGCACGGGCCTTCCGCGGGGCACCCGTCGGCTGACACACTCCGGAGGGTGCCCGACTTCGACATGCTCGTCATCGGATCCGGACCCGGCGGGCAGAAGGCTGCCATCGCCGCGGCCAAGCTCGGCCGCCGGGTCGCCGTCGTCGACCGCCCCGACATGCTCGGCGGGGTCTCCCTGCACACCGGCACCATCCCTTCCAAGACGCTGCGCGAGGCCGTGCTGTACCTGACCGGTCTCACGCAGCGCGATCTGTACGGGCAGAGCTACCGGGTGAAGGAGGACATCACCGTCGCCGACCTGACCGCCCGGACCCGGCACGTGGTCGGCCGGGAGGTGGACGTCGTCCGCAGCCAGCTGGCCCGCAACCAGGTGGCCGTGCACTCCGGGACGGGGCGGTTCACCGACCCGCACACCGTGGCCCTGCGCGACGAGGTCACCGGGGACGAGCGGCTGCTGAGTGCCGAGCGCATCGTGATCGCCACCGGCACCCGGCCGGCCCGCCCGGGCAGCGTGGAGTTCGACGGGCGCACGATCATGGACTCGGACAACGTGCTCTCGCTGGAGCGGGTGCCGCGCTCGATGGTCATCGTCGGCGCGGGGGTCATCGGCATGGAGTACGCCTCGATGTTCGCCGCGCTCGGCAGCAAGGTGACCGTCGTGGAGAAGCGGTCCGGCATGCTGGACCTGTGCGACGTCGAGGTCGTGGAGTCGCTCAAGTACCACCTGCGGGACCTTGCCGTCACCTTCCGCTTCGGGGAGACCGTCGCGGCCGTCGAACGCCATGCCCGGGGCACGCTGACGGTGCTGGAGAGCGGCAAGAAGATCCCCGCCGACACGGTGATGTACTCCGCGGGCCGGCAGGGCCTGACCGCCGGGCTCGACCTGGAGCGGGCAGGGCTCGCGGCCGACGCGCGCGGCCGGATCCCGGTGGACGAGCACTACCGCACCGAGGTGCCCCACATCTACGCCGTCGGTGACGTGATCGGTTTCCCGGCGCTCGCGGCGACCTCCATGGAGCAGGGCCGGGCGGCGGCGTACCACGCCTGCGGGGAGCCGGTGGGGCGCATGCACAACCTGCAGCCGATCGGCATCTACACGATCCCGGAGATCAGCTTCATCGGCCGCACCGAGGACCAGCTCACCGAGGACTGCGTCCCCTTCGAGGTGGGCATCGCCCGCTACCGGGAGCTGGCCCGGGGCCAGATCATCGGGGACTCCCACGGCATGCTGAAGCTGCTGGTCTCCCCGGTGGACCGCACGCTCCTCGGGGTGCACTGCTTCGGCACGGGCGCCACCGAACTGATCCACATCGGCCAGTCCGTGATGGGCTGCGGCGGCACGGTCGACTACCTGGTCGACGCGGTGTTCAACTACCCGACGCTGGCGGAGTCGTACAAGGTGGCAGCCCTGGACGCGACGAACAAGCTGCGCCAGCTCGACCACCTCGGGGACTGACCGAGGCGGGTCGCGGCCGGGCCTGCGGAGTCGCGGCGGTCCCGGCCGGCGCGCCCCGGCCGATCACGTGCAGTGCACAGCGAAGGCGGCCGTCCCACCGGCCCTGGTCCGCTCCTGCCGCGTCATCGAGCCGCGGACGCGGTGCCGGGCCGAGCGCTGTGCGCCGGTCCGGACGGGGAGGAAGGAGCGGGACCAGGGGCGGCCGTCATCGGGAGCGTGGCCCTTCGCCGGTGGCACAGGAACGGCTGCGCGGACCAGCCTTGTGCCCTGTGCCCGTAGGTGCAACCGATGTGCAGTAAAGCCCGCGACAGGCCTTCCCCATCGGGAGGAAAAGGCCATGGCCGAGGAGGCATCCCCCCGGGACCGACGGACACCGCCGCCGGTCGCCTGCGGTCGAGCGGACCGCCCACGGGTGCGGGACCGGAAGTCTCCGGACGGCCGGACGCACAGGGCGTGCGGCGATGCCCTCTCCCCCGTACCTGTCGTGAGAGCCGCACCATGTCGAGCGCGAGGCCGACGGTTCCGGCGAAGGCGACGGCCGTCAGGCCGTCGGCGGGGTACGCCTTCTCCGGATCGCGCTGGGCGATGAGGTTGCCGGGACCAGGACCCGGTCGAGCGTCCGGGAGACTCCGCTCGTCTCACAGCGCCTTGCGCCGCACGAGCATCGCCAGCACCAGCAGGGCGGGAAGCAGCGGCAGCCACACGGTCAGCAGCCGGTAGCCGAGCACGGCGGAGGCCGCGGTCACGGCGGGGGCGCCGGACGCGGTGAGCGCGAGGGCGAGGGCTGCGTCCAGGGAGCCCAGGCCGCCCGGGGTGGGCAGCAGGGCGGCCGCGCTGCTGGCGGCGAGGTAGAGCAGGGCCACCTGCAGCGGGGACAGGGGCAGCCCGACGGCCCGGCCGACGGCGATGACCACCAGCGCGTGCAGGGCGGCGAAGGCCAGCGAGCCGCCCCACAGGGCCGCCGCGCGGGCCGGGCAGGCGTGCACGGCCCGGATGTCGGCCGGCACGCCCGCCAGCGCCCGGCGGCAGCGCCGCCGCAGCGGACCGGCCAACAGCGCGCCGAGCAGGGCGGCCACGCCGAGGACCCCGGCGAGCACCGCCGGGGAGATGTGCGGGACCCGCAGCAGGCCCGGGCACAGCGGGGCGAGCACCGCGAGCAGGGTGAGCCGGACCACTGCCCCGGCAGTGGCCTTGACCCCGAGCGCGCCGGCCGCGCGGCCCGCCGGGAGCCCGCAGCGCATCAGGAACCGCAGGTTCACCGCGCCCGCACCGAGCCCGGCGGGCAGCAGGTGGTTGGCGGCGGAGGCGGCGAACTGCGCGGCGACCAGCCGTGGTCCGGGCAGCCGCCGGGTGACCGCGCCCTGCTGGGCGAGTGCCGAGGCCGCCCAGGTGCCCAGGGCGGCCGCCGCGCCGGCCAGCAGCCACCCGGGGTCGGCGACGGCCAGCCGCACCGCCCCGGTCTCCAGCGCCGGCCAGTGCCGCCGGGCCAGGTAGGCGACGCAGAGCAGGACCGCGAGGCAGATCAGGGTGGGCCCGTAGGTCCGGCGGCGGCCGACGGCCGTGGCGAGGCCCGCCGGGGAGGTCAGGGCCGCATCGGCGGGCGGATGCGGGACCTCATGGGCGGCCTCGGGTACGGCGTGCTGGGTCATCGACCGTCTCTCCTGCGTCTGCCGTGGCGCCCGGTCGGAACCGGCCCTCGGTACGGCGCGGTGGAGGCGCGGGGCGTCGAGCGGCGTGGACGGCCGGTGCCGGGCGTGACCGGCCGGCCGGGAGCCGTCGGACACCGGGGCGACCACCGGGCGGTGCGGGCGAGGGGCTGTGCCGTGCTGTTGGCGTTGTGCCCGCTCACCGCCGCCGAACAACAGCCTGCGGACAACGCCACCGGGATGGCCCCTCCCTGATGGGCGGCGGGGGGACGAACGCCGGGACGAGCCGGTGCCGGACGGGACGGAACCGGGGGGTGCGGGGCGGTGGCGGTGACAGTGCGCGGCGGTGATGGTGGGGGCGGTGACGATGCGCGACGGCGGTGGGGAGCGGTGACGTGCGCGACGGTGACGGTGCGGGGCCGGAAGCGGTGGCAGGACCGTCCCGTCCCCGGTGGACAGCCAGGACGGACCGGACCCGAGCCGGTACGCCACGGCGAGGGTGCCGGACCGAGAACGGCGAGCCTTGCTCCCGGCAGGAAGCCAGGGCGGACGAACGCCGGGACAAACCCGTGCCGGGCCGGTACGGGGCGGCCGGGCCGGGGAACCGTGGGGTGTGGCAAGGCGGAACGCGGGCGTCCGTCGGGCAGGTGGACCCTCCGGCCCCGGCCCCTACGCGCTGTAAGGTTGGGGCATGGCTGGCACAGGGTCCCGCGGCAGGGTGGAGCGGCGCAGCGCCGGGGCGCTGGAGAGCGAGGTGCTGGCCACCCTCTGGGCCACCCAACGGCCCCTGACCCCGGCGGAGATCCAGGCCGAGATAAGCGGCGGACTCGCCTACAACACGGTGCACACCATCCTCAAGCGCCTGTTCGACAAAGGGCTGGTGCTGCGGGACGCCGACGGGCGGCGCGGCGCGTACCGGCCGGCGAAGAACGCGGCGGAGCTGACCGCCCAGGCGATGCACGAGGCCCTGGACCGGGGCCCGGACCCGATCGCGGCGCTCCAGCAGTTCGTGACCGGCCTGAGCCCCGAGGAGGAGCGGGCGCTGCGCGAGTTGCTCGCCGGAGGCGGCGCATGAGGTTCGACGTGTACGTCCCGCTGCTGGTGTCGCTGCTGCTGTCCGTCGTCGCTCCGGTGCTCGTGGGCCGGGTGGCCCCCGCGCTCGCCGCGCGTGTCCTGGCGTCGGCGGCCGTGGTGACCGCGGCGGCCACGGTCTGGTCGCTGGTGCTGCTGGTGGCCGCGCTGCTCGGGGACGCTCCGCCGGTGGTGCGGGAAGCCCGCCAGGACGGGCGGCGGCTGGTGGATCCGGTGCCGGAGGCGATCGGTGTCGCCGCGGGCGTGGCGCTGGTCGTCGTGGTGTGGCGGGTGCACCGGGCGGTGCGCGCCGAGCGGTGCACGCGGCGGGCGCTGCGTCGGCTGTGCGCGGGGCAGCCCGCGGACACGGAGTTGATCGTCGCCGCGTCCGAGGTGCCGCAGGCGTTCGCGATTCCGGGCCGGCCGGGCCGGATCCTGGTGACCTCCGCCATGCTGAGCGCGCTGGAGCCGGGCGAGCGGCGGGTGCTGCTCGCCCACGAGCGCGCGCATCTGACCCACCGGCACGGACCGCTGGTGACGGCGGCCACGCTCGCCGCGGCGGCCGACCCGCTGCTCGCACCGGTGCGTTCGGCGGTGGTCTTCCTGGTGGAGCGCTGGGCCGACGAGCAGGCGGCGGCCGCCGTCGGGGACCGCCGGGCCACCGCCCGTGCCCTGGCCCGTGCCGCGCTCAGCGCGGGCCGGACCCGCACCGCGTGCGCCCTGCATTTCACCGACCGCGCCGTCACCCGCCGGATCGCGGCGCTCCAGGCGAGCCCGCCGCCGCAGCTGTGGGCCGCGGCGGCGGCCGTTCTCGCCCTGGGCGCCCTCCCGGCGCTGCTCGCCGCGGACGCCACGGACGACCTGATCGGTCTCCTCTTCGGAGCGCTGACCTGACACTCAACGCACGCGACACACGACCCTCCCGCACTCCCCTCCAGAGTGCCGGCCCGACACTCAACGCACGCGACACACGACCCTCCCGCACTCCCCTCCAGAGTGCCGGCCCGACACTCAGCCCGTGGTCGGGGCGCGGTGCTCGGGCTGTTCGGGGGCCGGGCGGGCACTGACCGGCGGCACGGCACGCACGGCGGGCTCGTCGGTGCTCACCGTCAGCGGTTCCCCGTGGTGGTGGAGGGTGAGCGGTTCCCCGTCGAGCAGCGTGTACGAGGCCTTGTCCGCGACGATCTCCACCCTCAGGCGGCGTCCGCGGAACTGCAGATGGAAGGCGAGGCGGCGCAGCCGCTCCGGGAGGCGGGGCGCGAAGCGCAGCCCGGACGCCTGCCCGGCGGCCCGGCGCATACCGCCGAACCCCGCGACCAGCGCCATCCAGGTCCCGGCGAGGGAGGCGATGTGCAGCCCGTCCCGGGTGTTGTGCTCCAGGTCCTGCAGATCCATCAGGGCCGCCTCGGCCGTGTAGGCGTGGGCGAGCCGCAGATGCCCGGCCTGGGCGGCGATGACGGCCTGGCAGCAGGCGGACAGGGAGGAGTCGCGCACGGTCAGCGGCTCGTAGTAGGCGAAGTTGCGGGCCACCTGCTCGTCGTCGAAGTGGGCGCCGCAGGTGTACATGGCCAGCACCAGGTCGGCCTGCTTGACGACCTGTTTGCGGTAGAGGTCGAAGTAGGGGAAGTGCAGCAGCAGCGGGTACTGGTCGGGGCGGGTGCCCGTGAAGTCCCAGCGCTGGTAGCGGGTGAATCCGGCGTGCTGTTCGTGGACGCCGAGTTCGTCGTTGTAGGGCAGGTGCACGGCCTCTGCGGCGTCGCGCCAGGCCGCGCTCTCCTCCTCGTCCACGCCGAGGCGTTCCGCCTCCCGGGGGTGCCGCTCGACGGCGACGGCGGCGGCCAGCAGATTCTGGCGGGCCATCAGGTTGGTGTACGTGTTGTCGTCGGCAACGGCGCTGTACTCGTCGGGGCCGGTGACGCCGTCGATGTGGAAGACGCCGTGGTGGTCGTGGTGGCCGAGCGACCGCCACAGGCGGGCGGTCTCCACCAGCAGTTCCACGCCCGCCTCCCGCTCGAAGCGGGTGTCGCCGGTGGCCTCGACGTAGCGGACGACGGCATCGGCGATGTCGGCGTTGACGTGGAAGGCCGCGGTGCCGGCGGGCCAGTACGCCGACCCTTCCGAGCCCTGGATGGTCCGCCAGGGGAACGCGGCCCCGCCGAGCCCCAGTTGGGCGGCGCGCTCGCGGGCCGCGTCCAGGGTGTTGTGCCGCCAGCGCAGCGCCTCGGCGACGGCGGCGGGGGCGGTGTGGGTGAGCACGGGCAGCACGAACATCTCGGTGTCCCAGAAGGCGTGCCCGTCGTAGCCGGAGCCGGTCAGCCCCTTGGCCGGTATCGCGCGCTGTTCGGCGCGGGCCCCGGCCTGCAGGACGTGGAAGAGGGCGAACCGTACGGCCTGCTGGACCTCTTCGTCGCCGTCGACCTCGACGTCCGCGCGGGCCCAGAAGTCGTCCAGGCAGGTGCGCTGGTCGTCCAGCAGCCCCTGCCAGCCGTCGTGTGCGGCGGCGGCGAGGGCCGCGTCGACCTGGTCGGCCATCGCGGGCAGCGAGCGGGTGCCGGACCAGCCGTGCGCGACCAGCTTCTCCATGCGCAGCGTCTGGCCCGGCTCCAGCACGGAGGTGACGGTCAGCCGGGCCACGTCGGTACCGCTCTCGCTGCGGGCCGTGGTGCGTCCGGGGCCGGTGACCACGTGGTCGGCGGCCACGGCGACCCGGAGGCCGCTGCGCCGGGTGCGGTGCACCAGCCGCAGCCGGTTGCCGGAGGCGAAGCCGTCCTCCTGGTCCAGCGGCGAGTGGAGCGCCATCGCGGCGCGCGGGTCGCCGTTCGAGCCGGGCAGCTGCTCGTTGGCGACCAGCTCCGACTGGATCACCACCCGGCTGCGGCGGCCGACGGCCTCCACCTCGTAGGCCACGGCGGCCACCGCCCGCTGGGTCAGCGACACCAGCCGGGTCGAGCGCACCCGGACCGTGGAGCCGGCCGGGGACGTCCACTCGCAGGTCCGCTCCAGCACCCCGCGGCGCAGGTCCAGTACGCGCTCGTGGCTGACGAGCCGGCCGTAGCGCAGGTCGAACGGCTCGTCGTCCACCAGCAGCCGCAGGATCTTGCCGTTGGTGACGTTGATGACGGTCTGCCCGGACTCCGGATAGCCGTAGCCCGCTTCCGCGTAGGGCAGCGGGTGCACCTCGTGCACGCCGTTGAGGTAGCTGCCGGGCAGGCCGTGGGGTTCGCCCTCGTCCAGGTTGCCGCGCCAGCCGACATGCCCGTTGGACAGTGCGAACACCGACTCGCTCTGGGCAAGGACGTCGAGGTTCAGCTCTGTCTCGCGCACGGTCCAGGGCTCGACCGTGTACGACCGGTGGGTGATCACTGCTTGCCTCCCAGCTCGGAGAGGTCCTTGACGACGACGCTCGCGCCGTGCGCGTAGAGCGCCTCGCTCCGGTCGGCGCGGTCGACGCCGACGACGTGTCCGAAGCCGCCCGCCCGGCCCGCGTCCATGCCGGCCAGCGCGTCCTCGAAGACGGCCGCCCGGGCCGCCTCGACGCCCAGGTCACGGGCGGCGGCCAGGAAGGTGTCGGGGTGCGGTTTGCCCGGCAGGTTCCGTTCGGCGGCGACCACGCCGTCGACGCGCACGTCGAAGAAGTGCTCGGCGCCCACCGCGCGCAGCACGTCCCGGCAGTTGGCGCTGGAGGAGACGATCGCGGTGCGCAGGCCGTGCGCGCGGACGGCCTCCAGATAGCGCAGGGTGCCGTCGTAGGCTTCCACGCCGCCGGTGCGGATCTTCTCCAGGAGGAGGTCGTTCTTGCGGTTGCCGAGGCCGTGGACGGTACGGGCGTCGGGCGGGTCGCCGGGGGTGCCCTCGGGCAGGTGGATGCCGCGCGAGGCGAGGAAGGAGCGCACGCCGTCGGCGCGGGGGCGTCCGTCGACGTACTCGTCGTAGTCGGCGACGTCGTCGAACGGGCGTCCCTGCGCGCCGTCGTGGTCGCGCAGGAACGCGTCGAACGTCTCCTTCCAGGCGGCCGCGTGTACGACGGCCGTCTTGGTGACGACCCCGTCGAGGTCGAAGAGACAGGCCAGGATGGTGTCGGGCAGACCGAGCTCAGTCATACCCAGCACTGTTCCCCCGCCGGGCGGCTTCCAGTGGGTGGCGCGCGCCACACCGGGCGGGGACGTCGGGTGACACACTCTGCTGTGTGCCGCTGACCTTCGACGACCTGCTCACCCGTGCCCGCGCCCTCGCGCGGGGCGAAGGGCGCGCGATCCTCGGGATCGCGGGCAGCCCCGGCGCGGGCAAGTCCTCGCTCGCCGAGCGCCTGGTGCACGCCCTGAACGACGGCGGTCCGGCCTGGGCGGCGCACGTGCCCATGGACGGTTTCCATCTGGCCGACGCGGAGTTGGAGCGGCTGGGCCGGCGGGACCGCAAGGGCGCGCCGGACACCTTCGACGCGGCGGGGTACGCGGCGCTGCTGCGCAGGCTGCGCGAGGAGACGGACGGGGTGGTGTACGCGCCCGGGTTCGAGCGGGTGCTGGAGCAGCCCCTCGCGGGGTCGATCCCGGTGGAGCCGGCCGTCCGGCTGGTGGTGACCGAGGGCAACTACCTTCTTCTGGGGGAGGGTTCGTGGGCGCGGGTGGGTCCGTGCCTGGACGAGGTCTGGTTCTGCGTGATCGACGAGGAGGAGCGGATCCGGCGGCTCGTCGCCCGGCACGAGGAGTTCGGCAAGGACCACGAGGCGGCCGTGGCGTGGGTGCTGGGCACGGACCAGCGCAACGCCGACCTGATCGCGGCCACGCGGGTGCGGGCGGACCTGGTGGTGCCGCCCGGGGCACTGCCCGCGCCGTGCCGGGCGCCGGAACCGCGTCCGGCGGCCGGGCGGGAGTGACCCGGCCGCCCGGCTGTTGTTCAGGCGCGTAGGGTGAGTCCGGGCTCGCCGTGGGCGTCGCCCGCCGGATCGCCGAGCACGGCGGTGAACCGAAGCCGCCGCCGGTCAGGCGGGCGTCGAGGTAGCGGGCGAGCGTGTCGCCGTCCTCCGCCAACATTTCCTCGCCGCTGACCCGGTGGGCCCGGGCGAGGAAGGACAGGGAGATCGGGCCGTAGTTGTTGTCGTAGGCCCCGCCGTGCTCGGGCGGCAGCAGGGCTCCCCGGTCGCGGACCCGGTGGGCGCGGATCTCCTCGGTGTACAGGGCGAGCGCGTGGGAACGGAGCGCCTCCCCTCGTCCGCCGGGGAGATGACGGGCCAGCATCAGACCGCCGACCACACAGCCGATGGCCTGGTTGCCCGCCTCCTGCGGGTTGAAGAACGTCGCCTCGGTCAGCCGGCGCCAGTAGCCGTGCGCCACCTCCGTGAGCGCGGTGCGCCGGCCGTCGTCCAGGAGGCGGTCGGCCGCGTCGAGGACGTTGACCGCCTGCAGCAGCGCCCACACCGTGCTCGGCCAGTCACCGATGGGGTGCGCACCCGCCGCCGTCGTGTAACGGGCTTACGGCAGGACCGAGTTGGCGATGCGGAGGTTCGGGTAGCCGGGGTTGTCCTCGGTGTGGACGCGTTCGCGCAGGTGAAAGGCGAGGCTGCGGCGCACGGCACGGGGCAGGCGCGGGTCCTTGCCGCGCTGCCGGGCGAGGGCGAGCAGGGAGGTGATGCCGAGGGAGGTGTCGCCGATGTCGTGCAGGGCGCCGGGGTGTTCCAGGCAGCCGTCGGGCGCCAGGCGGGCCAGGGCCTGTTCGGCGACGTCGGCGAGGACGGCGTCGTAGGCCTGCGCGGTGTCCGGCAGGTCGTGCAGCGGGCGGCGCTGGTGGGGCAGATGCACGGGGGATCAGCCCTCGTTCCGGTGGTCGCCGGACCTTCCACCGGCCTCTTGCGGTGGATGGGGAAGCAGATGAGGGTCGGGAGGAGGGCGAGTGGCGGCGGGGCGGACAACGCGCCGTGGGTGGACCCGCCGGTCCGGTCCCTGTTCCCCTTCCCGGCCACCCCCAAGCGGTTCGACCGTGTCGAGGTGAACCCGGACGGGCCGCGGGCCGTACCCGTCTGCGCGGCAGAGAGTCTGCCGGTACGACTCGTGCAGCGCCAGGCAGAGGGGACGGACCACGTGGACCGGACAGACCGCATGGGCCGGACGGACCGCATGGACCGCACAGACCACGTGGACCGGACGGACCTCGTGGACCGGACGGACCTCGTGGACCGGACGGACCTCGTGGCCGGGGCGAGCCTGGCGCCCGAGAGCCCCGGTCCGGTTCCCGAGGGCTCCGGCTTGGCGCCCGAGAGCCCCGGTCCGGCTCCCGAGGGCTCCGGCTTGGCGCCCGAGAGCGCCGGTCCGGCGCCTGCGAGCCCCGGCAGCGGCCCTGTGCGGCCCGCTCGCGGTGCGGCGCTCGCACGGGTGCATGCGGAGCTGCGCCGTCGCCGGCGGTGGCTGGTGCCGCTGCTGGTGGCCGTGCTGCTGGCCCAGATGGCCGGGGCGATGGTCACCACGGCCGTCCAGCAGACGCCCACCATCGACGAGCCCGTGTACGTGGCGACGGCCACCGACTACCTGCACGAACACCGGCTGCGCTACAACCCGGAGCACCCTCCGCTCGGCAAGCTGCTCATCGCCGCCGGTGTGGCGGTGGCCGGCCCGCACTACGACCCGTCGTACACCGGCACCCAGGGCGAGGTGGGCCGGCATCTGCTGTACGAGTCGGGCAACGACCCCTGGCGGCTGATGCTGTGGGCGAGACTGCCGGTGATCGTGCTGACCCTGCTGTTCGGACTGGTCGTGTTCGCGTTCGCGCGCGAGGTGGCGGGCACGGCGGGCGGGCTGGTGGCGCTCGCCCTGTACGCCTTCTCCCCGGACGTGATCGCGCACGGTTCGCTGGCCACGCTGGACGTGCCGGCGGCCGGGTTCGTGCTGACGTCCGCCTGGCTGGTGTGGCGGGCCCGGCAGCGGCCGCTGCGCTACGTGCCGCCGGCCGGTGCGGCGCTCGGGGCGGCCGTGGCGACCAAGATGAGCGCGCTGCCCGCGGTCCCCGTGGTGATGGCCCTCGCGGTCGTGTCGGTTCGGGGCGCCCTGCGGGGTGCCGACCGCCGGCGCACGGTGCTCCTGGGGCTCGCGGGAGCGGCGGCGGTGGCACTGGTGGCCCTCGCCGTCGTCTGGGCCGCGTATCTGGGGGTCGACCCGCGGCTGCGGTTCGACCCCGCCGAGCCGGTGCCGGCCGTGCACGGGCTGCGCGCGCGCCTGACGGACCTGCTGCCGCTGCCGCGCGCGTACCGGGCCGGGATGCGGGTGCAGTTCGGGCTGGAGGACTACCCCTGGCAGGGCTACCTGTTCGGGCATGTGTACACGGGCTCGCTCTGGTACTACCTGCCGGCCGCACTGCTGGTGAAGACCCCGCTCGGGCTGCTCGGGCTGGGCGCGGCCGGTTCCGTCGCGGCGGTGGCGGTACGTCGGCTGCGGCCCGCGGCGCCGTATCTGCTGCTGCCGCCCGTGGTGCTGCTGGCGGCGGCGATGACGGGTTCACGGGACTTCGGGACGCGGTACGCGCTGTTCGTGCCGATGTTCCTCGCGGTGGCGGGAGCCGGTGTGCCGGCGCTGCGGTGGCGGTGGGCGGGGTTGCTGACGGGGCTGCTGGTGCTGGGGGTGGCGGTGAGCTCGCTGCGGACGTTCCCGTACTACCTGCCGTACTCCAACGAGGCGTTCGGCGGAACGGCGCACACCCATCGGCTGCTGCACGACTCCAACGTGGACTGGGGCCAGGACCTGGGCCGGCTCGCCGACCGCCTGCGGCAGCGGTATCCGGGCGAGCGGGTGTGGCTGGTCTACAAGGGCAGTGGTGTGCCGTCGTACTACGGCATCCGTGCGTCCGATCCGCGCAGGGCGGCGCCGGACCGGGTGCACGGGCTGCTGGTCGTCTCGGACTCCGCGGTCGCCAAGGCCCGCGGCGCACTGGCCGAATTGATCGAATCCAGCCGTCCGATCGATCAAGTGGGCCATTCGATCACTCTGTACCGGCGGTGACGGCTGTCAGCCCGTCACAGCCGCTGGTCACCACGGTCGGTGAGCTATGTTGAGTGGTCGTGGGAGACAAAGGAGGCGGCCCGGTGCCCTCGCCGCAGCAGGCACGCGCCCAGGCATCAGCGATCACTTCGGGCAAAACCGTGCCGGAGGCCGAGGCGGCACCGACCTCCCAGCTCAGGGAACTCTTCGACGGGCCCCGACTGTCCCCGGGACAGCGGCGGGTCGCCCAGTACCTGATCGAGCACATCACCGAGGCGGCGTTCCTGTCCATCACCGAGCTGGCGGACCGTGTCGGGGTCAGCCAGCCCTCCGTCACCCGCTTCGCCGCCGCGGTCGGCTTCAGCGGCTACCCGGCGCTGCGGGAGAAGCTCCAGTCGATCGCGCTGCGCACGCTGGCCGGCGGTCCCGGCGAGGAGAACCGGGCCAACGAACTGCAGGCGGCCGTCGACGCCGAGATCCAGAACCTGGAGAACCTGCGCCGTGACTTCGCCGACCCCGATCGGGTGATCCGCACCGGTCGCGCGCTGTCCGGCTCCACCCCGCTGACCGTGCTGGGTCTGCGCATCTCGGTGTCGCTGGCCGAGTACTTCGGCTATGCCGCCCGCCGCATCCATCCCGACGTACGGCTGGTGACCCGGGGCGGCAGCGTGGCCTATGACGCGCTGCTGCAGTCGCGCGAGGCCGGCGGCACCTGGGTGCTGGCGTTCGCCATGCCCCGGCACGCGCAGGAGACGCTCACCGCGCTGAGGGTGGCGCGCGGCGCGGGCCTGAAGGTCGCGCTGATCACCGATCTGGCGCTCGGCCCGCTGGCCGACGAGGCCGACGTCACCTTCGCCACCGGCACCGGCTCCCGGCTGGTCTTCGACTCCTACGCTGCGCCGGGGGTGCTGGCCGCTGCGCTGCTGCAGGCCATGACCGACGCCGACGCGGAGCGCACCCAGGCTCGCCTGGAGAAGTACGAGCAGGTGGCCGACCAGCACCAGTTCTTCCTCCGGGACTGATCCTTTCGCGGGGGCGGACCGTCCCCGCAGTTCTTCCCGTCAGGTGCCCCCGGCACGGGGATCATTCGCCAGCAGGGGATCATTCAGTGCATTTCGCGCATGAATGTTTTCATACGTCTTGCAAAGCGGAAGGCATATATAAATACTGCTCACGGATCGCACCGGGCCCACTCCGGGCACGTTCCGCACCCGCGGGTTCACCACCCGCACACCGCCCCGAGAAAGCCGACGGACCGCCATGCGCACGCAAGCCCGCCCGCCGCGCCGGCCCCCGACGCCCGGGGTCCCCGCACGGACACCCCCAGCCGCCGTCTCCTACCCGCTTCGGCGCCCGGCGGGGTGTTCGGTGGCGCACCGCCTCCGCGATGCGCCCGTGGCGGCCCCGGTCATCCCCTAGACCGGGGCCGCCCCATCGTCGGACCACCCTCACGACGCCGCACACCGGAAGCGATGATCATGCCCCTGACCACCACGCGCATCAGCCCCGACTGGCCCTGTCAGGTCAAGACGCCGGGCAGCTACGACTGGGAACGCTCGGCCGCCAAATGGCTGCGCGATCTGATCCCGGCGCGCTACGCCAGCTACCCGGCGCTGATCCGGCACCCCGTGCTGCTCGCCCGGCACGCGCAGATCCAGGTCCAGCAGGAGATACGGGTGGCGCGGACGGCGCTGCAGACCGCCCGGGCCGAGCTGCCCGTCCTCGGCCTGCCCGAGTCGGTCATCGAGCACACGATCAAGCTGTACGCGGCCGAGCTCCTGCAGCTTCAGCACATCGCGCGCAGCGTCCGCGCGGTCAGCGACGCCCTGGCCGGGCGCGGCGGCGGCCGCTGACCGAGCCGCCCGCCCGGCCGCCATGCCCACGGCTGCCCGGCGTCAAGGCGGACGTGGCAGACGAGTGATCGAGCGGTGCGGGGTGTGTCATGCTCGTCGCGTGACGAGCATGCCCGCGCGTCCTGCGGACTCCGGCACCGGCGCCGATGCGGCGGCGCTGGCCAAGGTCGTGGCCCGGCAGCGCGCCGAGCTGGAACGGCTGCGGGACGCGGCCGCGATCTCCGCCGTGCTGGAGCGCGCCAAGGGTGTGCTGATGGCGACGGACGGCTGCTCCCCCGACGCCGCCCACGACGCCCTGCTGCAGCGTGCGGGAGCCGGCAACCGCACGCTCCTGGAGGAGTGCTGGCTCACCCTGGGCGCCCCCGTCGTACCGCCGCAGCAGGACACCGGGGCGGCAGGAGCCGGTGCCTCGCGGCATCCGTCGGCCGCCGTCGCCTGGGAGCCGGTGCCCGTCGGCACCGACGACCTCGCCGACGTGCTGGGCCGCGTCGGCCGGGACCTGGTCCGGGTCGATTCGCCGCAGGATCTGGCCGGACGCCTGCTGGAGCACCTGACGCCCGAGGTGGACGCGGACGCCGTGCTGCTGTACGAGCGGCTGCCCGAGGGCGGGCTGGAACTGGCCGGGCACGCCGGGGTCGACCGTACGCTGGCCGCGCAGTGGCATCAGGTGCCGCCCCTGCGGGGGGTCACCCCCTTCGACGCCCTGTGCGGGGGCGGGCCGCTGTGGCTGGAGGACCCCGCCGCCGACCGGCAGCGCCATCTGCTGATCGGGGACCCGCCCGAGCGGTGGCTGTCGCGGGCCTGGCTGCCCGTGTCCGGAGGGGACGGCGCCGGCTTCGCCCTCGGCGTGCTGCGCCGCCGGGACGGAGCGTTCGCGCCGCGCGAGCGGGAACTGCTGTGCGCCGTGGCCCGGTTGTGCGCGGGCCGGCTGCGCGCCTTCGACACCCCGCCGGAGCACCCCGAGGACGGCATCGCCCCGACGGTGCAGAGCGTGCTCGACGCCCTGCCGGGAGCGGCGATCCTGCTGGCCCCGCTGCGTGCCGCCTCCGGCGAGGTGGCGGACTACCGCATCGACGCCGCAACGCCGGGCGCGGTCGACGTGTTCGGGCGGACCGGACGGGACATGGTGGGCACGCACATCCTGGAGAGCTATCCGGCCGTCGCGGGCGAGCCGCTGTGGCACGGCTACCTGGATGCGCTGATCAGCGGGGAGGCGTTCGAGAGCGAGCCGTTCGTCTACCAGGACGTCGCCGACGGGGTGCCCGTGACCGCGACCTACTCGGTACGGGCGGCGCCCCTGGGGGACGGACTGCTGGTGACCTGGCTGCGGCACGACCCGGGACACCGCCAGGAGCAGCGGCTGGCCGACGTCCAGCGGCTCGGGAACCTCGGCTGGGCCCACTGGAACCTGGTCACCCAGGAGACCGTCTGGTCCGCCCAGGCCTACACCATCCTCGGCCAGGACCCCGCGCACGGACCGGCCCCTCTGGAGCGGCTGCCCGAGCTGGCACTGGCCGAGGACGCGGACGTCCTGGCCCACTCGATCGCCGGACTCGTCGGGCACGCCCGGCCGTTCGACGTCCCGTTCCGCGTCGAGACGCCCGAGGGCCTGCGGCACCTCAGGATCGTCGCGGAGGCCGTGTCGGAACCGGACGGCACCCCTGTCGAGGTGCACGGTTTTGTACAGGACCTCACGGCGCAGCGCAGCGCCGAACTCGCTCTGGTGGAGAGCGAGCGCGCGATGCTGCTGCAACGCGGGATCCTGCAGGCGGAGCGTGCCCTGGCCGCCCGGCTGCAGCACGCGCTGCTGCCGCTGCCCAGCAAGCCGGTCCGGCTGGCCGGGCTGCGCGTCGAGGTCGCCTATCTGCCCGCCCAGTCGGGCATCCATGTCGGCGGCGACTGGTTCAGCGCCATCGAACTGCCCGACGACGAGGCGCTGTTCGTGGTCGGCGACGTGGCGGGCCACGGCATCGGCGCGGTGGCCACGATGGCCCAGCTCCGGTTCACCGCCAAGGGCATGGTCAGTACGGGCTCCTCGCTGACCGGAGCCCTCGCACGGCTGAACCGGCTGCTGCTGCACTCCCGGGACGGCCAGAACACGGCCACCATGGTCATCAGCCGCTACGACCCCGCAACCCATGTCCTCGAGTGGGCCCAGGCCGGCCACCCGCCGCCGCTGCTCGTGCGCGGCGGCACGGTGCGCTACCTCGACCGCCCCAACGGCATGTTGCTCGGTGCGAGCGCGAACCCGGTGTTCGAGTCGGCCGAGCTCCGTCTGGAACCCGGTGACCGGTTGCTGCTGTACACCGACGGTCTGGTGGAGCGTCCCGGCGAGGGCATCGACACCGGCTTCGACCGCCTGGCCGACGCGGTCCGCGCGGGCGGCCCCGGCGCAGGCGGTTCCCTGGAGCCGCTGCTCGCCGTGATGCTGGCGGACGAGCGGCGGGACGACGTGTGCGTCCTGGACGTCCAGATGCCGCCCGAGGAGGAGCAGCCGGACCGGTAGCCGGACCTCGGCAGCCGGACCTCAGCCTCACCCGCCCGCGCCGGCCACCCGGGCGGCCCGGGAGGCGTCCGGTCGGTGTGGGTCGCCGGCCCGGCCGGTACGGGTCGGGCGAGCCCGGGACGGAGCCGGTGCATGCCGGTCGGGCGGGTCCAGGGGGCATCCGGTCGGCGCGGGTCGGGCGGCCCCGGATCGGAGCCGGGCGGGCCGGCCGTCATCGGTCGTCGTCGCGGTGCCGCCAGTACCAGCAGAGGCCGGCGGCCAGCGCCAGCAGGAAGACGGCGGGCACGATCAGACCCGGGATGCGGGAGCCGGTCATCGGCGTGGCCTTCGGTCGTGGTGCATGGTGCGCCCGGCGGCGGACCGCGGGGTGACTGCCCATGGTGGGTCCCGGCAGCCGGTCGCTCCTGGGGTTTTTCCGAGGCATTGCCCGGCGTTCGACCCCGGCTGATCAGCCGCCGTCGGCGGGACCGGTCCGGGACTCCAGCGCGCGGCGGGTGTCGTTGCCGTAGACGCCGGTCTCGTCGCCGCTGATGCCGTACCAGAGCTGGAAGCGGGCCACGGCCGCGGTGAGGACCGCGTCGTAGGTGCCGTCGGCGGAGCCGTCGCGGTAGACGTCGGGAACGCGCAGCAGACGCTGCTGCAGGTCGACGACCTCGGGACCGGTGTCGCCCTGGCGGAGGGTGCCGGCGCCGTCGGGGTCGACGGAGCGGGTGGCCGCGGGCGGGGTGGCCGCGGGCGGGGTGGCGGAGGCTGTGGGGACGGCGGGCGCGGCGGTGTGCGGTGCCGTGGCGGCGGGGTGGGAGGGCTGTGCGCTCGCACGGGCCTCCGGGCGGGCGGGGAGCAGGAGCGCGCAGCCGAAGCCGACGAGTGCGGCCGCGCCGACGGCGACGGCGACGGCGGCCCGGCGCAGCCCGGGACCTGAGCCGAGGGCATCCGGGGCGGGCCGGCCGGCGGGGTGCGGGGTGGCCGCGAAGGGCGGCAGTTCCTGGGTCTCGTCCTCTGCTGCGCCGGGTGCCCGTGCCGTGGTGGCGTCCGGCGGGGAAGCCGGCGGAGGGGCCGGGGCTGAGGACTCGTACTCCTGCGGGTCCGGGTGCATCTCCCGCATCAGCTCCGCGAGGGCGTCGAAGCGGCGCAGACGCAGGACCCGGACGGGTTCGAGGACCGGTCCGGAGCGGGGCTCTTCAGGATCGGGCGGTGTCGGCACCCTGTCCTCCTTCCGTCCCGTGGGTACGGGAGTGCGCGGTCCCCGTGCTGAGATACGGCGCTCACGCCGGAGCCGTTCAGCCTCATGTCGCAGCCCACCAAACGCTCGAAACGTTCAACTTGGCAATAATCATTGAGCGTTTGAGCGACCGCGTGCTAGAAACCGCCGTCATGACGACTCCTTGGTCACGTCGTGGTTTCCTGACCGCTTCCGCAGGCACCGCTGTCGCCCTGGGGCTCGGTACCCGGGCGTTCGCGGCGTCGGACGAGTTCGCGACGCTGCGAGCGAAGTGGCGCACCCTGATCCTCGGCGAGGGGCCCCCACCGCCGAACCCTTCACGTCCCGGCTCGCCGACCTGGGCGCGACGGCGGCCCGGCTGCTCTCCGCCATCGCCCCGGCCGCCGGCTCGCTCTGGCCCGACCTGGTCTATGCCGACCCGGACCCGGACACCGACCAGGAGTCGTACGGCTGCTCGGGCAACATGAACACCAGCTTCACCCGCCTGAGCACGCTCGCGCAGGCGTACTGCCAGCCGGGGACGGGTCTGACCGGCGACGCCGGGCTGCGGGACGCGATCGTCACCGGCCTCGGCCATCTGCACGACGACGTCTACAACGCGGACCAGGCCGCCTACGGCAACTGGTACAGCTGGCAGATCGGCGCCCCGCAGGCGCTGCTCGACGTCTGTGTGCTGATGTACGACGCCCTGCCGACGGAGCAGCTGGCGAACCACCTGGCCGCGGTGGACCACTTCGTGCCGGACTCGGCGGTGGGGAGCTACAGCGGGACGAGTACCGGGGCGAACCGGGTCGACCTGTGCCGGGTGCTGGCGCTGCGCGGCGTGGTGGGCGCGAGCGCGACGAAGGTCGCGCTGGCCAGGGACGCCCTCTCCCCCGTCCTCCCGTATGTCACCTCGGGCGACGGCCTGTACGCGGACGGGTCGTTCGTGCAGCACACCACCGTGCCCTGCACGGGTTCGTACGGCTCGGTGATGCTCGGCGGACTCGGTCTGCTCTTCGCGCTGCTGGCCGGTTCCAGCTGAGTGGTGACGGACGCGAACCGGCAGATCGTGTTCGACGCGGTGGAGCACGCGTGGGCGCCGTTCCTCTACAACGGCCTGGTGATGGACGGGGTGTCGGGCCGGGCCGTGAGCCGGGGGCTCGCGGCGTCGGACCCATCCGATGCGGATGCGCACCGGCCTGACCCTGATGTGGCGGCGGCCGGTCACGGCGGTGACGGCCGCCCCGGCCACGGTCGTCTCGTCGGTGACCGGGTCCGCGCTGACGCTGTCCTTCGGGGATCTGACCTCGACGGCGGGCGCGACACAGCAAATCACCGTCAGGCTGGGATGAGCGTCTCCTGCCCTCCCTGGGCACCCAGAGCTCCCTGTGCTGCTTGTGCTTCCCGTGTCTGCCGGGCCTCGTGGACGAACCGGCTCAGGGAGGCCGTCAGCGCGGTGACGAAGGCGTCCCGGTCCTCCTCGGGGAGGGCGTCCAGGGACAGGTAGGGGTTGAGGTCCTCCAGCTCGACCAGGAGCAGCCCGCCGTCGCGGACGCGGCAGGCGTCGACCCGCTGGATGCCGTGGCCGAGGCCGTTCCAGTCGACGAAGCGGCGGGCGAACTCCAGGTCGGCGGCGGTGGCCGAGTAGGGCTGAAGCTCCCAGCGCCGCCCGGGATCGGGGGCGCACAGGGCGTACTGGAAGTCGTCGTCCACGAAGTAGAAGGACACCTCGTGGACGAAGTCGACGCACGGCTGGACGAGGACGCTCGCGTCGGCGATGCCGGCGAGCTCGCCGAGCCGGCCGGCGGGGAGGATCCGCAGGCCGAGGGAGTCCGCGCCGAGCTTGGGCTTGACCACGTAGCGTTCGGCCACGGGCAGCCGGTGCAGGTCCTCGGCGCGGTCGACGGTGGGGATGACCGGGAAGCCGGCCTCGCTCAGATCGAGCAGGTACTGCTTGCCCGCCATGTCCGCCTTGCCGCTGAGCGGGTTGTACACCGGGGTCCCGCCTGCGAGCGCCCGGGTGCGGAAGGCGTCGTACTCCCTCTGGTAGCCGAGGACGGGCCCGCTGTTGCGGACGACGACCGCGTCGTAGGCGTCCATCAGCGCGGCCGCGTCCAGCGGATGGCACAGGGCGAGGTCGAAGTGCTCCCGCAGCCTGGAGGTCAGGAAGACGTCCTCGTCGCCGTAGCGGCGCCCGCGGGCCGGGTACGCCAGGTCGGTGACGTAGAGGACGCGGGGGCGGGCGGCGGACATGCGGGGCTCCTCGGGCAGCAGGGGTGCAGAAAGGTTACGCCGAGGGGTGGCCGGTTCCGTCCCCGGCCCCGTCGTCCGGGTGCCTCACGCCGAGCGGGTCAGTTCCTCGGGGCCGACGCCATGGGCGAAGGGCGCTCCGCGGGCGTAGCGGGCGACCTCCTGGACGGCCCAGTCGGTCATACGGCCCAGCTCGTTGCCGAGGGAGCCGGCGATGTGGGGCGTGAGCAGCACGTTCGGCAGGCGGTAGAGGGGGGAGTCGGCGGGGGGTACGTCGGGTTCGGTGACGTCGAGGACGGCGTTGAGGCGGCCGGTGAGCAGGTGGCCGGTGAGCGCGGCGGTGTCGACCAGGGAGCCCCGGGCGGTGTTGACGAGGGTCGCTCCGTCCGGCATGAGGGCGAGGCGCCGGGCGTCGAACATATGGTGCGTCTCGGGGAGTTGGGGTGCGTGGATGGTGACGACGTGGCTGTGTGCCGCGAGTTCGTCCAGGCCGGCCGGTTCGGTGCCGAGGGCGCGGGCCTCGGCGGGGTCGACGTACGGGTCGTGCAGCAGGACGTGCAGATCGAGCGGGCGGAGCAGGTCGATCAGGCGGCGGCCGACGCGGGAGGCGCCGACGACACCGACGGTGCGGTGGTAGTTGCCGTGGCCGCTGAAGTACGGCAGCAGGTCGGGCCGGCGGCGTGTGCGGGTGTAGGCACGGGCGGTGTCCAGGACGCGCTTGTTGGCGAAGAGGATCGCGGCGAGGGTGAATTCGGCGACCGGCAGGGCGTTGGCCGCGGCCGCGGAGGAGACGGTGATGCCGCGTTTCCAGACGGCGTCGGTGACGTGGTGCTTGACGGAGCCCGCCGCGTGGACGACGGCCCGCAGCCGGGGCATGCGGGCCAGGGCGTCCTCGGTGAGCGGGGGTGCGCCCCAGTGGGTGAAGAGCACCTCGGCGTGGGCGAGCCGGAGGGCGTCGGCGGGGTTTGCGCCGGTGATCGTCGTGATCGTCGTGGTCGTGTCGACGCGGGCGACCGCGTGGAGCCCGTCGAGGATGCCGTCGGCGAGCAGGGAACGGTGGATGTCGGTGCCCATGGCGAGGACGGTACGCGGGCGGGGGTGGGGGTGGGGGTGGGGGTGGGCGCGGAGCGCGGTCTGGGGCACGGTCACCGTCACTTCACCGCACCGGCGGTCAGACCGGAGCGCCAGAAGCGCTGCAGGCAGACGAAGGCGGCGACCAGCGGGAGTACGGCGACGAGGGAGCCGGTGATCACCAGTGAGTAGTACTCGGGCTGCTGCTGGGTGACGCTGTTCCACATGAACAGGCCCAGGTTGACCGGGTAGAGGTGGTCGTCGTTGAGCATGACGAGCGGCCCGAAGAAGTTGTTCCAGGAGGCCGTGAAGGAGAACAGGAAGATCGTCATGAATCCGGGCGCGAGCATGGGCAGCGCGATACGGGCGAAGGTGCCCAGCTCGCCGGCGCCGTCGACGCGGGCGGCCTCCAGGACCTCGTCGGGGACATAGGCCTCGGAGAAGACGCGGGCGAGGTAGACGCCGAAGGGGTTGACCAGGGCGGGCAGCAGCAGCGCCCCGTAGGTGTTGACGAGGCCGGCCTTGGTGGCGAGCAGGTACATGGGCAGCTGGATGACGGTGCCGGGGACCAGGACGCCGCCGAGGACCAGCGCGAACAGCTTCTCCTTGCCCTTGAAGTCGTACTTGTCGAAGGCGTATCCGGTGGCCACGCAGATGAGGGTGGAGGCGGCGGAGCCGACGACGGAGTACAGGATGCTGTTGCCGAACCAGCGCAGGTAGATGCCGTCGTCGACGGTGAACACGTGCCGCAGGTTGGTGAGGAGGCCGAAGCTGCCGGGGCTGAAGCCGGAGGTGGCGAAGAGATCGCGGTGGTTCTTGGTGGCGGCGATGAGCAGCCAGCTGACGGGCATCAGGGTGTAGCAGGCGGCGAGGACCAGCAGGCCGTTGACGATGCCGCGGGAGAGCAGGACGTTCGCGGGGGTGCGGCGGCGGGCGGGTGCCTGCGTGCGGGTGTCCGTGGACGACTGCGCGGGGGCGGGACGGGTGAGGGTGGTCATGCCGCGGCCTTCCAGCGGTGTGCGAGCCGGGTGACGATGAAGGAGAGGACGACGCCGAGCGCGGCGAGCATCAGGGAGGCGGCCGCGGCCAGGCCGTAGTCGTGCTGCACGAAGCCCGCCTTCCAGATGTACAGGGCCGGCGACCACTCGGTGTCGATCGAGGGCGCTCCGCGCTGGTTGAGCAGCTTGGGTTCGGTGAAGATCTGGATGGCTCCGACACAGGTGAACAGGACCGTCATGACGATCGCGGAGGCGATCATCGGGATCTTGATCCGCAGGGCGGTGCGCAGTCCGCCGGCCCCGTCCACTACGGCCGCTTCGATCACTTCGCGCGGTACGGCCTGCAGGGCGGCGTAGAAGATGACCATGTTGTAGCCGGTCCACTGCCAGGCGGACAGGTTGACCATGGAGAGCAGGACGTGATCGTTCGCGTAGAAGTCCCAGCTGCCGCCGGCCGCACCGATCCAGTCGAGCACGGGGCTCAGGCCGGGGGTGTAGAGGTAGATCCAGATGATCGAGGCGATCAGTCCGGGGATCGCGTGGGGCAGGAAGAGGGCGAGCTGGAAGAAACGCTTCGCGCGGGCGAGGGCGGAGTCCATGAGCAGCGCGAGGGCGAGGGAACCGCCGATCATCACCGGGATGTACAGGGCGCAGTAGAGGGCGATGTGGGCGAAGGAGGCGCGGAATCCGGCGTCGGAGAGGGCGGCGGTGTAGTTGGCCGCTCCGGCGAAGACCCGCCGGGTGCCGCCGAAGCCGAGCCCGGAGGAACGTTCCCGGAACAGGCTCATCCACAGGGCGTAGCCGATGGGCGCGACCATGACGGCGGCGAACAGGACGAAGAACGGGGTGATGAGCAGGGCGGCGGTCCGGCGCTGACTGCGTCTGAGCCGTCCGGCTCCGGTGGGTGCGGCCGGTGCCCGGCGGGCGGCCGGCGGACCGGCGGGCCGGGTCAGGGGCACTGCCACGGCGGCTCCTTCACGGTCGTGGGGTGGCGGGGCGGGGGCAGGGGGAGAGAGCGGCGCCGCTGAGGCGCGGGGTCGGTGCGGGCACGGGGTCGGTGCGGGCACGGATTGGGTGTGGTGTGGTGTGGTGTGGTGCACCGGGCGTGCCGCACCCCAATCCCCTCTCATAGGGGGCGCTCCCCCCCGGAGGCACTGCCTCGGGGGGCACTCCTTCAGGGAGTCGCTCCCCCCAGGGGGCACTCCTCCCGGGGATCACTCGGCGAGCTTGAGGCCGCGGTCCTTGATGCCGGACTCGGCCTGTGCTCACCCGCCTCGATGCCTGCGGTGAAGCCGGACTTGGCGGTGGTGTCCTGGATGGCCTGGTAGACGTCCATCTGGTCGGGTCCCCAGGTCCAGCCGGGGACGATGGTGCCGGCCTGCCGGGAGGCGAGGGCGTACAGGTTCTGGCCGTTGAAGTAGGAGGTGTCGAACCTGGCGGCGGCGACCTTGCGCATGTCCGCGTCGGCGGGCAGGGCACTGCTGGGCGATGCCAGGTCGGCGAGGCGGGCCTCGACGCCGGCCTTGTCCGTGGTGAGCCAGGTGATGAACTCTGCTGCGGCCGCTGTGTGCTCGCTGCCCTTGAGGACGCCGTAGGAGGTGCCGCCGTAGTTGCCGGAGGCCGGGGTGCCCCAGGTGGGCACGGGGGCTGCGGCCCACCTGCCCTTGAGGTCGGGCAGGGCCGTCCTCATGCCGCCGGCCGACCAGGAGGCGCCGAGGAAGGCGAGGGTCCTGCCCTGGGCGCGGGCCTGGGTCTCCTCGGGGCTGTAGCCGGTGAAGGTCTGCACGAGGCCGTCCTTGACCAGGCCGTCCCAGTAGGCGGCGACCTTCTTGGTGGCGGCGTCGTTCACGCCGGTCGTCCAGGCATCGCCCCGGGTGCCGAACCAGGTGCCGCCGGCCTGCCAGGCGAGGGCGGCCAGCAGAGCGGGGTCGTTCTTGGGGAAGGAGGCCAGTCGGACGTTCTTGTCCTGCTTGCCGACCTTCTCGGCGGCGGACCTGAACTGGTCCCAGGTCTTGGGGACGTCGATGCCGTACTTCTGGAACAGGTCGGTGCGGTAGTAGAGGAGCTGCGGTGCCACGTCGTAGGGAACGGTCCAGGTGCGGCCGCCGAAGGTCACCAGGGACTGGACGGGCTTCGGGAACTTCGACTTGACCGTTTCGCCGGCGTACTTGGTCAGATCGATCAGATTGCCCTGGCTGGCGAACTCGGGGACCATCTGGTACTCGATCGTGGCGACGTCGGGGGCGTTGCCCGCCTTCACGGCGTTGGCGAGTTTGCTGTAGCCCTCGGTGCCGCTGGGGATCTCGGTGAATCTGACCTTGATGTTCCGGTGCGTCTGATTGAAGGCGTCGACGGTCGACTTGGCACCGAGGGTCCAGGTCCAGTAGTCGATGGTCACCGGCTTGCCGGCGGACGCGGTGCCGTCCGAACCCCCGCTGCCGCCGCAGGCGGTGGCGAGCAGGCCCAGGGCGGCGACGGCGGCGGTTGCTGCGGTGCGGAACGAGCGCGACGTACGCGTCATGGCGCGGCTCCTACGAGACCTCGTACGGGAGAGGCGGTCGCAGGACATCTTTTGTGCACGCACGATCAACGTCAAGAGCGTTCGAGCGAGATAATCAAAACGATCGCAATGCGATCACTTCGCTCGGGTAATCTCCCGGGAGCGTCAGGAGCCGTCGCCGGCAGGCGGCCGGCCGCCGCAGGACGAGCGGATGTGCAACTCGGGGAGCAGGTCGAGGTGTTGCCGGGGGCCGGGCCGTTGCCCCCGGGTCCGCTCGGCGAGCCTGCGCAGCAGCAGTCCGGCGGCGAGTTCGCCCACCGCGTGCTTGGGCGGGGCGACGGCGGTGAGGGGCACGTCGGCGAGGCCGGCGACCTCGTCGTCGTAGGCGATCAGCGCGAGGTCGTCCGGCACGCGCACCCCGCGCGCCTGGAGCCGGGGTACGAGCACGATGGCGTCCTCGTCGCTGTGCACGAGGGCGGCGGTGACACCGCGTTCCCGTACCGCCTGGACGAGGTAGTCCACCGAGGAGTCGTAGTCGCCGTGTTCGCGCACACCGGGGGCGCCCGCGTCGACCTCGATGCCGCGGGAGCGCACGGCGGCCTGGAAGCCGGAGCCGATCTGGACGGCGTGCGGCCCCTCCTGGAGGACGGCGGTGATCCTGCGGTGGCCGAGTGCGGCGAAGTGACCGACGGCGAGGGCGGCGCCGTGGGCGCGGTCGGTGCGGACCCGGTCGAGGTCGGCGGCGGGGTTGCCGGGCAGGGCGGAGCGCTCGACGAGGACGGTGGGCACCTCGCACTCCATGAGCCACTTCTCCTGCCCGTCCTCGGGGACGCCGCCGAACCAGCTCGGCGCCACCAGCAGACCCTGCGCACCGCCCGCGACCAGGTGCTCGGCCTGCACCGGGTCCTCGGTGTCGACATATCCGGACACGCCGAGGACGAGCCGTCCGCCCTGGGCGCCGACGGCCTCGCGGGCGCCGCGCACGATGTCGGCGAAGATGTAGTTCGTGGTCGGCACGATCATTCCGATCACCGCGCCGTCGGCGGAGTTCCGCCGCCGCTCGGGGGCGTCGGCGGTCTCACCCGGCCAGACCACCGCACCGTGCAGCCGCTGCACCCGGCCCTGGGCCGCCAGGGTCTCCACGTCCCGCCTCAATGTGACTGCGGAGACGCCGAGTTCGGCCGCCAGTTCGGAAACACGGAGGCTGCCCCGCTCCCGGACGAGTTCGAGCACCCGCTCATGGCGCTGGTCGACGTGCAGTCGCATGGGGTTCCCCCTGGAACAGTGATCCCGAGTCGCTTACTCTACGCCCACAATCGTATCGATCGTTTCCAATCAATTCGATCGCTCCGATGTTCGGAACAGAGACCTCAGTGCACTCAGTCCCCTCATTGACCCTCCCTTGCTGCACTGAGTGCCAGGAGTGTGGACCGGGTGCTACGTTCCCGTTCATGAGCTCCAGCAGCGCGGCGCCGGCCGCGAAGCCGCCGATGCGGGACGCCCTGGTCGCCGCGGCCTTCCAGCTCTTCCTGGAACGCGGGTACGAACAGACCACCGTGGACGACATCGTGGCACTGGCCGGGGTCGGCCGGCGCTCCTTCTTCCGCTACTTCCCCTCCAAGGAGGACGTGGTCTTTCCCGACCACGAGCGCTGCCTCGCGGACATGAGCGCCTTCCTCGGCGAGAGCGGCGAGGAGGACGAACCGGTGCGGCGGGTGTGCGACGCGGCCCGGCTGGTGCTGCGGATGTACGCGGAGAACCCGGCCTTCTCCGTTCAGCGCTACCGCCTCACCAAGAAGGTACCGGGACTGCGCGCCTACGAACTGTCGGTGGTGTGGCGCTACGAGCGGGGGCTCGCCGCGTATCTGCGCGGGCGGTTCGCCGGGCAGCCCGACGGGACGCTGCGGGCCGACGTGATCGCGGCCGCGGTCGTCGCCGCGCACAACAACGCCCTGCGCTCCTGGCTGCGCTCGGACGGCGAGGGCGATGCCGGCGTGGCGGTGGACCACGCCCTGGGACATGTGCAGACCGCGTTCGGGCGGTCGGCGCACCCCCGCGCTCCTGCCCCCCTGCCCGGACCCGCCTTCGCCGCGTCCGGCGGCGAGCCGGCCGGGCATCCGGACGACGTGGTCGTCCTCGTCACCCGTCGGGACGCCCCGCTGTGGCGGGTGGTGCAGGAGTTCGAGTCCGCGCTCGGCCGCGCCTGACCGTGCGGCCGCACCGCCGTTTCCTCACCGGACCTCCGCAGATTCGGGGTACGGAGTGCCTTTACGAGTGACACTCAGTGCCATAGCCTGTCGGCGTGCACGGTGGCACGGCCACCGCGCACTCGTGTGCGCGGTGCGCCGGGCACGCGGGATTGCGGCCGAGCGCAGGGAGTTGACAGCGTGTACCACCACTCAGCAGGCACCTCGCATCCGGCGGGCGGCTCCGCGGCGGGTGTTCTCGACCCCGCCCCCGCGGACTCCAGGGACGCCATCCTCTTCCAGCGCTGCACCTGGTGCGGCACCGCGACGTACCACCGGCTGCTCTGTCCGGTGTGCCAGGGCAGCGAGCTGCGCACGGAGCGCAGCGAGGGCACCGGAACGGTCCGCCACTCCACCGTGGTGCACCGCAACACGCCCGCGGCGCGCAATGTGTCGCTGATCGAGATGTCCGAGGGGTTCGTCGTCCGGGGCCGGGTCATGGGGCCGCCCGTCGGCATCCACAGCGGCGACCGGGTCCGGCTGTCCACGGCGCAGGACCCGGTACGCGGCGAGCCGGTCTTCCAGCTGGTGGACGAGCCGTACCGAGCCTGGACCTGAGGGGCGCCCGGCCGTCGGCCGCACGGCGCGCGATGGTGCCTCCACGCCGGACGGCATCCGCTGCGAGCCCTCCCGGATCACAAGGCTTCCGCGGCCCCGGCCGGGCACGGGTGGGGTGATTTCCGCGGATGATCCGAAGTGGATCCAGCCGTTCTCCGGGTTGACCGAGGTGCAGTTCGCCAGGCTGGTGGCTGTGGTGCGGCGCCGTGGGGGTGACGTCCAGCGCGGCCGGCCGTGGCGGCTGCCGCCGGCGGACCTGGTGTTGCCGGGGACGATGCAGGGGCGCACGAATGTGGCGTTGCGTCAGGTGGCGCCGCTGTCCGGTCGGAGGCAGTCGCCCCTACGGCAGGAGTGTGTTCGGTAATGTGCCGCGGTGTACTTCACTACGGCGCCCAACGCGCGGGAATCAGCGCGTACTCGTCCGGGCATAGCGTGGCTCGGAAGCGACAACTGGGACGACTACGGGTTCAAGACGGTCTTCCATGTGCGCTGCTACAACGGCAGCCGCGATGTCAACGTCGGTGCAGTGAAGATCGGTTCCTTCGGCATGGAGGCCGGCCGGACGTCCCTGCCCAAGCGCTTCGAAGCCCTTGAGCCGGGGTTTTTCTCCCTGGGGATCGATGAGAACTACTACGCCACGCTCCGTGACGAGTTCGATGACGAAACGCGCCTGGCCATCTTCTCCGGTCTGCGCGATGCCGCCTACGACGCCGAGCTCTTCGAACAAGCACGCAATGAACCCGTCATGCGGGAATCGCTGCTGCGCGGCACCGATGCCGATACGGTCTGTGCGCAGTACCGCAGGATCGCCCACGGCGGGCCCACCCTCTCCCGCTTCCAGGTCCGCTACCGGCAGGAGGCGCTGTCCGAGAGCGCCCCGGCACTCACCATCGAACTGACGGTGGACCCCGGCAAGAACCCTCCCAGCAACATCCATGCGGTCATCGGAAGCAATGGCGTAGGCAAGACCCGCCTGCTGCACAACATCGCCCAGACCACGCTCGCCTCACGCGGCAGGTGGCGCCGTGGCTCGCTGGACGACAGGCTCGACCACCGCCGGCATCCCTTCACCAACGTCGTGTACGTATCGTTCAGTGCCTTCGACTCGCAGGGCCCGCACCAGGTCGGCAGAGCTGCCAACCGGGTCGGTGACCGCGTCGACTACCAGTACGTCGGCCTGAAAACGGCCGACGGTGCGGGAGTGAAGAGCTACGTGGCTCTGGGCTCCGAGTTCGCCGAGTGCGTACAGCGGTGCGTGGAGGATCACCCCGCGAAGGCTCGCCGCTGGAGCGACGTCCTGGCCAAGCTCGAAGAGACGGATCCCCTCTTCCATGACCTGGAGATCACGCGGCTCGCGCACGCCCAGGACCGGCCGGACCCCGAGCAGGTCTTCGACGGACTCAGCTCGGGACACAAGATTGTCCTGCTGACGCTGGCCCGGCTGGTGCAGCACACCACCGAACGCACCCTCGTCCTGATCGACGAACCGGAGGCCCATCTCCACCCCCCGTTGCTGTCGACGTTCGTGCGAACCCTGTCCGAGCTGCTGAGGGACCGCAACGGCATCGCGGTCATCGCCACGCACTCGCCCGTGGTGCTCCAGGAGACGCCCCGTGAGGCGGTCTGGGCCCTGCGCAGGGCCGGCGATGATCTGCGCGTCGATCACCCCGAGGTCGAGACGTTCGGCGAGAACGTCGGAGTGATCACCCGGGAGATCTTCGGACTGGAGGTGCGCCGCACCGGGTTCAACCGGCTGATCCAGTCGCTCGCCGATGACGGCATGTCGTTCGAGGGCATTCTCGACGAATTCGACGACCAACTGGGTGCCGAAGGGCGAGCGCTGGCCCGCTCCGCGACCCGCCGTCGCGAAGGCGGCCGCTGATGCGCCGGCTCGACCCTCCCCGGATCGGAACGCGGGAAGCGTTCCGCATGTGCATCAGCGCGAAGATCAGCCCGCCGATGCGGACTCTGCTCAGCCGTTATGAGGGACGAGTGGTGATCGCCGCCGATATGTATGAGCAGGCGTGCCGCACTTCCACACTTCACCACATGCATCCTGCCGCGTTCGCTCCCTGTCCGTTCAAGAAGCAGGACAAGGATGCCCTGATCGCCATGTACGAACGGCGGATGGGGCCGCATCATCCTGGCCGTCCCGTGTACGAAGAGGCCCGGAACCGCAAGACCAAGTGCCCCATGTGCGGTGTCGGTGCAGTGCGCCAGGTCGATCACCACATGCCCAAGTCGGTCTACCCCTACCTTGCCGCCGTACCGATCAACCTGCTGCCCATCTGCTCGGACTGCAACTTCGCGAAGAAGGACCGTGCACCGACCTGCTACGAGGAACAGACGCTCCACCCCTATTTCGATGACGTCGACGACGATCGATGGCTGCGGGCACGGCTCATGACCCGCTCGGCCGATGGCCAGGCCTATCAGGCAAAGTCCCTGGACAGCCCGGCGAGTTGGGTGATCGAGTTCTACGTGGATCCGCCCCCGTCATGGAATGCGAAGCTCGCGGAGCGCGTCAGACACCACTTCGATACCTTCCAGCTTGGCCCGTTGTACGAGGACCAGGCCGCCGACGATCTGCCGGGCATCGAGCTGTCGATCGAGGAGGCCTTCCAGGCCGGCGGAGCACCAGACGTCCGTGCTCACCTGGAGGGACTCGCACGCTCACGTGCGCGCCGGCACAGGAATTCCTGGATGGTGGCCCTGTATGAAGCGCTCGCTGCCCACGACTGGTTCTGCAGCGGGGGCTTTCGCCAGGTAGCGGCCGGCTAGAGGTTCCGGGCCGGCGGCTCCGCGATGTGATCGAACACCTGTCTTTCACAGGCAACCCACAGAGTTTCCTCACCGTCCTCCGGGGGCGAGGGGTGCCCGGGACGGCCGTGGCACCCGAGCTCGGGGTTCAAGGAGGAACCGTGGTCCGTGCCCGGCGCACATGGGTCGCCGCTGCCGCGCTGCTCGCGGTGGCGGGAGCGTCCCCAGGGGCGGCAGTCGCGCAGAGCCAACCGCCTTCACACATACGGGCGTTGACGGCCGACAGTAGTGAGGGAACGTTGCCGCCGGGGTGGGGGCTGGCCGGAGGGTCGTCGGCGCCACAGCTGGTGTGGCGGTCGCAGCGGCCGGTGCCCATGGGGGACGCGCGCGTCGAATTCCGTTCGGGCGGGCGGCTCCTGGGAGTTCCGCAGCCCGGTAGCGACGGCCGCACGTTCCGGCTGCGACTCGACGGGCAGCGGTCCGACGAGCTGCGGGGGCTGGAAGTCTGGTCCGGGGGACGACGGTTGGACCGCCCCCAGGCCGCCCCGGGCACTCCGGCCACCCCGGTCGCTCCGGCCACCCCGGCGATCAGGCCGCCGGCACCCCTCCCGGCCAATGGCGTGGACCCGGGCAAGCCGGGTTCGTACCGTACGCGGACCGGTGAGTACAGCCTCAAGTCGGTCCGGCTGCCGGGCTTCGCGGCCCCGGTGGAGATGCGCGCGGTGGTCGTCGCTCCCACCGGCACGCGTGGCCCGCGCCCGCTCGCGCTGTTCCTGCACGGCCGGCACTACACGTGCTACAAGGGGCACGACATCAGCGGTGACTGGCCCTGCCGGGCCGGGACCAGGCCGGTGCCGAGCCACCGCGGTTATCTGCGCGACCAGAAGCTGCTGGCCTCACAGGGCTATATGACCGTCTCGATCTCCGCGAACGGCATCAACGGCCAGGACGGGGACGTCGAGGACGGCGGTGCGCAGGCGCGTTCGTCACTGGTGCGGCTGCATCTGGCCCAGTGGGCCGAGTGGGCCGCGCACCCCGGGACGGCACCGGCCGTCGTACGCGATGCGCCCCGCGCCGATCTGTCCCGCGTGCTGCTGATCGGGCACTCGCGCGGCGGCGAGGGCGTCAGCCGGGCCGCGCTGGACAGCCTCTACCCGCCGCCCGCCGGCCAGGACGGCTACCACGGACCGGTGCGCTGGACCATCCGCGGACTGGTCCTCATCGGCCCCACCGTCTTCGGCCAGAACCCGGTGCCCGACGTCCCGTCGGCGACCGTCCTGCCGGGCTGCGACGGTGACGTCTCCGACCTCCAGGGCGAGGTCTACGTCGACGGCACCCGCGCCGTCAGCCGCGGCACCGCCCTGCACAGCGCGGTCTACGTCATCGGCGCCAACCACAACTTCTTCAACTCCGAGTGGACACCCGGACAGGCCGCCGCGCCCGCCGAGGACGACTTCGGGGACGACCCGGACCACCCAGACACGGTGTGCGCCAAGCACGCCGCCACCCGGCTGACGGCCGACCAGCAGCACCGCGCCGGTTCGACCTACATCGCGGCCGCCGCGCGGCTGTTCCTCGCCGGCGACGACAAGGTACGGCCGCTGCTGGACGGTTCCGGCAGGCGGGCGCCTTCGGCGGACCCGGCGCGGGTCCTCACCCATGCGGTGGGCGCGCGCCGCGACGCCGGGTTCCTGCCGGACGGCGGGGTGTCCGTGAGCGGCGCCAAGCTGTGCGCGGCGGTGGACCCCTCCCCCGCCAAGGCCTGCCTGGGCCACGACGCCAAGGGCAGCTCGCCGCACTTCGCGCTGTGGCAGACGGACCGGGAGGCCGGCCGACAGGCCGTCGCCCTGCGCTGGACCCACGCCGGCACCCCGGTCCGAGTGAGCGCCAAGGGCACCGTCCCGCTCGCCGGTGACAAGGCGCTGGCGCTGCGGCTGTTCGTGCCGCCGAACTCCCGTGGCACGCGCCTGGACGTCTCGGTCACCGACGCCTCCGGCCGCCGGGCGGCCCTCGGCACGGTCCAGGTGGACGGGCTGCCCGGCAGCGAGCGCACCGCCTCCTACTGGGCGCGCGAGATCCGGGTGCCGCTGACGGCGGCCACCCGCGCCCGGCTCGATCTGCGCAAGGTCAAGTCCCTGGAGCTGACCCCGCGTTCCGGATCCGGACGGGCCTGGCTGATGGACGCGTGGGGCTGGCGCCCCGGTCTGCCGGCGGTGCGGGCGGCCGCCCTGCCGCGGGTTGACGTCGGCCGGGCGACCGTGGACGAGGGCGACTCCGGTACGCGCACCTACCGGGTACCGGTGCAGGTGTCGGGGCGGGGCAGCGGGCAGGTCCGGGTGTACGTCCTCGATCCGGCCACCGGCCGGGCCAAGGACCGGCTGGTCACCGTGCAGCCGGGCGGCCACGGCATCGACGTGCCCATCGAGGTGAAGGGCAACACACGGTACGGCAACGACGTGTCGTACGACATCGTCGTCAAGGCGGTCCGGGGTGCGGTCGTCGGCTCGTACCGGGGCGGGATCACCGTGCACGACGACGACCCGGCGCCCACGATGACCGTCACTCCGCTCGCCGGCCGGGTGAGCGAGGGCCAGGCCCTGAAGTGGCGGGTGTCGCTGTCCGAGGCCGTCGACGTGGACATGGCCGCGGTGTTGGTCGCGGTGCCGCCCACCGGGCCGGAGCTGTCGACCAAGGACGTGTCCGCGCGCTGGCTGCGGGACACCGCCGGTGCCTCGCCGGACCCGGAGCGGCCCCTGTCCAAGGTGGACGGCGGTCTCTACCTGTGGCAGGACATCCCGGCGGGCAGGAGCAGCATCGACATCGCCGTTCCGACGGCCAAGGACCGGCTCCGGGAGCCGGCCGAGTCGGTGCGGTTCCAGCAGACCGACCCGCAGACCGGCGAACAGCGGCCCGGCGGGCTGGTGTTGAACGGCACGGTGCTCGACGCGTCGTAGCCGCACCGAGGCCCTGAGGGGGCGTCCTCCTCAGGGCTTCGGGGCTTCAGGGCTTCGGGGCTTCGGGGCTTCGGGGCTTCAGGGCTTCAGGGCTTCAGGGCTTCAGGGCTTCAGGGCTTCAGGGCTTCAGGGCTTCAGGGCTTCAGGGCTTCAGGGGCAACCGGACCACGGGCTCACGGACCGTCGGAGCAAGGCCTTACAGACCACCGGGCCACGCCTCGGAGACGGCCGGATCAGGGATTCAGGGTCACCCGGATCCCGACCGTGCCGTCCAGCCCGCGTCGCAGCCGGCTGCCGAGCAGGGTGAGGCGGCCGGCGATGCCGTACTTGCGGGCGATGAGGGTGCGGTAGCGGGCGGTGGAGGCCGCGTCGGCGATCTCGGCGGTGGCCGGGAGCTGGCCGCCCGTGGGCCGGCCGCGCAGGTCGCAGGGCCCGACGAGGACGTCGGCGCGGCGGCGGATCCGCTTGACCTTCCAGCTGTCGGCGGTCGTCCACACGCCCAGGGCGTCCCCGTCGCGGACCACCCACACCGGGGTCGCGACGGGGGTGCCGTCCTTGCGGTAGCTGGTGACCAGCAGGTACTTGCCGGAGCCGAGCCGGTCCGGCCGGGTGTCGTCCATTCCGGCAGTCTAGGAGGCCGCGTCCCGTTCGCGGGCGCCGGAGGCATACCGCGAGCCTGAGCCAGGGGCAGCAGGAGCAACGGAGGCGTACCGCGGGCTGCGCCCGGATCGGCGACGGGCAGCGGAGGAAGCCGCCCGCCTGTGCCCCGGGCAGCACGAGCTCCGGAGGCAACCGCGGTCTGTTCTCAGGTCAGCGCGGCCGTCATGCGCCGTACCGCCTCGCTGAGGATCTCCGGTGTGGTCGCGAGGTTGAGGCGTGCGTGCCCGGCGCCACCGGTGCCGAAGGGCAGGCCGGAGCTGAGGGCGACCCGGCCGCGCTCCAGGAACACCTCGGCGGGGTCGTCGCCGAGGCCGAGGTCCCGGCAGTCGAGCCAGGCCAGATAGGTGGCCTCGGCGGGGCAGGGGCGGAGCGCGGGCAGGTGCTCGGCGAGCAGCGCGGTGAGCAGGCGCCGGTTGGCGTCCAGACCGGCCAGCAGGGCGTCCAGCCAGGCGGTGCCCTCGTTCAGTGCGGCGGTGTGGGCGATGACGCCGAGGTGGCTTGGGCCGTGGCTCACCTCCTCGGGCAGCCGGGCGAGGTCGGCGGCGGCCGCGGGTCCGGCGAGGGCGAGCGCGGCCTTCAGACCGGCCAGGTTCCAGCCCTTGGACGCGGACATCAGTGACAGACCGCGCTCGGCGCCCGGCACGCTCAGGTAGGGCACGAAGGTGACACCCGGGGCGACGAGCGGGGCGTGGATCTCGTCCGCGACGACCCGGACGCCGTGGCGTTCGGCCAGCTCGGCGACGGCGGCCAGTTCGGGGGCGGTGTGCACGGTGCCGGTGGGGTTGTGCGGGCTGCACAGCAGATAGGCGGCACGGCCGCCGCCGGCCGTCGCCGCGCGGAAGGTTTCCGCGAGCGGTTCGAGGTCGAGGCGCAGGCCGGCGCCCAGCGGGGCCTCGACGACGCGTCGGTCCATGTGGGTGATGAACTGGTAGAACGGCGGGTACACCGGCGAGTTGACGATCACCGGGTCGCCGGGGCCGGTGACCAGTTTGACCATTTCGACCACGCCGAGCATCACGTCCGGAACGATCGCGGTGCGCTCCACGGCGATCCCGTCCCAGTTCCACCGTTTGGCGGCGAAGGCCGCCAGGGCCTCGGCGTAGGCGGTGCCCGCGGGGTAGCCGGTGTCGCCGAGGGCGAGCGCGTCGGTGACGGCCCGGACGACGGGCTCGGCGAGCGGTACGTCCATCTCCGCGACCCACAGTGGCAGCACGTCCTCGGGGTAGGTGCGCCATTTCATGCTGGTGCGACATCGCAGCGTCTTCAGGTCGAGGGCGCGCAGCGGGTCGGGTTCGCCGGGTGTGTCCTGCGGGATGCTGGTCATGGGGCTCAAGATAGGGGGCCGCGAGGTGAGCGGAAACGGGGCGAGCCGGTCGGGCGGGGTGCGGCAGGCGGGGGCGGGTGCGGCACCGGTCGGTACCGGGCGGTGCCGCTCGGCGCTGGACGGTGCCGACCGGCGCCTGGCGGTGCCTGGCGGTTTCGGAGCTGCTGCTGGACGAGGGCGGTCCGGTGCACTGGCACGCTCATGCGCGGGTGACGGAGAAGGCGTTCTTCGACGCGCGCAGCCGGTCGCGGCTCGGTCCGAGCGTGGAGCGCCCCGGCCGAGCGGCGGGGCAACTCCGGCGTCTACATTGCGTGTTGAACGGTGCACCTCTCATCAGGCATCCAGGAGCTGAACCCACGTGACCGACAACCCGGCAGCCACCAATGACGTGGCCGTGTCGCTGCGCGCCCGCATCAACACCGGCCAGCCGCACACGGCCCGGATCTGGAACTACTGGCTCGGCGGCAAGGACAACTACGAGGTCGACCGCGCGGCCGGTGACCAGATCCGCGAGCTGCACCCCGGGATCGGGGAGTACGCGCGTGCCGACCGGCTGTTCCTGGGCCGGGCGGTGCGCCATCTGGTGAGCGAGGTCGGCATCCGGCAGTTCCTGGACATCGGCACCGGGCTGCCCACCGCGGACAACACGCACGAGGTGGCGCAGTCCGTCGCGCCGGACGCCCGGATCGTGTACGTCGACAACGACCCGCTCGTCCTCGCGCACGCGCGCGCCCTGCTCACCAGCACGCCCGAGGGCCGGACCGACTACCTGGACGAGGACCTGCGCAACGTCGACGCCATCCTCGAACACGCGGCGAAGACGCTGGACTTCAGCCGGCCGGTGGCGCTGATGCTGCTCGGCGTGGTCATCTTCATCGGCGACGAGGAGGACCCGTACAGCCTGGTGCGCAGGCTGACGGACCGGCTGCCGTCAGGCAGTCATCTGGTGCTGTCGCACACCATCACCAGCCCGTCGATGCCGGACGTGGACGAGGCCGTGGCGTTCTGGAACGAGCACGGCACTCCGAAGCTGACCCAGCGCACCCCCGAGGACGTGACCCGGTTCTTCGACGGCCTGGAGCTGCTGGAGCCGGGCGTGGTGTCCTGCTCGCGGTGGCGCCCGGGCGACGCCGACGGGGTCGACCCGGAGGAGGTCGCCATGTTCGGCGGGGTGGCGCGCAAGAAGTGAGCGGGCCCGGCAGCCGGGACATGCGGGAGCCGAGCAGGCCCGGAGGCCGGGACACCTGAGAATCGAACAGGGGCCCGGCAGCCGGGGCGAGCATGAGCCGGGCAGCCGGGGCGAGGACGAGCCGGGCAGCAGCCGCGGGAGCCGAGCCGGCCCGGAAGGCGGCGCGCGCGTGAGCCGAGAAGATCGCCGTCGTCGGTGAACGCGGCAGGCCCGGGCGACGTACTCAGACGTGGGCGCTCGCGACCGGAGGGCCCCGCGGTGCCGGCAAGGGCATCGCGCGTTCGGGTTCGGGAGCCACGCATGAGGCACGCACGACGACGCGTCGTGAGGCGAGTGACACGGCTGGCGGCGGTCGGCGGACTCCTCCTGGGAGGTGCGATGGTCGCTCAGGCGGCCATGGCGAGCGAGACTCCCCCGGCGTCCGCCAGGCCGCTCAGCACGGCCGGGACGGCCGGTGATTCCGGCGCGGCCCTGGTGGCGAAGCTCGGCACGGCACGGACGGCGGGCAGTTGGATCGGCGGCGACGGGCGGCCGGTCGTGGCGGTGACCGACTCCGGGGCGGCGCAGACCGTCCGGCGGGCGGGTGCCGAGGCGAAGGTCGTGTCGCACAGCATGAACGAACTCAAGTCGGCCACCGCCACGCTGCGTTCGGCACCCCGCGTGGCGGGCACCGCCTGGGCGGTGGACTACCGGACCAACCGGGTCGTGGTGCAGGCCGACTCCACGGTGACGGCCGCCGACTGGTCCCGGATGACCCGAGTCGCCACCGGGATCGGCACTTTCGTGCACATGAACCGCACGAAGGGCACGTTCACCACACGGCTGAACGGGGCGCAGCCGATCCTGTCGACGGGTGGCCGCTGCTCGGCCGGCTACAACGTCACCAACGGGCAGCGCGACTTCATCCTCACCGCCGGCCACTGCGGGCCCGCCGGCTCCATCTGGTTCGCCGACAACCAGGGCAACCAGCAGCTGGGCAACACGGTCAGCAGCACCTTCCCCGGCAACGACTTCTCGCTCGTCCAGTACAACTCGGGCAAGGCCGGTGACGGCGCCGACGTGGTGGCGATCGGCGGCGGCAAGGGCGTGCGGATCACCGGGGCGGCCGATCCGGCGGTGGGACAGCGGGTGTTCCGCAGCGGCAGCACCAGCGGGCTGCACGACGGCCAGGTCACCGCGCTGAACGCCACCGTGAACTACCCCGAGGGCACGGTCACCGGACTGATCCAGACCACCGTGTGCGCCGAACCGGGCGACAGCGGCGGCCCGCTGTTCTCCGAGAGCGTCGCGCTGGGCGTCACCTCCGGCGGCAGCGGCGACTGCACCACGGGCGGGACGACGTTCTTCCAGCCCGTGACCAAGGCGCTGGCGGCGCTGAACGTCCGGCTCATCGTGTCGGCCCAGAACGCGGGCGGAACCCGGGGCGCGGCGCCCTCCCCCGCGCCGTCCGGCGCGGCCGCACAGGGGGCGGCCGCGCCGAGCGCGGCCACGCCCGGCTCTTCTGCGCCCGTGACGGGCACCACACAGGGACAGACCCTGCTGGCGCGGCTCACGGACACCCGGACCGTCGGCCCCGGGCTGCTGGTCGTCGCGGGCAGCCTGATCGCGCTCGTCGCGACCCGGTACATCCGCTCCGAGCAGGACCGCAGGGCATACCAGCGGTACTACTCGACGACGTGGGGCTGACGCGACGACAGGGGCCCCGGGGCCGAGGCAGGGGCCTCAGGGGCCTCAGGGGCCTCAGGGGCCACGGTAGGGGCCTCAGCGCCGCGGCAGGGCCTCGGGTCCGGCGCACGCGCGCCGCGCGGGCCTGCCACGCGGCGCCGGCGTGAGCCCTCAGGCGTGGGCCCTCAGGTGTGCGGAGGCGGTACGGAGAGCGGCACGAGAAGGGCACCCGTGCGGTCACGGGTGCCCCGGACGGTACGCGGTACGGCGGGTGACCGTCGACCCTTTCAGGCCGCCCGGTGCGACTGTGGGGCCGCGGTGGCCCACTCCATCACGAGGCGCTGGTACTCCGCGCGCTGCTCGGTGGTCAGTGTCCCGCCCGACCGGAGCCACAGGGCCCTGATCTCCTCGTTGACCTCCGCGGCCGATCGCTCGGAGGCGGCTTCAACAGTGGTGGACATGCTGTGAAGCATATGCCGATCGAGGTGAAGGCGTTGTGAGTAAGCACGTCCGATTCGGACATTTCGGACCGTGTTACTCATCACGTCAATGTGTCAAGTGGCAGCGGGAGTTCATGTCCGTGCCGTTCCCAGCACGAGGACCTGAATGGCCAACACCGCAGCGCCGCGGGCCCAGTCGTGGAAGTCGCAGACCCTGGTCTCCATTTCCACGGGCGCGGCCAGCGGGTGCCGGTGGGCGCGGACGGTCTGCCGCACCGTGTCCCCCGCCACCTCCATGAGGCCGACGCCTTCTCCGGCGAGCAGGATCTTCTGCGGCATCGCGAAGTTGGCGATCTGCGCGACCAGGGTGCCGAGGGCGCGGGCGGCCTCGTCGATCACACGGAAGGCCATGGGCTCGCCCGCGGCGGCGCCGGCGAGGATCTCCTCGTAGGTCGCGTCCCGGCCGCAGGCGGCGCGGATCTGGTAGCGGATGCTGGGGATGGTGAGCAGGGACACGGCGCTGCCGCGCTCTCCGTCCGGGGTGAGGGGGCCGTGCGGGTCGATGATCCAGTGCCGGCCGAAGCCCCGGTTCTCCTCGGCACAGGGCACCCGTGTGCCGCCGAGGACCAGCCCGTAGCCGATGCCGGCGCCGATGGTCAGGACGACGAAACGGTCCAGCCCGCGTCCGGCGCCGAACCAGGTCTCCGCCTCGGTCAGGGCGGCCACGTCGTTCTCCACGACCACCGGGAGCCCGGTGCGCTCCTGGACCAGTGCGGCGAGCGGAACGTCCGTCCACTGCAGGAAGGGCGACTCGACGACCACCGCGCGGTCACGCACCAGTCCGCCCACACCGATGCCGATGCCCGCGACGGCGGGACTGCGGTCGGCCAGTTCGGCGGTCATCCGCGCGAGCAGGTCGGCGACGCCCGCTGGTTCGCGCGTGGGAAGCGGCCGGTCCAGACGGGCGACGACGTCGCTGCGCAGGGTGGTGACGACGCCGTACGCCGTATCGGCGGTGATCTTGAAGCCGAGGAAGGAGCGGGAGCCCGCGACGATGTCGAGCGGCTGCGACGGCCGGCCCTGGCGCACCTGTTCCGGGGTCTGGGCCTCGGGCACCTCCACGAGCAGACCGGACTCGGTCAGCGGCTTGGTGAGCCGGGTGAGGCTGCCCTGCGAGAGGTCCAGCCGGCGGGCCAGCTCGGTGCGGGACAACGGGCCGTGCACGAGGACTTCGATCGCCACCGAGCGCTCGCCCGGGCTCAGCGGCAGCCAGCTGCTCATGAGTGCCGATCCCTTCGTTTCTTTCGAGAGAGAAGTAACCAGATCACTCTACGGGGAGCAGGGCCGACTTCCGAGTGCGCCGGGCGGGGTCGGGATGCCCTCTTGACGGTCGGATTCTTCTGAAGCAAAAGTAAACCGCATGACTTTTTCCCTCGGCATCATCGGCGCCGGACAGTTCTCCGGTCAGTTCGCCGCGCTGTTCCAGGCCCACCCCGGTGTCGGTGACGTCTACGTCACCGATCTGCTGCCCGAGCGGGCCGAGCGGCTCGCCGCCGCCCAGGGGCTCGCGGGCACCTTCCCGTCCTACGAGGCGGTGCTGGAGTCGAAGGCGGTCGACGCGGTGGCGGTTTTTACCCAGCGCTGGACGCACGGCCCGCTGGTCCTGCAGGGCCTGGACGCGGGCAAGCACGTGTACTCGGCGGTGCCGATGGCGATCACGACGGACGAGACGGCCGCGATCATCGAGGCGGTCCGGGCCACCGGACTGACGTACATGATGGGCGAGACCAGCCAGTACAACCCGGCGACCGTACACGCCCGCAACCGGATCGCCGAGGGCGCCTTCGGCCGGCTGTTCTACGCCGAGGGCGACTACGTCCACGACATGGATCTGGGCTTCTACGACGCGTACCGGTACAGCGGCGGCGAGGACTGGAAGGCGACCGCCAGCTATCCCCCGCTGCTGTATCCGACGCACTCGGTGGGCGGGGTGCTGGGGGCCTGGCGGACGCATGCGGTGAGCGTGTCGGCGATCGGGGTGCACGACGACCGGGACGACGGCGTCTTCGACCGTTCGGTCAGCCGGTTCGACAACGACGTGTCCAACGCGACGGCGCTGTTCGAGGTGGCGGGCGGCGGTTCGTTCCGCACGAACGAGTTCCGGCGGGTCGGCTACCCGTCACACATCCGCGAGTCCCGTTTCCGCTTCTTCGGCACGCAGGCCAGCATGGAGCAGCTGGCGACGGTGGCGCTGTGGCAGGACAAGAACGGCGTGCAGGACATCAGCGAGCTGCTGGAGCCCAAGGCGACCCTCTCCCCCGACGATCCGGCGCTCGGGCACATCGCGCCGGAGCTGCGGGCCGCCTTCACCTCCGGTTCGGCGCCGGTGCACGACCGCTCCCGGCTGCCGCGGGAGTTCGACGAACTGCACAACGGGCACGAGGGCAGCCACCACTTCCTGGTGGACGACTTCGTGACCGCGGTCAACACGCGCACCCTGCCGTCGGTGAACGCATGGGTGGCGGCCCGCTACACCCTGCCGGGCATCGTCGCGCACGACTCGGCCCGGCAGGGCGGGGTGCGGCTGGAGATCCCCGACTTCGGGGACGCACCCGGGGCGTGAGGGCTCAGGTGCCCGGCTTGCGGCCGTAGACGAAGACGTCGTCGCCGTTCCTCAGCAGCGACCAGTACTTCTTGGCGTCCGTGCTGGTCATGTTGACGCAGCCGTGGGAGCCCGGCGGGTTCCACATGCTGAGGCCGACCGAGTGGAAGGCCTGGCCGCCGTCGAAGAACTGGCTGTAGGGCATCGGCACGTTGTAGATGTCCGAGACGTGGTCGATGTCCCGCCAGTAGATCTTCTTCAGACCGGTGCGGGTCTCGAAGCCGTCACGGCCGGTACGCACCGGCACGGGCCCGTAGACGAGCTTCTTGCCGTCCTGGATCCAGCTCAGCTGGAGCGAGAGGTTCACACAGGCGATACGGCCCTTGTTCACCGGGCACTTGCCGTCCTTGTCGGGATTCTTCCCGACGGCCTTCTGCTTGTTCATGAGGTCCATCACGCCCCAGGTGACAGGGCCGGCGTAGCCGATGTCGGGCGTGATGCCGTGCTTGTCCTGGAAGGCCTTGACGGCCCGGCAGTCGGCGGAGGACTGCTTGCCGTCGACCGGGCGGCCGAGGAACTTCTCGACCTGCTTCTGGTACGGCCCCGCCTGGGTGGTGCAGCTCGCGGCCTGGGCAGGCGCCGCGGTCAGTGCGAGTGTGAGCGGCGCCACCATGCCGGTGATGCCGAGCGCGACCACAGTTCGTCTACGTATGTCCCCCATGTCGGGTTTTCCTCTTCTCCCCATGCTTTCCCGGGCCTTGCCCAGGTGGTCCTCTTCGCGATTCCCGCGGTGTCCGCCTGCTAGACGTACCCGCCGGGCCGATGGTTGCCTTTCCGGTCAGGCCGTGACGAAACGGTTAACTTCGTCACCGCACAGCCGGTCGGCGGGCACCCTGCGCCCGTGGGCCACCAGCAGCAGGTCCTGGGCGGAGCCGAGCGGCGGAGCGCCGGCGCCGAAGGACCCTGCGAGGGCGTGGGCGCACAGCCGTACCCCGTTGAGGCCGGTACGGAAAAGGCGCAAAGCACACGGCGAGGACCACGACCACGGCGAGCACACGGCGACTGCGGCGAGGACGGCGACCACGATGAGCACGGCGACCACGGCGACGACGACGGCACCGACACCGACACCGACACCGATGAGCACGGCCAGCACGACGTGGACGGCCGGCGTGCCGGCGACGCCTGGGGCGGCAGGTCCAGTTCCGCTCGAGTGGACCGGGCGGGGGGCTCTGCCGCGGTCCTACGCTGCGGCCCATGCACCGCACACTCGCCGAGGATCTCTCCCGGCTTCCCGAACTGCTCCAGTCGGCCCGCGACGTCGCCGCCCATGAGGTGGCGGGGCTGGACGGCCGCCCGGTCGCCGCGCCCGGAGGGGCGCCGGAACGCGCGCCCCTTCCGGAGGAGGGAACGGGCGGGCCGGGCGCCCTCGCTCGCTTCGCCGAGCGGTGGGCGCCGGGCTTCTCCGGTTCGGCCGGACCCCGCTACCTGGGCTTCGTCACCGGTGGCGCGACCCCGGCGGCGGTCGCCGGGGACTGGCTGACGGCCGCGTTCGACCAGAACGTCTCGGGGGCGGGCGGCTCGTGGGCGGCGGAGCTGGAACGCGAGACCGTGGCCTGGCTGCGCGAACTGTTCGGGCTGGGCGAGGCGCACAGCGGGGCGTTCGTGACCGGGGCGACCGCGTCCAACACGGTCGGTCTCGCGATCGGCCGCGAGTGGCTCGGGGAGCGGCTCGGTGTGGACGTCTCCCGGGCGGGGGCGGCGGCGCTCGGCCCGGTCGACGTGCTCTCCGGCAGCCCGCACTCCAGCGTGGCCAAGGCCCTGTCGGTGCTGGGCATCGGCCGGGACCGGCTCAGGCAGGTGCCGCTGGTGCCGGGCAACCGGGAGGCCGTGGACGTGGCGGCGCTGGATTCGGCACTGGCGCAACTCGGCGGGCGGCCCGCGATCGTCGTCGCGAACGCGGGCACGGTGAACACCGTCGACTTCGACGATCTGCGGGCGATCGCCGCGCTGAAGGAGCGCCACGACTTCTGGCTGCACGTGGACGCCGCGTTCGGCGGTTTCGCCGCCCTCTCCCCCGCGTACGCGGCACTGGTCGACGGCCTGGACACGGCCGACTCGGTCTGCGTGGACCTGCACAAGTGGCTCAACGTGCCCTACGACGCGGCTGTCCAGTTCACCCGCCGCCGTGACCTCCAGGTGGCGGTGTTCCACAACGCCTCCCCGTATCTGGGCCTGCCGACCGGGGAGCCCGACTTCCTGCACCTGACCCCGGAGAACTCCCGGCGGCTGCGCGCCCTGCCGGCCTGGTTCTCCCTGGTGGCGTACGGCCGGGCCGGGCACCGCGAGATCGTGGAGCGGAACGTGGCCCTCGCCCGCCGCCTCGGCGAGGGCATCGACGCCCTGGCGGGCCTGCGCCTGCTGGCCCCGGTACGGCTCAACGTCGTCTGCTTCACACTCACCGGGGATCCCTCACCGCAGCGGGTGGAGGCGCTGGCGCGGGCGGTCGCCGCCTCCGGTGAGGCGTATCTGACGCCGACGGTGTACGGCGGGGTGCCCGCGCTGCGGGCCGCGTTCAGCAACTGGCGGACGACCGGGGCCGACACCGAGCGGGTCCTCCAGGTGCTGGCGGCGGCCTCGGGCGGCTGACGGCTCAGGGGTGCCGAAGGGCCGTGCGGAACGCGGTGTGCACGGCGGTGAGTCCGCCGTCGACCGCCAAGGTGGTGCCGGTGATCCAGGCGGCGTCCCGGGAGGCGAGGAAGGCGACGGCGGCAGCGATGTCGCCGGGTTCGCCGACCCGGCCGAGCGGGTAGAGGGCACGGACGGCGTCGAGTTCGTCGTCGCGTCCTTCCCAGGCGGAGGTGCGCACCGTGCCCGGCACCACGAGGTTCACCCGGACACCGCGGGCGGCCGCGTGCCCGGCAAGGGTCCGGGTGAGCGAGCCGAGGCCCGCCTTGGCGGCGCTGTAGGCGTGGTTGCCGAAGTCCTGGACACCGTTGACGGAGCCGATGCTCACGATGGCTCCGCGTCCCGAGGCGGCCAGGTGGGGCAGGGCGGCGCGGCAGCAGCGGTAGGCGCCGGTGAGGGTGATGTCGAGGTCGCGGGCCCACGCCTCGTCGGGTTCGTCCTCGAAGAGCGGCACATCGGGGGTGCAGTGGGCGGCGCAGTTGACCAGCACGTCGAGCGAGCCGAAGGCGGCGACGGCACGGGCGACGGCCGCCTCGACCGAGGCCCGGTCCCCGACGTCGCACGCGAACGCCTCGGCGGTGCCGCCCTGTCGGCGCAGGGCGGTCGCCGTCCGCTCGGCCTCGGCCGCGTCCTGGTCGGTCACCAGGACCCGCCCGCCCTCCTCGGTGAGCCGCCGGGCGACGGCGGCGCCGATGCCGCGGGCCGCGCCCGTGACGAGAACTCCATGTCCTGCGAAGCGCTTGAGATCGGTCATGGGGTGACCGTAGGGCCGCGGGTGATCGTCAGGACAGGGGTCGTACGTCCGTGCCGGTGTTCCGGTCGTGCCCGGTCACCGGTAGCCGGTCACGTCCGCGGGCTTGCCGGCGTCCTGGACCTCGGCCAGGTAGCGCCAGGCGTCGGGCCGGCTGCCGTCGAGGTCGGTGAAGCCGTACTCCTGGGCGAGGCCGCCGCTGGAGAGGGACCGGCCGTTGAAGCGGGACACGTCGGGGTCGGCGGCGAGTGCGGCGACGGCGCGGCCGGCGAAGTGCGGGGTCTCGGAGATCGCGAAGTGCGGTTCGCGGCGCAGGGCTTCGCGCCAGTTGTCCTCGCGTACGCCGTAGGCGTCGAGCATGATCTCCGAGCGCAGCCAGCCGGGGGTGAGCGCGACGGCGGTGGCGCCGCGCGGGCCGAGTTCGTGCCCCAGGGCGAAGGCCATGCGCAGGACGGACGCCTTGGCGAGGTCGTAGAAGAAGTTCACCCGGTAGGTGCCGCGGTTGTAGTCCGCGGTGCCGTCGGTGACCTCCACCACCAGGCCGCCGGGCCTGCGCAGCAGGAGCGGCAGTGCGAAGTGGCTGGTGACGGCGTGCGTCTCGACGGCGAGACGGAGCAGCCGGAGCCCGTTGTCGAGGTCGTGCTCCCATACCGGCGTGTCCCACGCGAAGAGCTTCTCGCCGCCCCAGATGTCGTTCACGAGGACGTCCAGGCGGCCCTGTTCGTCCTCGATGCGGTCCACCAGGGCCCGTACCGCGGAGGTGTCCAGATGGTCGACGGGTACGGCGATGCCGTGTCCGCCGGCCCGGGTGACGAGGTCGGCGGTGTCCTCGATGGTCTCGGGGCGGTCGTACTCGGAGCGGCGGGCGCGGGTGGTGCGTCCGGTGACGTAGACGGTGGCGCCGGCCGCGCCGAGTTCGACGGCGATACCGCGTCCGGCGCCCCGGGTCGCCCCGGCGACCAGCGCTGCCCTGCCCTGCAACGGCCCTGCCATGTCCGGCCTCCCGTGGGGATACGACTCCGTCGTCATCCACTCTCATGGGAAAGCCGGACATCTCCTGTCGGTATTTCTCGATCTCCTATCGGTATTTCTCGGCATTTCTCAGCGGGCCGGCCCGACGGCTCTTCCCGGCGACGAGCCTGCCGGCCCTGCTCAGGGCCCGCGGTCAGTGCCCGCGTTTGATCCACTCCTCCAGGTGGGGTGCCTCGGCGCCGATGGTGGTGCTGTCTCCGTGGCCGGTGAGGACCTTGGTCTCCGGTGGGAGGGTGAGCAGCCGGCCGCGGATGGAGTCGATGATCGTCGGGAAGTGGGAGTAGGAGCGTCCGGTGGCTCCGGGGCCGCCCCGGAAGAGGGTGTCGCCGGTGAAGACGGTACCGAGTCCGGGTTCGTAGAGGCAGACGGCGCCGGGTGCGTGGCCGGGGGTGTGCAGCACGGTCAGGTCGGCTCCGGCGGTCTCCAGGACCTGGCCGTCGGTGAGATGGCGGTCGGGCTCGCGGTGCGGGTGGGTCTGCTTCCACAGCGGCAGGTCGTCGGGGTGCAGCCAGATGGTGGCGCCGGTCAGGTCCGCGAGGGCGGGTGCGGCGTCGATGTGGTCGTTGTGGGCGTGGGTGCACACGATGGCGGTCAGGCGGCGGTCGGCGACCGCGTCGGCGATCGCCTCGGCGTCGTGGGCGGCGTCGATGACGATCACTTCGCGTTCGTCGCCGACGATCCATACGTTGTTCTCGACGTCCCAGGTGCCGCCGTCGAGGGTGAACTGTCCGCTGGTGACGAGGCGTTCGATGCGGGTGGTCATCACAGCACCACCACCGAACGCAGGACGTCGCCCTGGTGCATCCGGTCGAACGCCTTCTCCACCTCGTCCAGTTCGATGGTCTCGGTGACGAACGCGTCCAGCGGCAGGCGGCCCTGGAGGTGCAGGTCGATCAGCAGGGGGAAGTCGCGGGAGGGCAGGCAGTCGCCGTACCAGCTGGACTTGAGGGCGCCACCGCGGCCGAAGACGTCCAGCAGCGGCAGTTCGAGTTTCATCTCGGGGGTGGGGACGCCGACGAGGACCACGGTGCCGGCCAGGTCGCGGGCGTAGAAGGCCTGCTGGTAGGTCTCGGGGCGGCCGACCGCCTCGATGACGACGTCGGCGCCGAAGCCTCCGGTCAGCTCGCGGATCGCCGTGACGGGGTCGGTCTTCGTGGAGTTGACGGTGTGGGTGGCGCCGAGAGTGCGGGCCATGTCCAGCTTGCGGTCGTCGATGTCCACGGCGATGATCTTCGCCGCGCCGGCCAGGTTCGATCCGGCGATGGCCGCGTCGCCGACGCCGCCGCAGCCGATGACGGCGACCGAGTCGCCGCGGCCGACGTTTCCGGTGTTGATCGCGGCGCCGATGCCGGCCATCACGCCGCAGCCGAGCAGTCCGGCCACGGCCGGGGAGACGGCCGGGTCGACCTTGGTGCACTGTCCGGCGGCGACGAGTGTCTTCTCGGCGAAGGCTCCGATGCCGAGGGCCGGGGAGAGTTCCCGGCCGGTGGCGGCGAGGGTCATCTTCTGCCGCGCGTTGTGGGTGTTGAAGCAGTACCAGGGCCGGCCGCGCAGACAGGCCCGGCAATTCCCGCACACGGCACGCCAGTTGAGGACGACGAAGTCACCGGGTGCCACGTCGGTGACGCCCTCGCCGACCGACTCCACGACGCCGGCGGCCTCATGGCCGAGCAGGAAGGGGAACTCGTCCGAGATTCCGCCCTGTTTGTAGTGCAGATCGGTGTGGCAGACGCCGCAGGCCTGGATGCGTACGACCGCTTCGCCGGGCCCCGGGTCCGGGACCACGATCGTCTCGACCCGTACGGGTTCGTCCTTCCCCGGTGCGATCACGCCGCGGACTTCCTGCGCCATGGCCTGGCCTCTTTTCCTCGATGTGCCTTCGCAGCCGACCCTACGCGTGACCGAACGGTAGTGGCATGGAGCGCGGCTGCGACAGTGGATCTTTCGGCCGAGGTCGCACCGTCGGCGCCGGATCGCCGCAGGACAGCGGTGAGGGCCGTTCCGGCGGGAACGGCCCTCGGATTCCGCGCGAGGATCAGGGCTCGACGGCGGGCAGCGGATCGGTCACGGTGTGGCGAGGTCGGTGACCTGGTCCAGTTCGTCCAGCCGGTTCAGCTCGTCGAGCTTGTCCAGCGCGCGCGTCTGCACCGCGACCCGCGGGACCCGGGACTTGCGCTGGGCGGCGATGCCGCCGGCCGTGTGCGGGTCCACCGTGGCCGACGGGCTGCTCTGCCCGGTGTGCGGCGCGCTCGCCTCGGCCGCGTTCGCCAGCGGCGCGGCGAGACCGGTGACCCCGACGGCCAGGCCGACGGCGGCGACGATACGTCGTGTTGAGATCATGCCTTCAGCAACGGCGCCGGGCTCGGGCCGGACACGGGGGCCCGGCGGCGCTCACCCGTCAGGCGGAGCGCGCCGGCCGCGCTTGCCGTGCCCGCCGGGGCGGAGGAGTCTCGAAGGTGGGGCCCGAACGGTCCGCTCCCCGCGGGACCGCGGGCGCCCGAAGGAGGTCACACCATGGGCACCGCGACGGCCTTCGACACCGAGACACTGCGCCGGGGCATAGAGGGGAGTACGGGAGAGGCCCTTCTGTCGCTCTACACGGATGACGCGGAGATCCGCATCATCGACCGCAACGCCCAGCCGAGCCACCCCACGGTGCTGCACGGCCGGGGCGAGATAGGCGAGATGCTGCAGGACGTCTACAGCCGCGACATGACACACAAGCTGGACCGGTGCGTCGTCCAGGGCGACCAGGCCGCCTACAGCGAGTCCTGCCAGTACGCGGACGGCACCCGTGTCCTCGCCGAGTCGATGCTCACGCTGCGTGATGGCAAGATCGCCGAACAGATCCTGATCCAGGCATGGGACGAGTAGGCAGGAAGGCGGCGAGGGTCCAGGTCAGCTCCCGGCTGACCTGGACCTTCTCGGCCCGGGCGGCACTGGGTCGCTCTCGCGCCCGGCGGCCGGGCCCGGTTTCCGCGGCAGGCCTTGAGGCGTCCCTCGTGCTCCTTCGCTCGGTGCTGCGAGCGGCGCGTCCCCGTCCGCGTCCTTCGCTGGCGCCGGCGCCGGCGCGTCGAACGCGGCGTGCCCGGCCGCGGTGAGGTGCCGTGCGGCGTGGTCGGCATGCGCTTCCGCGGGCGCTCCGGGCCGCGCCGGTTCCGCCGGTGGTCCGGGCCGTGCCGGTTCCGCCGGTGCTCCGGGCCACGCCGGTTCCGCCGGTGCTCCGGGCCGCCGGGGGCCGGGACGTCGGCGCCGCCCGCGCGCTCGGTTACGCTGTGGGCGGGCCGTGACTGGCGCTTGGGTGGAGTACCACCGGGGAGCGGCCCGTGGTCGATGCCGCGCGCCTGGGCGATGAAGGTCAACCAGCTCAGGAGCGCACATGACACAGGCCCGTCTCATGGACGGCACCGCCCTCGCCCGCCGCATCATCGAGGAGACCGCGCAGCGGGCCGCCGATCTGACCGTACGGACGGGCAGTTCGCCCTGTCTGGCCACGGTGCTGGTCGGCGAGGATCCGGCGTCCGCCACCTACGTTCGCATGAAGCAGAACCGCTGCCGCAAGGCCGGGATCGTCTCCCGTCACGTGGCGCTGCCCGCCGCCACGACCACCGCCGAACTCGTCCGTACCCTGCGGGAGTTGTCGGCCGATCCGGCCGTGCACGGCATCCTGCTCCAGCACCCGGCCGGCGATCACATCGACGAGCGGGCCGCGTTCGAGGCCATCGCGCCGGAGAAGGACGTCGACGGCGTCACCTTCGCCTCCTTCGCCACGATGAGCTTCGGCCTGCCGGGGTTCGTGTCCTGCACTCCCGGCGGCATACTCCGGCTGCTCGACGCCCACGGCGTCGACCCCGCCGGGAAGCGGGCCGTGGTGGTGGGCCGCAGTGCGATCCTCGGCAAGCCGGTGGGCATGCTGCTGCTCGCCCGGGACGCGACCGTGACGTACTGCCACTCCCGGACCCGGGATCTGTCCGCCGCGGTCCGGGAGGCCGACATCGTCGTCGCCGCCGTCGGACGGCCGCGGCTGATCCGGGGGCAGGACATCAGGCCGGGCGCGGTCGTCGTCGACGCGGGGTACAACCCGGGGAACGTCGGCGACGTCGACTTCGCATCGGCCGTGGAGCGGGCCTCGCTGATCACTCCGGTGCCGGGCGGTGTCGGCCCCATGACGATCGCCACGCTGCTGGAGCAGACCGTCGACGCCGCCGCCCGGCAGCTCGGGGTGTGATCAGCGCATCCAGGCGCTGTATCCCATGAGGTCCCCGGCCTTCACGCCGTACTCGGGGTCGCTTTCGGTGAAGGTGTCCTCCATACCGAGGACGGCGCCGGTGCGCGGCTCCAGGATCAGCATGTGCCGGATGCCGCGGGTGTCGTACACGTAGGCGTGGCCGGGGCGGCCGAGGCGGTCGGTCACCTCGCCGGCCGGCCGCACCCCCTCGGCCTGTGCGAACAGCCGGACGAGGGCCGCGGACTCGCGGGCGCCGAGGGTCCAGTGGTCGAGCAGTTCCCCTACGGCGTCGAAGAGTTCGGCGGTGCCGAGCGGGGCCGTGCCGCGGCCGGTCCCGGGGCGGGCGATTTCCGTGAGGTAGGCACGCAGGCTCGCCGCGGTGTGCGGCGGGGTTTCTTCGGGCGGGGCGTCGCTCCACATCGGCGGGTACGTGGTCCGGCTGATGACCTGGCCGTCCGCCACCTCGTGCGGGTCGTCGCCCTCGTCGGTGAGGACCGGGCGGCCCGGTCTGCGCGGGTCGGTCGCCACGACCAGTTCGGTGTGACTGGCGTCCGCCCGCCAGCGCACCACCCGCTCCTCGGGAAGCATCACGGGACGCCTGTCGTCGCTCAGGCTGAGGCTCCACGACTGCACGTGGGTGCCCTTGCGCAGGCCGGGAGAGCCCTCCGCCGCGGCCGCGTCGGCGAGGGCGACCATCTCCTTCAGGGGTACGGGCCTGGAGTGGACATGGAGGGTCAGCGGTCGCGGCGCGGCGACGGCCCGCGGGGTGTTCGGGCCGCCGAGCACGGCGTCGACGGCGATCACGAGGACGACGGCGGTGGCGGCGAGACCCCAGACCAGCCGGGCGCGCGGGGTGCGGCCGGGAAGCGCCGGGAGCGGCCGGAACCGGCGCCGTGGGCGGTCCCCTTCGTGCAGCAGCCGTTCCAGGTGCCGCTCGGCACGGTGGTCCAGCGGCTCGTCGCCGAAGCGGGAGCCGTCCGTCGGCACCGGGTTGGCCCGGCGCAGGAGTTCGAGTTCGTCAGCCATGTCGGTGGTCCTTGCAGAGACTCGCGCCGGCGGGGGCGGTCACCGGGGCGGAGTGCCTCTCGGGTGCGGCGGGGCGCATCCGGTCGATCTCGGCTCTGAGGCGGCTGCGGGCCCGGTGCAGGCGCATCGCCGCGGCCCGTGGGCCGCAGCCCACGGCGACCGCGATCTCGTCGGCGGCCAGTTCCTCCCATGCCGCCAGGCGCAGCACCTCCTGGTCCGCCGGGGAAAGCCGGGCCAGCGCCTCGTGCACCCAGGCGCCGGGGGCCTCCGTGTCGGGGCTGTTCACGATGTGCCGGCCGTGCGCCGCCTCGTCGTTGCCCATCCGGTCCACCAGCCGTCGCAGGCGTCCGTAGCCGCGTACCGCGTTCGCCAGGCAGTTGCGTGCCACGCCGTACAGCCAGGGCAGCGGCGACGCGGGCAGGTCGGCCCGGCGGCGCCAGGCCACGGTGAACACCTCCGCCACCACTTCCTCCACTTCGTCGGCCCGCCCCGGCAGTCGCCTGGCGACATAGCGGCTGACCGCCCAGTAGTGCTCGCGATAGGCAGCGGCGAAAATCTCGTCGTTGCTCATGTTCGGTTCGTGTCCGGCACCCCCCGGATCGTCACACCCTTCGTAGGTGATGCTCGTCGCGTCGTCCGAGTGTGACTCAGGCGCCGGGCGCGGACACAGGCGGGGCGTGAAGAGGATCCAAGACATCAAGGCCGTACGGTGGCTGACGACCACCGATCACAAGACGATCGGAACGCTCTATCTGGTCACAGCGTTCGTGTTCTTCCTGATCGGTGGCGTGATGGCGCTGCTCATGCGCGCCGAGCTGGCCCGTCCGGGCCTGCAGATCATGTCGAACGAGCAGTTCAACCAGGCGTTCACGATGCACGGCACGATCATGCTGCTGATGTTCGCGACGCCGCTGTTCGCCGGCTTCGCGAACTGGATCATGCCGCTGCAGATCGGCGCGCCCGACGTGGCGTTCCCGCGGCTGAACATGTTCGCCTACTGGCTGTACCTGTTCGGCTCGACCATCGCGGTCGGCGGCTTCCTCACCCCGCAGGGCGCGGCCGACTTCGGCTGGTTCGCCTACTCCCCGCTGTCGGACGCGGTCCGCTCGCCGGGCGCCGGGTCCGACATGTGGATCATGGGTCTGGCCTTCTCCGGCTTCGGCACCATCCTCGGTGCGGTCAACTTCATCACCACGATCATCTGCATGCGTGCCCCGGGCATGACCATGTTCCGCATGCCGATCTTCGTGTGGAACGTGCTGCTGACCGCCGTCCTGGTCCTGCTCGCCTTCCCCGTCCTCGCCGCCGCGCTGTTCGCGCTGGAGGCGGATCGGAAATTCGGGGCGCATGTCTTCGATGCCGCGAACGGCGGGGCATTGCTCTGGCAACACCTCTTCTGGTTCTTCGGCCATCCAGAGGTGTACATCATCGCGCTGCCGTTCTTCGGCATCATCTCCGAGGTCATCCCGGTCTTCTCCCGCAAGCCGATGTTCGGCTACATGGGTCTGATCGCGGCCACCATCGCCATCGCCGGTCTGTCCGTGACGGTGTGGGCCCACCACATGTACGTCACCGGCGGTGTGCTGCTGCCGTTCTTCTCCTTCATGACGTTCCTGATCGCCGTACCGACCGGCGTGAAGTTCTTCAACTGGATCGGCACCATGTGGCGCGGCAGCCTGTCGTTCGAGACGCCGATGCTGTGGGTGATCGGTTTCCTGGTGACATTCGTCTTCGGCGGGCTGACCGGGGTGATGCTGGCCTCGCCGCCGCTGGACTTCCCCACCTCCGACACCTATTTCGTGGTGGCCCACTTCCACTACGTCATCTTCGGCACGGTCGTGTTCGCGATGTTCGCGGGCTTCCACTTCTGGTGGCCGAAGATGACCGGCAGGATGCTCGACGAGCGCCTCGGCAAGATCACCTTCTGGACGCTGTTCGTCGGGTTCCACGGCACGTTCCTCGTACAGCACTGGCTGGGGGTGAACGGCATGCAGCGCCGGATCCCCGACTATCTGGCGGTCGAGGGGCTCACCACGCTCAACACGGTCTCGACGATCTTCTCGTTCCTGCTCGGCTCGTCCCTGCTCCCGTTCTTCTACAACGTGTGGAAGACCGCCAAGTACGGTGAGAAGGTCGAGACCGACGACCCGTGGGGCTACGGCCGTTCCCTGGAGTGGGCGACCTCCTGCCCGCCGCCCCGGCACAACTTCCTCGCCCTTCCGCAGATCCGCAGTGAGTCACCGGCGTTCGACCTGCATCACCCCGAGGTGTCGCTGCAGGAGCGGGAGTTGACCGCGCGATGAACAGCGGGGACGAGCGCGCTCTGGTCCAGGAGATCGAGGGGCATCTGCTGCTCGCCGCCGCGCGGGAGGAGGGCCGCACGGCGGCGGCGTGTCTCGCCGTCCGTCTCGGCTGGCTCACCGACTCCCAACGCGATGATCTGGAGCGGCAGTTCGAGGCGGCGTATCTGGCGCTGGCCCGCACCTCGTGGCGGCGCACCGCCGAACGCGCCGAGGAGCTGGGGCACATCTACGAGGCCAGGTACCGGGCGCTGCGGCAGCGGCTGGTGGCCTGCTGCGTGCTGGGCGGTGCCCTGCTGGCGGCGACCGGCCTGCTGGTGCTCGCCACCGCTTGAGCGGCACAGGCCGCCGGGCAACCGGACGGAGCACGGCAGCCGAAGGGCACGCGAGAGCTTTCCCGGTCCCACCGAGGGGCCGGGGAAGCTCTCGCGTGCCCGGAATCTGTTGCGATCCCGGAATCTGCCGCGATCCAGAATCTGTCGCGATGCTGGAATCTGTTGCGGCCCCGGAATCCGTAGCGCCGGGCGCAATCCCTGAGACCCGCCGCTTCGTATATAGGTGAGTAAGCACTCGTCGCGCAGTGACCGGTGGTGCCGGCCGGTGCTTCAGCCGTCATATGGAGCGGGCGGGGTGCGTGGGTCCCGGCGTCTGCCGTGCCCGGACCGGTGCCCTCTGCCCGCGTGGGGTAATCACCATTCACCGCACGCCTGTTCCGGCGTTCTTCAGGGGAGCAGCAGCATGCTTGCCGAGCATATTTTGTACCGTCCGGCGAATCCGGAGGACTCGCCGGTGCCTCGGGCCGCCGTGTCGGCATCGTCCGCGGCGGACTGGGGTCTCTTGCTGATCAGGCTCACCTTCGGTCTGCTGATGGCCGCGCACGGCGCTCAGAAATTGTTCGGAATTTTCGGTGGCAAGGGTCTGGCCGCGACCGGCAAGGGGTTCGCGGCTCTCGGATACCGCCCGGGGAACCTCTTCGCCGTGATCTGCGGCCTCTCCGAATCCCTCGGTGGGCTGGGCCTGGCTTTCGGGCTGCTCACTCCGCTCGCGGCTGCCGCTGTGATCGGAGTGATGATCAATGCGATGGCGACCGTGAGCGGCGCCCACGGTCTGTGGGAGATGAACGGCGGGGTCGAATACAGCGTCTGCATCACCGTGGTCGCCCTGGCCCTCGCGGCCATCGGACCGGGCAGGCTGGCCCTGGACCGGTTCTTCCGCTGGGGCGCCGGCGGGTGGGGCGAGGCCGCCTTCGCCCTCGGCCTGGGAGGTGCGGCCGCCGCGATCACGCTGAGCCTGTGACACGCGACGGCCGGGCAGCGAAGGCGCCGTGCGGGCCGTCGGACCTGAGCTGACCGCGATCCCGGCACGCCGGCCGCCGTGCGGGTTGCGCCCGCTGCCGGACGCGGTGAACGGGCCGGGTGGCCGACGCTCAGCCGTAGGTGAGCACCATCCGGAAGCGCGCCTTGCCGGCGACCATCTTCTCGTAGGCCTCGCCCGCGCGCTCCTGGGGCACCTGCTCGGTCATCGGGCGGATGTTGTGCAGAACGCTGAACGCCATGGTGTCCTCCACGTCCTGGGCGGTGCCGGACGGGTGGCCGCGTACGACGCGGGCGGTCATGATCAGCTGGGCCGGGTTGATGCCCATGGGCTCGTTGTCCGCTCCGATGACCACCAGCTCGCCGCGGGGCGCCAGGCCGTCCACGGTGTCCGTGATGGCCTGCGAGTTCCCGGCGGTGGCCAGGACGGCCTTGGCGCCGCCGAGGGACTGCAGGGCCTCGGCGACCGGGGTGCCGGAGGTGCTGTCGACGTAGTGATGGGCGCCCAGCTGCTTGGCGAAGTCGGCCTTCTCGGGGCCGCGGGCGATCGCGACGGTCTCATGGCCCATGGCGACCGCGTACTGCACCGCGAGGTGCCCGAGGCCGCCGAGTCCGAGCACGGCGACCAGATCCCCCGGCCGGGCCGAGCTGCGCCGCAGCCCGTTGTACGTGGTCACGCCCGCGCAGGCCATGGGTCCCGCATCGGCCGCCGCCAGGCCGTCGGGGATCCGGGCCAGGGCGTCGGCGGGCGCGATCACCTTCGCGCCGAAGCCTCCGTCGTACGCCCATCCCGGGACCGTCAGGTTCGGGCACACGATGAAGTCGCCCTCCCTGCAGGGCTTGCAGTGCCCGCAGCTGCCGCCGAACCAGCCGACCGCCACGCGGTCGCCGACCTTCCAGCCCCGTTCCAGCACTCCCTGGCCCAGCTCCTCGACCTTGCCGGCGATCTCGTGCCCGGGCACCTCCGGGAACGACACGCCGGGTAGTCCGCCGCTCACGAAGAGGGCGTCACTGTGGCAGACCCCGCACGCCTCCACGGCGATCCTCACCCGGCCGGGCCCGGGCTGCGGCACCTCTCGCTCGACCAGCTCGAACGTGCCGTTCGGGGCGGTCACCTGCGCGACTCGATACGTACTCATGCGTTACTCCGGAGAACGGGTACGGCGGCCCCCTCGATCCAGCACACCAGCTCCGGACGGATCGCGCGCGCCGAACGGCAGGCATCCGAGGGCCACGCAACCGCCGGCTCGGTCCGCTCCGTCCGGCCGGCCCGACGGCCCCCACGCACAGGACGGGGCCGACAGGTCAGACGAACCGGACGGACCAGACGGGCCGGAAAGGTCACGCAGGCCGGCAGTTCACACAGGCCGACGGTTCACGCGGGCCGCGGGCGCCAGCCCTCCGGCCGCAGGATGCCGAGCAGGTGGCGGACCAGCTCGTCGACGACCTCGTCCAGGCTCGCCTCCACCCAGCCGGCGCTCCAGTCGTGCAACAGACCGTTGACGCTGCCGATGAATGCCGTGGCCGCGAGGTGGTAGTCGCGCGGTGCCGCCTCCCCGCGGGCCACCGCCGCGTCGGCCTCGGCACGGATCAGCTCGACCCACCGGGCCCGCCGGGCCAGCCGCTGCTCCTCCAGGCGCGGGCTGACGCCGATGACCTCCACGAACGCGATGCGGATACGGCGCGGGTCGGAGGTGACGTCCCGGGCGTAGGCGTGGAACAGCACGGCGACCCGCTCGGCCAGCGGCAGCCCCTGCGCCGCCGTGAGCGCGTCCAGCACCGCCTGCTCCGCCCAGCCGTTGACCTCCAGGTGGAGCGCGGCGAGCACATCCTCCAGGGTGCGGAACTCCTCGTAGAACTGGCGGGTGGACAGGCCCGCCGCCTGGCTCAGCGCGGCGACCGTCGCCGTGCGGAAACCCGGGCTGTCCCCGAACACCTGCAGCGCCGCGTCCAGGAAACGGCGCCGCCGCTCGGCCTGCCGTTCCTCGGCGGACCGGCCGCCGTAGCGGCCCCTCGGCGCCCTGAGCCGTCCCGTCACGCTTCCCCCTCCGTCACCCACCGGTGACCCAATCTTGTCGTGCACACATCTTGTCGAGAAGGGTGGCCCCTCCTTACTTTTCAGTAAGTCCACTGTGAATCCAGTCGTGTTCAGATTCCTCGAGAAGAGAGAGCAGTCATGCCTGCCTCCCCCGACGAGTCGAAGCTGTACCTCCAGGTGTCGTTCTTCAACGGCTTCCTGGAGTACGACGTCGCCACTGACAAGATCACCCGGGTGAAGACGCTGCCGAAGAACCCGGCGACCAGCGAGGACCGCACCACCTGGGTCAACGGCTCGCGCCACCACGGCCTTTCGATGAACCCCGACGGCACCGAGCTGTGCGTCGCGGGCACCATGGACGACTACGCCACGGCGGTCGCCCACGCCACCCTCCAGGAGGGCCCGCTGGTGACCGCGTCCAAGCCGCACCGGGCCACGGTCAGCGGCGACGGCAAGGACCGCGTCGTCTCCGAGAGCGGCGCCGCCCAGGTCACGGCGATCGACTTCGCCACCGGGAAGAGGGTGGCCTCGGTCCCGGTCGGCGACCATCCGCAGCGCGTCCGGCCGGGACATGTCCGGGCCGGCGGGACCGGCCCCGCCGGCAGCTGAGCGACCCCCGCGGCCCCGCGCCGCCCATGCCGCCGACGCCGTCCGTGCGGCCCATGCGGCCACGCGGCCCACGCGGCCCACGCGGCCCACGGCATCCGGGATGCCCCCACTCACCCCGGATGCCGTGCGGCTCTCAGAAGTGTGCCGCCGCCCACGCGGCCAGCTCGGAGCGGGCCGCGGCCACCAGGTCCGCCGAGGGCGCCGCGGCCCCGTCGGTCACCAGGGCGTAGTGCAGGACCCCGGAGTCCGTGTCGGTGAGGAGGACCCGGCGGCTGCCGGTGCCGCCCGGCTCCGGGACCACGCCGACCGCGGTGGAGGCGGTGCAGGCGGGCGGTGCGCAGAGCGTGCCCAGGTCGGAGACGACGGTGGTCGCCGAGGCGGGGAAGGTGGCCGGCAGGTGCAGCTCGGTGGGTGCGGTGCCGCTGCCGGAGCGCCACACCAGCAGCCCGTAGCGGCCAGGGCCCACCAGGCGTGCCACGTCGGGCAGCGTGCCGGGCACCGGGTTCCAGGTCAGGGTGGCCGAGCCGTCCCGGGAGCGGTCCTCGTAGGTGAAGGCGAGGGCCGTACCGGCGGTGGCGCTCGGGTAGATCCGGTCGAGGAGCCGGGCATCCTGGCGCAGGGCCGCGTTCCCGCTGTCGTCGAGCCGCACGGCGGAGAGGTCCTCGCCGTTCCAGCCGTCGCCGGAGGTGACGACCTTGTCCGGGTTGCCGTTCATGGGCTCGTGGTGGCGGCCGCTGTAGAGGTCCCACTGCCACTGCGTGCCGGACAGCACCGGGCCGGAGGCGGCCGGGTCCGTCCACCAGTCCGCCCCGGGGACACGGGAGTCGAGCGCCTGGTACATCGCCTTGAGGACGGTCGGCGCCTTGTCCGACGCCGTGCCGGACAGCGGATGGCCGAACTCGCTGACCAAGGCGGCGGTGCCGGCCGCCGAGGCGCGGTCGCGGACGGCGGCGAAGTCGGAGGCGTACTGTCCGTCGGCCGCCTTGCCCCACATCAGGACGCCGGAGATGGCCTTCTGGTCGTAGAAGTGGGTGTTGAAGACGTAGCGGGAGCCGAGCGTGCCCGCGTCCAGCAGTCCGCCCTCCTGCTTCTGGGCGGAGATGTTGGCGTTCCAGAAGAGGTTCGGCTCGACGAAGGCGGGCCTGTCCTGCCAGCCCGCGGCGTCCATGCGGGCCCGGAATTTCACGTAGAACGGCCAGAGCAGGTCGCGTTCCCAGGTGCGGGAGGTCTGCCCGGAGTCGTAGCGGCCCGCGTAGGGCTCGTTGTACGGGTCGAAGCCGACGACGCCCGCGAACTCGCCGTCGCTCAGGTGCTCCCGGAGGTAGCTCATGGTCCCCTGCGCCGTCGCGAGGAAGGCGTCCTGCAGTCCGTGGGCGTTGTGCCAGAAGTCGTACTGGCCCTGCTGCACGGCCGCGTTCTGAGTGATGTTCTGGCCCCAGAAGAGGCAGATGCCGCAGAACTCCTTGGGATAACTTCCGGCGTCCACCGCCCACTTGGGGGCGCCGTCGCCCGTGTACCAGCTTCCGGTGTTGAACAGGTGCCGGGAGTAGAGGTCCTGGTGGAAGTCGGGATAGACCCGGATGCCCGCGTCGAGGAAGGCGCGCATCTGCTCGGTGACGGCGGCCAGGTAGGCGGTGTCCACCTGGCCGCGCACGGGTTCCGCGTGCGCCCAGGAGAGCAGGAAGCGGACCGCGTTGCCGCCGCCGAGAACGCGCAGCGCGGTCGCCGAGGTCCGGGCGTCGGCGACCGAGGCGAAGGGCAGGCCGCCGTTCTCCTCCAGCTTGGTCTCGCCGGAGACGTTGTAGCCGCGCAGGACGACCTCGCGGCCCTGGCCGTCGGTGAAGCGGCCGTCGTGGACGGTGAGCGGGGTGCCGTCGAACCAGAGGGAGCCGGAGGGGACGGCGGGGGTGGCGGCGGCGGGCGGGACACCCTCCACCGTCAGGAATCCGCAGAGGACGACCAGCACGGCCAGCAGACGCGCCCTGATGCTTGACATGCACACCACGGTCCGACGCGGTCCCGGCAGCGTCAATACTGCTGACTCACAAGTAAGTTGACTATCAGTCAGCAGCCGGTTTGCCGGAACCGCCGCCCGTCTCAGTCGGACGCCCTGCGCGTCACGTTCAGCAGGTACTCCTTCCGGTTGAGCGGGTTGTGGTCGGTGCGCGGCCGCTCGGGGGCCGGGCCGCGGGTGACCGGCGCGTAGCGGTCGAAGGCGCTCTCCAGCTCACCCTCGCCCCGGGTGAGCCCGGGCAGTCGCCGCTCCAGTTCATGGACCCGGGCGGCGGGTACGGCACCCTCCAGGACACCGGCCGAGCCCTGCACCCCGGCGCTCCCCGGCACCGCCCCCAGCCGGGCGAGCACGGGCAGCAGGGCGCCCAGCGTGTCCGCCGGGGCCTCGATGCGGAAACGGTGCATCGGCTCGTGCACCAGGGTCCCGGCCCGGCGCAGTGCCTCGATCAGGACGAGCGGGGTCACGCCCCGGAAGTCGTAGCCGGTGCTCGACATGCTCTTGTCGAAGCCCTGGTGGGCGTGGCTCTGCCGGGGCGAGTAGCCGGAGTGGGTCATGGTGACGGTGCAGTCGGTGACCTGCCAGCCGTGCAGACCCTGCCCGAGGCTCTCGCGGACGGTGTCCTCGACGGCCTTGAAGAAGGCGTACGGCATGGAGCCCAGCTCGACCTCCAGGCCGAAGCGCACACCCGATCCGGGCGGCGCCGGATCGACGCGCAGACCGACGGTGGCCAGGAAGGGGTTGGGGTCCTTCTTGTTGAACTCCACGGCAGCTCCCGTGCCGACCGGCCGTTCGATGCACAGGGTGGTGGTCTCCCGGAAGCCCACGTCCAGGCCGTACTCCTCGGCGAGGGTGGCCTGGACGACCTCCTTCTGCACCTCGCCGTAGAGGGAGACGGAGGTCTCCGCCCGCAGTTCGTCGTGGCGGACGCCGATGAGCGGATCCTGTTCGGCGAGCTGGGTGAGGGCGAGGTGCAGGGACCGCCGGTCCGTCGCGGGTCCCGGGACCACGACGGTCTCCAGGGTCGGCGGCGCGAAGTGGCGCCCGTACGCCCTGCCGGGCGCGCCGAGCGCGTCACCGATCCGGATGCCGCCGAGACCCCACACCTTGGCGATCCGGCCCGCCCCCACGCTGTCCTGCCGGACATCGGTACCCGCGTCGAAGACGGTGAGCGCGGTGACCCGGCCCTCCTCACGGCGGCCCTTGCCCTCGCCGCGGACGGCCCCGCCTCCGTCATGGCCGGCCCCGTCCTCCTCACGGCCGCCGCCGAAGGGGATGCGGTCGCGTACCCGCAGGGTGCCGGAGAAGATGCGCGCGTAGGCGATCTTCTCCCCGGCCGGGCCCCGCTCGACCTTGAACACCGTGCCGGAGAGCGGTTCCCCGGGGTCGCCGTCGGCGCGGGGCAGCAGCCGCTCGATCCCGGTGATCAGCTCGTCCACACCGGCGCCGGTGATGGCGGAACCGAAGGCGACCGGGTGCACCAGGGCCTGCCGGGTCTGGGCGGCGAGGGCGGTGCGCAGGCACTCGTCGGGGACGCCGCCGCCCACGTAGGCCCTGAGCAGGTCGTCGTCGTGATCGGCGAGCACGTCCAGGGCGGACGGGCCGAGGCCGGGGACGAAGCGTGCGGCGTGGGTGCCGAGCCCGGTTGCCGCCCCCACGGGAACGAGCGGTACGGCCAGCCTGCGTGCCATCTCGTGCAGCACGGCCTCACCCCGGGCGCCGCGCCGGTCGATCTTGTTGACGAAGACCAGCGTGGGGATGCGCAGGCGCCGCAGGGTGCGCATGAGGACCCTGGTCTGCGCCTGGACGCCTTCGACGGCCGAGACGACCAGGACGGCGCCGTCGAGCACGCCGAGCACCCGCTCCACCTCGGCGATGAAGTCCGGGTGGCCGGGGGTGTCGATCAGGTTGACGGTCACCCCGCGGAGCGGGAAGGACACGACCGCCGACTTGATGGTGATGCCGCGCCGGCGCTCCAGCGCCAGGGTGTCCGTCCGGGTGCTGCCCTCGTCGACGCTGCCGATCTCGTCGGTCACCCCTGCCGTGTGCAGGAGCCGTTCGGTCAGGCTGGTCTTACCGGCGTCTACGTGCGCGAGAATTCCAAGATTGAGCAGATGCACTGAGCGTGATGTCCTTCGGCATGGGATGGATTCCTTCCTGGGTGGACATGCACGCAGCGCGCATCTCTGGTCCTCTCCTCCGTGTGATGCCGGGTCTCAGGCAGTGCAGCAGGGCCGCCCCGCCACGGCAATGGATTAACGCTCAACAAAACCCGTGGCAGCACTCGCCGTCTTCAGGACGTGGTCATAGAGTGACCTACATCATGCCTATCTGACTGTCTTCCCTACCATTCCTCACGATTTACACCAATCCATTCGCACCTTTCATCCCGCTACCTCTCTCCTCTCCCCTCTCTCCCCTCTCTCCCCTCTTCTCACCTTTCTCCGTTCTCCCCGCTCCTGTCCGCACGGTCTGGAGGGCACATGACCCACATCAAGGTGAACGTGGACGGCACGGCCTACGAGGACGACGTGGAACCCCGTCTGCTCCTGGCCCACTACCTGCGCGACCGCCTCGGTCTGACCGGCACCCCGATCGGCTGCGACACCTCGAACTGCGGGGCGTGCACGGTCGACCTGGACGGGGCGACCGTCAAGAGCTGCTCGGTGCTGGCGGTACAGGCGGACGGAGGCGAGGTGACGACCGTCCAGGGGCTGGCCGAGAACGGCGAGTGGACGCCGCTGCAGCACGCCTTCCACGAGCGGCACGGCCTGCAGTGCGGCTACTGCACCCCGGGGATGATCATGGCCGCGCGGGATCTGCTGCGCGAGAACCCGCACCCCACCTCCGACGAGGTCCGCGAGGCCCTGGAGGGCAACCTCTGCCGGTGCACCGGCTACCAGAACATCGTCCGCGCGGTGCTCGCCGCCTCCGGGCAGCAGGCCGGCGAGGAGGTCACGGCATGACCGATCAGGCCGTCGAACACGAGGTCGGCCGCGCCCGCCTGCGCAAGGAGGACGCCCGGCTGATCACCGGCCAGACCACCTGGACCGACAACATCCAGGTCGCCGGGCTGCTGCACCTGGCCATTCTGCGCAGCCCGATGGCCCACGCCCGCATCACCCGCATCGACGTCTCCCCCGCGCTCGAACGCCCCGGCGTCGTCGCCGCGTTCAGCGGCGCCGACCTCGCCGAGGGGCTGGGCTCGCTGCCCTGTGCCTGGCCGGTGACCGAGGACATCGTGCTGCCCGACCACCCGCCGATCGCCGTGGACGAGGTCCGCTACGCCGGTGACCCGGTGGCCGTCGTCGTGGCCCGCGACCGCTACGCGGCGGCCGACGCGCTGGAGGCGATCGAGGCCGACTACGAGCCGCTGCCGCCGGTACTCGACCTGGAGGCCGCGCTGGCCGAGGGCGCCCCGCTGGTCCACGCCGACAAGGGCACCAACCGCTGCTACACCTGGCCGCTCGCCACCGGCGAGAGCTTCGAGTCCGTACGCCGGCGCGCCGAGGTGACGCTCAAGCGCCGCTACCACCAGCAGCGGCTGATCCCGAACGCCATGGAGCCGCGCGCGGTGGTCGTCACCCCGCTCGCCGCCTCCGGCGAGTACACGCTCTACTCGGCGACCCAGATCCCGCACATCCTGCGGATCATGCTCGCGGTGGTCACCGGGATCCCCGAGCACAAGCTGCGGGTGATCGCCCCGGACGTGGGCGGCGGCTTCGGCTCCAAGCTCCAGGTGTACGGCGAGGAGGCCCTCGCGCTGGCGGTCGCACGCAGGCTCGGCCGCCCGGTGAAATGGACCGAGTCCCGCTCCGAGGGCTACCTGGCGACACACCACGGCCGCGGCATGATCCAGGACATCGAGGTCGCCGCCACCCGCGAGGGCAGGCTGCTCGGACTGAAGGTCGACCTGCTCGCCGACATGGGCGCGTATCTGATGCTGGTCACCCCGGGCATCCCGATCCTCGGCGCCTTCATGTACCCGGCCATCTACAAGATGGACGCCTACGAGTTCACCTGCACCGGCGTCTTCACCACCCGCACGCCCACCGACGCCTATCGCGGCGCCGGACGCCCGGAGGCGACGTTCGCCATCGAGCGGGTCATGGACGAACTGGCGGCCGAACTCGGTCTGGACCCGGTGGAGGTGCGGCGCCGCAACTGGATCCGGCACGAGGAGTTCCCGTACACCTCGATCGCCGGGCTGACCTACGACAGCGGCAACTACGAGGCGGCGACCGAGAAGGCGCTCGCCCTGTTCGGGTACGACGCCCTGCGCGCCGAGCAGCGGCAGCGCACCGAGCGCGGCGATCCGGTACGCCTCGGCATCGGCGTGTCGACGTACACCGAGATGTGCGGGCTCGCGCCGAGCCGGGTGCTGCGCGACCTGAGGTACGCGGCCGGCGGGTGGGAGGCGGCGAGCATCCGCATGCTGCCCACCGGCAAGGTCGAGGTGGTCACCGGCACCAGCCCGCACGGGCAGGGGCACGAGACCTGCTGGAGCCAGATCGCGGCCGACGTGCTCGGTGTGCCGTTCGAGGACGTCGAAGTCGTCCACGGCGACACCAAGGCGGCCCCGCAGGGCATGGACACCTACGGCTCGCGGTCGCTGGCCGTCGGCGGCGAGGCCGTGCACCGGGCGGCGACGAAGGTGGTCGACAAGGCGCGGAAGGTCGCCGCGCACCTGCTGGAGGCGAGCGAGCAGGACCTGGAGTTCACGAACGGCGTGTTCTCCGTGAAGGGCTCCCCGGAGGCGCGCAGGACCATCCAGGAGGTCGCCTTCGAGACGTTCACCTCGCACGACCTGCCCGACGGCGTCGAACCGTCCATCAACGCGGAGACGCTGGTCGACCCGGAGAACTTCTCCTACCCGCACGGCACCCACCTGTGCGCGGTCGAGGTGGACACGGAGACCGGACAGACCCGGATCAGGTCGTACGTCTGCGTCGACGACGTCGGCCGGGTCGTCAACCCGATGATCGTCGAGGGCCAGGTGCACGGCGGCCTTGCCCAGGGCATCGCGCAGGCGCTGTACGAGGAGGCCGTGTACGACGACGAGGGCAACCTCGTCTCCGGCACCATGGCCGACTATCTCGTGCCGTCGGCCGCGGACCTGCCGGACTTCGTGACCGACCGGACGGAGACACCGGCGTCCTCCAACGCCATGGGTGTCAAGGGCGTCGGGGAGGCCGGGACGATCGCCTCGACGCCGGCCGTCGTGAACGCCGTGGTCGACGCGCTGCGGCCGCTGGGTGTGCAGGACGTACGGATGCCCTGTTCGCCGTACCGGGTGTGGCAGGCCGTCCGGTCGGCCCGGGCGGGCACGGCCGAGGAGGCCGGCGGAACGGGTCCGGCGCAGTCCGGGCAGTCGGCACAGGCCGCTCGGTCCGGCGACATCGGTCAGTACGGCGAGCCCGGTCGGCCGGGTCAGCCGGGGACGGAGGGTTCGGCATGATTCCTCCCGCGTTCGAGTACACGCGTCCGACCAGCGTGGACGAGGCGGTGCGCGCGCTGGCGGAGGCCGGCGAGGAGGGCAAGGTGCTGGCCGGCGGGCAGAGTCTGCTGCCCCTGCTGCGGCTGCGGCTGGCCTTCCCGGAGCTGGTCGTGGACATCGGGCGGATCCCCGAGCTGCGCGGGGTCCGCGACGACGGCGACACCCTGGTCATCGGGGCCATGACCACGCACCACGAGGTGGTGCACGACCCGCTGGTGCGCCGGCACGCCGGGCTGCTGGCGGAGGCGACGGCCACGGTGGCCGATCCGGCCGTACGCCACCGGGGCACCCTCGGGGGCTCGCTCGCGCACGCCGACCCGGCCGGTGACCTGCCCGCCGTGGCCCTGGCCCTCGACGCCGAACTGGTCGTGACGGGTCCGGGCGGGCGCCGCACGGTCCCGGCGCGGGAGTTCTTCGTCGACTACCTGCAGTCGGCGCTGACCCCCGACGAACTGCTGGTCGAGGTGCGGATCCCGAAGACGGACGGATGGAGCTTCCACTACGAGAAGTTCCATCCGGTCGCCCAGTCCTGGGCCATCGTCGGCGTCGCAGCGCTGGTGCGGCACGGGGACGGGCACATCGCCGAGGCGCGCGTCGGACTGACCAACATGGGCTCGACCCCGCTGCGGGCCGCCGCGGCCGAGGAGGCACTGTCCGGCGCCGACGGTCCCGGGGCCGTGGCCCGGGCCGCCGAGGCGGCCGCCGAGGGCACCCGCCCGGCGCAGGACCTGTCCGCCTCGCCCGAGTACCGGGAGCACCTCGCACGGGTGCTGACCAAGCGGGCGGTGCTGACCGCCACCGGAATGGGGTGAGTGCCGATCACCCGGATGGATGACCCGGAGCGGGTGCGGGCCCGCCTGGAGGAGACGGGGTACCTCGTCGACGAAGGGCTGGCCGTCACCTGCTTCCTGGCCCTGAGGCTGCACCGGCCGTTGTTCTGCGAGGGCGACGCGGGCGTGGGCAAGACCGCGCTCGCGGCCGCGCTGGCCGAGGCGCTCGGCGCGCCGCTGATCCGGCTGCAGTGCCACGAGGGCATCGACGCCTCCCAGGCCCTGTACGACTGGGACTTCCCGCGGCAGCTGCTGCACCTGAGGGCCGCCGAGGCGGCCGGCGTCCAGGACGCGGACCGTCTGGAGAGCGAGCTGTACGACCAGCGCTTCCTCGTCGCCCGGCCGCTGCTCCAGGCCCTGCAGACGCAGCCGTCGGTCCTCCTCGTCGACGAGATCGACCGGGCCGACGACGAGTTCGAGGCGTTCCTGCTGGAGCTGCTCTCCGAGTACTCCGTCACGATCCCGGAGATCGGCACCCTGCGGGCCGAGCGGCCGCCGGTGGTCGTCCTGACGTCGAACCGGACCCGGGAGGTGCACGACGCGCTGAAACGCCGGTGCCTCTACCACTGGTTCGACCACCCCTCCTTCGCCCGTGAACTGGCCATCGTGCGGCGCCGTCTGCCGCAGGTGTCGGCACGGCTGGCCGAGCAGGTCACCGCGCTGGTGCAGGCGCTGCGGGGCACCGACCTGCTCAAACCGCCCGGTGTGGCCGAGACCATCGACTGGGCCGAGGCCCTGGCCGCGCTGGGGGCGGACGAGGTGGACGCGGAACTGGCCGTGGCGACACTGGGTTCGGTCCTGAAGTACCGGGAGGACACGGACCGGGCACGGGGACTCGACCTCACGGCGGTCCTGTCGGCCCGGGGGACGTGACGGCCATGACCGGACAGGGACGCGGTGCGGCCAGGCCCACGGCGGACGAAGGCCGAAGCATGCACGGTACGGACAGGCCCACGGCGGACGAAGGCCGAAGCATGCACAGTGCGGACAGGCCCACGGCGGACGAAGGCCGAAGCATGCACGGTACGGACAGGCCCACGGCGGACGAAGGCCGAAGCATGCGCGGTGCGGACGGGCTCGCGGGGAACGAAGGCCGCAGTCCACGTGGTGCGGGCGGACCCGGCGGCGGCGAGGGGACGGGCGGGTACGGGGCGGCGGATGCCGTCCTGGTCGGCTTCGTGCGTGCGCTGCGGGCGGCGGGGGCCGACGCGAGTACCGAGCGGCTGCACGCGTTCCTGCGTGCCGTGGACGTGCTGCGGCCCGGGATGCGGGCGGACGTGTACTGGGCGGGGCGGGCGACGCTGTGCGGCGGGCACGACGACCTGGAGCGGTACGAACGGGTGTTCGCCGCGTACTTCGGGCCGCTCGGCGCGCCCGCCCGCCAAGGGGTACGGGCCGCTCCCCCGCCCCGGATGCGGCCGGCGGTGCGGGGCGCACCCGCCGGGACGCGTGCGCCCGGCGGGAGCGAGCCCCCGGGGCCGCCCACCGCGGCCCTGGCCAGTTCCACGGAGGTGCTGCGCCACCGTGACGTCGGCGAACTGGACGCCGCGGAACGCGCCCAGCTCAACCGGCTGCTCGCGGCCTTCGCCCTGCACGGGCAGACCCGGCGCTCGGCACGGCGGCGGCCCGCGCGACGCGGGGACGTCGACCCGCGCCGCACGGTACGGGAGCTGCTGCGGCGCGGCGGTGAGCCGGCCCGGCTGCGGCGGCACGCGCGCGTGCGGCAGCGCCGCCGGGTCGTGCTGATCGTCGACGTGAGCGGCTCGATGGCGCCGTACGCGGACGCGCTGCTGCGGTTCGCGCACGCGGCGGTACGTGCGGGGCGCACCGAGGTGTTCACCGTCGGAACCCGGCTGACCCGGGCCACCCGCGAGCTCTCCCACCGTGACCCGGACCTGGCGATGGCGGCCCTGGCGGCGGCCGTGCCGGACTGGCGCGGCGGCACCCGGCTCGGTGAGCTGCTGCGTGAGTTCCTGAACCGCTGGGGACAGCGCGGCATGGCGCGCGGCGCGGTCGTCGTGCTGCTCTCGGACGGCTGGGAGCGCGGCGATCCGGAGCTGCTCGGCGCGCAGATGCGCCGTCTGCACGGGCTGGCGCACCAGGTGATCTGGGCCAACCCGCGCAAGGCCCGCCCCGGTTATGCGCCGCTGGCCGCCGGGATGGCGGCGGCGCTGCCCAGCGTGGACGTCTTCGTCGAGGGGCACAGCCTGGCGGCACTGGAGCGGCTGGCGGCCGTGGTGCAGGGGGCCGAGACCGATGAGACACCCGTGGCCCCCGTGATCCCTGCGGGGCCCGTGACCCCTGTGGCCCCCGTAGCCCCTACGGCCCCGGAGGCCCCGGTGGTCCCCGGGAAAGGAGCGGAGCGTGCGTGAGATTCTGCCGGCGCTGGAGCGCTGGTACGCGGACCGGGTCCCGTTCGGTCTGGCCACGGTCGTCCAGGTCAGCCGCAGCGCCCCGCGCGGACCCGGCGCCGCCATGGCGGTGGGGTCCGACGGCGAGGTCGTGGGGAGCGTCTCCGGGGGCTGTGTGGAAGGCGCGGTGTACGAGCTGGCGCAGGAGGTGGTGGCGAGCGGCGAGGCGCGGCTCGCCACGTTCGGGTACAGCGACGAGGACGCGTTCGCCGTCGGTCTCACCTGCGGTGGCGAGATCACCGTGCTGGTGCGGCCCGTGACGCCCGAGGAGGACCCTGGCTTCGGCACGGTCGCCGCGTCCGTCACCGCGGGCGAGCCGGTGACCGTGGCCACGGTGGTCGACGGACCCGCTCCGCGCGGGGCCACGCTGGCCGTCTGGGAGGGCACCGAGGCCGGCACGCTCGGCGCGGCCGGCCTCGATGTCGCGGTCACCGCCGACGCGCGCGGCGAACTCGCCCTCGGAGCCTCGGTGCTCAGGCACTACGGGGCGCACGGGGAGCGCCGCGAGGACGCCGTCACGGTGTTCCTGCAGTCGTTCGCGCCCCCGCCGCGCATGCTGGTCTTCGGCGCGATCGACTACGCGGCCGCGGTGGCCAGGATCGGCGACTTCCTCGGCTACCGGGTCACCGTGTGCGACGCCCGTCCGGTCTTCGCCACGCCGAAGCGCTTCCCGGCGGGCGTCGAGGTCGTCGTCGAATGGCCGCACCGCTATCTCGGGGGCACCGACACCGACGAGCGCACGGTGATCTGTGTCCTCACCCACGACCCGAAGTTCGATGTGCCGCTGCTGGAGGAGGCGCTGCGCAGACCGGCCGCCTACATCGGGGCGATGGGCAGCCGCCGTACCCATGACGAGCGGCGCGAGCGGCTGGCCGAGGCCGGGCTCGGCGAGGCCGAGCTGGCCCGGCTGCGCTCGCCGCTCGGGCTGGACCTCGGGGCCCGTACGCCCGAGGAGGTCGCGGTGTCCGTCGCCGCCGAGATCGTCGCGCTGCGCTGGGGCGGCAGTGGCGCGCCGCTGACCACGACCGCCGGGGCCATCCACCACCCCGTCGCTCCCTGAGTGCGAGGAGGAACCCATGGAGCTGCACCACGAGTTCACGGTCCCCGTCCCGGTCGGTGACGCCTGGCGGGCGCTGCTCGACATCGAACGCGTCGCGCCCTGTCTGCCGGGCGCGGTGGTGGAGGAGTACGACGGCACGACCGTGACCGGCTCGGTGAAGGTCAAGGTCGGGCCGGTGACCGTGACCTACCGGGGCACGGCGGTCTTCGAGGAGCAGGACGAGACGGCGCACCGGATGGTGCTCGTGGCGAGCGGCCGGGAGACCCGCGGACAGGGCACGGCGAGGGCGACGGTCACCGGCACGCTGACCGAGCGGAACGGCGGGACGGCGGTGTCGGTGCGGACCGATCTGACGGTGACCGGGCGCCCGGCGCAGTTCGGCCGTGGTGTCCTGGCGGAGGTGGGCGACCGGCTGGTGGGCCGGTTCGCGGCGTGCCTCGCCGAACGGCTGGGCGAGCGACCGCCGCGGACCGCCGAGGAACAGCCGGAAGCGCCCGCCCGGGGTGCGCGGGCGGAGCCGCTCGACCTGCTGCGCACGGCCGGAGGGCCGGTGGCGAAGCGGGCCGCCGCCGTGGTGGCTGCGGGCGCGGTGCTGGCCGCGGTGGCCACCTGTGTACGACGCCGGAGGCGGTCCCGGTCCCGCCGCCCGGGCCGGCACCGATAGCCGCCGCACCGGCGCACCGGTCCGCAGGCCACTCGTGACGACGACGGCGGTGTGCGTGGGCGGGGGCCCCCGCGCGGACCTGGGGGGGCGCGGCGCAGGAGGGTGGCCCGCGCATCGGCCGTGTCCCACGGGTACCTCGGGGCGCCGACGATCCCCGCCGGGCGCGGATGTCCGGGCTGCGGCTCAGTCCGCCCCGGCCACGAGGGCGTGCAGGTGCTCGTCGTGCCAGCCGTCGGCGTGCAGCAGGGAGGAGCGCATGGTCCCCTCGAAGGCGTAGCCGGCCTTCTCCGCGACGCGGCAGGACGCCTGGTTGGCGACCGCGTGGCACAGCCGCAGACGGTGCAGGCCCAGGTCGTCCAGGGCCCACCGGCCGAGCCGCCGGGCCGCCTCGACGACGATGCCGCCGCCGCGTGCGGCGGGCAGCACCCAGTACATGATGCCGGCGCTGCCGCCGGCCAGGTCGACGGCGTGGAGCCCGGTGAGTCCGAGCGGTGGGCCGCCGGCCCGGGCGATCGCCCATACGGCTCCGGTCTCGGCGTGCCACCGCTCGTGCATGCGCTCGATCCGGGCGCGGGCCTCGTCACGGCTGCCGACGGAGAACAGGTTCCACTGCCGGATCGCCGGGTCCTGCCCGCCGGCGAGCAGCGCGTCGGCGTCGGCGGTCCGCCAGGGCCGCAGTTCCAGGCCGCCCGGCAGGTCGAGGACCGGCTGGCCGGCGCCGGCCATGCTGCCTGCGGGGACGACGTGGGGTATGGCGTGGTCGGAGATCATCGGCGCATCGTGCCACAGGCCGGCTGTCGCGGGGGCAGGCGCCGCAGGGTGACGTCGGTGAGCGCGCCGTCGGCGAGGGTGGCCGTGAGGTAGGTGCAGTGGGGCTGGCGGCGGCGGTCGGTCGGGGAGCCGGGGTTGAGCAGCCGCAGCCCGCCGGGGGCGACGGTGTCCCAGGGGATGTGGCTGTGGCCGAAGACCAGCACGTCCAGGTTGGGGAAGCGGGCGGCGCAGCGGGCCTCGCGGCCGGTTGCGGGGCCGGTCTCGTGGACCACGCCGAAGCGCAGGCCGCCGAGGTCGGCGTACGCCACCTCGGGGAGCCGGGCGCGCAGTTCGGGGCCGTCGTTGTTGCCGTACACGCCGATCAGCCGGCGGCTCAGGCTCTCCAGCAGGTCGACGGTGGCGGCATCGACCCAGTCGCCGGCGTGGAACACGACGTCCACGTGCGGGAGTTCGGCGAGCAGCTGGTCGGGGAGCCGCTTGGCGCGCAGTGGGAGGTGGGTGTCGGACATCAGGAGCAGACGCACGCCACCAGCCTAGGGAACCCGGTGGGCCGCAGCGCCCCCCGGAATATTGTTCAGGTACAGCTGAACAGTTCCAGCTGGACAGCTTTACCTGCCGGTTCTAGGCTGGCGGCATGGTGCACACCTCGGACTCCGCCGTTCGCGCGGCGCTCGACCTGCGGGTGGTCTTCAGCCGGCTGCGACGCCGTATCCGTGAGGTCGCGCGGGACGCCGACCTCACGCCGTCCCAGGAGTCGGCACTCTCCCTGGTCGGCAAGCACGGCGCGGCCACGGCCAGCGCCCTGGCCGCCGCCGAGGGGGTGCGTCCGCAGTCGATGGCGACCACGCTGGGCGCCCTGGAGCAGCACGACCTGATCCGGCGGGCCCCCGACCCCGACGACGGCCGCCGCCAGCTGGTCACCCTCACCGAGGCCGGCCGGGCCCGTGTCGAGGGCAACAAGCAGCTGCGCGAGGAGTGGCTGGCCCGGGCCTTCCAGGACCGCTACACGGAGGAGGAGCGGCAGATCGTCCTGACGGCGCTGGAGCTGCTGGAACGTCTCTCGCGGCCGTGACAGGCAAGCGCGCCGGCCGCACCGGGCAGGACGACCCGCCCGCCCGTCCGGGCCGCACCAGCCGGCCCTGTTCATGCCCGCCGGCCCGGCCCTGCCGCCGGCGGCGATCTCCCCGGCCGTTCACCCGGCCGGCTCACCCCCGAAAGGCCTGACCCGCCCATGGCGCTCACCACCCTCGACCCCCGTACCGCCCTCGTCGCGATCGATCTGCAGAGCGGCATCACGGGCATGCCCACCCAGCCGCACCCCGCGGCGGACGTCGTGTCCCGTACGGCCGAACTCGCCGACGCGTTCCGCTCCCGCGGCCTGCCCGTGGTCCTCGTCCGGGTCTCCTTCGCACCGGACTGGGCGGACGCCCTCCCCGGCCGCACCGAGGGCCAGGCCCGCGGTCCGGCCTTCCCCGAGGGATGGGACGTCATCGTCGACGAGCTGTCCGGCCACCCGGGAGACATCCGCGTCACCAAGCACAACTGGAGCGCCTTCCACGGCACCGACCTGGACGTCCAGCTGCGCCGCCGCGGGATCACCCAGATCGTCCTCACCGGCATCTCCACCAGCATCGGCGTCGAGTCCACCGCCCGTGACGCCTACGCCCACGGCTACCACGTCACCCTCGCCACCGACGCGATGACCGACAGCGACCCGCAGGCGCACGCCAACAGCGTCGAGCGGATCTTCCCGCGGCTCGGCGAGAGCGGAACGACGGCGGACGTCCTGGAGCTGCTGGCCAAGACCCACGCCTGACCGTCCGGGCCCTGTCGTCGTGGGCATACGGGAGTCCGACGGCAGGGCCCGCCCCCGGGCGACGGCGGGTGTTCACCCGGACGCCCCCCCGCACGAGGGTCCGGGTTGGCATTCGGCCACACGCGCGCCGTGCCACCTAGGCAACGGGTGGCGAGTGAAGGGGGCTTGGAAGCCGGATGCCGGTCAAAGTCAGCGCCGTCGTCCCCGTGTACAACCCCGGCCCGTACATCGAGGACTGCATCGCCCCGCTGCTGCGGCAGTCGCTGCCTCCGGACGCCTACGAGGTGATCTTCGTCGACGACGGCTCCACCGACGCCACCCCGGCACGGCTGGACGCACTCGCCGCAGAGCACCCGCACATCGGGGTCGTCCACCAGGAGAACTCCGGCTGGTCGGGCAAGCCGCGCAACGTCCGCATCGAGGCCTCCGAGGGCGAGTTCGTGATGTTCGTCGACCACGACGACCACCTCGGCGACGAGGCCCTGGAACGGATGTACGCGTACGGGGTGGAGAGGCGGATGCCTGCCGGCCGGTCAGCGAGGACTCGATGCGGCCGGCGCCGGCGATCGAGGAGTCCCGCAGCACGATGGAGAACTCCGGTTCGCCGTCGGTGATCCGGCGGTTCTCCGCGATGGAGGTGAAGGGGCCGGCGTAGGAGCCTCGGACGACGGTTCCGGCTCCTATGACGGCCGGGCCGACGATCCGCGAGTCGGTGATCCGCGCGCCGTCCTCGATCACCATCCGGCCGACGGCCTCGGACGCCTCGTCCACCGTGCCGGCTCGTCCACCGTGCCGGCGGTGCGTCGTGCCACGGCTTCGAGGACGGTCCGGTCGACCTCCAGCATGTCGCCGACGTCGCCGATGTCCTTGCAGTAGCCCTCGACGACCGTGGACCGCACCTCCGCCCGCATGTCGATGAGGTACTGGAGGGCGTGGGTGATCTCCAGCTCGCCCCGCCAGGACGGCTTGGCGGCGCGCGGGTTCCGGCTCCGCCGGAGAGCACCAGAGCCTTCATCGGCCACGCCCCAACGGCGATCGTCCGGATCGGACCATCGTCCGTCCTCCTGCTCGTCACGGAAATGTCGCTCCGGAGCCGTGAGCGGTTTGCGCGGGGTGTGCGCAGGCGTGGCGCGGACGGGGCTCCGGTCACGGGGAGTAGCGTCACCGGCGATGACCGAACCATCCGGTATGCCGGACACCACTGAGATCGTCGCGCGGTACACGGCCCCCGCCCCGCGGCCCGGCCGGGCCCTGCTGCGCTGGGTCTCCACGACCGATCACAAGGTGATCGGCCGGCTCTACATGGTCACGGCGTTCTGCTTCTTCCTGCTGGCCGGGCTGCTGGCCCTCGCGATGCGCGCCGAACTGGCCCGGCCGGGGCTGCAGTTCCTGAGCGAGCAGGGCTACGACGAGTTCTTCACCATCCACGGCACGATCATGATGCTGCTGTTCGCGACGCCGATGTTCGCCGGTTTCACGAACGCCGTGATGCCGCTGCAGATCGGCGCGCCGGACGTGGCCTTCCCCCGGCTGAACGCGCTCTCGTACTGGATGTATCTGTTCGGCGGGCTGATGGTGGTGTCCGGGTTCGTGGTGCCGGGCGGTGCGGCCGCCTTCGGCTGGTTCGCGTACGCGCCGCTGAACAGCGCCTACTTCTCCCCCGGCGCGGGCGGTGACCTGTGGGTGATGGGCCTGGTGGTGGCCGGCGTGTCGACGACGCTCGGCGCGGTCAACTTCATCGCGACGATCATGTGCCTGCGCGCGCCGGGCATGACGATGTTCCGGATGCCGATCTTCACCTGGAACGTGCTGTTCACCTCGGTCCTGGTGCTGCCCGCGTTCCCGGTGCTGACGGCCGCGCTGCTGGCGCTGGAGGCGGACCGGAAGTTCGGGGCGCACGTCTTCGACGCGGCGAACGGGGGCGCGCTGCTGTGGCAGCACCTGTTCTGGTTCTTCGGGCACCCCGAGGTGTACATCGTGGCGCTGCCGTTCTTCGGGATCATCTCGGAGATCCTGCCGGTGTTCTCCCGCAAGCCGCTGTTCGGCTATCTGCCGATGATCGGGGCGACGATCGCGATCACCATGCTGTCCGCGGTGGTGTGGGCGCACCACATGTTCGCGACGGGCGCGGTGCTGCTGCCGTTCTTCTCGGTGATGTCGTTCCTGATCGCGGTGCCGACGGGCATCAAGTTCTTCGCGTGGATCGGGACGATGGTCCACGGGTCCGTCTCGTTCGAGACGCCGATGCTGTGGTCGCTGGGGTTCCTGGTGTCCTTCTTGCTGGGCGGGCTGAGCGGGGTGCTGATCGCTTCACCGCCGCTGGACTTCCACCTGACGGACTCGTACTTCATCGTGGCGCATCTGCACTACGTGCTGTTCGGCACGGTGGTGTTCGCGATGTTCGCCGGGTTCTACTTCTGGTGGCCGAAGCTCACCGGGAAGATGCTGGACGAGCGGCTCGGAAAGGTGCATTTCTGGCTCCTGTTCCCGGCGTTCCAGCTGACCTTCCTGGTGCAGCACTGGCTGGGCGAGGCAGGGATGCCCCGCCGGTATGCGGACTATCTGCCGTCGGACGGCTTCACGCTGCTCAACACCCTGTCGTCGACGGGGGCGTTCCTGCTGGGCGTCTCGACGCTGCCGTTCCTCTACAACGTCTGGCGCACCTCGACCCGGGGCCGGAAGGTGGCCGAGGACGACCCGTGGGGGTGGGGGCGGAGCCTGGAATGGGCGACGTCCTGCCCGCCGCCGCGCCACAACTTCCTGGCGCTGCCCCGGGTGCGGTCGGAGTCGCCCGCCTTCGACCTGCATCATCCGGAGGTCGTGCGGATCGCCGAGCGGGAGGGGCTGCGGTGAAGGCGGAGGCGATGCTGTTCGGCGGGGTGGCGGTGTTCTTCGGCGGGGCCGCGGCCCTGTACGGGGTGTGGTCGCGGGACGAGACGGGCACGACCGCGCTGGTCGTCGCGTTCGCGATGGCGGCGCTGGTCTCCTTCTTCTGCCTGGTCCAGTACCGGCGCAGGGGTCCGCGGGCCCAGGACCGCACGGACGCTCAGGTGGCGGACGGGGCCGGGCCGGTGGCGTTCTTCCCGGACGAGAGCGCGTGGCCGCTCGTCACCGCGCTCGGGTTCGCGGTGACGGCGACCGGCGTGGTCTACGGACTGTGGCTGTTCCTCATCGGTCTGGGTGTTCTGGCCCGCGGTGTCTTCGGGATGGTGTTCCAGTACGCGCACCGGTGAGCGGTCTGCGTGGCGCGCCGGGCCGGAACCGCCCGACGGGCTCGTGGGCGCTGCCGTAGCCGCCGGTCACGCTCTGGTGGATCTCGCCGGTCGGAACGCCCTCGGCGAGGCGCTCGCACTCGGCCGCGGTCAGCGCCCGGCACAGCCAGCGGGTCAGCAGGAAGGCGAGGACGGGGGCCACGACGAGGGCGACCCGCAGCATCCAGGTCAGGGCGTTGACGGAGATGCGGAAGGTCTGGGCGATGATGTCGTTGCCGCCGGCCAGCAGCAGCACGGCGTAGAAGACGGTGCCGGCCACCCCGAGGCCGGTACGGACGGGGCGTTCGCGGGGCCGGTCGCACAGGTGCTGCTCGTGCTGCCACTCCCCCGTCAGGCGCTGCTCCACGAACGGATAGGCGTAGAGCACGGTGAACAGCAGGCCGGGCAGGACGACGGCCGGGAGCAGTACGTTCCACATGAGGGTGTGTCCGGCGAGGTTCGTCTCCCAGGGCGGTACCAGCCGCAGGGCGCCCTCCAGGAAGCCGACGTACCAGTCGGGCTGGGAGCCGGTGGAGTCCACGTCGGGGCGGTAGGGGCCGTAGTTCCAGACCGGGTTGATCTGGGCGAGTCCCGACAGCAGTACGAGCACGCCGGAGACGGTCAGCGACAGGCCCGCGGACAGGGCGGTGAAGTGCGGGAAGAGAGGTTTGCCCAGGACGTTGCCCGGGGTGTGGCCGGGACCGCGCCACTGGGTGTGCTTGAGGTGGAAGACCAGGATCAGATGCACCGTCACCAGGGCGATGAGGGCTCCGGGCAGCAGCAGGATGTGCACGGGGTAGAGCCGGGTGATGATGTCGTGGCCCGGGTACTGGCCGCCGAAGACGAAGAAGGCCACGTACGTCCCCACCACCGGCAGGGACAGCATGATGCCCTGCGCGATGCGCAGCCCGGTGCCGGAGAGCAGGTCGTCGGGGAGCGAGTAGCCCGCGAAGCCCTCGGCCAGCGCGAGGACGAACAGGGTCAGCCCGATCGACCAGTTCAGCTCGCGCGGGCGGCGGAAGGCTCCGGTGAAGAAGATCCGCAGCATGTGCAGGCCGATCGCGGCGACGAACACGAGCGCGGCCCAGTGGTGGGCCTGCCGGATCAGCAGGCCGCCGCGCACGTCGAAGCTGATGTGCAGGGTGGAGTCGAAGGCCGCCGACATGAGCACGCCGCGCAGCGGGACGTAGGGGCCGGAGTAGACGACCTCGCGCATCTCGGGCTGGAAGAAGAACGTCAGCCACACCCCGGTCAGCATCAGCACCAGAAGGCTGTAGAGCGCGAGTTCGCCGAGCAGGAAGGACCAGTGCTCGGGGAAGGCCTTGCGCAGCAGCGCCCCGCCCTCCAGGACGGGCAGCCGGGCGTCCGCCGCGTCCACGAGCCGCTCGGCGCGGCGGCCGGCTCGGCTCATGTGTCCTCCGTGGCCGCCGCCCGCTCCACCTCGGCCTCCACCTCCGCGCGCGGCCGTCCCGTGTCCCGCGCGTAGTCGTTCACCGCGGTCTGCACATCGCGTGCGAGGTCCCGCCAGGCACGCACGGCCGTCTCGTAGGTGCCCGACTGGGCGCCCGTCATCCCCCGCTCGGCGGGCGGCCCGTAGGTGCCGCGCAGTTCGTCGACCATGCGCTGCGCCGCGTCCGCCGCGCGCTGCTTCTCCACGAGTTCTTCGAAGGTGTGTGCCACGGCAACCGACCCTAGGCACGGGGGGCGCGTCGGCCCCTCCGACCTGCCGGGAGCGCCGCCGACGGGTACCCGAGTGGCGGGTCAGCGCTCGGGGACGATGTCCGCCCACACCTGCTTTCCGCCGCTGACCGGCACGGTTCCCCAGGCCTGGGACACCGCCTCCACCAGCAGGATGCCGCGGCCGCCGGTGGCCTCCCAGCCGATGTTGGTGGGCTTGACGGGACTGCGCGGGGAGGAGTCGGCGACGGCGAGGCGCAGCCGGTGGTTGATCAGGCTGAGGTCCAGGCGGACCTGGCCCCCGGTGTGCACGAGGGCGTTGGTGACCAGCTCGGAGACGATCAGCAGGGCCGTGTCCATGGTGGCGGGCGACACACCCCAGGCGCGCAGGGTGCGCCGGGTGAAGCGGCGGGCGTGCCGGGCGGCCTCGGGGACCCGCCACACGGTCCAGGTCTCGCGCAGCGGGCGGACGGCCAGGCCGTCGTAGCGCACCAGCAGCAGGGCGACGTCGTCACCGCGGTGGGCGTCGGTGAGCAGGGCGTCGGCGACCAGGCCCAGATGGCCGGGGTCGGCGGCGGCAAGCCCGCGGGTGAGCCGGGCCAGTCCCACGTCCATGGGCGAGTCGGCGGACTCCACCAGCCCGTCGGTGGTCAGCGCGAGGACCGTACCGGGCCTGAGCCCGACCGGGGTGATCGGGAACTCGGCCCGGGTGAGCACCCCGAGCGGCGGGCCGCCCTCGGCCGTCACGATCTCGGTGGAGCCGTCGGGGTGGCGCAGCACGGGCGGCAGATGGCCGGCGCGGACGCACCAGGCGGTGCCCTGCTCCATGTCGGCGTCGACGTAGCAGCAGGTGGCGAAGAGGTCGGTCTCCATCTCCAGCAGCAGCCGGTTGGCGAGCGCGACGACCACGTCCGGCGCGTGCCCCTCGGTCGCGTAGGCGCGCAGGGCGGTACGCATCTGGCCCATCAGGGTCGCGGCGCCCGCGTTGTGTCCCTGGACGTCGCCGATGACGAAGGCCACGTGGTTGTCGGCCAGCGGGATCACGTCGTACCAGTCGCCGCCGACCTCGAGTCCTGCGGTGGCGGGCAGATAGCGTGCGACGGCGACCGCACCGGGCAGCCGGGGCAGACGGCGTGGCAGCAGGGTGCGCTGGAGCATGCCGACGAGTTCGTGCTCGGCGTCGAAGGCGTGGGCGCGCAGCAGGGCCTGGCCGGCCAGGCCCGCGCAGGCGGTGAGCAGGGCGCGTTCGTCGGGGCTGAAGTCGTGCGGCCGGTCCCAGCCGATCAGGCAGGCGCCTGCCATGCGGCTGCCGGCGGGCAGCGGCAGCACGGCCAGGCCGCCCGGGCCGACGTCCGCGAGGGCGGGTTCCAGCGGGGTGCCGGCGGGCCAGATGTGGGCGCGGCCCTCGCGCAGGGCGGCGGCGAGGGTCGGCATGGCGCGCACCGGCGCGTCGGGCCATTCGGTGCGCCACTCGGAGCGCCACACCTCGGGCCAGGCCTCGGGTCCGGGCGGGTCGAGGACGGTGACGACGAGCCGGTCGTTCTCCAGTTCGGCCAGGGCGATGCGGTCGGCCTGCAGGGGTTTGCGCAGGGCGGTGACGACGGCCTGCCCGACGTCCCTGACCGTGCCGGCCATGGCGAGGGCGGCGGCCAGGCGCTGGACGCGGGCCACGTCGGTGACGTCGGAGCGCAGAGTGGCGGCGTCCGCGACGGTGCCGACGAGCCGGGCCGGGCGTCCCCCGTCGGCGGGCAGCAGCCGTCCGCGCAGCCGGAGCCATCGGGGCGGGCCGGAGGGCTGCAGGATGCGGAACTCCAGCTCGCGGTCGCCGATCGACATGTGGTCGGCCTCGACCACCGACATCAGGGCGGGCAGGTCCTCGGGCACGGTCACGCCGAGCAGCGTCTCCACCCTGCCGTCGAACTCGTCGCGGGGTATCCCGACGAGTTGGAGGATCGCGTCGCCGACCTCGACCCGGCCGGTGTCCACGGCCAGGCTGAAGGCGTCGGGGGCCAACTCGCCGCCGTCCGCGGCCGTGCCGGCCGGTGCGGGCGCGGTGACCGCCCGGGCGATCAGCTCCAGACAGGCCCGGTCGTCGGTGTCGAAGCCGCCGGGGTGCTCGCAGACGGCGACCAGAGCGCCGCTGCCGGCCGGGCCGAGCGGCAGGACGGCCACGGTGAAGTCCGCCGACGGCGTCCGGCGGGCCTCGGGCCAGTCGGCCGGCGCGTCCGGGCCTAGCCACACCGGCCGCCCGGTGCGGTGCGTCTCGGCGAGCGGGGAGCCGCCCGCGGCCGGATAGCCGTCCCGCAGGCCGTACAGCGTGCGGGGCAGGCCCGCCGACTCGGCCAGACACAGCGTCGCGGGGTCGTCGCCGGGCACGTAGACACCCACGAACGCCGCCCCGGCGAGCACGAGTGCCTGTTCGAGGACCCGGCGCAGCCGGTCGGGAGAGGCGGGTACGGCTGTGAGTGTTTCAAGGGCGAGTCCGGCACGCTCGGCTCTCGTTCTGCGCACCGCAGCACCCTCACTGGCCACTTCGCCATTACAGCGCGTATGAGCCGCCTGCGCAGCCCCTGTGAACGGTACGAGTGCAGCGCATCGACGCCGCGCTCGAAAGCCGCCGAACACATCTTTACCCATGCGTTCCGCATGTCGATCTCGTGACAGGCATTACTGTCCGCGACCGTGCGCCTGCTGCGAGTGTCTACCGGGTCACCGGAGGAGGGGGCACAAGGCGCATGGACAAGCGGTACGAGGTGTACGCGCTGGCCGACGGGCACTTCTACGACACGCCCGACCGGCTCTCGGCGGACGGGAACGAGCCGGCGCCGCTGTTCGCGACGGCGCGTCGGCCGGTCCCGGACGGGTGGCACGCGGGGCGCACCGGCGACTGGCTGATGCTGACCCCGCTCGGCGAGGACGGCGCGCCGCTGCCGTCGCCGGCCCAGGGCTGGAAGATCCATTCCTCGGCGACTGCCGCGCACGCCGAGCGGATCGCCGGGATCGTGTGGGACTACTGCGTGCCGCGCCGCATCCCGTTCAAGTTCGTGCCGTCCGTGCATCTGCTGCACCTGCGCAACGCCAAGTACGCGGGCCGCGACACCAGCGGCAAGTTCGTCACGGTCTATCCCGCCGACGAGGAGCAGCTGCAGCAGGTGCTGCGCGAGCTGGGCGCGCTGCTGGAGGGCTGCGAGGGGCCGTACATCCTGACCGATCTGCGCTGGGGCGAGGGCCCGCTCTACGTCCGCTACGGCGCCTTCGCACGCCGGTATGTCGTCGACGAGCGCGGCTCGCTGGTCCTGGCGGTGGCCGACGGCGAGGGACGCCTGGTCCCGGACCGGCGGGAGCCGTCCTTCCAGGTGCCGGAGTGGATCACGCTGCCGGAGTTCCTGCGGCCGCACCTGGAGGCCCGCAACACCACGACCGTGGGCGAGCTGCCGTACCGGATCGAGAAGGCGCTGCACTTCTCCAACGGCGGCGGGGTGTACGTCGGCACGGACACCCGCGACGGGCGCCGGGTGGTGCTGAAGGAGGCGCGTCCGCACGCGGGGCTGGCCGGCGACGGGGCGGACGCGGTGACCCGCCTGGAACGGGAGAGAGCCGCACTGGAGCAGGTCGCCGGGACGGGGGTGGTGCCCGAGGTGCGCGACTGGTTCACGCTGGGCGAGCACCGGTTCCTGGTGATGGACCATGTGGCGGGCCGCCCGCTCAACGCCTTCTTCGCCGAGCGGCATCCGCTGCTCACGCCCGACCCGGATCCGGCGAAGATCGCCGCGTACACGGCGTGGGCGCTGCGCATCCACCGGGCCGTGGAGCGTGCGGTGGAGGCGGTGCACGCGCGCGGGCTGGTCTTCAACGACCTGCATGTCTTCAACGTGATGGTCGCCCCGGACGAGGAGACGGTGTACCTCATCGACTTCGAGGCGGCCGCCCCCGCCGCGGAGAACGGCCGGCAGACGGTCGCCCACCCCGGCTTCTTCGCCCCGCCGGACCGCCGTGGCAAGGACGTCGACCGGTACGCGCTGGCCTGTCTGCGCCTCGCCCTGTTCCTCCCCGTGACCACGCTGTTCGTGGTGGACCGGGGCAAGGCGGCCCATCTGGCGGACGTGATAGCCGAGCAGTTCCCGGACGTGCCGCGCGCCTTCCTGGACGAGGCGGTCACCGAGATCACCCGGGACACGGCGGGCGGGCAGGCCCGTGGCGCGTCCGCGCCCCTGGTGGTGCCGGGGGACTGGCCCTACAGCCGGGACTCGATGGTCAAGGCGATCCTCGCCTCCGCGACCCCGGAGCGCGACGACCGGCTCTTCCCGGGCGACATCGCCCAGTTCTCCGACGGCGGGGGCCTCGGGCTCGCGCACGGCGCGGCCGGGGTGCTGTACGCGCTGGCGGCCTCCGGTGCCGGCCGGTACGACGAGGGCGAGCGCTGGCTGCTGGACCACACCGCCCCGCCCCCGCCCGGCACCCCGCTCGGCCTGTACGACGGTCTCGCCGGCGTGGCGCTGGTCCTCGACCGGCTCGGGCACCGGCAGCGGGCGCTGGACCTGGTCGACGGAATCCTGCGGGAGAACTGGCGCAGCCTCTCCTCCGACCTGCACGGCGGCCTCGCCGGACTCGGCCTGGTCCTCGGCCACCTGGCGGACGCGACCGGTGAGCCGGAGCTGCGCTCGCATGCCGCCGAGGCCGCCGAGATCCTCGTAGGGCGCCTGACCGAACCGGTTGCGGACCCGCCACGGCGGCGGGCCGGGCTGCTGCGGGGCGCGAGCGGGCCCGCGCTGTTCCTGCTCCGGCGCTACGCCGACACCGGTGAACCGCGGCTGGCGGCAGCGGCGGCCGAGGCGCTCCGGCGCGACCTGGCCTGCTGTGTCGTCCAGGAGGCGGGCGGCGGTCTGGAGGTGGACGAGGGCCGGCGGACCTTGCCGTACCTGGGTGACGGGAGCGTGGGGATCGGGCTGGTCCTCGACGACTACCTGGCCCTGGCGGGCGAGGACGGCCGGAGATTCGCCTCGCTCTCCCGGGCGGCGGACGACAGCCGGGAGTCGGCCCGGTTCGCCCACGCGGCCGCCGCCACCGGCGAGTTCGCGCAGGCCCGGGCCGGCATCCTGACCGCGGCCGCCTCCCGCTTCTACGCCCAGCCCGGCCTCTTCCAGGGCCGCGCCGGAATGATCCTGCACCTAGCCCGCAGCACCGCGCCCGGCACCGGCCGGGAGCGGCTGGAGCAGCAGATCGCGGGGCTCGGCTGGCTGGCGATGGCCTACCAGGGCCAACTCGCCTTCCCCGGGCACCAGATGATGAGGCTCTCCATGGACCTCGCCACCGGAACGGCAGGCTGCCTGCTCGCGCTCTCCTCGGCCCTCGGTGACGAGCGCACCGCGCACCTGCCCTTCCTTCCGCCGCCACCGGCGGCCCCCACACGCGGCTCCGCGACCTGACGGAGTCGTGACACAACCCCCGTCCCCAACCTAGGGAAAGGACACCACCATGGCACTTCTCGACCTTCAGATCCTCGACTCCGACGAGCACAACGGCGGCGGCGGCGCCAGCACCCTGAGCCTGCTGTCCTGTGTCTCGGCGGCCAGCGTCCTGCTCTGCCTCTGACCGGGACGCCGAGTCCACGGCTCCGGGTGTTCCTCTCCCTGCGGGGAGGGGGGCACCCGGAGCCCTCCCGTCCGTTCCGACGCGAGGCACCGCCGATGACGCCCTGTCCCGACGCTCCCGACCGTCTGCCGCACGCCGTGCTCCGGCACGCCGGCGCCCGCTGCACCGCCCTGTGCGCCGTGAGTACGGCCGCGACGGCCGCCGGACTGCTGCTGCCCGCCGCACTCGGCCGGACCCTCGACCTGCTGCTCGCCCACGCCCCCGCCGGCCGCTGGGTGGCCTGCTGTGCGGGTCTGGTGCTGCTGCTCGCCGTGCTGGACGGGTGCGCGGGCGTGCTCACCGGCACGGTCGACGCCCGGTCCACCGCGTGGCTGCGCGGCCGGGTCACCGGCCATGTGCTGGCCGTCGGCCCGCGCGCGGGCGCCCGGTTCGGCGCCGGGGACCTGGTGGCGCGGCTGGTCGGCAGCGCCGCGCAGGCCGGGACGGCGCCGGGAGCGCTGGCCGCGCTGCTCGCCGCGCTCGCCGGGCCGGTCGGGGGTGTGGTGGCGCTCGGCCTCCTCGACCCGTGGCTCGCGGCGGTGTTCCTGGCCGGCGCACCGGTCCTGGCTCTGCTGCTGCGCGCCTTCGCGCGGGACACGACGGCGTGCGCGGCCGACTACCAGCGCGTCCAGGGGCGGATCGCCGGCGCGCTCGCCGAGGCCGTCGGCGGCTTCCGCACGATCCGGGCCGCGGGCGTGGCGGACCGGGAGACGGCCAGGATCCTGGCGCCGCTGCCGGAGCTGTCCGGCGCCGGACACCGCATGTGGCGGGTGCAGGGGCGGGCCGCCGCACAGGCGATGACGGTGGCACCGCTGCTGAACCTGGGCGTGGTCGCGGTGGCCGGGCTGCTGCTCGTCCGGCACCGGCTCACCGTGGGCGAAGTGCTCGCCGCCTCCCGGTACGCGGTCCTCGCGACGGGAGTCGGGGTGCTGGTCGGCCAGCTGGCCGCGCTCTCCCGGGCCCGCGCGGCGACCGGGCGGCTCGCCGAGGTGCTGTCCGAACCGGCGCCCGGATCCGGCACCGGTCACCTGCCTCCCGGCCCGGGGCGGCTGGAGCTGCGGGGCGTGACGGCCCGCCGGGGCGGACACACCGTCCTGGACGGCGTCGACCTGGTCGTCCCCGGCGGCACGGCCCTCGCCGTGGTCGGCCGCTCCGGCACCGGCAAGTCCCTGCTCGCCGAACTCGCCGGCCGGCTCACCGACCCGGACGGCGGCGAGGTCCTCCTGGACGGGGTGGCGCTGCGCGCCCTGACCCACGCGGACCTGCGCGGCGCGGTCTCCTACGCCTTCGAACGGCCCGCCCTGCTGGGCGCGACCGTCGAGGACACCATCGCGTTCGGGCTCACCGCGCCCTCGCCCGCCCGGATCCGGTCGGCGGCGACCGCGGCCCGCGCGGACGCCTTCGTCCGCCGCCTCCCCCACGGTTACGCCACGCCGATCTCGGCGGCGCCCCGCTCCGGCGGCGAGTCCCAACGCCTCGGACTCGCCCGTGCCTTCGCCCACGGGGGCCGCCTGCTGATCCTGGACGACGCCCTCTCCAGCCTCGACACCGTCACGGAGCACCAGATCACCGAGTCCCTGCTGGCCCCGGACGCGGGCCCCACCCGCCTGCTGATCGCCCACCGCGCGGCGACGGCGGCCCGTGCCGACACGGTCGCCTGGCTGGACGCCGGCCGGGTACGCGCGGTGGGCACACATGACGAACTGTGGCGGGACGCCGAGTACCGGGCCGTCTTCGGTGAGAGGGCCCTCGCATGAACGCCCGACGGAAGCCCGGCCGGCAGTCCGATCGCCAGTCCGGCCGGGAAAAGACGTCGCCGACGGCCGTACGACAGCGGGCGGGGCGGTTCGTGCGGACGCGGTGGCGGGTGCTGGTCCGGCTCGGCCTCTGGTCCGTCCTGGAGGCCGGTCAGACCTTCCTGGCCGGGTATGCGCTGGCACGAGCGCTGGATGCCGGGTTCCTGGCCGGGAACACCCGGGTCGGCCTGCTGTGGCTCGGGGCGGCCGGGCTCGCGGTGGGCGCCGGGGCGTACGGGACCGGCCGGGTGTACGGCGTGGTCGCCGCCCTGGTCGAACCGGTCCGGGACCGGCTGGTGACGTGGGTGGTCGGACGCGGGGTGCGGGAGGCGGACGCCGGGTCGCTGTCCGGGCTCACCCAGCAGGTGGAGATCGCCCGGGACACCCTGGCGGGCCTGGTGCTGGTCTCCCGCTCGTTCCTCTTCACCGCCGCCGGCGCGCTGATCGGCCTGTTCTCACTGGCCCCGCTGCTGCTGACGGTCGTCGTGCCCGAGCTGCTGGCCGGGGTGTGCCTGTTCGCGGCGGCCCTTCGGCCGCTGGCGCGCCGTCAGGAGGCCTTCCTCGCCGCCGACGAAGCGCTCGCCGAGGACCTGGAGGCGGTGTGCCGGGGCCTGCGGGACGTCACCGCCGCCGGTGCGGAGGCGCAGGTGGCGGCGCGCGCCGGGGAGCGGATCGACGCGGAGCGGCGGGCCGCCCGAGCCCTGGCCCGCTGGAGCGTGACCCGCGTGGCCGCCCTGGCGGTGGGCGGCGAGCTGCCGGTGGTCGTGCTGCTCGCCACCGCGCCCTGGCTGCTGGGCCACGGCGTGACCCCGGGTGCGCTGGTCGGCGCCCTCGCCTATGTCACCCAGTCGCTGCTCCCCGCCCTCCAGAACCTCGTCCACGGCCTCGGCACCAGCGGCTCCCGTCTCACCGTCGTACTGCGCCGCCTGGCCCCGCCGGCCCTGCAGCCCCTCCACGAGCCGCGCTCCCCGCGCGACACACCCGACGCGTACCCCACAGCCCGGACCGGCCCGACCCCGCCGGACGACACCCCCGCCTCCGCCACCGGCCTCACTCCCGCCAGTACCGCTGCCACCGCCCCCGCCGGCACCACTGCCGCTGACACTGCCACCGCCCCCGCCCTGGCCCTCGCTTCCGTCACCTTCGCCTACGGACCCGCCAGCGAACCCGTCCTCGACGGGCTCGACCTGGACGTTCCCGTCGGCGGGCACCTGGCCGTCGTGGGCCCGAGCGGGATCGGCAAGTCGACGCTCACGGGGTTGGTCGCCGGACTGCTGGAGCCCCGCAAGGGTGCGATCCGGGTGTGCGGGCACGCCGTGCCCGGTCCGAAGGCGGCGGCCTCCCGCGTGCTGATCCCGCAGGAGGCCTACGTCCACGGCGGCACGCTCGCCGAGAACCTGAGCCTCTTCCGCCGGGATCCGGTGCCGGAGGCGGAGCTGCTGGCCGCCGCCGAAGCGGTCGGGCTGACGCCGCTGCTGCGGGCGCTGGGCGGTCCACCGGGCCGGGTCGACCCGGCCGCCCTGTCGGCGGGCGAGCGGCAGCTGATCGCGCTGGCCCGGGCCTATCTCTCGGCCGCGCCGCTCGCCCTGCTCGACGAGGCGACCTGCCATCTCGACCCGGAGGCCGAGGCCCGTGCCGAGCAGGCGTTCGCGAAGCGCCCGGGCGGCACCCTGGTGGTCGTCGCGCACCGCATCAGCTCCGCCCGCCGGGCCGGCCGCATCCTGGTGATGGACGGACCGCGCACCGCCTGCGGCACCCATGACGAGCTGCTGCGGACCTCGGCCCTGTACCGGGACCTGGTGGTGGAGAGTCAGCCGGTACGGCCGGCCGCACCGGTGCGGTGATCACACCCACCCCTCCCCCCGCGATATCCGTATCGCGTCGATGCGGTTGCGCGCCCCGGTCTTCCGGGTGATCGCCGCCATGTAGTTGCGCACGGTGCCGTGGGACAGGTGCAGGCTCCCGGCGATCTCCGCGACGGACGCCCCGGCGGCGGCCAGCGACAGCACGCTCAGCTCGCGTCTCGTCAACGGCATCTGCGCCGCCTTGAGGAAGCCGAAGCCCAGCGAAGCATCGACGAAACGTTCCCTCCCCGCCACGCTGCGGATCGCGCGCACCAGCCCGTCCGGCGATCCCGACTTGTCGACGAACCCGAGCGCACCCGCCTCGGCCGCCCGCTTCAGCAGCCCCGGCCGGTTCGCACTCGCCAGCACCACGAGTGCCGGGGGCCGGCCCGCCGTACCCGGCGGGCACAGATCGCCGAGCGGCGGCACACCGTGGCCGTCACCGCACTCCAGGTCCGCCGCGCACACGTCCGGGCACGAGGAGCGCACCTTCGCCGACGCGCCACGCCACGGCGTGTCCTCCACCTGCAGACCGGGCGACCGCCGCAGCCATTCGGCCAGAACCGATCGCACCAGACACGCGTCGTGGACCAGAAGTACCCGGATCACTGCCCGCCCCCCCAGTTGGCCGTACCTCGTTCTGCAACGCCGTGCTCTTGTCTTCAGGTGCTCAGCGCGTGCCCCATTCTTGGGCAATGTCACCGTTCGTGGGCGCGGAGAACCGGCCATCAAGGTGCGCGGGGGCGCACGCAGGGCACCCGTACGCCGCCCCATGCTTCGGCCGGGGGGGCATGGGCCGGGCCGATCGGGGTAGCCGCAAGACCACCGGGGCAAGCGAGCTCCTTTGCAGGTCAGGGCTGCCCCGGGCGCGTGCGGGAGGCGTTCGCCGTGCGCGGCGCGCCCGGGCGGGAGAGCCTTGATCCCGGGATGCGACGCGCGGCCGTACGAGGAGGTGGTCGGCGTGTCCGACGGGCGAGGGCCCGCGCAGGCACCGGCGGCCGCCAAGGTGGCGGTCGGGCGGCCGGTGCTGTCCCTCGCTCTGGCCTCGATGATCGAGGACGTGGGCGCGCACTCCGGTGCCCTGTACCTGCTCAGGCCCGACGAGCCGGTCCTCGAGATGGCGGTGATGGCGGGGATGCCGCGGGCGTTCGCCGCGCCGTGGGAGCGGGTCGGACTGGGCTCGACGGTCCCGGTCGCGGACGCCGTGCGGGGGCGGCGGGTGGTGTGGGTGGGTGGCGAGGAGGAGATGGCGCGTCGCTATCCGCGGATCTCGGTGGTGCTGCCGTACCCGTTCGCACTGGCCGCGGCGCCGGTGGCGACGGCGGAACGGGTCTACGGCGCCGTGTTCGTGACCTGGCCCGGTGCGCATCCGCCCGACCTGTCCGACTGGGAACACGATGTTCTGACGTCCGCCTGTGAGCGGCTGGCCATGCGGCTGGCGCGGGCCGACGAGGAGAAGCGGCCGCTGGGCCCCGAGACCGACCTGCTGGCGATGCCCGGCGCGGGTGTGGCGGACACGCTGGGGTCGGTGGAGGCGGTACGGCTGGTGGCCCGGCTGCCGTACGGGCTGGTCTCGCTCGACCTGCACGGGCGGATCGCCTTCGCCAACCCGGCCGCCGCCGAGCTGCTGGGCAGACCGACAGGAGAGCTGCTGGGCACGCTGCCATGGGTCTCGGTGCCCTGGCTGAACGATCCGATGTACGAGGACCGCTACCGGGCCGCGCTGATCAGCCAGCAGGTGACCTCGTTCCTGGCACTGCGTCCACCGGGCGAGTGGCTCTCGTTCCGGCTGTATCCGAGCACGTCCGGGCTGAGCGTGCGGATCAGCCGGGCCCGGGCGGTGGCGGAGATGACGCGGGAGAAGCCCCGGTCGGGCCCCGGCCACTCGCGGCTGGTGACCATCTCGCAGGTGCTGAGCCTGGCCGGCGCGCTGACCGAGGCGGTGGGGGTGCAGGACGTGGTGCAGCTGGTCGCGGACGAGGTCGCACCGTCGGTCGGCAGCCAGGCGCTGGTGGTTCTCGGCTCCCAGGGCGGCCGGCTGCATGTGCTGGGGCACCGCGGATACCCGGACCCGCAGATCGTGGAGCGGTTCAGCGGGGTGCCGTTGAGCGAGCGCACCCCGGGCACCCATGCCCTGAACAGCGGGGTACCGGCGTTCTTCGACTCGCGGGAGCAGCTGGAGCGGCTGTACCCGGGCCGGCAGGAGACCCCTGACGGGTTCGCGGCCTGGGCGTATCTGCCGCTGATCGCGTCCGGACGGCCGGTGGGCACGTGTGTGCTCGCGTACGCCGAGCCGCATGTCTTCCCCGCCGAGGAACGGGCGGTGCTCAGCAGCCTCGGCGGCCTGATCGCGCAGGCGCTGGAGCGCGCCCTGCTGTACGACGCCGAGCACCGGCTGGCGCAGGGGCTCCAGGAGTCGCTGCTGCCGCGCTCGCTGGCGCCGCTGCCCGGCATCGAGGCGGCCGCCCGCTATCTGCCGGCCACTCAGGGCATGGAGATAGGCGGCGACTTCTACGACCTGGTGCCGACCACGCCGCTGGCGGCCGCGGTGATAGGGGACGTCCAGGGGCACAACGTGACGGCGGCGGCCCTGATGGGACAGATCCGCACCGGGGTACGGGCGTACACCACGGTGGGACAGGCACCCGAGGAGGTGATGGGCAGCACCAACCGGCTGCTCATCGACCTCGGCGCCGACCTGTTCGCCAGCTGCCTCTACCTGCGGCTGGACCCCGCGCGGGGACGGGCGGTGATGGCGCGTGCCGGGCATCCCCCGCCGCTGCTCAGACGTCCGGACGGCCGGGTGCGGGTGCTGGACCTGGCCGGCGGCCCGCTGCTGGGGATCGACGCCGCGGCGGTCTACCCGACGACCGAGGTGTCCCTGACCCCCGGCTCGGTCCTGGCCCTCTACACGGACGGGCTGGTGGAGTCGCCCGGTCTGGACATCGAGGACGCCTTGGTCGACCTGGGGGCGCTGCTCGCGGAGATCGGCGACCAGCCGCTGGAGGAGCTGGCCGACGAACTGGTGCGGCACAGCGTGGCGGCCCGGGAGCGGGTGGACGACATGGCGGTGCTGCTGCTGCGGGCATGCGAGGACGACTGAGCCACGGGTCCCGCACGGACAACGGGCCGAACCGCGCAGCCCCGCAGAGACGACGGCCGAAGGGCCCGGCCCCCGGCGACCAACGGCCGAATCGCCCGGCTCCGTACGGACGACGGCCGAACCGCCCGCCCCCCTGCGGCCAACGGCCGGGCCGCCGGCCCCGCACGGACGACAACGGCTGAATCGCGCAGCCCGCTGCAGACGACGGCCGAGGTGCCCGGTCAGGCGCATGCGGTCCGGCCCTCCCGCCGGAGGGCCGGACCGGTCCCCGCCGGCCGGAACCGCTGTGGGCCGGTCAAGGAGTTCCGGGACTGCTCGGGGTGCCCCGAGGTCCCACTGCGGCGGGGTCAGTTGCTCCCGGTGAGGGACGACGACCCGTCGCCCGCGCCCGACTGATCGCCCGCGCCGCTCTGGTCACCGACACCGGACTGGTCACCCGCGCCGCTCTGGTCACCGACACCGCTCTGGTCGCCCGCGCCGCTCTGGTCACCGGCACCGGACTGGTCACCCGCGCCGCTCTGGTCACCGGCACCGCTCTGGTCGCCCGCGGAGGCGGACGGGTCGGCGGAGCCGCCGATCTGGTCGCCGCCCGACTGGTCACCGGCACCCGACTGGTCGCCGGCCGAGGCCGAGGGGTCGGCGGTGCCCGCCTGGTCGCCGCCGCCCGCGCCGTTGCCGCCGTCGCCGAGGGTGGCGCCGGTGGCCTGCAGGGCGGCGGTGACCGGCTGGAAGAAGGTCTCGCCGCCGCTGGTGCAGTCGCCGCTGCCGCCGGAGGTGAGGCCGACCGCGCCGCCGTCCTGGGTGAACAGGGACCCGCCGCTGTCGCCCGCCTCTGCGCAGACGTTTGTCTGGATGAGGCCGGTGACGGTGTCGACGCCGTTCGGGTCGGTCTCGCTCTGGAAGTTGACCGTGGCGTCGAGCCCGGTCACCTGGCCGTTGTGCAGCCCGGTGGTGGAACCCATGCGGAAGACCGTCTCGCCGACGGTCGCGTCCGCGGCCTGGGTGATGTTGACGGTCTGGCCGTTGCCGACGTTGACCTCGCTCGGCGCCTGCGTGTTGGCGTCGTTGTACTTCACGAGGGAGAAGTCGTTGCCCGGGAACTTCGCCTGGTCGACGGTGGCGACGGGCTGACCGTTCTGGGAGTCGGACCAGTCCTTGGCGGCCACTCCGCAGTGACCGGCCGTCAGGAACGCGGGGCTGCCGTCGGAGGCCTTCACGTTGAAGCCGAGGGAGCAGCGCACATTGCCGCCCTGGACCTGAGAGAAGATGGCGTCGCCGCCGGAGACGAAGGTCTTGAAGCTGCCCGAGGACTTCTTCAGCGTGGCCATGCCCGGGCCGAGGCCCTGCACGGTCGACCGGAGCCGGTCCCACTTGGCGCCGGTGACGCTGGAGTCGGCGGTGACCTGGACCTTGTCGGTGCGCGGGTCGACGGCCCAGGCGGTGCCCGGCATGGTCGCCCTGGTCTTCAGCCTCTTTGCGGCGGCCTTGAGTTCGGCGGTGCTGTTCTCGACCTGGCGGACGACCGCGCCGGCCTTCTTCGCCTGCACGATGACATTGTTGTCGCCGCTGACCACGTTGACGACCAGCTGCTTCTTGCCGCTGTCGTAGTAGGAGCCGGCAAGGGCGTCACCGAGCGCCTTCTGCAACTGCGCGGCGAGATCCGAGGCGTCCGAGGCCTTCAGGGTCTTCGCGGTGCCGGCGGCGCCGGACGCGTCGTTCTTGTCCTGGGATGCATTGGCGTTGGGCAGCAGAAGGGCCGCCGCTCCGAGCGCCGCGACACCGCCCACCGCTATCGCTGCCTTGCGCTTGGGCATTCGCTTGTGACTCAAACTTCTCGACCTCCTGGGGACGGGGGCCTGCCGCTGTCGGGCAGTTGATCGGGGGCGCCTGGATGGCTGTAGGTACGGGCGGGTCACACGGTGCGTTCAATTCCGCTTGCCAACTTCCGCGCCGTGGCGGTGAATCGGCCATGCTTCGCGTGTCGCGCCGGGCAGCCGGGAAGAATCCCCCATATGACGATGACCACCGCTGAAGCCGACAAGATCCTCTCCGACCGCTTCGCCCCCTGGGTCCTCGACCTCGGGCTGTCCGTCGAGGCGGTGGGCGAGGACCGTGCGGTCCTGCGTCTTCCCTGGTCGGACCGGCTGGCCCGGGAGGGCGGGGGGCTCTCGGGGCAGGCGCTGATGGCGGCCGCCGACACGGCGACGGTGATCGCGGTCTCGGCCGCGCGGGGCGGCTTCGTGCCGATGACGACCGTTCAGCAGTCGACGTCGTTCCAGCGGGCGGTGTCCGGTGCGGATGTCCTGATCGAAGCGGTCCTGACCAAGCTGGGCCGGCGGATGGCGTTCGCGGACATCACGCTGAGCGACGCCGGTTCGGGTGCGCTCGCGGCGCGCGCGAGCACGGTCTATGCACTGATGGGCTGACACGCTCAGCTACTGATCGGTAGCGGTCCGTTCCGAACACGTACCGGAATCCCTGCTTCAGAGAATCTGCACATCGAATACCCGAGCGCGTCACTGCCGTCCATGGTTCTGCACATTCGCACGCCCCCCGGTACGGCTTTGGCGCGGAGTGCCGGATTCGCCGGACGGCGGGCAAGGGCCGGAATGCGCCGATGCCGTGCCGCATGTGAAGGAGTCGCCGACATGCCGTGCGCGCGCCTGCACGGATGAGCCCCTCCGGGGAACAAGTTCCCTGGTGAGAGGCCTGGTTGATTGGAAGCGCGCCCTGCGTGCGTGCTTTGATCCATCACATCGCGGGACTCCCCCGGGACTCCGGAGACGGAAGCCCGGTGCCCGCGGAGCGCGGCCGTCCGTCTGTCCCCAGAGGGGGCCGCTTCCCCCCTTGTGAAATATCCATACGAAGGGAAGTTCCACCATGAACTCCACCCCCCAGGTTGAGACCGTCGAGATCTCGGACGCCGAGCTGGACAACGTCTCCGGCGGTCTGTCCGTGAACGCCCTGAACACCGTGACCGGTGCCGTCAACGGCCTTGCCCCGGTTTCCGGCCTGGTGGACACGGCTGTCGGCACCGTCCAGGGTGTCACCGGCCTGAACGTGGCCCCGGTTTCCGGCCTGGTCGCCGGTCTCTGATCGCACCTCGGTGTGACCGAAGTCCCGGAGCCGCCCCCCGGCTCCGGGACTCTCGGGTGCCTGGAAGCACCCGGACCATGTCGTAGCGAAGTCTCTCCACGGGTGAGGGAAGTTCCGTGCAGTTCCGCCAACAGGCCCTCGCCAAGCTCCAGTCGCCGGAGGAGCTGGACCTTCCGGTGCGCCTCGCCCGCCCCCAGGGCTGGCTCGCGCTCGGCGTCACCGTCGTCGTCATGGCGGCCGCCTCCGTGTGGGCGGTGACCGGTTCGGTCGCCTCCACGGTGAGCGCGCAGGCCATCCTCACCCACGCACAGGGCAGCTATCTGCTGCAGAGTCCCGTGGCCGGGCAGGTCACGGCCGTACTCGCCAAACAGGGCGAACGGCTGCCCGCGAACGCACCCGTCCTCAAGGTGCACACCGGTCAGGGCGATTCGGTGGTCCGCACGGTCGCCGCGGGCCGGGTCACCGCGCTCGCCGCCACCATCGGCCAGATCATCCAGACCGGCACCAATGTGGCCGCCGTCGAGAAGGTCGCCCACGCCGCCGACCCGCTGTACGCCACCGTGTACGTCCCCGCCGAGAACGCCGCGGCCATCCCGGCGCACGCCCCCGTGGACCTGACCTTGCCGTCGGTGCCGACCCAGCAGTACGGGGTGCTGCGCGGGCATGTGAAGTCGGTGGACCGCACCGCGCAGTCCGCCCAGTCGATCTCCGCGTTCCTCGGCGACAGCCAGCTCGGCGAGCAGTTCACCCGCAAGGGGCGCCCGGTGGCCGTCCTGGTCGCCCTGGACAGGTCCCGGGCCACCAAAAGCGGTTACCGGTGGTCGTCCGCGGACGGGCCGCCCTACCGGCTCGACTCCATGACCCTTGCCTCCGGTTCGGTCCGGCTGGCCGACCAGCGTCCCGTCGATTGGCTGCTGCCGTGAGCACCACTCAGGAAACCCGCGGCCGCAGACGGGCCGCCCCGGCCCGGCGCCCGGTCCCCAAGGCCCGCGGCGGCACGGTCCGTACGCCGACCGTGCTCCAGATGGAGGCCGTCGAGTGCGGCGCCGCCTCCCTCGCGATGGTGCTGGGCCACTACGGCCGGCACGTCCCGCTGGAGGAGCTGCGCATCGCCTGCGGTGTCTCCCGCGACGGCTCGCGCGCCAGCAACCTGCTGAAGGCCGCCCGCAGCTACGGCCTCACCGCCAAGGGCATGCAGATGGACCTGGCGGCCCTCGCCGAGGTCGCGGCCCCGGCCGTCCTGTTCTGGGAGTTCAACCACTACGTCGTCTACGACGGGATGGGCCGCCGCTTCGGCCGGCGCGGGGTCTACATCAACGACCCCGCCAAGGGCCGCCGGTTCGTGCCCATGGAGGAGTTCGACGGCAGCTTCACCGGAGTCGTGCTGGTGCTGGAGCCGGGCGACGGCTTCAGCAAGGGCGGCCGCAGGCCCGGCGTGCTCGGCGCGATGCCGGCCCGGCTGCGCGGCACCGCGGGCACCCTGCCCGCCGCGGTCCTGGCCAGCCTGCTGCTGGTGGCGGTGGGCGCGGCGGTGCCCGCCCTCAGCCGTACCTACATCGACACGTTCCTCATCGGCGGTCAGACCTCGCTGCTCGGCGTGCTGTTCGCGTCGATGGCCACCTGTGTGCTGCTCACCCTGGTGCTGACCTGGCTGCAGCAGGCCAACCTGCTGCACGGCCGGATCATCTCCTCCACCCTCTCCAGCGCCCGCTTCCTGCGCCATCTGCTGCGGCTGCCGGTCACGTTCTTCTCCCAGCGCAGCCCGGCCGACCTGGTCCAGCGGCTGCAGTCCAACGACCAGGTCGCCGAGACCCTGGCCCGCGACCTGGCGGCGGCGGGCGTGGACGCGATCGTGGTCGTGCTGTACGCCGTCCTGCTGTACACCTACGACCCGCAGCTGACCTTCCTCGGCATCGGCGTGGCCCTGCTGAACGTGGTCGCCATGCGGCTGGTCGTACGGCTGCGCGCGACCCGGACGGCGAAACTGCGCGCGGACACGGCCCGGCTCACCAACACCTCCTACACCGGTCTCCAGCTGATCGAGACGATGAAGGCGACCGGCGGCGAGGACGGCTACTTCCGCAAGTGGGCCGGGCAGCACGCGACCACGCTGGAGGAGCAGCAGCGGCTCGGTGTGCCGAGCGCCTGGCTCGGCGTGGTCGCGCCGATGCTCGCCACGCTCAACAGTGCGCTGATCCTGTGGATCGGTGGTCTGCGGGCGGTCGAGGGACACATCTCGGTGGGTCTGCTGGTCGCCTTCCAGGCGCTGGTCACCCGCTTCACCGCCCCGCTGACCCGGCTCAACGGCGTGGCGGGCCGGATCCAGGACTTCGCGGCCGACGTGGCGCGGCTGAAGGACGTGGAGAACTTCCAGACCGACCCGCTCTACGCCCGCCCCGGCGGCGGCGACTCGACGCGCCGGCTGCACGGGCACGTCGAGCTGGAGAACGTGACCTTCGGCTACAGCCCGCTGGACCAGCCGCTGCTGACCGGCTTCGACCTGACCGTCGGGCCCGGCCGGCAGGTGGCCCTGGTCGGCGGTTCGGGCAGCGGCAAGTCCACGGTCTCCCGGCTGATCTCGGGGCTGTACGCGCCGTGGGACGGGGTGATCCGCATCGACGGCCGCCGTCTGGAGGACATTCCGCGCGGCGCCCTCGCCTCCTCCGTCTCCTTCGTCGACCAGGACGTGTTCCTCTTCGAGGGCTCGGTCCGCGACAACGTCGCCCTGTGGGACCCGTCCGTCCCGGACGAGGCCGTGGTGGAGGCGCTGAAGGACGCGGCCCTGTACGAGGTGGTGATGCGCCGGCCCGGCGGCATCCACAGCAAGGTCGAGCAGGACGGCCGGAACTTCTCCGGCGGGCAGCGCCAGCGTCTGGAGATCGCCCGGGCGCTGGTGCGGCGGCCCAGCATCCTCGTCCTGGACGAGGTGACCAGCGCACTGGACGCGGAGACGGAGCTGGCCGTGATGGACAACCTGCGCCGGCGCGGCTGCGCATGCGTGGTGATCGCCCACCGGCTGAGCACCGTCCGGGACAGCGACGAGATCGTGGTGCTCCAGCACGGCACGGTCGTCGAGCGCGGCCGGCACGAGGAGCTGGTGGCGCACGGCGGCGCGTACGCCGCGCTGGTCAGGGAGCGGTGAGATGACGGCTGTTCAGGAGGGGCACGGGGGCGACCTCGTCCTCGGCGCGCTCGGCTCGCTGGGCACCCGGGTCGACTGCGCCGGGTTCAACCGCCTGGACCTGGAGGGTCCGCAGGTGCTGTGGCTGGTCGCGGCCGGAGCCCTGGATCTGTTCGCGGTGGACGCCGTGCAGCAGGGCCACTGGCACCATCTCGGCCGGCTGGAGGCGGGCTCGCTGCTGCTCGGCCCGGTCGCCGGGCCCCAGCACACCCTGGTGGCCCGTCCGGTCCGCGACTGTGTGGTCCACCGGGTCGGTCTGCGCGAGCTGTATCAGACCGCCCACACCCAGACCTGGTCGTACGACGAGTACGGCAACCCCCAGTACGTGCCGCCCGCTTCGAGCCCGCTGGAGTACGCCCTCGCGCTGGGCGTCGGCCGCGGTCTGTCGGTCCTCTTCCAGGCGCCGATGGCCGAGGAGCGGACCGCGGCACCCGCCGATGACGACGTGTTCTGGATGCAGGTGCCGCCGGGCAGCGTCCAGTACGGCTCGCTGTACGGCGCGGAGGCGGCTGCCGACCTGCTGATGGACCCCGCCCTGTGGCAGAGCATGGTCGACCAGCAGTACCGGCTGCTGACCGCGCTGGACCGGTGGATCGAGCAGCTGGAGCGCACCCACGAGACGCGCACGGCGGCCGGGATCAAGGCCGGTGAGGCGGTCCGCGCCCAGGCCGACCGGACCCTGCTCGCCTCCATCGGCAAGCGCTCGGCCCGCCGTACGACGGCCGCCGACGCCGATGCCGGCTACGCGGCCTGCAAGCTGGTCGCCGAGGCCGCCGGGATCACCCTCGCCGCGCCCGCGCAGAGCGGCACGGAGAGCGAGCGCCTCGACCCGGTCGAGCGGGTGGCCCTGGCCTCCCGGGTGCGCACCCGTGCGGTGCGGCTGCACGGCCGCTGGTGGCGGGAGAACGTGGGGCCGCTGGTCGGGCACCGGGCCCTGTCCGGCGCGCCGGTCGCCCTGCTGTGGCGGCGCGGCGGCTATGTGGCCGTGCAGCCGGCGACCGGACGCGAGACCCCGGTCGAGAAGGCGAACGCGGAGGAGTTCGAGCCGCGCGCGGTGATGTTCTACCGGCCGCTGCCCGAGCGGCGGCTCGGACCGCTCGGGCTGCTGCGGTTCAGCCTGCGCGGCACCCGCGGCGACCTGCTCAATCTGATGCTCGCCGGGCTGGTGACGGTGGCGATCGGCGCGCTGGTGCCGATCGCGACGGGCAAGGTGCTCGGCGAGTACGTGCCGAGGGCCCAGGTGGGCCTGATCGTCCAGGTGTGTCTGGCGGTGATGATCAGCGGCGTCGTGTCGGCCGCGTTCACGCTGCTGGAGAACCTGACCATCCTGCGGCTGGAGGGACGGATCGAGTCGGCGCTCCAGCCGGCCGTCTGGGACCGGCTGCTGCGGCTTCCGACCCGGTTCTTCACCCAGCGCTCGACCGGCGAACTCGCCAGTGCTGCCATGGGCATCAGCGCGATCCGGCGGCTGCTTGCGGGCGTGGGCCCGGTGGTCGCGCAGTCCGTGACGGTCGGCGCGATGAATCTTGGCCTGCTGTTCTGGTACAGCGCGCCGATGGCCATGGCGGCGATCGGCATGCTCGTCGTCATCGGCGCCGTGTTCCTGGGGCTCGGGCTGTGGCAGGTGCGCTGGCAGCGGCGGCTGGTGGTGCTCGGCAACAAGCTGAACAACCAGGCGTTCCAGACCCTGCGCGGCCTGCCCAAGCTGCGGGTGGCCGCGGCCGAGAACTACGCGTACGCCGCCTGGGCCGGAGAGTTCGCGCGCAGCCGGGAACTCCAGCAGAGGGTCGGCCGGATCAAGAACCTCACCACGGTGCTCGGCGCGGTCTATCTGCCGGTGTGCACCCTGCTGATGTTCATGCTGCTGGCGGGCCCGGCCAGGGGCGCGATGTCGGCGGCGGCCTTCCTCACCTTCAACACCTCGGTGACGATGGTGCTGACCTCGGTCACCCAGCTCACCAGCTCCTTCGTCTCGGCGGTGGCCGCGCTGCCGCTGTTCGAGGAGATCAGGCCGGTGCTGGACGCCACGCCCGAGGTGCGCACGGCCAGCACCCGCCCGGGCCCGCTGTCCGGCGCGGTGGAGGCCCGCCGGCTCTCCTTCCGGTACACCGACGACGGCCCGCTCGTCCTGGACGACGTGTCCTTCGACGTCCGTGCGGGCGAGTTCGTGGCGGTCGTCGGCCCGAGCGGCTGCGGCAAGTCCACGCTGCTGCGCCTGCTCATCGGGTTCGACAGGCCGGTCTCGGGCAGTGTGCTGTACGACGGTCAGGACCTGGCGGCCCTGGACCAGTCGGCCGTGCGCCGCCAGTGCGGGGTCGTCCTGCAGCATGCGCAGCCCTTCACCGGCTCCATCCTGGACGTCATCTGCGGCACCGAGCCGTACACGCCCGAGGAGGCGATGGCGGCGGCCGAGATGGCGGGGCTCGCGGAGGACATCAAGCGCATGCCGATGGGCCTGCACACGATCGTCGCGGGCAACGGCGCGATCTCCGGCGGGCAGCGCCAGCGCCTGATGATCGCTCAGGCGCTGATCCGGCGCCCGCGCATCCTGTTCTTCGACGAGGCGACCAGCGCTCTCGACAACGACACCCAGCGCATCGTCATCGAGAGCACCCGCAAGCTGCAGGCCACGCGCATCGTCATCGCCCACCGTCTGTCGACGGTGCTGGACGCGGACCGGGTCGTCGTGATGGAGGACGGCAAGGTCATCCAGCAGGGCCCGCCGGCCGAGCTGCTCGCCGACACCGGCGGGCGGCTGCACGAGCTGGTGCGCAGGCAGCTCACGTAGGGCCGCGCACCGTCCGCGCGGGTGGCCCGGTCGCCGTGCTCGTTCCCTCGGACGACCATGGAAGCGGGACGGAGCGTGCCGGGCGGGAGCAGCGCATGACGGACACCGAGGTACTGATCGCCGGAGCGGGCCCGGTCGGCCTGACCGCCGCCCTCGAGCTGAGCAGACGGGGCATCGGCTGCCGGCTCGTGGACAGACTTCCCGAGCGGCTGCCGTACGCGAAGGCCGTGGGCATCCAGCCGAGGACGCTCGAGGTCTGGGACCGCGCGGGGGTGGCCCGCGCGGCCCTGGACGCGGCGGTCCCGCTGCGCGGGCAGCTGACCTTCGTCGACGGTGCCGAACAGGCGCGCATGGAGATGACGCTGCCGCCGGAGGTGCCCTACGGGTTCGCCGCCCTGCCGCAGTACGAGACGGAACGCATTCTCGAAGAGCGGCTGGCCTGCTTCGGCCGGCGGATCGAGCGCGGCACCGAGCTGCTGTCCTTCGCCCAGGACGCGAACGGTGTCACCAGCCGGCTGCGCACCACGGCAGGCGGCGAGCTGGAGATCCGCTCGCGCCACCTGGTCGGATGCGACGGTGCGCACAGCGTGGTGCGCAAGACGCTGGGGCTCCGCTTCGAGGGCGGCGCGCTGCCGGAGGAGTACATGCTCGCGGACGTGGAGGTCGACTGGGACCTGCCGCCCGGCTGGACCGTGCGCGCGATGCACCGCGCCCCCGGCGGAGAGGTGGACGACCTTCTCGTCTGCATCCCGCTGCCCGGCAGACGCCGTTACCGCATGTCCATGCTGGTCCCGCCGGAACTCTCGCCGCGGTCCGGCCGGGACGCTGCGGCCCCGGGGGATGCGGGGGATGCGGTGACCCACGGCCTGGAGGCGGGGGGTACCCCGCGTCTGCACCACATCCAGGCGGTCCTCGACCGGCTGTCCCCGCGGCCGACGACCGCATCCGCGCTGCGCTGGTCGTCCGTGTTCCGCATCAGCCACCGCATCGTGGACCGTTACCGCGAGGGCCGGGTGTTCGTGGCCGGCGATGCCGCGCACATCCATCCGCCGACCGGCGCCCAGGGCATGAACACCGGGGTGCAGGACGCCTACAACCTGGGCTGGAAGCTGGCCCTCGCGACGCGGGGCATCGCCCACCCGGGGCTGCTGGACAGCTACGACGCCGAGCGCCGGCCCGTCGGGCAGGAAGTGGTGGGCCGCACCCTGCGGCACGCGGCGCGGGGCGTCCAGGCCGACCCGGACGATCCGCTGACCGTGGGGCTGCGGGAGGCACAGCTGCTGATCTCCTACCCGGACGGTCCGCTCACCGAGCCGGGCCCGTCCGGCGGACCCCGCCCGGCCGCGGGTGAGCGGGCGCCGGACTGCGGCGGTCTGCTGGATCCGATCGCGGCCTTCCCGCTGCGCCTGTACGACGTGCTGCGCGAGCGCGATCACGTCCTGCTGCTGTACGCGGACACCTCCGAGGGAACGAAGGACTTCGAGGAACTGGCCGGGACCGCGCGCGCTCTGGCGCACGGCCGGCTGGACTGCTGCTGCGTGCTGCCGGGGCACGTGGACGCCGGACCACCGGCCCTGCCCGTGGTCCGTGACAGCCGTGGCGAGTTCCGCGAGCGGTACGGGACCGGCGACAGCGACGCGTTCCTCGTGCGCCCGGACGGCTATCTGAGCGCACGGGTCTCGCCGGCCGGCGCCGGGCCGGTGGCCGCGGCCCTGGCCCGGGTGTTCGCCACCTGACCGGGCGGGAGATCAGTCCAGGCCCGGCACGGGCGCGCCCGAGGGCACGCCGGCCCCGATGTAACCGTCGTAGAACTCCTTCCAGGGTGCGTTCGCTCCGGCGTGCGGACCCTCGAAGCGCTCACCGCGCGCCTTGGCGTCCAGGGCGGCCAGGCACACCTCCCAGCCGGCGCCGTTGCGGGCGGCGGTGTTCTCGGCGACGAGGACGTTGGTGAGCGTGAAGCGGGTACGCCCCTCGCCGGTCGCCTCCAGGTCGAAGCGGACTTCGTCGCCGCCCCACTCGAAGGAGAGGTGCCGGGGCGGGTCGACGGCGAGGACCCGGCCGGTGAACTCCGGTGTTCCCGGCTCACCGAAGAAGCGGATGGGCGCGTCCGCGCGCAGTTCCATCTCGACGTGGAACGGGAACCACTCGGCCAGCTCGTCCGGGTCGGTCACGAAGTGCCAGACGCGGTCGAGGGAGTGGGCGTAGGTGCGGCTGAAGCGGACGGCGGGGCGGCCGTCGGCGAGGGTCAGATAGGTGCCGGTGAGATCGACGGACATGGTGCTCGGTCCTTCGCGATGGGGGGGTCAGATGTCGTCCGGCGCCTCGTCCCGCCCCGCGGAGCCCCGGGGCCCGTGCGCCTCGGCCGTCTCGTCGAGGCGGCGGCCCAGGGCGTCGAGGCTGCGGTTCCACAGCGTGCGGTACGGGGCCAGCCAGGCGTCGAGGGCGGCGATCGGAGCCGGGTCGAGGGCGTAGACGCGACGCTGCGCGTCCTGCCTGACCCGCACCAGACCCGCCTCCCGCAACACCTTGAGGTGCTTGGACGTGCTCGGCTGGCTCAGCCCGCAGGCCGCCACGATCTCCCCGACGGGCCGGGGCCCCTCCAGGAGCAGCGCGACGATGGCCCGCCGGTGGGGGTCGGCGAGGGCACTCCAGAGCACGGCGTCGGACATACATGCAATATGCCTGTCTAGTTATATGCCTGTCAAGGAATACGATCCCCAGGCAAGCGAAACGTTGCCGTTTCGCTCACGCTGGTCTACGCTCAATGCGTACGAAACAGTTTCGTTTACGAGCGGCCGACAAGCTCGCGCGCCGACGAACTGTCCGTGCGTCCGTGTCTCCGTGTTCCCGCTTCGAACGACTTCCCTGGAGTAGTTCCCGATGCCCCAGAAGACCCTGACCGACGGCGCCCGCACGGCCGCCGTGGAGGCGCCGCCGGCCGCCTCCGCCAAGCGCTGGTGGATCCTCGCGGTCATCGCCATCGCCCAGCTGATGGTGGTGCTCGACGCCACGATCGTGAACATCGCCCTGCCCTCGGCCCAGGCCGACCTCGGCTTCTCCGACGGCAGCCGGCAGTGGATCGTGACCGCCTACGCACTGGCCTTCGCCTCACTGCTGCTGCTCGGCGGCCGGATCGCCGACCTGTTCGGCCGCAAGCCCGCCTTCCTCGTCGGCGTCGTCGGCTTCGCCGCGGCCTCCGCACTCGGCGGCGCGGCGAACGGCTTCACCATGCTGGTCGTCGCGCGCGCCCTGCAGGGCGCCTTCGGCGCACTGCTCGCACCGGCAGCGCTGTCGCTGCTCAACACCACGTTCACCGACGCCCGCGAGCGGGCTCGCGCGTTCAGCGTGTACGGCGCGATCGCCGGCGCCGGCGGCGCGGTGGGCCTGCTGCTCGGTGGTGTGCTGACGGACGCGCTCGACTGGCGCTGGACCCTCTACGTCAACGTGGCCATCGCGGTCGTGGCCTTCGCCGGCGGCTGGGTGCTGCTGAGCAACCACCGTGACGCGGCGGACGCCAAGCTGGACGTGCCGGGCACGGTCCTGGTCGCCGCCGGTCTCTTCTCCCTGGTGTACGGCTTCTCCAACGCCGAGACGCACGACTGGGGTTCGCCGCTGACCTGGGGCTTCCTGATCGCGGGCGGCCTGCTGCTGGCGGCGTTCGCCTGGTGGCAGACCCGGGCCGCGCACCCGTTGCTGCCGCTGCGCATCCTGCTCGACCGCGACCGCGGCGCCTCGTTCCTCGCGGTGCTGATCACCGGCGCGGGCATGTTCGGCGTGTTCCTCTTCCTGACCTACTACCTCCAGCTCAACCTCGGCTTCAGCCCGACGAGGACCGGCGTGGCGTTCCTGCCGATGGTCGGCGCGCTGATGGTGACCGCACAGGTCGGCACGACGGTCCTGGTGCCGCGCATGGGCCCGAAGGCGGTCATCCCGCTGGGCTTCGCGATCGCCACGGCCGGCATGGCCTGGCTGACCGGCATCGGTCTCGGCTCCGCCTACACGAGCGCGGTGCTGCCGCAGCTGATCGTGATCGGCGTGGGCCTGGGCCTGGTCATGCCGCCCGCCATGCAGCTGGCCACCGGCGGAGTCGCGGCCGAGGACGCGGGCGTCGCGTCCGCGACGGTCAACGCCATGCAGCAGGTGGGCGGTTCGATCGGCACGGCGCTGCTGAACACCCTCGCCGCGAGCGCGGCCACCGACTACCTGTCCGGTCGCGACGCCACCAGCAAGCTGGTGCAGGCGCAGGCGACGATCGAGAGCTACACGACCGCCTTCTGGTGGTCGGCCGGCCTCTTCGCCGCGGGCACGGTCATCGCGTTCCTGCTCTACCGGCGCGGGGTGCCGCAGCAGGACGCCGCGGCCCCGCAGGTCGTCCACATGTAGCCGCCGCGACCACCACGAAGGGGCCGCCGTCAGCAGGGAGACGGCGGCCCCTTCGCACAGTCGGGGCGTGTTGATGCGCAAGGCGTCCTCGGCGCACCGTTTGTTTTTCGCCGCTCCCCGGACGGCCCCCCACGGACCGGTCCGGGGAGCGGCTGTGTGCCCGGAAGCCGGAGGGCGGCCCCACTCCGCCCACCAGTCCCGGTGCGAGATCGCAGATCCCCGCTCCAGGGGGCCGCACTCCCCAGTTGCGGACCTGATCCGGCGCTACGGAGACCGCGCGATCCCGGTCTTAGAACGCGAAGACGCTGCTGTTCAGCGCGTCCTTCACGCAGGTGTTACCGAAGACGCGCTCATAGGAGACGCGCTGCCCCTGCCAGACCCCCTGCACCGTGACCACGACGGGGGCGTACAGCTTGGTGCACCACACGTCGTCGCGGGGCTTGAGGGCCGCGAAGTCGCCGCCGACGCCGCGCAGTTCGGCGCAGGCCTGGGCCGCTGCCGGATGGGTTCCGGAGGCCGTCGGGGCGCAGTTCAGGGTGACGGCGCGCTCCGGAGTGGCCGTGGCCGCGTTGTCGCCGTGGCCGGTGGTGAGCACCAGCGCCGAGGGGGCGTAGAGCGACGACGGGGCGGCGTCCGGTGCAGCGGCGGCGGCCCCGATCAGGGGACCGCAGACGGTCGTGGCCGCGAGGCCCAAGATCGCTGCCCAGCGCGCGGTGTTCCGCATTGTATGCATCCTTCCGCTCGAATAGACGAGTGCCGGCCCGGGCCCGGTCGGCGCCGGAGCGGCGTGCGCCACTCTGCCGAGTCCGCCGTCGAAACACACATCCAACCCACAGCTTTCAGTAACCTTGCGTGTTGAATCAGTGGCGTGAAGTCACGGAATCCGAACGCTTCGACCGCACAACCGAGCGGTTCTTGATCGCTGAGAGCGATCCCATGGCCGAAAAAGACCGCCTCGTTAATAGGCCTGAAACATTCCGCCCTCACCCCACAGCGAACCCCTTCACGACCCCTTCACCACTCCTTGCGTTCATGAAGACGACGGAGTAATCCTGATTACATGATTACAGCGGAGCAGAAAGAGCAGCTGCGCGGCTGGTTCGCCGGCCGGCTGCCCGACGAACTCTTCGAGGAACTGGTCGAGGTGACCGCGGACCGCGAGGAGATCACCGTGATCGGGCGCGTCCCGGAGCCCCGGCTCGCCGGCGGCGCCTCGGACGCCGAGCGGGAGGCCGCCGTACAGGCGCGGATCCAGGAGTTCCGGGAGCGGACGCGCGAGACCCGCATCGAAGTGGCCCGCGAGGCCGAACACCGGTTCCGCCGCAAGGTGTCGTGGGGCGTGGTGTGCGGCACGGAGCGGGCCCTGTTCACCCATGTGGCGGCGCCGGTGATGACCCGGCTGCGGCAGCCCGAGCGACAGGTTCTGGACACCCTGATCGCCGGGGGCGTCGCGCGCAGCCGCAGTGACGCCCTCGCCTGGTGCGTACGGCTGGTCCAGCGCCACACCGACGACTGGCTGACCGAGCTGCGCGATTCCCTGGAACACGTCCAGCGGGTCCGGGCCCAGGGGCCGGACGCCGAGGAGGTGGCCGATTCCTCCACCGACGACGGCACAGATGGATGAATCGTCCTCTGGCAGGGGTCTTCGCCGGCGCCGTACCGTCGGCAGACCCCTCCAGGACGGCTCCCGCCCGCGTCGCACACCCCCACGGCGCCGGCGGTCGTTCACCATCGCCGCGCCACCAAGCGCTCCACCGCCGCAACCTCGCTGGAGCCCTCCTTGACCCCTCAGCCCCCCGACTCCCCCACCGCGCCGCCGTCCCTCACCGAGGTCGAGCCCTACGGCGTCGAACGCATCCCCGACGCGGACCGCACCGCGACCCCGCTCGACCTCTTCCGGGTCGCCTTCGGCGGTGCCAACACCTTCTCCACCTGCGTCCTCGGCGCCTTCCCGATCCTCTTCGGGCTCTCCTTCTGGCAGGGACTGGCGGCCACCGTCCTCGGTGTCGTCGCAGGCGCCCTGATCCTGTGCCCGATGGCGGTGTTCGGCCCGGTCAACGGCACCAACAACGCCGTGTCGTCCTCCGCGCACCTGGGCGTGCACGGCAGGGTGGTCGGCTCGTTCCTTTCACTGCTCACCGCGATCGCCTTCTTCTCCATCTCGGTGTGGAGTTCCGGGGACGCCCTGGTCGGCGGCGCCCACCGGCTGTTCGGCCTGGAACGCAGCACCCTGTCGTACGTCGTCGCGTACGCACTGTTCGCGGGGCTGGTCCTCGCCGTGTGCGTGTACGGCTTCCGGTTCATGCTGTTCGTCAACAAGATCGCCGTGACCTCGGCGACCGTGCTGTTCCTGCTCGGCGCGATCGCCTTCGCCGGTGACTTCGACCCGTCGTACGCCGGTGTGTTCACGGCCTCGGCGGACGCGGCGACACAGTCGATGTTCTGGCCGTCGTTCATCGGCTCGGCGCTGATCGTGCTGTCCAACCCGGTGTCGTTCGGCGCGTTCCTCGGTGACTGGTCGCGCTACATCCCGGCCGCCACCCCGCGCCGCACGGTGGTGGGCGCCGCCTTCCTCTCCCAGATCGCGACCCTGCTGCCGTTCGTCTTCGGCCTGGCGACCGCGAGCATCATCGCGGCCGAGGCGCCGAAGTACGTCGACCCGGCCGCGCCCGACTTCGTCGGCGGGCTGCTGGCCATCTCGCCGAGCTGGTTCTTCCTGCCGGTGTGCCTGCTCGCGCTGATCGGCGGCATGTCGACGGGCACGACCTCGCTGTACGGCACCGGCCTCGACTTCTCCTCGGTGTTCCCGAGGCTGTCCCGTGTCCAGGCGACGTTGCTGGTCGGGCTGTTGTCCGTCGCGTTCATCTTCATCGGCCGGTTCGGCCTCGACCTCGTGCAGTCCATCTCGACGTTCGCCACGATGATCATCACCTGCACCACGCCGTGGATGGTCGTGATGATGCTCGGCTTCTACACCCGGCGCGGCTGGTACGACCCCGACGCGCTGCAGGTCTTCAACCGCCGTCAGCGCGGCGGCCCTTACTGGTTCGCGCACGGCTGGAACTGGCGCGGCATGACCGCCTGGTGGGTGTCCGCGCTGATCGGCGTGCTGTTCACGGACATCCCGGGCCAGTTCGTCGGGCCGCTGGGCGACCTGGCGAACGGGGTCGACATCAGCCTGCCGCTGTCCCTCGCGGTGGCCGCCGTCCTGTTCCTGACACTCCTGCGGCTGTTCCCCGAACCCCGGGCGGCGTACGGCCCCAAGGGCCCGCGGCTGGCCCGTACCGTCGAGGTGCCGGTGCCGCCGGTCACCGGTCCCGGTGCTCCGGCGGACGAGATGCCGACCGTGCTCGCGGCCGAGGGCGGACGATGAGCGGCTGGCTCGATCTGTCGGTGCCCGTGGTCACCGGGATGCCCGTGTATCCCGGTGACCCGGAGGTCACGCTCTCCCCCGCCCTGCGGGCGCCGGCCGACGGCGTCAACGTGCTGGCGCTGCACCTGGGTTCGCAGTCCGGCACCCACGTCGACGCGCCGTACCACGTCGACGACGCCTGGCCCCGCCTGGACGAGCTGCCGCTGGACCGGTTCGCCGGGCCCGCGGTCGTGGCCGACGTCCGGGGGCTGCCCGCCCGGTCGCCGATCACGCCGGCCCTGCTGGCCCCCGCGCTCGACCGGCTCGCGGCGACGCCCGGCGCGCTGCTGCTGCTCGCCACGGGCTGGTCGGCGTACTGGGGCAGCGACGCGTACCTCGCCCACCCCTGGCTGACACCCGAGGCCGCCGGGGCCGTCGTGGCGGCCGGCGCCCGGACCGTGGCGGTGGACGCGCTCAGCGTCGACCCGACTCCGCAGCCGGACGATCCGCACACCGGACTCGGCCTGCCCGCCCACCGGGTGCTGTGCGGTGCGGGCGGGGTGATCGCCGAGAACCTGACCGGGCTGGAACGGCTGGTGGGCAGGGCCGAGGTCGAGGTGTTCCTCTTCCCCCTGCGGCTCCCGGGGGCGGACGGCGCTCCGGTGCGAGCGGTGGCCCGGGTCGGCTGAGCGCCGGGCGGGCCGGCCACGCGGCCGGCCGCACGAGGGCCACGTGGGGGGGCACGCGCCGACCCACGGGGCCCTCCCGTCCGGCACCGGAATGCTCAACTTCCCTTCCATGACGTGGAGTTGGCGGGTCGAACCGGCACGTTGGAGCTGGTGGAGCCGGAGACCGGTCACCGGCCCGTGTCCTCCGTGCCCCACGGGCTCGCCACCGTCCCGTGCGAGGCGGTCACCCGTGGCCGAGGGCGCCTGTGCACCGCGCCGACCGGCCCGTATCGTCTGCCTGCAGCGCATCTCAGCGACGAGCGGCGGGAGGGCCGGATGGCCAAGCACTGGGCGGACTTCCAGTACGAGATCTATCTGAACGGGACGACGGGTGCCGTGCCCCGGCTGCCCACGGACCTGACCCGCCTGGAGGAACTGGCCGAACACCGGCTCGGGCCCGGCCCGGTGGGATATGTGGCGGGCAGCGCGGGCGACGGCAGCACCGCCCGCGCCAACCGCGCCGCCCTCGCCCGGCGTCGGATCGTGCCGCGCATGCTCAGGGACGTGCAGGAGCGCGATCTGTCGGTGGAGGTGCTGGGCCGTGCCCTGCCGGCGCCGTTGGCACTGGCACCGGTGGGCACCATATCGATCATGCATCCGGACGCCGAGTCCGCCGTCGCCCGGGCGGCCGCCGCGCAGGGTGTGCCGTACACCCTGTCCTCGGCCTCCAGCACGCCGATGGAGCAGGTGGCCGAGGTGATGGGGGACGCCGAGCGGTGGTTCCAGCTGTACTGGGGCAAGGACCGCGAGGTGACCCGCAGTTTCCTCGCCCGTGCGAAGGCCGCCGGATTCACGGTGCTGGTGGTCACGCTGGACACGCCGCTGCTGGCGTGGCGGCCGCGCGATCTGGACCAGGCCTATCTGCCGTTCCTGCACGGGGTGGGCACCGCCAACTACTTCACCGACCCCGCCTTCCGGGCGGGCCTCGCCAAGCCCGTGCACGAGGACCCGAACGCCGCCGTCATGCACTTCCTCGGCCTGTTCGGGGACGCGGGCCACACCTGGCCCGACCTCGCCTTCCTGCGGGAGCACTGGGACGGGCCGATCGTCCTCAAGGGAGTCCTGCACCCGGACGACGCCCGGCTCGCCGCGGACGCCGGGATGGACGGGGTGGTGGTCTCCAACCACGGCGGCCGGCAGGTGGCCGGCTCCGTCGCGGCGGCCGACGCGCTGCCCCGGGTCGCGGCCGCGGCCGGCGACCGGCTGACGGTGCTGTTCGACAGCGGGGTGCGCACCGGGGACGACGTGTTCAAGGCGCTCGCGCTCGGCGCCCGGGGGGTCCTGCTCGGGCGCCCCTACGTCTACGGGCTCGGCCTGGACGGGCAGGCGGGCGTCGAGCATGTGATCCGCTGCGTCCTCGCGGAGCTGGACCTCACCCTCGCCCTGTCGGGGCACGCCACGCCCGCCACGGTCACCGCGGACGACCTCGTCGAGTCACCCGTGTGAGGTCCGGCCGCGTCCCGCCGGCAGCTCCGCTGTCGCCGTCGGACCGCGGCGGGACGCGCTGCCCGGGCGTCATGTGCCCGTCCCGGGCAGCTCCGCCGGCCGTGCGGAGGGGCCGCCGGTACCGGCGATCGACAGGGAGCCGGGACTGGCCGTCGGCCCGTCGGTCAACCAGCGCTGCCCGGCGGAGCGGTCCCGGACCTTGACGACGATGCCGGCGCCCGCCTCCTCGCTCTCCGGGGCGAGCGCGAGCGTCTCGTCCCAGCGGGGCAGCAACTCGCCCGGCACGGTGAGGTCGTAGCGCACATCGTCCCCCCTCCGCGCGCCGGCGTCGGAGCAGGTGCCGAGGATGACCACGCCGGCGTCGGCGTGCGAGTCCAGGCACAGGCCGGAGTCGGCCGCGCTGCGCAGCAGTCCGTCGGCGTCGTACGTCCACTGCTGCGTCGGCGCGGCGGAGCAGACCGCGAGCACCGTGTCCGCGCCGGCGGCGGGCTTGCCCTTGATGTCCAGGCACAGGCCGGCGGCGGCGTTGTGCAGCCGGGTCGGCCGGCCGGCCGAGGGCAGGCCGGCCGACCCGGGCGCCGTGGCGGGCGGGGACGGGGTGCCGGTGCCGGGAGCCGAGCCCGTGGAGGCGACCGAGTCGGTGCCGCCGCCGTCCGGCCGGACGCTGATCACCAGGACGGCCGCGAGCAGCCCGGCCGAGGCGACGCCGACGCCGGTGAGCAGCGCTCTTGAGGACCAGCCGGCCCGTGGCGCGGCCCGGCCGGCCCCCTGTGCACGCGGCGCGGGCACCGGAACCCGGGCGAGCAGCCCGTGCTTGCCGCCGCCGCGCCGACGCCCGCCGGAGCGCCGGGAGGTGCTGCGGGTGCGGGCGGGGCCAGGCCCTCGGCGGCCCGGACGCGAGTCGAGGTACCGGCGGGCGCCCCAGCCGAGGACCGCTTCGGCGAGCAGCACGCCGACTCCGGCCTCGATCTGCCCGAGCTGCTCGGCGGCGTGCCGGCAGTAGGGGCAGGCGGCGAGGTGCTGCTGGACGTCCGGCAGCAGGGCGCCGCCCCGGCGGATCGGCCCGTCGAGCAGACGGTTGTAGTGGCGGCAGTCGGTACTCGGCGCGAGTTCCCGGTGTGCACGGACACAGCCTTCCCGGAATTTCTCGCGGGCTTGTTCGAGTGCAAGCGCGGCGCTGTCGGTGTCCATGCCGAGCAACCCCGCGGGGATGTTTATCGGCTCGGCCTCGACCTCGGTGTGCCACAGCAACGCCTGTTCGATCCGGGGAAGTCCTTGGAATGAACGTTCGGAGAGCGCGCGGTTTTCCGGTATCAGGGACTGCGCGGTGCGCATACCGCGTCCCCCGGCGGGTTTCCGGAGTCCGGGCAGCACGGCGGCTATGCGGTCCGTGGCGGACCAGTTCACGACCGTGTCCCGGACGGCCACGAGCAGACGGGGCCGCAGCGCCTCGGCCGGTTCGCCGAGCGCGAGCCGGTCGAGGACCTGGTGGAAGGCGGTGGCGGTGACCATGTGGGCGAGCGGGCCGGGTGCGGCCAGGCAGATGACCGCGTAGTCCTGCGCCGGGCGCCAGTGCCGGGCCATCAACAGCGCGGCGGACCGGGCGGCCTCCGCGTCGGAGCCGGCGCGCAGCGGTGCGGCGACGGACTCGTCGGACTCTGCGGGATCGCCGCCGGAGGGCGGGTAGGGCGGACAAGGGGGGTGGGGGGTGGGCACGGAGCGGATTCCTTTGATGCGTATGCGTGTGGCGCGTTGGTGCGTACCTCGGGAACGCGTGCGGGACGCGGGAATTCGGCGGTGCCGTGGCGGTACGGTTCCCCAACTGCCGAAAGAACCCCGGGCATTATCCCCCGCACGAGTGTTTCAACCCTTGCACAACTTCCACACACGCAACAAGGCGCACGTAGGACATCAACAGGTTTGAAAGAAAGTCAGAAATCACGTGCAGGGCCAGGTCCGGTACGGCGGTTTTCCGCATTGCCCGCGCCCCGTGCGGCATTGCCTGTGCCCCGTGTGAAGGGCACGCACGCGCCGGTGGTCCGCGCACGCTCCCGGGGCAGGTGCCCGCGGGAGTGGACTGGGTCCGGCCCTTCTCGGAAGGCCTGCGCGGGACGGCGGCTCTCCTGCGCGAAGCCGGCCGCCGGCCCGTTCCTCCCGCTTCCGGCCGGCGGCCCCGGCGGCTTCCCCCGTCGGCCGGGCGGTGTCAGATCTGCCAGGAACGGAGCCGGTCGGCCGCGCCGTACACGTCGGTCTTGCCGGCCAGCAGATCGCGGGCGAGGTCGACGAGGGCGCCGTAGGGCGGGTCGATGCCGACGCCGCTCGTGAACATGTAGGCCACGGCGGTGGCGCACGCGAAGCGGGCGTTGGACGCGGGCAGCGGCTTGAGGACGGCGAGGGTGTGCAGCAGGGCGGCGGCCCGCCAGGCGGGATCGGAGTCCACGCCGAGCCGGGGCGGGTCGACACGGTGCCGGGCTACGGCGGCGACCAGCGCGGAGAAGTCGTCGACCGTGGGCTGGTCGGGCAGGACCTCCTCGTGCCGCTGGAGCAGCCACGGGACGTCGATATGGATGACGGAGGGCATCACTCAGGCGGCCTCGCCCCGGGCGGGGGGCTCGTCGTCGGGGAACGCCGCCGCGAACTCCTCGGCATGGGCGGCGAAGAAGCGCCGGAAGGCCTCCGCGCCCTCCTGCAGCGCGCGGTGCCGGGCGATGTCGGCGGCGGCGGCCTCGCGCACGAGCGCCTTCATCGACGTACCGCGCTCCTTGGCGATCTGGCGCAGGTCCTCAAGTTCGCGTTCGCTGAACTCCACATTGAGAGCTGGCATGCCCTCACGGTACCGCGCGGGTACTTACCCGTAAATACGAGCAGGTCAGGCCCTCTCCGCTCCGGTACCTGCAGGGCCTCAGGGCCAGGTCCGATTTCCGCCGGTGACGGGGCGGCCGGCGCAGCAGACTCGACAGCGGACCCGACGAGAACCCGGAGGACCCGATGACCACGCACACCGTCCACACCACCTGCGCGAGCCCGCTCGGAGAACTGCTGCTGACCGGTGAGCTGTCCGGCGGCCTCACTCTCGCCTCGGTGTCCCTGCCGGGGCAACGGGGCGCGCCCACGGTGCGTGCGCAGGACCGCGACGACCGGGCGTTCGCCGAGGTGCGCCGTCAGCTCGACGCGTACTTCGACGGCCGCCTCACCCGCTTCCGGCTGCCGCTCGCCGCCACCGGCACCCCCTTCCAGCAGCGGGTGTGGCAGGCACTGGAGGACATCCCCTACGGCACCACCACCGGCTACGGCGAGCTGGCCGCGCGGCTGGGCGTGTCCCGGGCCGAGATCCGCTCGGTGGGACAGGCGCTCGGCGCCAATCCCCTGCTGGTGGTGCGCCCCTGCCACCGGGTGATCGGCGCGGACGGCTCGATGCGCGGGTACGCCGGCGGGGTGGAGCGCAAGGTGTGGCTGCTCACCCACGAGGGTGCGCTGCAGCCGGCCCTCGTCTGAAGGGGAGACGTCATGGATCTCACCCGGGCCGAGGCCCGCCGCCGCACCGCGGGCACCGACTGGACCGCGCTCGCGGCCGGCCTGGACGAGCACGGCAGCGCCCCCACCGGCCCCCTGCTGACGCCCGGCGAATGCGCCGGGCTGGCCGCCCTGTACGAGGAGCCGGACCTGTTCCGCACCACCGTCGACCTGGCCCGGCACCGGTTCGGGTCCGGTACGTACCGCTACTTCACGCACGACCTGCCCGGCCCGGTGGCCGCACTGCGCGCCGCCCTCTACCCGCGCCTGCTCCCCGTCGCCCGGGACTGGGCGCAACGCCTGGGCCGCCCGGCGCCCTGGCCCGACTCCCTGGACGCATGGCTGGAGCGCTGCCACGCGGCCGGGCAGGACCGGTCGGCGCAGATCCTGCTCAGCTACGGTCCGGGGGACTGGAACGCCCTGCACCGGGACGTGTTCGGCGAACTGGTCTTCCCGCTCCAGGTGGTGATCGCCCTGGACGCGTACGGTACCGACTACACCGGTGGCGAGTTCCTGATGGTGGAACAGCGGCCGCGCGCCCAGTCGCGGGGGACCGCGAGCGTCCTGCGGCAGGGCCACGGCCTGGTGTTCACGACCCGGGACCGCCCGGTGCGCACGCGTCGCGGCTGGTCGGCCGGGGCGATGCGGCACGGGGTGAGCACCGTACGGTCCGGACGGCGGCGCACATTGGGACTGGTGTTCCACGACGCCGCCTGAAGCCGCCGAGGCCTTTGCTGAAGCCGCCGGGGCGTCCGCGGCCCACCGGCGCCGGACATCACATCACCAGACGCGCCGCCGCAGATCCATCGGATATCAGAACAAAACGTGTCTTATTTCCTACATGCACACACCTTCGCGGCGTACCCTACTCCGAGCCCCGATCGTTGCTGCCGGAGCGGGACTCCTGGCTGCCTGCACCGACTCCGGTTCCCGCGCCCGCTCCGGCCCCGAGGTCACGGCGGCCGGCGAGAAGGACTTCGTTCCCCCGGGCCCCAAGGGATATGTCGACCCGTCGGGTCCGGAGGTCCGTGCCGCCGAGCGCAAACGCGGCACCGGTCCGGTGCGCATGCTCAAGGTCACCGCCGCCGAGGCCACGCTGGACCTGGGCGGGCGGCATGTGCAGAGCTGGGCCTACCACGAGCAACTGCCCGGGCCGCTGGTGCGAGTCACCGCCGGTGACGTCCTCAGCCTCACCCTCTCCAACCGGCTCCCGGACACCACCACGCTCCACTCCCACGGCGTGCGCCTGCGCTGCGACATGGACGGCGCCCCCGGTCTGACCCAGCAGGCCATCGCCGCCGGAGCCGACTTCACCTACCGCTTCACCGTCTCCCATCCGGGGACCTACCTGCTCCACTCCCATGTCGGAATGCAGCCGGACCGCGGTCTGTACGCGCCCCTCATCGTCGACGACCCCAAGGAACCCCTCAAGTACGACAAGGAATGGATCCTCGTCCTGGACGACTGGCTCGACGGTGTGGACGGCTCCACCCCCGACCGGGTGCTCCACCAGCTCATGCCGAGCGGGGGCATGAACATGAGCAGCATGGGCATGGGGTCCGGGCACGACGGTCCCATGGCCGCCAGCAGGGCGTCGTCCCGCAGGGCAACGGGCCCCTCCCGCGTGCTGCACGGCTCCCACAGCCGCATGCTGCACGGGGAGGCCGGGAGCGTCAACTACCCGATCTACCTCGTCAACGGCCGTATGGCCACCCATCCTTCGGAGTTCCGGTGCCGTCCCGGCGACCGCATCCGGCTGCGCATCATCAACGCCGGCTCCGAAACCGCCTTCCGTGTCGCACTGGAGGGCCACGCCATGACCGTCACGCACACCGACGGCTATCCCGTGGAGCACAAGGAGACCGATGCCCTCCTGATCGGCATGGCCGAGCGCTACGACGTCCTCGTCACCGCCAAGGACGGCGTCTTCCCCTTCGTCGCGCTGGCCGAGGGCAAGAACGGCCAGGCCCTCGCCGTCCTGCGCACCAACCAGGCGAGAAGCCTTCCCCCCGCGGGCGTCCGCCCGGACGAGCTGGACGGGATGGTCGTCCCCGCCCGTCGGCTGGTGCCGCACGATTCGGTGGCTCTGGAGGACCGCGAACCCGACCGCGAGATGCGCATCAGGCTCACCGGCACCATGAAGAGGTACGACTGGGGTCTGGACCACCAGACCTACGACGTCCGCCACCGCCACCCGGTCCGGGCCGGCGAGCGGGTACGGCTCACCCTCGTCAACGCCACCGACATGTGGCACCCGCTGCACCTGCACGGCCACACGTTCGCGCTGACCGGTCTGAACGCGTCCGGGGCGCGCAAGGACACCTCCATCATCCTCCCCCACCGCAAGATCGTCGCGGATTTCGACGCCGACAACCCCGGGCTGTGGATGCTCCACTGCCACAACCAGTACCACTCGGAGAGCGGCATGATGACCGTCCTCGGATACCGCACATGACCGGCTGATCCGAAGGAGCCGCCCCCGGGGAGGGCCTTGCCGGCGGGGCCGCTTCGCGGGACGACACCGCCGGCACCGGTGACGGGTCGAGCGTGCGAGCCGTGGGGCGGGGTGCCTCCGCGGCCGGCGGCGCCACCCCGGAACCGGGCCGCGCGGGCGCCCCGGAACCTTGCCGTACCAGGGCCCCCGGAGCCGTGCCGTACCGGGGCCCCGGAGCCGTACCGTGCAGGGGGGCGGGTCCCCGGTGTGGCGGCGGGCCTTCGCTGCCTGCTGACGAGAGCCCGCCGCCTTGTGCGGGGTCAGCAGGTTCCCTTGTCGCTCCACACGCCGGCGCTGCCGCCCGGGACATCGCCGTAGGTCCACCACTTGGCCACCCAGGTGTGGTTCTTGTAGCTGACCGTGTCACCTGCGGTGTAGACGGTGGAACCGCTCCAGGGCGCGGCCGTGCAGCCGCCGCCGGAGGAGCCGGTGACGGTGAGCGTGTACACAGCGCTGTGTCCGGCCGACACGCCGGTGCCCGTGACGGTGATCGGGTAGGTTCCCGGGGCGGCCGTCGAGGCGACCGTGGCCGTCAGCTTCGCGCTGCCGCCCGCCGTGAGCGAGGCAGGGCTGAAGGACAGCGTCACCCCGCCGGGCGCGCCGGTGGCGGCCAGCGTCACCTTCTGCGCGCTGCCGGAGGTGACCGCGGTGGCCACGGTGGCCGTGGCGCTGCCGCCCGGGGCGACGTTCGCGGCGGCGGGAGACAGGGCGAGGGAGAAGTCGTCGGCCGGTGTGGTCGTGCCGCCGCCGGTGAAGGGCTCCATCGCGTGACTGAAGTCCCAGGTGCCCTGGCTGATGCCCGAGCAGGTGTCGGACCCCGCCGTGCCGGGGCAGCCGCCGTTGTCACGCTGGAGTGCCCAGAACGAGAGCGTGTCGACCCCCCGGGCCGTCGCCCAGGCCTCGACGTTCTTCGCGTCGGCGACGGTCGTGGTCTCGGCGGCACCGTAGTCGTCGATGCCGGGCATGAGAGTGATGCCGGTCATGTTCCAGAGCTGCTGGGCGGTCTTCGCCGGGTAGAGCGAGGCGAGCTGGCCGTGCAGGCCGGTGGCGGCGTTCTCGGCGTCGGTGCCCATCTGGTGCGTGGCGCCGTCGTAGTAGTCGAAGGCCATGATGTTGACCACGTCCACGCGGGCCTTGTTCTGCACCGCGTTCCGCAGGACGGCGAGCCCGTCGTCGGTCAGGCCGCTGGTGGTCGTGGGCAGTGTGTAGGAGAACTGCACGGTGCGTCCGCTGCTCGCGGCCCATGCCTCCACCTGGGCGACGGCCTTGTTGCGGCGGTCGATCCCGGCGCTGTCGGTCAGCGAGTTGTCCTCGGTGTCCAGGTCGATGCGAGTGACCCCGTAGGTCGTGACGACCTTCTCGTAGACGGACGCGATGGCGTTGACGTCGGTGCAGCTGTCGGCGATCTCGGTGCCCGTGTTGTCGGCGGTGTACCCGCCGAAGGAGGGGATCACGTCTCCTCCGGCGGCCTGGATGGCGGAGATGTCGCTACCGAAGGAGGCTGAGGTGAGGGGCCGGCTGGTGTCGCCGTTCCAGTACGCGGTGCAGGACCCCTTCGTCGCCGCCTGGATGAACGCCATGGACAGGTGCTTGGCGCCGGATTGCGAGGACAGGGCGGCGGGGCTGTCTCCGCTGTACGCCTCGAAGTAGGGGGCGAACACATGGGCCGGCAGCGGTGTGTTCGCCGCCTGGGCGTCCGAGGCCCCGGCCAGACAGAGGAGGGCCAACCCGGTGCCGGCCGCGAGCGCGGTCATGGTTCTGCGGAACGGGAGCATGCTCTGACTCCTGGAAAGTATGGGGGTGTTGGGGAACACAGGGCAGCGCGGGCCGGCCGGCAGGCGTTACGGAGCGGAACCTCCGCAAGGATTGGACTGGACCAATGTGGCCGTCAAGGGGTGGGACACCAGGAGTCCGGCCGTAGGGCCGGCCTTTGCCGTGCCATGACCGGGAAGCGGGGAATCCGCACCCGGCACGGCGAGGTGGACACGCGCTCACGCGGATCGCGGGCGAGGGTTCCTCGCCCGCGACCGTGATGCGGATGCCACGCGTGCACGGCGAACGGGTTGCGGTGCCATGCGAGCACGGCGACCGTGATGCGGATGCCGCGCCAGCACGGCGAACGGGTTGCGGCGGCAGATGGCGCGTGCCTACGGCCACCGGATCCCGGCCGCCGCTGTCCGGCCGGCGTGCGAGCCGGCGACTCCGCGGCCGTGCATCAGGTCCGGTCGGAGCCCAAGCCGTCGATCAGGTCCGGTCGGAGCCGAAGCCGTCGAGCAGGCCCGGTCGGAGCCGAAGCCGTCGAGCAGGCCCGGTCGGAGCCGAAGCCGTCGATCAGGCCCGGTCGGAGCCGAAGCCGTCGAGCAGGCCCGGTCGGTTTCCGGGCCGGAGCCTCAGCCGTCGGACAGGGTGCGCTCGAGGAGGGGGAGCAGACGGTCCCAGTGGCGCTGCATCGCGGACGGGTTGAAGGCGTCGGTGTCGGACATGGTGAAGCCGTGGACGGTGCCGGGGTAGATCTCGCAGGTGTGGTCGACGCCCGCGGCGTCCAGGGCCCGCTTGAGTTCGACGACGGCCTCGGGCGACATGTCGTGCTCGGAGAGGCCGAGGTGGACCTGCGCGGTGACCTTGGGGACGAGGCGGTGCGGGCTGTCGGGCGCGTCGGTGACCAGGAAGCCCGGGTGGAATACGGCGACGGCGGCCACCTGGTCGGGGTGGGCCGCCGCGGTGCGCATCGCCAGGACGGCGCCCATGCAGTAGCCGATCACGGCGACCGGTCCGGCGCCGACCTCGGGCCGGGTGGTGAGGAACCTGAGACAGGCGTCGGCGTCGCGCAGGGCGCGTTCGGTGGTGTGCGCCTCGACCAGGGGCATCAGCCGCTCGAAGACCGCGGGTCGGATCTCCTCTCCGATGTGCTCGGGAAGCTCGACCACGGGTGCCGGGCCGTGCCGGTAGTAGACGTTGGGGACGAGCACGTAGTACCCGTGCTCGGCCAGTTCGCGGGCCCGCTGCTCCAACTCGGGCCGCAGGCCGATGGCGTCCATGTACAGCAGCACTCCCGGGTGCCGCTCGCCCTGGTCGGGTAAGGCGACGAAAGCGTCTGCCGGGCCGTCCGTGGTGGGAATCTGCACTGTCTTGGTGGGGATGGCGGATCTTCCTTTCTCGGGCTGGTGCCGGTGCACAGCCCCTGTCGGGGTCGGGGTCGATCAGAGATCAACTCGGCGGTGACCCACGATCAGCGCCCTGGTCCGTGCCGTCAAGCCCATTTCGGGGACGCCCTGGACGAAGACGCTCCTCGGTACCGACACCCGCCCCTGCGTTCCGGCCATGACACCCCGTCGAGGTCCGGCCGGGGGGCGGCCCCGAACCCATCCCCCGGACGGACCCCGGACGGCCCGCTCAGACGTCGAGCCGGCTGATCCTCAGTGCTCCCCCGGTCTGTCCCGGACGGGCGCTGGTGAGCATGAGGCGCACGCGTGAGCCGCGCACCGCGTCGAAGGTGATCACCGTCGGGCTGTCCGAGGCGGTCGCCCAGTCCGTCCGCGCGCCCGTCACCGGCACGTACGCACGGCCGTTCCACACCGCCACCTCGGCCCCGGCGGGCAGGGAGTGCGTACCGTCGACCGTGAACGAGACCGCCACCCGGTCGAGCGTGCGGCTGCGCCCGAAGTCGACCGCCACCCAGTCCTTCGGCCGGGCGCCGTCGAAGGCGGGCAGCAGGGCCGTGGCCGGCTTGGCGAAGGAGTTCGACCAGCCGGTGGCCGGGTCGCCGTCCAGCATCGCGGCCGGCAGGGTGTCCTCGCGGCCCGAGTAACTGGCGTCCGCACGAGGGAGGTCGGGGACGGCCGGGTGGTCGGGCTCGAAGCGGGGCGCGGCGGTGGTGACGGCCGTGCGGGCCGGTGTGGTGCGCACGCCGACCGTGCCCGTGCGCAGGCCGTCCACCCGTGCCGTGACCTCCAGGGTGCCCGACTCGCCGCCGGAGCGGACGATCGCGAGCGCCTTGCCGTGGAAGGCGGTCCTCGTACTCGCCTGGTAGCGCTCGGCGCTCTCCTCACGGCCGTTGTCTACTCCGGCCAGGGAGCCGCCGGTCACCTCGAAGGCGATGAGGTGTCCGGCGTCCGGTACGACCACGCCGTGCGCGTCCACGACCTCGGCGGTCACGAAGGCCAGTGAACGGCCGTCGGCGGCCAGGGACGTGCGGTCGGCGGTGAGCCGCACGGCGTGCGGGTCACCGGCGGTGCGCAGGACGTCGGTGGCGACCACCCTGCCGTCGCGCCGGGCCACCGCCTTCAGCTCTCCCGGCCGGTACGGCACCTTCCACGTCAGGTGCAGCTTGCCCGCGCTGCCGTTGGGACTGGTGTAGCTGCCCGGGTAGGGACCGTCGGTGAAGGTCCTGTCGTCGCCGGTCGCCTCGGTGGTCTCCAGGTAGCTGCGGCCGTCGGTGGTCTTCTTGACGTCGAACTCCCGTACCCCGAGGGACCGTCCGTCCAGGAACAGCTCGACGGACGGCACATTGGCGTACGCCCACACCTCGACCGTGTCGCCCTCCTCGTGGTTCCAGCTCATCGGCAGCAGATGGACCATCGGCTCGGTGGTCCACTGGCTCTTGAACAGGTGGTACATGTCCTTCGGGAAGCCGGCCGTGTCGACCGCGCCGAAGAAGGACGACTTCACCGGGAAGACGTCGTACGGGGTCGGCTCGCCGATGTAGTCGATGCCCGACCACAGGAACTGCCCCGCGAACCACTTCCGGTCCCGGTCCTTCTTGTGCCCGTACTCGCCGCTCATCGTCCAGGAGGCGAGGTTGTTGTCGTAGGAGGAGGTCTCCCGTCGGCCCGGTGCGTGGTTCTCACCGGTGTTCAGGTGTTCCGGCTCCTGGTACGCACCGCGGGTCGAGGTCTCCGAGGAGGACTCGGACTCGAAGAGGAACAGGTGGGGGTACAGGGCGTGCAGGGCGTCGACCGACTTGGCCGTGTTGTAGTTCAGGCCCAGGCCGTCGAGCTTGGCGAGCATGCGGTCGGCCGCGGAACCGGGGGCGGGCACGCCGTGGTACTTGTTCGAGCCGATGACCACGGGGCGGGTGTCGTCGGCGGCCTTGATCGCGCCGATGATCCGGTCGGCCATGGCGAGACCGGCGGTCGAGGTCGAGTCGGGGATCTCGTTGCCGATGGACCACAGGACGACGGCGGGCGAGTTGCGGGCGGCCAGCACCATCTCGGTGGCGTCCTTCTCGCACCACTCGTCGAAGAACCGGCCGTAGTCGTACCTGGTCTTCCCGGTCCGCCAGCAGTCGAAGGCCTCCACCATCATCACGATGCCCAGCTCCTCGCAGACCTGGATCATCTGCGGCGAGGGCGGGTTGTGCGAGGTGCGGAGGGCGTTGACGCCCATCGACTTCATGATCGTCATCTGTCGGCGCACCGCGTCGATACTGATCGCCGCGCCGAGGGCGCCCTGGTCGTGGTGCAGGTCGACGCCCCTGATCTTGCCGGGGGTGCCGTTGAGCGAGAAGCCCTCGTCGGGGTCGAAGCGGTAGGTGCGGATACCGAAGGGGGTCGGACAGGTGTCGACGGTGCGGCCGCCGACCCGGAGTTCGGTGTGCAGCGTGTAGCGGTGCCCCGGCGTGGTGACGTCCCACAGGCGCGGCTCGGGAACGGTCAGCTCGTGGGTCTCGGTGGCCCGGCCGGAGACGGCGAGGGTGGTGGACGTGCGGGCAGCCGTGCGGCCGTCGGGTCCGGTGATCCGGGACAGGACCTGCACGTCCGCGCCGGCGGCGGATTCGTCGACGACGGTGGTCCGCACCCGCACCAGGGCGCGCCCGGCGGTGACGTCCGGTGTGGTGACGCAGGTGCCCCAGCGGGCCACGTGCACGGGCTCGGTGATCACCAGGCGGGCCTCGCGGTAGATGCCGCTGCCCGAGTACCAGCGGCTGCTGGGCAGCTGGTTGCGGACCTTGACCGCGAGGACGTTCGGTGTGCTGCCGTCGGTGTGCACCAGGCCGGTGAGGTCGAGGGCGAAACCGGTGTAGCCGTAGGGGTGGTGTCCGGCCTCGGTGCCGTTGCAGTACACGTAGGAGTCCATGTAGACGCCGTCGAACTCCACCGAGATCCGCCGGCCGGCGCAGCCGGGCGGCAGGGTGAAGGTCAGCCGGTACCAGCCGAGGCCGCCCGGGAAGAAGCCGGTGCCGCTGGTGGTGCCGTGATCCGTCGTGGGGGTCTGCTCGATGCTCCAGTCGTGCGGGACGGCGACCTCGCGCCAGGCCGAGTCGTCGTATCCCGGCTCGGCGGCCTGCGCGTGGGCGCCGGTCGGGTCGCCGATGCCGCCCGGGTCGGCCGGCGCGAAGCGCCAGCCGTCCCGCAGCGGGACGGTACGGCGTCCCCCGTCGACGGCGGACGGCTCGGCGGCCATGGCCGCGCCGCCGCCGGCGCCGTCCAGGAGCGCTCCGGCCGCAGGCACTGCCGTGGCTGCGACCAGAACCGATCTGCGAGTGACCGTCATGGCGGCTCTCCCTCATCAAGGCCCAGAAGTACTCACAACTGATCGTGAACAAACAGATTCTGACGGTCCGCCACTCACGACCGTCAAGAGTTCGGGTACGCGCACCTGCTCCGCGTGTCGGAACGGCCGGAATTCCCCCTTGACCGTGTTCGACCGGTCGACCCGGTCACCGGGGGTTGCGGTTCACGGACGTGCGCGACGCACTACGCTGGAACGGAAGTGGTGCCACCTGTTCACTGTGAGTGTGCGCTTGGGAGCGGCGACGATGAGCCGGGTCTATCCGTTCGACGATGCGGCGACGGCCCGGGCTGTCATCGACGACGACGGAACACTGGTGGAGTGGAACGAGGGCGCGCGGCGCCTGCTCGGCCACCCGGCCGACGCCGTCGTGGGCCGCTCCGCGGCCCGTCTGCTGGCCGGGGACGGCCCTCCTGGCGCGCCCGGCGGTGTGCGCTGGGAGGGGACGGTCGACCTGCGCCACCGGGACGGCCGTACGGTCTCGGTGTGGCTGCTCGCCCACCACCGGCCGCCCGGCGACGGGCACGGCGCCCGCTGGCTGGTGGTCACCCCGCTGACCGGCCGGGCCCCGCACGCCCCCGACGATCCGCTCGAGCGGGCCGGCCTGATCCAGTCGCCGTGCGCGGTCGCCGTGTACGACGACGCGCTGCGCCTGCGCCGGATGAACGAGGCGATGGCCGAGGTGATCGGCCTGCCCGAGGAGCGTCTGCGCGGTCTCAGGATCTCGGAGATCGGCGGCAAGCCGCAGAGCGAGGAGCTGGAGCAGAGCATGCTCCGGGTGCTCGGCACCGGCCGGCCGCTGGACTTCCAGACGTCCATGCGCACCGGCGGCGACGAGCGGGCGCACGCCTGGCTGGCCAGGATGGCGCCGGTCACCGATGCCGAGGGGCGGGTGCGGGGCGTCTGCCTGGCCGCACACGACGTCACCGACAGCTACCGCTCCCGGCAGCGGCTGCAGCTGGTGAACGAGGCGAGCGTGCGCATCGGCTCGACCCTGGACGTCACCCGGACGGCGCAGGAACTCGCGGACGTGTGCGTGCCCGCGCTCGCCGACTTCGTCACCATCGACCTGCTGGACCCGGAGGAGTACGGCGGCGAGCCCCCGGCCACCCTCACCGCACCGCTGAACCTGCGCCGGGTCGCCCACCAGTCGGTCCTCGAGGGCATTCCGGAGGCGGTGGCCGAGCCCGGGCAGGTCGAGGTGTATCCGGCCATCTCCCCGCAGGCCGACTCGCTGGTCGCCGGCCGCACCATCCGGGGCACGGTGACCAAGGGCGACATGGCCAAATGGCTGAGCTGGAGCTCCTCGCGCGGTGAGCGGGTGCGCGAGTTCGGCATCCACGCCTCGATGTCGGTGCCGATCCAGGCGCGCGGACTGACCCTCGGGGTCGCGGTCCTCACCCGGCACCGCCGCCCGGATCCGTTCACCGACGACGACATGCTGCTCGCCGAGGAGATCACCGCACGCGCCGCGGTCTGCATCGACAACGCCCGCCGCTACTCCCGCGAGCGCGACACCGCCCTCGCCCTGCAGCGCAGCCTGCTGCCCCGCACACTCCCGCGCACCGCCGCCCTGGACGCCTCCTCCCGCTATCTGCCGGCGGCCCGGGCGGGAGTGGGCGGCGACTGGTTCGACGTGATCCCGCTGTCCGGGATGCGGGTCGCGATGGTGGTCGGGGACGTCGTCGGGCACGGCGTCCAGGCCTCGGCCACCATGGGCCGGCTGCGCACCGCCGTACGGACCCTCGCCGACATCGACCTGGCCCCGGACGAGCTGCTCACCCACCTCGACGACCTGGTGGTGCGGCTCTCGGAGGAGTCCGGTGGCGACGGCAGTCCCGGCGAGGTCGGCGCCACCTGTCTGTACGCCGTCTACGACCCGGTGTCACGGCGCTGTGCGCTCGCCAGGGCCGGGCATCCGCCGCCCGTGGTGCTGGAGCCGGGCGGCGAGCCCCGCCAGCTGGACCTGCCCGTCGGTCCCCCGCTCGGCCTGGGCGGACTGCCCTTCGAGTCGGCCGAGATGGAGCTGCCCGAGGGCACCGTCCTCGCCCTCTACACGGACGGTCTGATGCTGTCCGGTGAGCGGGCCGGGAGCGCCGGCCGGGCGCTGCTCTTCCAGGCGCTCGCGCCGTACGCGGACTCCCTGGACGAGACCTGCGACCGCGTCCTGCACACGCTGCTGCCGCCGGGCGGGGCCGCCGACGACGTGGCGCTGCTGCTGGCCCGCACCCGGGGGCTGGCCGCCTCCCAGGTGACGACCTGGGACATCCCCGCCGACCCGGCACTGGTCGCGCCGGTCCGCAAGCAGGTCGTGGAGCAGCTGGAGCGCTGGGCGCTGAGCGAGATCGCGTTCACGGCGGAGCTGGTGGTGAGCGAGCTGGTCACCAACGCGATCCGGTACGGCGCCCGCCCCATACGGCTGCGGCTGATCCATGACGCGGCCACGCTGATCGTCGAGGTCTCCGACACCAGCCACACCGCCCCGCACCTGAGGCGCGCCAAGACCTTCGACGAGGGCGGCCGCGGGCTGCTGCTGGTCGCCCAGCTCACCCAGCGCTGGGGCAGCCGGCACACCGCGGAGGGCAAGACGATCTGGGCGGAACTGGCACTGCTGGAGCAGGCCGGGGATCAGTAGCCCCGCAGCCAGGGCCGCACCTGCTTGCGGGCCTCGTGCAGCCGGGACTTGAGGGTGCCCAGCGGGATGCCGACGCGCTCGGCGACCTCGGCGTACTCCAGCTGGCAGATGTCCCGGTAGACCAGGGGCGCGACCAGGTGCGGATACTCGCGCTCCAGCCGGTCCAGGGCCTCCAGCAGATCGATCCGGGAGCCCGCGATGACGCTGGTGGTGCGCGGGTCGATGTGCTCGACGGGCTGGACGGCCACGGGCTGCTCGGCGGCCCGCCGCTTCAGCTCGCGGTACTTCTGCCGGCAGCAGTTGGCGACGACCGTGTACAGCCAGGTGCTGAAGCGGCTGCGGCCCTCGAAGGAGGAGATGTGCCGGGCCACCTGGAGCAGCACGTCCTGGGCGGCCTCCTCGGCGTCCTCCCGGCACGGCAGGAAGCGTCCGCAGCGGCGCACCACCTCGGGCCACAGCTCGGCCAGCAGCCGGTCCAGGGCCGCTCGGTCGCCTGCCGCGGCGCGCCGGGCAAGGTCCTCGGCCGTCGGCACGTCCTGCACGTCAGGGTCCCCCTCGGAGTCGATCTCAGACCAGGCATGATAGTCCTATGCACTCCCTCGAGCGGATCGGCCGCTACCGCCTCGAACGACGTCTGGGTTCCGGTGCCTTCGCCACGGTGTGGCTCGCCCAGGACGACGAGCTGCAGGCTCCCGTGGCAGTGAAGGTCCTCGCCGAGAACTGGGCCCACCGGCTCGACATCCGGGAGCGCTTCCTGTCCGAGGCGCGGCTGCTGCGCCGGGCCGGCTCCAGCCGGGTGGTCCAGGTCTACGACATCGGCGAACTGCCCGACGGCAGGCCGTACTTCGTGATGGAGTACGCCGACGGCGGCACCCTCGCCGATCTGCTCACCGCCGGACCGCTGCCGGTGCCCCAGGCGCTGACGCTGACGGCGCTGGCCGCGCGGAGCGCCGCCGCACTGCACGAGGCGGGCATCGTGCACCGCGACATCAAGCCGACCAACGTGCTGCTGCACACCGCTCCCGACGGCGAGCGGCGGGTGCTGCTGGCCGACCTCGGCCTCGCCAAGAGCCTCGCGCAGGCCTCGGTGCTCACCCTGGCGGCGGGCTCGGCGGGCTACCAGCCGCCGGAGCAGGCCGAGCCCGGGGAGGGCATCGACGAACGCGCCGACGTCTACAGCCTGGGCGCGGTCGGCTACGAACTGCTGACCGGGACCGTGCCGGGCCCGCCGGGCAAGGTCGTCCCGCCCAGGCGGCTGCGGCCGGACCTCGGCGAGGACATCGAGCGGGCGCTGCTGCGGGCCCTGGAGCCGGACCGGGAGCGGCGCTGGCCCGGGGCGCAGGCGTTCGCGGCCGAGCTGGAGCGGCTCGCGGCGGCCTGCCACGGCGCCCGCCCGGACCGGCGGCTCGACGCCGTCCGGGGCCGGCTCAACGTGGTGACGCTGTCCCTGGCCGCGGTGCTCGCCGCCGCGGTGGCGGCGGCCACCGTGACGCTGGTGCTCCACCGGTCCGGCGGCGACGCGACGGCGACGGTGAAGGACTCCACCGGCCGGGTCGCCGTCGAGGTGCCCGCGGGCTGGGCCCGCGAGGTGCGCGACTCCGGCTGGGACCCGCACGCGCTCGGACTGCCCGCGGGGCACGAGCCCGGTCTGGTCGTCGCCGACGACATGGCGAAGTGGTCCGACCTGAGCGTGACGGTCGACGGTGTGTTCGTCGGCGTCAGCGAGCACGGCGACGTCGCCGCCCGGGTGGCCGCCCTCACCCATGCCGGCTGCCACTACACCGGCAGCCGGTCCTTCACCGGCGCCGGCTGGCAGGGCAGCACCCGGACCTGGACCGGCTGCCCGGACGGCGCCTCGGTCACGGAGGCGGCGCTGCGTCCCGCGAAGGGCTCGACGACCCCGCAGGTCTATGTGCAGGTGCGCGAGAGCGACGGCGACTCCGCGACCCAGGACATACTCCGCTCGCTCCGGGTCACCTGACCCACAACCCCGGCCGACGGACCCGGACCACCGACCGCACCACGGGACGACGGACCCTGAATACCCGACCCGCACCACAGGACGACGGAGCCTGATCACCCGACCCGCACCACGGGACGACGGACCCGGACGACCCGACCCGCACCACAGGACGACGGACCCGGACCACCCGACCCGCACCACAGGACGACGGACCCGGACCACCCGACCCGCACCACAGGACGACGGACCCGGACGACCTGCCTGCACCATCGACAACGGCCCCGGATCACCGGGCCGACGGTCTCCCGGTCGCCGGCCCACAACACCGGCCAACGGTAAAGATTCGGCCAAAACGGCGTGCCATCCGCTGAAAAGGCGCACAGTACGCGAACTTTTCCCGCGGTCCGGGCATCGGAACCTGATGAAGGCGCAGTGAGCGCCGGAGGCGCGCCCGATGTGCGTGCCGTGATCATCCAGGAGTGTGGAAAGCCATGGCGCACCTGTCCCAGTCCTTGCAGCGCGGGGCCCTGCTCGCGAGCGCGATCGCCGTACTGGGTCTGCTGACCGCCTGCGGCAACGATCAGGCGGGCGGCGGTCCGCGCTCGGTGTCCGGCACGGCCGCGCCGGCGACCGGCACCGGTTCGGCGTCGTCGTCCTCGTCGTCGTCCTCTTCCTCGTCGGCCGGGTCCGGCACGGACACGACCGCGACCACCGGCGCCTCGTCCGCCACCCCGAAGTCGCCGGCCTCCTCGGCCGCCGGCACCTCCTCGGCCACCGGCACCCAGGCCGGCAGCGCCGGCGGCCGGTGTCACACCTCCGAGCTGCGGGCGTCCGTCGGCCGTAACAACCCGGGCGCCGGCCAGGAGAACTTCCCGGTCGTGCTCACCAACAAGTCCGCCCGGACCTGCACCCTGCGCGGCTTCCCGGGCGCCGCGTTCGTGAACGCCTCGGGCAGCCAGCTCGGCCCGGACCCCAAGCGGGAGTCGGGCTCGCCCGCGACGGTCACGCTGAAGCCCGGCCAGAGCGCCTGGGCGGGGCTGACCTTCTCCAACCCGGAGATCAGCGGCGCCAAGACGGGTACGCCGGCCACGCTGGTCATCACCCCGCCCGACGAGCGGGACCCTCTGAAGGTGGCCTGGACGGCCGGCCCGGTCCCCGTGTCCGGAAACTCCTCGTCCGTCTTCCTGTCGGTGTTCAGCCCCGGCACCGGCGCCTGACCGAAACCCCTCGACGAACCCCGCTGTCCGCATCCGGACAGCGGGGTTCGTCATGAGCGCGCCACAAATGTCACAGGACGGCAACACGTCCCGGCCGCCGCGATCTTTCCCCGCCCTCCCCTCATCGAACCCGTCGACCTCACAGCACCAAGGCTCCGCAGGGAGCCCTGACGACGAAATCGGGGAAGACGATGAGCGGCATCTCACGCAGGCGTGTGCTGACGGCGGGGGCGGCGGCAGGCGCCCTCGGAGCCCTGTCCGCGTGCTCCTCCGGCAGCGGCCTGTCCGTCGGCGGGAAGGACCCCGCGGGCAAGGACACCGAGCAGGCCCGGCCGGCCAAGCCCATCGGCGACGGCTCCACCGCCGACACCGGCGCCCAGCCGCACCAGCCGACGCCGGCCCGGCTGAAGCCGGGCCAGAAGCCCCCGCAGTTCGTGGTGTTCTCCTGGGACGGCGCCGGCGAGCTGAGCAACAACCTGTTCTCCCGGTTCCGCAAGGTCGCGTCCGACCACGGCGCCAAGATGACCTTCTTCCTCAGCGGCATCTACACGCTGCCCGAGGCCAAGAAGAACCTCTACCGGCCGCCGCAGCACCCGGTCGGCGCGTCCGCGATCGGCTACCTCGCCGACCGGCACATCCACGCCACGCTCCAGCAGGTGCGGGCCGCCTGGCTGGAGGGGCACGAGATCGGCACCCACTTCAACGGCCACTTCTGCGGCGCGACCGGCGTACGCAACTGGTCGTCGGCCGAGTGGCGCAGCGAGATCGACCAGGCGGTCGACTTCGTCACGAAGTGGAAGACGAACACCGGTTTCACCGACCTCGAGCCCCTGCCGTTCGACTACCGCAAGGAGCTGATCGGCGGCCGCACCCCCTGTCTCGAGGGCCAGACGAACCTGCTGCCCACCGCGGCCGCGCTCGGCTGGAAGTACGACGCCAGTTCCCCCGGCGGACTGCAGATCTGGCCGGGCAAGGTGCAGGGCGGCCGGATCTGGGACTTCCCGCTGCAGTCCATACCGTTCTCCGGCCACGCCTTCCAGGTGCTGTCGATGGACTACAACATGATGTTCAACCAGTCCGGTGGCAACCCCCTGGGCGACCGCAACCAGTTCGCCGCCTGGCGCGCCCAGGCCCGGGACACCTACCTGGCCGGATTCCGGCGGGCGTACGAGACCAACCGCGCGCCCTTCTTCATCGGCAACCACTTCGAACGCTGGAACGGCGGCATATACATGGACGCCGTCGAGGAGGCGATCGGCCGGATAGCGGGCCATGACGACGTGCGGTTCGTGTCCTTCAAGCAGCTCGTGGCATGGCTGGAGGCGCAGGACCAGGCGGTGCTGCGCAAGCTGCGCACCCTCTCACCGGGTCAGGCCCCGGTCGGCGGGTGGGACGAGTTCCTGGGCGCTGCGGGCACCACGTCCTCGTAGCCTTGCGCGGCCGTCCGCCGGGTTCCGCCGGGTACGGTGCCACCACCGACCCGGCCGCCGCTCAGCGGCTCCACCGCCGCTCCGGCCGCCACTCAACGGCTCCACCGCCACTCTGGCCCCCACTCAACGGCTCCACCACCGACCCGGCCCCCACTCAACGGTTCTTCAGCCGACCCGGCCGCCGCTCAGCGGTGGTGGCGCCTGGTGCCGCCGCCGTAGCCACCGCCGCCGTATCCGCCGCCGTCCTGGTCGCAGTGGTACGCGTGGACCGTGCAGCGGTCGGGGCCGGCGGAGCCGTACGGTGCGGGGCCGGAGGCGGACGCTGTCGGGGTGGGCGCCGGTGACGAGGACGTCGAGGCCTTCGGGGCGACCTTCGTCGACGGGGACGCGAACGGGGCTGTGGCGGTGTCGGCGCCCCAGTTGACGAATTCCATCTGGAGGTCGGGCTTGGCGGTGTCGACGCCCCAGCGCTGCGCGGAGGTCGCGGTGCGGTTCTTGAGGACGAGGGCGCCGGAGCCGTCGGTCGCGGCCGGGGTCAGTGCCAGGTCCTGGTCCGAGCGGGGGACGAGGGCGCCCTGGAGGGTGAAGTCGTAGCGGATGTCCCTGGCGGCCTTCCCGGTGGCCGTGCAGGGGGCCAGCCGGACCGAGTAGCCGAGGTGGGAGTCCAGGCACAGGTCCGGAGCGGAGGAGTTGCGCAGCAGTCCGTCGGTCTCGTACGTCCACTGCTGGCTCGCCACCGAGGAACAGGCGGCGAGTTCGGTCTCCGCGCCTTCGACGGCCTTCTTGCCGACGACGCCCACGCACAGGCCCGAGGCGAGATTGTGCAGCCGGCCGTGCAGCGCGCCCTGAGCCTTCCCGTTCGCCGCGGCCCAGGACGGCTGCGGTGTAGCGGAGTCCTTGCCGGGCGCCCGGGAGGCCTTGCCGCCAGGGGCCGGGGCGTGGTCGTGGTCCGTCCCGAGGACCGACCACAGCACCAGCGGCAGGACGACCAGGCCGGTGACGGTGGCGACGGCCAGGGTCAGGTTGCGGCGGCGGGCACGGCGGGCGGCCCGGTGCGCGGAACGGCGGGAGGAGCCGGGCGCGGTGGGGGTGGCGGAGGTCCGGGGGGCCGGCGCCGGTGCCGGTGCCGTGGGGGTGAAGGCCTCGCCGCCCGGGGGCGCGGCGGGCATCGGTGCGGGCGCCGGGGCGGCGCTCTCCTCGGTACGGGCCGCCCGGGAATCCAGGTAGGCGCGGGCGCCCCAGCCGAGGACCGCCTCGGCGAGCGCGAGGCCGAGTCCCGCGTTGAACTGTGCCAGCTGATCGGCGGTCTGCGAGCAGTGCCGGCAGCCGGCCAGGTGCTGGTCGAGGTCCGGGTCGATGTCGACGCCCCGGCGCCGGAAGGTCACGTCGAGCATGCGCAGATAGCGCTGGCACTCGTCCTCGGGGGCGAGTTCGCGGTGGGCCTGGAGGCACTCCTCACGCAGCCGTTCCCGGGCGCGGCGCAGTTCGATCCGGGTCTCCTCCTCGTCCAGGCCCAGCAGCGCGGCGAAGCCGGCGAGGGGCTCGGCCTCGGCCTCGGCGTGCCACAGCACGGCGCGGGAGGACTGGGGCAGCCGCTGGAACGCCCGGGACAGCAACCGTCGGCCGGAGGGCGGCAGCAGCCGGGCCGCCGCGCGTTCCCCGGTGGCGGGGTCCGGCCGCAGGGCGGGGGCCAGCAGCTCCTGACGGCCGTCGCCGTCCCACTCGGCCGCGATCCGGCGGACGGTGACCAGCAGGTGCGGCCGCCATGCGGCGGACGGGCCTCCCTGCCTGAGGGACTCGCCGAACAGCCGGGTGAAGGCGGCGGTGGTGAGCATGCCGGCGGCGCGTGGCCCGTCGGTGCACAGCCGCGCATAGGCGAACGCCGCTTCCCAGTGCCGGTCCAGGAGTTCGCCGACCGGATGGAGGGCGGGTGTCGATCCCGTCCACTTCTTCAGTTCGGCACTCAGTTGCGCGTCCGAGACATCGAACCGGGGGGCGGTGGGAACGGAATCCGACGAGCCTGCGTCATGCACGGCTGCATTCCTCCAGACACATCACGAGAATTGGTCCATACCAAAGGGTATAGGCCGGGATTCGGCCTCTCGGACGTACGCCTGGACAGCTCTTTTGAAGCGTGGGGGCGTCCGCGGGAGACCTGGCGCATGCAGCGGAAATGTAATTGCCCGCACGCCGACAGCGCACACTTTTGCACAGGCGGGCAGGACGGAACAAGACGTCCCTCAATCCTGAACATTGCATGTGGCGGGCGTTGTTTTTGACTTCTTGTCAATGACGGCCAATGCCGGTGTATTAAGGCCGTTCACCCGCCCGATATGCGCCCGTCGGAACGCTGCCGCGGAGCGAGGGTGCCGGTCCGTGCGGCGCGGAGTTCACGCCGCACGGACCGGCACCGGGCCGTCAGTGGCCGCTGATCGCGCGCGAGGTGTAAGGCTCCTCCAGCTGCTCGATCTCCTTGTCGCTCAACTGGAGTTCCACCGCTGCCACCGCGTCCTCGAGGTGCCCGGGCCGGCCGGCGCCGACGATCGGAGCGGCCACCGTGTCCTGGTGCAGCAGCCAGGCGAGGGCGACCTGGGCGCGCGGGATGCCGCGGTCGCCGGCGATGCGGGTGACGGCCTCGACGATGGAGCGGTCGCTCTCCAGGTAGAGGCGGCTGCCGAAGTCGTCATGGGCGCTTCGCTCGGTGACGGTGCCCCAGTCGCGGGTGAGCCGGCCGCGGGCGAGCGGGCTCCACGGCAGCACGCTCACGCCCTGGTCCGCGCAGAGCGGCAGCATCTCCCGCTCCTCCTCGCGGTAGAGCAGGTTGTAGTGGTTCTGCATGGAGACGAACTTGGTCCAGCCGTGCCGCTCGGCCGTGTACTGGGCCTTGGAGAACTCCCAGGCGTACATCGAACTCGCCCCGATGTAGCGCACCTTGCCCGCCTTGACCAGGTCGTGCAGCGCCTCCATCGTCTCCTCGACGGGGGTGGCGTGGTCGTAGCGGTGGATCTGGTAGAGGTCCACGTAGTCGGTGCCGAGGCGGCGCAGGCTGTGGTCGATCTCGGACAGGATGGCCTTGCGGGACAGTCCGGCCCCGTTCGGGCCCGGCCGCATCCGGCCGTGCACCTTGGTGGCGAGCACGATCTCGTCGCGGTCGGCGAAGTCGCGCAGGGCCTTGCCGACGATCTCCTCGCTGCTGCCGTCGGAGTAGACGTTGGCGGTGTCGAAGAAGTTGATGCCCGCCTCCAGCGCCTGCCGGACGAGCGGACGGGACGCCTCCTCGTCGAGCGTCCACTCGTGCTTTCCGCGGTCGGGCAGGCCGTAGGTCATACAGCCCAGACAGATCCGCGACACGTCCAGGCCCGTCGAACCGAGCTTCACGTACTGCATCGTTGCTGCTCCTGCCTTCAGGGGCGATGGTCTCTTCGGAGCGTACGGGTTGCCCGGAGGCCGACTTGACTGCGGATCGGGCGGACGCTTGGATCCTGAGACGTGCCGCGCCGGCCCGGCGGGCACCCAGAGGTGCGCCCAGCCGGTGTCGGACCCACGGTCCCAGCCCGGCCCCAGTCGCCAGGACGGCCCCGCCGGTCCGAGGCGGGGCCGTACCCGCGATTGATGGAGCGGACGTGCCCACCGAGGGTGTTTCCCGCGTCTCAGGTCCCGGGACGAGCGTCGGCGCGATGCTGTTCGCTTTGGCCGTCGCCGCGTCGGCGCTGACGGGCTGCGATACCGCCGGCACCGGCGCAAAGACGTCACCGAAGCCCGCCGCGGTTCGCCTGCCGCCGCGCCATGCCGGTTTCGACTACCAGATCGGCGGCTCCTATCCCCCGCCCGCCGGTGTCCGGATCGTCAGCCGCGACCGGTCCGACGCCCCGGCACCCGGGCTCTACAACATCTGCTACGTCAACGCCTTCCAGGCTCAGCCCGAGGAGCGCTCCTCCTGGCCCGCCGACCTGTTGCTGCGGGACGCCGACGGCAGGACCGTCATCGACGAGGACTGGAACGAACCGCTGCTCGACCTGCGCACCCCGGCCAAACGCGAGCGCGTGGCGGAGCGGGTCAACCGGTGGATCGACGGCTGCGCGAAGAAGGGTTACGACGCCGTCGAGCCCGACAACTACGACAGCTACACCCGCTCCCGGCACCTGCTCGACGCCGCCGACGCGACCGCCTTCATGCGGCTGCTGTCCCGGCACGCGCATGCCCGGCACCTGGCCATCGGGCAGAAGAACACCGCGGAGCTGGCCGGGCAGCGGAAGGCGGCCGGGCTGGATTTCGCGGTCGCGGAGGAGTGCGGGCAGTACGACGAATGCGGGGTGTACGCCAAGGCGTTCGACGACCGGGTGGTGGACATCGAGTACACCGACAGCGGCCTGCGCAAGGCGCTCGCGCACTGGGGCGCCCGGCTGAGCATCGTCCGCCGGGACGTGCACGTCTCCACGCCGGGCAGCGCGCAGTACGTCCGCAAGGTGCGCTGACGCCTGCCCGGCGCCTCAGGGCCGCTCCAGCAGCTCCAGGGCCCGCTCCCAGGGGAACTCCGGCCGCACGCCGTCCGCGTCGGGCAGGCCGGAGTACGGCTCGCCGAAGCGGACGCCCATCCCGCGCAGCCGGACCAGGCTGTCCCGGTACGCGGGGTGGGCGGCGAGCGCGTCGGCCACGCAGGGCAGCACGGCGATCGGGACGCCCAGTCCGGCGGCCTCGCACAGGGTGCCGACGGCCAGGGTGTCGGCCAGGCCGGCGGCCCACTTGTTGACGGTGTTGAAGGTGGCGGGTGCCACCACCACGGCGTCCGGCGGCGGGAACGGGCGCGGGTCGGCCGGGGAGCGCCAGGCCGACCGTACGGGGCGGCCCGTGCGCGCCTCGACGGCGGCGGTGTCGAAGAACCCGTTCATCGCGACCGGAGTGGCGATCACGCCGACCTCCCAGCCCCGCTCCCGGGCGGCGTCGATCAGCGTGGTGACCTGGGCGGCGATCCCGGCCGCGCAGACGACGACGTAGAGGAAGGGCTTCCCGGCGTGTTCGGTCATCCGGGCACCCTACTGACGCGGCGGCGGCCGGGACGAGGGGCGGGGGTCAGCCGCCGGCGTCCGTCACCGTGATCGCGCTCACCGGGCAGGCGCGGGCCGCCTCCCGGACCATCGGGTCTCCCGCCCCGTCCTCACGGCCCGGGATCAGCATGCTGAAGCCGTCGTCGTCCTGGGTGAACACGCCCGGCGCGGTCAGCGCGCACTGACCCGCGCCGATGCAGACGTCCTTGTCGATCTCGATGTGCATGGCCTGAGCCTCTTACCAGGTCACGGGGAGTTCCAGCATCCCCTGGATCGTGTCTCCGGGCTTGAAGGGGATCTCCTCGGCGGGGGCGGCCAGCCGCAGACCGGGCAGGCGCTCGATCAGGGCGCCGAGGGCGATCTCCAGTTCCGCGCGGGCCAGGTTCTGCCCCAGGCACTGGTGGATGCCGAAGCCGAACGCCACGTGGTGGCGGGCCGAGCGGTGGAAGTCCAGGCTGTCGGGGGCGTCGTACCGGGCGGAGTCGCGGTTGATGACCGAGGTCGCGAAGAGCACGCCGTCGCCGGTCCGGATGGTGGTGCCCTCGACCTCGATGTCCTCCGTCGCCACCCGCAGCAGGCCCTCCGCGATGGACAGCATCCGCATCAGCTCCTCGACCGCGGCGGGCAGCAGCGCGGGATCGGCACGCAGCTCGGCCAGCCGCTCGGGGTGCTGCAGCAGCGTGTAGGTGCCCAGGGAGATCATGTTGGAGGTCGTCTCATGGCCCGCGACCAGCAGGATGAGGGCGAGTGAGATCACGTCGGCCCGGTCCAGCGCACCCTCGCGGAGCTGGTGGTGGACCAGCTCGTCCAGGATCCCGTCCTCGGGCCCGGACTGCCGGGCCTTGCGGTCGATCAGACCGCCGACGTAGGCCTCCAGCTGGTCGCGGGCGTCCTGGCTGTCGGCGGCCGCCGGACCGCGCAGCAGCCTGCGGGACTGCTCCTCGAAGAACGCGTGGTCGGCGTACGGCACGCCGAGCAGACCGCAGATCACCATGGAGGGCACGGGCAGGGCGAAGGCGGAGACCAGCTCGGCCGGCGGGCCCTGCTCGATCATCGCGTCCAGCAGCCCGTCGACGGTCTCCTGGATCGTGGGCCGCAGTTCGCTCGCGCGTCTGACGGTGAAGGACGGCACCAGCATCCGCCGCTGGGTCTGGTGCAGCGGATTGTCGACGCCGAGCAGGGCCACCCGGCGGTCACGGACGCCGGCGAAGCGGGCGGTGGGCTCGGGAAAGCCGGGGCGGGTCCGGTCGCTGGACAGGCGGGCGTCGGCGAGCAGCGCGCGGGCGGCGCTGTGGCTGGTGACCAGCCACACCTCGCGGCCGTCGAAGAGGGTGGCGCGGGACAGGGCCCGCCCCTGGCGCAGGGGGGCGTATCCGGTGGGCGGGTGGTAGGGGCAGGTGCGGTCCTGGGGAAAGGCGACGGGTTCGGCCGAGGCGGCCGGTCCGGTGATGTCCGTCAGTTCCGTCATGGAAAGACCTCGCAGACGAAAGAAGTGCGTCGTACCGATCTTCATTAGATGCCCCAGGCATCTATGAGGTCACGACAAGTTCGGCCAGATCGGTGAAGGGCGCGATCTGGCCGAGGAGTGTGGCCGCCAGGGGCGAGAACGCGCCGAAATCCGGTTGCCGGCGCACCGGCGGCGGCCCCAGGATCTGCCCATGCTGTGTACCCGTACCATTCTGCCGCCGACCTCCGCCGCTGTCCTTCGGGTGCGGGGCCGACAGCAGTCCGGCCGTCGTGGCAGGCCCGGCTCCGCACGCCCGTGACGGCCGCGCTGCTGGCGGGGCTGCTCGCCGGCTACGGCATCGCCGTGCCCGTCGGCGCGGTCGGGACCTATCTGGTCTCCCTGAGCGCCCGCACCTCGCTGCGCACCGGCGCCTGCGCCGCGCTCGGCGTCGCCTCGGCCGACGGCCTCTACGCGCTGCTCGCCGCGGCGGGCGGCTCCGCCCTGGCGGCGGCGCTGCGGCCGCTGCTCGGCCCGCTGCGCTGGATCTCGGCGCTGGTCCTCGCCGCACTCGCGGTGCGGGGCGCGCTGCTCGCCCTCGGCCAGTACCGCGCCCAGCGGCTCCCCACCCGGCCCGAGCGGCCGGTTCCCGGCGCCTCACGCGCGTATCTCGGCCTTCTCGGCATCACCCTGCTCAATCCCGTGACGGTGGTCTACTTCGCGGCCCTGGTCCTCGGCACCAGCACCGCCGAGGCCGTACGGCCGCTGGAGCGGGCCGCCTTCGTCCTGGCGGCCTTCGCCGCCTCCGCGAGCTGGCAGCTGCTGCTCGCGAGCGGCGGCGCGCTGCTGGGCCGGGCCCTGACGGGCCACCGCGGACGGCTGGCGACCGCGCTGCTCTCCAGCGGCGTGATGCTGGCGCTGGCGGTGCGGATGACCGCGTCGGCCGCCTGACCGTTGACGGGTCGGGTCATGCGCGGGGCAATCACCCGTGCGGGCGAACTGGACCGCGGTACGGATGATGGGGGCGGCCACCGGTGTTGAAGGTGGGCGCAAGCCAGTCGTTGGACCGACGAAGGGTACGGATCCATGCCACTTGAGGGCGAGTACGAGCCCAGCCCGACGCAGTGGGTGCGCGAGCAGGTCGAGCTGTACGAGAGCTCGGGCGGAACACAGGGCACGACGCTGATGGACACGGGGATGCCGGTCATCGTCCTGACCACTCTGGGCGCCCGGAGCGGGAAGATCCGCAAGACGCCGCTGATGCGGGTGGAGCACGGGGGGCGGTACGCGGTGGTCGCCTCGCAGGGCGGTGCGCCCCAGCATCCCGTCTGGTACTTCAACCTGAAGTCCGAGCCCCGCGCGGAGCTGCAGGACGGGCCGGTCAAGCAGGAGATGAGGGCCCGTGAGGTCTCCGGTGCGGAGAAGGACGAGTGGTGGGAGCGGGCCGTGGCCGCCTATCCGCCCTACGCCGACTACCAGAAGAAGACCGACCGGCAGATCCCCGTGTTCGTTCTGGAGCCCGCCGGCGACAGCTGATTTCGGCCCAGGAACGAAGCGTTTTGGAAAAATCTGCGTCCGGCGCGCATGAACGCGCTTCCGGACGGGCACCCGTGCGTCAGGCCCCGCCGCGTTCCCCCGTCGCGGCGGGGCTCTCCCGTGCCTCGCCCGCTGGGCGGTCGGTCACATCGAGGAAGATCGGGCCGGCGACCGGAAACGTCCTGGCCAGGGACCGCTTGATGCGGACGGCGACCTCCTCGACCCGCTCGCTGTCCAGGCCCGGCATCAGGTCGATGCGCGCGGCCACCAGGGTGGAGTCCAGGCCCGTCTTCATCGTGAACAGCGCCTCCACGCTGTCGATCTCCGGCTGGGCCTCGAGCAGCGACCGGATCCTGCCGCTCAGCTCCGGGTCGGCGGCCTCGCCGATGAGGCGGTCGCGGGCGTCGCGGCCCAGCCGGTAGGCGACGTACACCAGCAGGCAGCCGATCGCCAGCGAGGCGGAGGCCTCCCACACGACCTGCCCGGTCACCAGGTGCAGGGCCATGCCGGCGAGGGCGAGCATCACGCCGAGCACCGCCGTGCCGTCCTCGGCGATCACGGTGCGCAGGGCCGGGTCCTCCAGCCCGGCGAGGTTCTGGCCCTGGCGGCGCACCTGGTGCAGCGCCCGGGCCAGCGAGCTGCCCTCGGCGATGAGCGCCACGGCCAGCACGATCATGCCCGCGACATAGCCGCCGAGCTTCTCCTCGGTACCGTTGCGCAGGGCCTCGAAGCCCTGGAAGAACGAGAAGCAGCCGCCCATCACGAAGATGCCGACGGCCGCGAGGAGCGACCAGAAGAAGCGTTCCTTGCCGTAGCCGAAGGGGTGCCGCCGGTCGGCGGGGCGGCGGCTGCGGCGCAGCGCGGCCAGCAGGAAGACCTCGTTGAGGCTGTCGGCGACCGAGTGCGCGGCCTCCGACAGCAGGGCGGGCGAGCCCGCGAAGACACCGCCGACGGCCTTGGCGACGGCGATCACCAGATTCGCGGCGAGCGCCACGAGGACGGTGACCCGGGTGTGTCGGTCCGCTGCGGTCGGCTTCCGTTCCGGGGATGTCTCGCTCATCTCACGCCGACTGCCCCTGCCGGGGCGGATCACACCGCGCCACCGGGAGGAACTCGGCGACCCGCCGTTCGGGGCGGGACACCGTGCCACCGGTGCCCCGGGCGAGCGGGCGGCGCCCGTGCGACCACCCGGCACGACGGCGTCCCGGGGAGACGCGAGGGCGTCCTCGTGTCGCACGAGGGTCGCGAAGGCGTCCTCGTGTCGCACAAAGGTGTCGGCACGGACGCCTCGGCGGCCCGGCGGTGGATCAGCCCTGCTTGGGCGCCCTGGGCGGGACCAGGCGCAGGGTGAAGGAGTGGCCGGCCGGGTCGGCGTAACCGCGCTCCTCGTACGGCCCCGCCGCGTCCCTGGTCTCGATCGGGCGGCCGCCGAGTCCGACGATGCGGCGCTCGGCCGCGTCCAGGTCCTCGACCCGGAAGTCCAGATGGGCCTGGTAGGAGTTCTCCGGGCGCGGCCAGCTGGGCGGGGTCGCGTTGACGTCGCGGCGGAAGGCGAGCCGGACTCCGTCGGCGCCCCGGATCTCCACCAGGTTGGCGGACACGTCCGTGCGCTCGCCCTCCAGCAACTGCACGTAGAACTCGGCGAGTTTCTCGGGCTCCGAGCAGTCGAGCAGCACGACGCCCGCTTTCACCAGTGCCATGTTTCCTCCCGGGGATGTCCTTGTCCCTGCGGATATCCCCGTTCGCCGGAATCAGTCGGTGACCAGCCACGCCCCGTCGCGCATCAGCTCCCGGCCCGCCAGCTCGTTCGCCTCTCGCCAGGCCTGGACACGGCGCGGGAGGACGGTGAAGTACAGGTACCGGGTGGTGAGTCGGCGCGGGTCGAAGCCGGTCTTGCCGGCGAAGATCTCGGCGTCCTCCTCGGGCAGGTCCTCGGGTGTCACGGCCCGGACCACGCCCTCGATCATGACGACGTCCCTGGTCGGACCGATGCCGAGCCGTGCCGTACCGGTGGCCAGGAGGTTGCGGCCGGTGGGGCTCGCGGCCGGGGTGGCGATCAGCAGGGCGGCGCCGTCCCAGACGAACGACAGGGGGACGAGGTGGGGCGCGCCCCCGTCCTCGTCCGCGGTGGCGACCCAGGCGTCGACGTCGTGCTCCAGGCGGTGGAGGGTGTCCTTCTTGCGCTGCTCGGCGGTGCGGGCGGGCGGCGGGGTCATGGGCGTACGGCCTCCTCGGGACGGGCTGTGTGCGCAGGACGTGCGGACGCCGTCCAGTGTGACCGTCAGCCGTCCGTCCCGGCACGGATGTGATCAAGGCGTGTCTGCGCGGCCGTCAGGAGCAGGTCCAGGGCGGCCGGGTAGGAACTGCGCCGCATGGAGGCGACCAGATGGCGGGCGGTGGCCGCGATGTGCGGGTGGGTTCCGGCGGGCAGGCGGCCGTAGGTGTCCCGCCACACCTCGGCCTCGGCCTCGCGGGCGGGCCTGGGCAGGGCGGTGCCTGCGGAGTCCAGGGCGCCGAAGGCGAGGGCCTGGTCGACGAAGGCGTGGTAGATCCGCACCGCCTCTGGGTCCGGGAAGCCGGCCCCGCGCAGCACGCCGAGGATCTTCTCGACCGCCTGGATCTCGTGGGTGCGCCCGGTGACGCGGTGGGCGCTGAGCATCGCGGCCCGGGGGTGGGCGAGGGCGTCCGCGTGCATGCGCAGGCCCAGCTCGCGCAGGTCGGCGCGCCAGTCGCCGGTGGGCCGCCAGCTGCGCTGGGTGCGTCCGATCAGCTCGTCGGCGATGGCCAGCATCAGGTCGTCGGTGTGCCGGAAGTACCGGTACAGGGAGCTGGGGTCGGCGCCGAGGGCGCGGCCGAGGCGGCGCACGGAGAGGGCGTCGGCGCCGTGCTCCTCGATCAGCCGGAGCGCGGTCCGGACGATCAGCTCCTCGGAGAGCACGACGCCCTGTTTGGTGGGGCGCCTGCGCCGCCGGTCGGCGGGCGGGACGACGCGTTCGCTCATGAGAGTCCTCCCCGGGGTGTGCCCGGCACCTTATGACAACACCGTTGACCTGTGAAGTGCACGGGCTGTTTCATCTGCGGTCACCGGGGCCGACCGGGCCCTGCGGTGCGAGCGGAGAGCCGGCATGAGCGAGACCCCCTTCGGAGTGGATCCCCCCGTGCAGCCCGAGCTGCGCAAGTCCCTGACCGTGCTGGACGGCGTCGCCGTCGCCGCGTCCAGCACGGCCGCGACCACCAGCATCGGCATCGGTCTCGGCGTGACCGCGGGCGTGGTCGGTCTGCATCTGCCGGCCATCATGCTGCTGGCGTTCCTGCCCGTGCTCGGCATCGCCGGGGCCTATTCCCGGCTGAATCGGGTGGAGCCGAACGCGGGCAACGGCTATGTGTGGGTCGGCCGTTCGCTCAGTCCCTGGCTGGGTTTCATGGTCGGCTGGGTCAACTTCGTGGCGAGCATCGCCTTCCTCGCCTACACCACGGCGGTCACCGGCTCGGCGATGCTGCAGCTTGCCGGGCGGGCGGGCCTGCACCGGGCCGGTTCGCTCACCCTGGATCCGGACTCCACCGCGCAGACCACGGCGGTGGGCATCCTCGTGCTCGTCGCGGTGACCCTCACGGCCGTGACCGGCGTCCGTACCGCGGCCCGGCTGCAGACGTGGCTGCTCGTCTTCGAGTACGCCGTGCTGCTCGGGTTCTGCGGGTACGGCATCGTCGCCGGACCGCACCCCTTCCGGCTGTCCTGGTTCGACCCGTTCGCGATCCCCTCGGCGACCGCTCTGGCGCAGGGGATGCTGCTGTCGGTGTTCTGCTACTGGGGCTTCGAGGCCGCCTTCACCGTGAACGAGGAGGTGCGCGATCCGCGGGACGCCTCCCGGGCCGGGCTGATCACCCTGGTGACGATGCTCGGGCTGTTCCTGCTGGGCTCGGTCGCCTTCCAACGAGTGCTGTCCGAGGGCGAGTTGGCGGGGCACGGCGCGCAGGGGCTGGCGTACTTCGGTGACCGCCTGGCCGCCCAGCCGCTGGCCGCGCTGCCCCTGGTGGCGCTGATGTTCTCGGCGGTGGCCTCGCTGCAGGCCGGGGTCATCCCGACGGCCCGGGGCATGTTCGCGATGAGCCGGGACCGTACCCTCGGGCCGGTGTGGTCCAGGGTCAGTTCCCGGTACGGGACGCCGGCCGCCGGGACACTGCTGGTCGGGGCCCTGGCCACGGCGGTCGCGGTGCTCGCCCTGGTGATCCCGCGCCTGGCGGACATGATCAACGCGACGGTGAACGCCGTCGGCATCGTCGTCGCCCTGTCGTACGCGCTGACCGCGCTCGCGGCCGCCGTGCGCTTCCGCTCGCTGCTGCGGCAGGACTGGCGGCAGGGGATGCGGGCGGTGGTGCTGCCCACGCTGAGCGCCCTGGCCCTGCTGGCCCTCGGCGGCTACCTCTGCTGGTCCTTCTACGACTCCGCCGACCACTTCGAGGTCAGCGCGGACAACGGCTGGTTCCTGCTGCTCATGCCGGTGGCGATGATCGTGTCCGGGTTCGTGGTGGCGGCCTGGGCCAGGTGGGTGCGCAGATCACCGTACTTCCGCACCGGCGAGGGCACCGACGCCGACTCCCGGCAACTCCTCACCCCCTCCCACTGATCTTCTGATCTTCCGTTCTTCCAGGAAAGGCATCATGCACGCTGATCTGCTCTTCACCGGCGGCCCCGTCCTCACTCCCGGGGGCCGTACGGCGACCGCCGTGGCCGTCACCGGGGACCGCATCACCGCCGTCGGGCACGGCGAACTGCGCGAGCTGGCCGGGCCGCGCACGGAGGTGGTCGACCTGGCCGGGCGGCTGCTGCTGCCGGGCTTCCAGGACGCGCACGTCCATCCGGTGCCCGCCGGACTCGAACTGACCCAGTGCGACCTGTCCGGGACCACGACCGCCGAGGACACCGTGGCCGCGGTCCGCGCCTACGCCGACGCCCACCCCGAGCGGGAGTGGATCCTCGGCGGCGGCTGGTCGATGGAGGCCTTCGAGGGCGGCATACCGGCCAAGGAGCTGCTGGACGCGGTCGTCCCGGACCGGCCGGTCTACCTGCCCAACCGCGACCACCACGGCGCCTGGGTCAACAGCCGCGCGCTGGAGCTGGCCGGTATCGGCCGGGACACCCCGGACCCGGCCGACGGCCGGATCGAGCGGGACGCCTCGGGCGCGCCGAGCGGCACCCTGCAGGAGGGTGCGATGCAACTGGTGGGACGGCTCGCGCCGCCCGCCACGGCGGCCGACCGGCTGGCCGCGCTGCTGCACGCCCAGCGGCATCTGCACGCGCTCGGCATCACCGCCTGGCAGGACGCGCTGGTCGGCGACTTCCTCGGCATGGACGATGCGGCCGAGGCGTATCTGACGGCGGCCCGGGACGGCTCGCTCACGGCGCGCGTGGTCGGCGCGCTGTGGTGGGACCGGGAGCGCGGGGCCGAGCAGATACCCGAACTCGTGGAGAAGCGGGCCGCGCTGGGCCACGGCCGGTTCCGCCCGGGCACCGTGAAGCTGATGCTGGACGGGGTGGCCGAGAACCACACGGCCGCGCTGCTCGACCCGTACCTGGACCGGTGCGGCTGCGCCACCGCCAACCGCGGCAAGAGCTTCATCGACCCTGGCCGGCTTCCCGCGTACGTGACCGAGCTGGACGCGCTCGGCTTCCAGTGCCACTTCCACGCGCTGGGCGACCGGGCCGTACGGGACGCGCTGGACGCGATCGAGGCGGCCCGCGCCGCCAACGGACCGAGCGACACCCGGCCGCACCTGGCGCACCTCCAGGTGGTGCACCCCGACGACGTGCGGCGCTTCGCCCGGCTCGGCGCCACCGCCAACATCCAGCCGCTGTGGGCCGCGCACGAGCCCCAGATGGACGAGCTGACGATCCCGTTCCTCGGGCCCGAACGGGCCGCGTGGCAGTACCCGTTCGGTGCGCTGCTGCGCTCCGGGGCGCGGCTCGCGGCGGGCAGCGACTGGCCGGTGAGCAGCCCCGATCCGCTCCAGGGCATCCATGTCGCGGTCAACCGCGTCGAACCGGGCGGCGGCGGGCCGGTGTTCCTGCCCGAGGAGCGGCTGGGCCTCGCGGACGCGCTCGCCGCGTACACGGCCGGGTCGGCGTACGTGAACCACCTGGACGACACCGGCCGGGTGGCCGCCGGGGCGCTCGCCGATCTGGTGGTGCTGGACCGCGATCCGTTCGCCGGGCCGGCCCCGGCGATCGCGGAGACCCGGGTCGCGCTCACCTATGTGGGCGGCGAGCGGGTGTACGCGGCCGCCGACGCCTGAGCCGGGTGTTGTGGGCGGTGCACAAACCCCGCCCCGACAACTGTCGTCGAGTGATGAGCCCGCGTGGGTTACCCGCGGGTATCGTCACCGGCGTGCCGAAGAGAGCCGCAGCGGTGGGCATGGACACGGGCGGCCCGTTCAAGGCGTTGCCGCCGGGTCTGCCCGACCGCCTCAGACCGTATGTCCCCGAGATCACCGAGGAGGTCTTCCGTGCGATCCGGACCGGGATCCCGGAGTACGCACGCCCGATGGACGAGACGTACATGCAGGCCGTGCACCGGGGCGTGGACCACGCACTGCGCGGGCTGCTGGAACGGATGGCCCAGCCGGACACCGACTGGGAGCCGGTGCGGGCGACCTACCAGCGCATAGGCCGCGGGGAGGCCGAGGAAGGGCGCAGCCTCGACTCGTTCCAGTCCGCGCTCAGGCTCGGCGCCCGGGTGACCTGGCGCCGGGTCAACGCGCTGGTGGACGACGGTCTGTTGCCCCGGCACGTGCTGGGTGCCTTCGGCGAGGTGCTGTTCCTGCACCTGGACGAGATGGCGGCGGCGGCGACCGCGGCCTACACCGAGGCCCGGCTGCACGCGGCCGGCGAACTCCAGCAGCGGCGGGCCCGGTTGGTGGATCTGCTGACCGCCGATCCCCCGGCCTCGGCGGGCGCCATCGTCGATCTGGCGCATGCCGCGCGCTGGACGGTGCCGCGGGCCGTCGCGGTGGTGGCCGTGGACCCCGGGCCCGGGGCGGGGCCGATCGTCCCGCCGGAGTTCCTCACCCGGTTCGACGTCCAGCCCGCGCTGCTGGTGGTGCCCGATCCGGAGGGTCCGGGCCGGGCCCGGGCGGTGGCCGGGGCACTGCAGGGGCTGCGCGCCGCGATGGGGCCGACCGTGGCCCTGGACGAGGGGGCGAGGTCGCTGCGCTGGGCGACGGAGGCGCTGGGCCTCGTGCGGCGGGGTGTCCTGCCCGGCACGGACGCGGCGGGCGCCGTGGTGCGCTGCCAGGACCACCTGTCCACCCTTCTGCTGCTGCGCGACGACGCGTTGCTGGAGGCGATGGCCGAGCGCCGGCTGCGCCCGCTGGAGCAGGTGCGCCGGCCGCAGCGGGAGCGGCTGGCGGAGACCCTGCTGAGCTGGCTCCGTTCCGGCCGCGGGGTCGCGGAGGTGGCCGCGCGGCTCGCGGTGCACCCGCAGACGGTCCGCTACCGGATGCGGCAGCTGGACGAGCTGTTCGGCGAGCTGCTGCACGATCCGGCGGCCCGCTTCGAGATGCAGCTCGCGTTACGGGCGCAGCAGCTGCGCAGGGGTGCGGCGGTCGACGAGGGAACCCCCGAGTGACTTCTTGGACAGATGTCCAGCTATGCTGGGCACCTGTCCAAGAAGATGAGGGGTCGGCTGGTCATGGAGATGGTGGCGAACGTACTGGTCGGTCTGGTGGCCGCCCTGCACGTGTACATCCTGGTGCTGGAGATGTTCCTGTGGCAGAAGAAGCCGGGGCGGGGGCTGCACGGGTTCGACCCGGAGACGGCCCGGGCGACCGCGCCGCTCGCCGCCAACCAGGGCCTGTACAACGGGTTCCTGGCGGCGGGCCTGGTGTGGGGACTGGCCGCGGCCGACCCGACCGGGTTCCGGGTGCAGGTGTTCTTCCTGTCCTGCGTCGTGGTGGCGGGCGTGTTCGGCGGCCTCACGGCCAACCGGCGCATCCTCTTCGCCCAGGCGCTGCCCGGCGCGCTCGCCCTGGCCGCCGTGCTCGCCGCGTCATGACCCGGGCACCCCAGGAGGACCCGCGGGCCGCCCGCACCCGTGCGCGGCTGCGGGCGGCCCTGCTCGAGGAGTGCGCCCTGCACCCCCTGGAGGAGGTGGGCGTGGCCGCGCTGGTGCGCCGGGCCGAGGTGGGCCGGGCCACGTTCTATGTGCACTACGACGGGCTCGAGGCGCTGGCGGTCGACGCGTGCGCGGACGTCGTACGGCAGGCGGTGGACGCGCTGCACGCCTGGCGGGGACGGCCCGATCCGGTCGCCTCCCCGCCGGCCCTGCGGGAGTTCTTCGCGGGCCTCGCCCCGCACGCGGCCCTGTACCGGTCGCTGCTCGCGCCCGGCGGGGGCGGGCCGCTCGGCCGGGTCCTGCACCGGGACCTCAGGGCCCGCAGTCTGGCCGAGCGGGAGCTGGCGGGCGCGGCGGACGCCCCGCTGGTCGCCTCGGCGGTGGCGGCGACGTTCGCGGGCGTCCTCGCGGACTGGCTGCACGGGCTGCTGGAGGCCACGCCGGAGGAAGCGGCCGACCAGGTGTGGCAGTTGCTCGTCGCACTGCACCGGAGCCGGTGACCGGCCGGCCGAGGATCAGCGGGCCTGAGCCGGTGACCTGCCGGCCGAGGATCAGCAGGCCTGAGCCGGTGACCTGCCGGCCGAGGATCAGCGGGCCTGCTGGAACGTCCGCCGGTACGCCTGCGGGGACACCCCGATCGACGCGTGCAGATGCTGGCGCAGCGAGGCGCCGGTGGCGAAGCCGACCTCGGCGGCGATGCGGTCCACCGTCAGGTCGCTGGACTCCAGCAGGTGCCGGGCACGGACGACGCGCTGCTGGATCAGCCAGCGGCCGGGGCTGAGACCGACCTCGTCGTTGAAGCGGCGGGCGAAGGTGCGCAGGCTCATCCGGGCGTGCCCGGCGAGGTCGGAGAGGGTGAGCGGCTCGTCCAGGCGCTCCAGGGCCCAGGCTCGGGTGGCGGCGGTGCTAGCGGCGCCGCTGTCCGGGACCGGCTGCTCGATGTACTGGGCCTGGCCGCCGTCCCGGAACGGGGGCACAACGCAACGGCGGGCGACGGCATTGGCCAGCTCGCTGCCGTGGTCGGTGCGGACGAGGTGCAGGCAGATGTCGACACCGGAGGCGGCCCCGGCCGAGGTGAGGATCCGTCCGTCGTCCACGAAGAGCACGTCCGGGTCCAGGTCCACCTGCGGGTAGCGGTCGCGGAACTGGTCGGCCACCTGCCAGTGGGTGGTGGCCCGGCGGCCGTCGAGGAGTCCGGCCTCGGCGAGGACGAAGGCGGCGGTGCAGATGGAGACGATCCGCGCGTCCGGGCGGATGCGGGCGAGGGCGGCGGCGACCTCGTCGGGCAGGCCGACGGGGATGTGGGCGGGCGGCATGGAGGTGACGACCACCGTGTCGGCGCTCTCCAGGATCTCGGGGCCGTACTCCACGGTGATGCCGAAGTCGGCGTCGGTGCGTACCGGACCGCCGTCGACGGTGCAGGTCAGCACCTCGTAGTGGCCGTCGGCCGCGCCGAGGATCCGGCTGGGGATGCCCAGCTCGAAGGGGTAGACGCCGTCGAGGGCCAGGACGACCACTCGCTCCGGACTCGTTGTGCCACGCATGGCACGATTCTATCGAAGGTTGGCAATCATGCCATTTCCCGGGCGGGCGGCACCCGGCAGGCTGGGTGACCATGAGCAATGTGAACACCATGCGCGCCATCAGCCAGGACGTCCTCGGCGGTCCCGAGGTTCTGAAGGAAGTACAGGTGGAGCGGCCGACGCCGCGCCCCAACGAGGTGCTGGTCCGAGTGCGGGCCGCCGGGGTCAACCCGACCGACTGGAAGCACCGGGCGACCGGCGGGTTCCTGGGCGAACCGCCGTTCGTCCTCGGCTGGGATCTCTCCGGCGAGGTCGCGGAGACCGGGATCGGCGTGGCCGCCTTCCGGCCCGGTGACGAGGTCTTCGGGATGGTCCCCTACCCCTTCGGTCACGGCACGCACGCCGAGTACGTGATCGTCCCGGTCCGTGCCCTGGTGCCGAAGCCGGCCTCGATCGACCACGTCCACGCGGCCGCGCTGCCGCTGGTGTCGCTGACCGCCTGGCAGGCGCTGACAGAGCATGCGGGCCTGCAGTCCGGGCAGCGGGTGCTGGTCCATGCGGCGGCCGGCGGGGTCGGGCATGTGGCGGTGCAGATCGCCAAGGCTCTGGGCGCGTACGTGATCGGCACGGCGAGCGCGGGCAAGCACGACTTCCTGCGGGAGATCGGCGCGGACGAGGCGATCGACTACCGGTCCACGGACTTCACCGAGGCGGTGCGGGACGTCGACGTGGTGCTGGACACGCTGGGCGGTGAGACGTCCGTGCAGTCGCTGCGCGTGCTGCGCCCGGGCGGCGTCGTGGTGTCGATCCTGCCGGTCGGGTCCCAGGACTTCCACGACGAGGCCGAGCGGCTCGGCGTACGGGCGGTGCGGATGCTGGTGGACGCCGACCGCGCGGGGATGCGGGCGGTCGCGGACCTGGCCGAGCAGGGCAGGCTGGTCCCCACGATCGCGGGGACCTTCCCGCTGTCCGACGCCGCCAAGGCCCATGAGCTGGGCGACACCGGCCGCACGACGGGCAAGCTGGTGCTGCTGGCCGACTGACTCCGGCAGGCGCCGCGGCGCCGCTCCTCCCACGGCCCCGGAGCCACCCGACCGAAACTCGAAGACATATGTCAATCGAACATGCTCAAATTCTGTCTATCGAGGGTAACTTGACGGTCGGGAAGGTGTTTCCGGGCGCGCGTGGGAGGTGGTGCCGTCGTGCAGCAGGAGCCCCCGCCGCTCACCCGGCATCTGCGCATACGCGAACACCGCGGGCACACGGTGCTGGAGTTCCGCGGTGAGATCGACATCGCGGCGGCCACGGAGATCGCTCCCGCGCTGGACCGGGCCACCGACCGGCCCGGCGCGCAGATCGTGATCGACCTGCGGCCCGTCGAGTTCTTCGACTGCTCGGGGCTGCGGCTGCTGTACCGGGCCCGCAGCCGGGTGCTGGAGCGGGGCGGGCGGCTGCACCTGGTGTGCACCCACCCGCTGACGCTGCGCGTCTTCCGGGTCACCGGCCTGTCCCGGCTGCTGCCGCCGCAGCCGTCGCTGGATGCGGCCCTGGCACGGCCCGAGGCCGCGTCCGGGCGGCCGTCGGCTACGTGAGGATCCTGGTGACCTGGCCGGCGCCCACCGTCCGTCCGCCCTCGCGGATGGCGAACTTCAGGCCCTCCTCCATGGCGATCGGCTGGATCAGCCGGACGTGCAGGGTGGTGTTGTCGCCCGGCATCACCATGTCGGTGCCGGGCGGCAGGGTGACGACGCCCGTCACGTCGGTGGTGCGGAAGTAGAACTGGGGGCGGTAGTTCTCGAAGAACGGGGTGTGCCGGCCGCCCTCGTCCCTGGAGAGGATGTACGCGCGCGCCTCGAACTCCGTGTGCGGAGTGACCGACCCGGACTTGATGACGACCTGCCCGCGCTCGACCTCCTCGCGCCTGACCCCGCGCAGCAGCAGGCCGACGTTCTCGCCGGCGCGGCCCTCGTCGAGCAGCTTGCGGAACATCTCGATGCCGGTGACCGTGGTCCGGGTCTTCTTCTCGTGGATGCCGATGATCTCGACCTCGCTGTTGACCCTGAGGGTGCCGCGTTCGATCCGGCCGGTGACGACCGTGCCGCGGCCGGTGATGGTGAAGACGTCCTCGACGGGCATGAGGAACGGCCTGTCCACGTCCCGCTCCGGCTGCGGCACGAACCGGTCGACGGCGTCGAGGAGTTCGAGCACCGACCGGGTCCACCGCGGGTCCCCCTCCAGGGCCCGCAGCGCGGAGACCCTGACCACCGGGACGTCGTCGCCGGGGAACTCGTACTCGGTGAGCAGTTCGCGCACCTCCAGCTCCACCAGTTCCAGGATCTCCTCGTCGTCCACCATGTCCGTCTTGTTGAGCGCGACGACGATGTAGGGCACGCCCACCTGGCGGGCCAGCAGCACGTGCTCCTTGGTCTGCGGCATCGGCCCGTCGGTGCCGGCCACGACGAGGATGGCGCCGTCCATCTGGGCGGCACCGGTGATCATGTTCTTGATGTAGTCGGCGTGGCCGGGGCAGTCGACGTGGGCGTAGTGCCGGTGCTCGGTCTGGTACTCGACATGGGCGATGGAGATGGTGATGCCCCGCTGGCGCTCCTCGGGGGCCTTGTCGATCTGGTCGAACGGGGTGAACGGGTTGAGCTGCGGATACTTGTCGTGCAGCACCTTGGTGATGGCCGCCGTCAGGGTGGTCTTGCCGTGGTCGATATGACCGATCGTGCCGATGTTCACATGCGGTTTGGTGCGCTCGAACTTCGCCTTCGCCACTGCGCCCTCCAGGTGGATGGGTGCCGCCGGGTGCCGCGCCACTCCTTCCTTCCTGTCTAGGCACTTCTGGGTTCGTCGAACAGGGCGCTCACGGACTCACCGTTGTGAATGCGTCGCACGGCCTCGGCGAGGGCCGGCGCGATGGACAGGACCCGCAGCTTGTCGACGTGCCCGTCCACGGGCACCGGCACGGTGTTGGTGCACACGATCTCCAGCACGTCGGGCTGCTCGCTCAGCCGCTTGAGCGCACCGGCCGCGAACAGACCGTGCGTGCACGCCACCCGGATCGAGCGCGGGCCCGACTCCCGCAGCTTCTCCAGGAGTTCGAGCACGGTGCTGCCCTTGGCGATCTCGTCGTCCAGGACGATCACGTCCCGGCCGGTGACGTCGCCGATGACGGAGCTGATGCTGACCCGGTCGTCCGCGAACCGCTGCTTGGCACCGGCCGCCACCTGCGCGTCGATCAGCCGGGCGAAGGCGGCGGCCTCCTTGGCGTTGCCGAGGTCCGGGGAGACGACCGTGGTGCGCGACAGGTCGTACCGCCGGAAGTGCGCGGCCAGTTCGCGCAGGGCGTGCAGGTGGTCCACCGGCACCGAGAAGAACCCGTGGACCTGCGGGGCATGCAGGGTCATGGCCAGAACCCGGCTCGCGCCCGCCGCCACCATCAGATCGGCGACCAGCCGGCCGCCGAGGGAGATGCGGGGCGCGTCCTTCTTGTCGGAGCGGGCGTAGGAGTAGTGCGGCATGACCACGGTGATCCGGGCCGCGGAGGCGCCCCGGGCCGCGTCGCACATCAGCAGCAGTTCCACCAGGTGCTCCTGCACCGGCCTGACCAAGGGCTGGATCAGGAAGACGTCCCGCTCCCGGCAGTTGGCCTGGAGCTGCACCTCCAGACAGTCGTTGGCGAACCGGCTGACCCGGGTGGGGCTGAGCGGCACACCGAGGTGGGCGCAGACCTCCTGGGCCAGTTCGGGGTGGGCACTGCCACTGAAGACGGCGATGTCTCGCACGATCCGCTCCTCGCATGATCAGCACGGGCTGCGCCGGTCATGCTACTGGCGGTGCACCGCTCACCAGGGCACCGGTGTGCCGTCCCAGGAGAAGAACCCGCCGGTCGGACCGTCGTCCGGCAGCAGGGCGAGTCGTACGGCCCCTTCGGCGGCCTCCGCCGGGTCGCCGTCCGAGGCCGCGGCCCGCGGGTTCAGGTCGGTGGCCCGCAGCCCGGGGGCGAGCGCGTTCACCTTGAAGCCCTCCCCGTCGAGCGTCAGGGCGTACAGGACGGTGAGGGCGTTGAGTGCGGCCTTCGAGGAACGGTAGGCGGCGGCCCCGCCGCTGCCCGGGGTGAACTGCGGGTTGGGTCCGGTGCTCCAGGCCAGGGAGCCGGTGCCGCTGGAGACGTTGACGATGCGGGGCCGGTCGCAGCGGCGCAGCGCGGGCAGGAAGGCGTTGGTGACCGCGAGGACACCGAAGACGTTCGTCTCGTACGTCCGCCGGAACTCCTCCACCGTGGACGCGGCGGGCTCGTCCGCGGTGAGCGAGATGCCCGCGTTGTTGACCAGGACGTCCAGGCGGCCGACCCGGGCCGCGGCCCGTGCGAGGCCCTGCGCGTCGGTGACGTCGAGGACCAGCGGGCGGGCGGCAGGGCCGATCTCCGCCGCCGCCCGCTCCCCGCGCCCCGCGTCACGGGAGCCGGCGTACACGGTGAAGCCCGCGGCGGCCAGCAGCCTGGCGATGTGCTTGCCGATCCCCTTGTTGGCACCGGTCACGAGTGCTGTGCGATCGTTCATGACAGCTACGGTTCCCTGGCCCGGGCCGCCCTGCCAGGGACAACCTGTACCAGGCACCGGGCAGGCCGAGGAGGAGCGACATGGCGAGGCAGGAACTGGCCCGCTTCCTGCGGGAGCGCCGGGCGGCCCTGCGCCCGCACGAGGTGGGCCTGCCGGACGTCACCCCGCGCCGCACGCCGGGCCTGCGCCGCGAGGAGGTCGCGGAGCTGGCCCACATGTCGGCCGACTACTACACACGTCTGGAGCAGGCCCGGGGTCCGCGGCCCTCGCCGCGCATCCTGGACGCGCTGGCGGCGGCCCTGCTGCTCGCCCCGGCCGAGCGCGCCCATCTGTTCCGGCTGGCCGGCTCCGCCGCGGAGCCCGGCTTCCACCCGGTACGACGGGTGCGCCCGCACGTGGCGCGGATGCTGGAGCGGCTGCCCGGCACGGCGGCGATCGTCACCGACGCCGCCTACGGGCTGGTCGCCTGGAACCCGGCCGCCCGGCTGCTGCTCGGTGACGACCTGGGGCGGCAGACGACCAACCTGGCCAGGCGGCGCTTCCTGGGCGAGGGCAGGATGTACGAGACGTCCAGTGCGCAGGAGTTCGGGCACATCGTGGTGGCGCGGCTGCGCCGGGCCGCCGAGCGCTACCCGCACGACGCACAACTCGCCTCGCTGCTCGGGGACTTGAGGGCCCGCAGCGAGGAGTTCCAGGAGATCTGGCGGACCCACCCGGTGCATGCGCCCGGGCACCGCACCAAGGTCCTCGACCATCCGGAGCTGGGCCGGCTGCGGCTGAACTGCGATGTGCTGCTGGTGCCGGAGGACGACCAGGAGGTGGTCCTGATGACGGCCGACCCCGGCTCTCCGTCCGCCCGGGCCCTGGAGTCGCTCGCCGCCCCGGCCCGGATCACCGGAGGAAGCGCGTGACGGCCGACCGCTGGACGCCGGGCCGCTCGGTGTCGGTCACGGTGGAACCCGGCGCGGTGCCCCCTCCGCCACCTTCCTTCCCCACTGGGCCGTTACGCCCATGACGTGACACGGCGCGTACGTCATGGGTGCCATTCGGCCGGCGCGGCGGTCTGGCACGGCATTCGGCGGGAATCCGGTCAACAGGAAGGAGGACCGTCGACATGACGACTTCCGTCAGCGGCCCGCCCGGGCGCCTGCCCGGCTGGGCCAAGGTGGTGGCCGCGTTCGTGCTGGTGCTCGCGGTGCTCTTCGCGGGCATCCGGCTGGCCGTGCTCCCGGGCATCAAGGACCTGTTCGGCACCGAGTCGCACGACCGTTCCGGCCCCACGCTTCTGAAATCGATCCAGGACATGAGCCGTTACGACGCCGCCTCCGGCAGCTTCCAGGTGGTCGTGGACCTGGAGAAGGACGCGAAGTACCTGCCCGCCGCGATCCGCGGCAGCCGCACCCTGTACGTGGGCGCGGGCACCGTGGACGCCTATGTCGACCTCGGCCGGGTCGGCAAACAGGACGTGACGGTCGACTCGGACCGCACGTCCGCCACCCTCCGGCTGCCACACGCCCGGCTCGGCAAGCCGGCCCTGGACCCCGACCACTCCTACGCCGTGTCCAAGCAGCGCGGTCTGCTCGACCGGCTCGGCGACCTGTTCTCGGACAACCCCAACAGCGAGCAGGCGGTGCAGAAGCTGGCCGTACGGCACATCGGCGACGCCGCGAAGAGCAGCGGGCTGACCGCACGGGCGGAGACCAACACCACGAGCATGCTCCAGGGGCTGCTGCGCTCCCTCGGCTTCAAGGAGGTGCACGTGTCGTACGCGTCCTGAACCGCCCTGGACGCTCAGCCGCCCAGCACCCCCGGCAGGGTCAGCGCTCCGAGCATGGTCGCGCCGAACAGCAGCCAGGCCACGTAGTCGCCGACGTGCCCGGACTGCAGGCGGCGCAGGGGTGATGCCCAGCCGGGGGCCGCGACCCAGCGCGGACGGGTCACGGCCAGGGCGGCGAGTGCCAGGGCGAGCAGCGTGGACAGCAGGCCCAGCAGGATGCCGTGCAGCGTCCAGTGCACGGACACATGGGCGCCGCCCGATCCGGTCTCGTTCACGGCGTGTGCCACCAGTTCGCCGAAGCCGGGGGCCACCCCCATGGCGAAGGCGGCGGCGAGCAGCACGGCCGGCACCGCGGTCATGGTGTCCGGGACACGGCTGAGGATGCTGCCGGTCTCGGGCCGCTCGTCGGAGCCGCCGGTCTCGTAGTCGGCGTCCTCGGGCCGCGGCCCCAGGCCCGCGAACACACGGGCGGTGACCCGCAGCACGGCGCCCGCGGTGATCGCCGAGGCGAGCACGTAGACCACCGTGAGCGGGCCGCCGACCGCCTCCTCGGCGAGGGCCTTGCCGAGCGCCGTCCCGAACGGCGGCAGACCGGCGAGCGCCAGCCCGCCCACGGCGAACATGACCGCCAGGGCGCGCAGGGCGCCGGCCCTGCCGTGCAGTGCGTGCTCGTCCACGCTGCCGAACCGGTCGAGGAGGGTGCCCGCGCAGGCGAACAGCGCGGCCTTCACACAGGCGTGAGCGAGGATGTACAGCGCCACCCCGTCGTCCGCCTCGGGCGTGAGCACACCGATGCCGATCAGGAACAGGCCGGTGTGCGCGATCGTGGAGTACGCCAGCAGCCGCTTGATGTGCCGCTGGTACCAGCACATGACGGCACCGATCGCGGCGGTGAGCGTGCCGAGTGCCACCAGGGCCCGGGTCAGGTCGGCGGCGGGGATCCCGCCGGGCCCGGCGAACACCGTGCCGTACACGCGCCAGACCCCGTAGGCGCCGAGTTCGACCATCACGCCGGACAGCAGCATGCACACGGGGGTGGGGGCGACGGCGTGGGCGTCCGGGAGCCAGAAGTGGAACGGCACGGCGGCCGCCTTCACCAGCAGCCCGGTCAGGACCAGTACGAACCCGGCGAGTACGAGGGCGTCCGGACCGCCGTGCGCGTCGAGGCCCCGCCCGATCTTCGCCATGGCCAGCTCACCGGTGCGGGCGTACAGCAGGGCGATGCCCGTCAGCATCGCGTACGCACCGAGCGAGTTGACGACGCCGAAGGTCAGCGCCCCCTGGACGGCCTTCGCCTCGTCGATCCGGTAGCCGGTCAGCGCGTAGGCGACGACGCTCATCAGCTCGAAGAACACGAACGCGTTGAACAGGTCGCCGGCGAGCACGAAGCCGCACATGGCGCCCTGGAAGACCAGCATCAGCGCGGGGAAGGAACCGGCGTGACCGCGGAGCGGCTCGTCGAAGTAGCGCCAGGAGTAGACGAGCGCCGCGAGCGTGAGCAGCGAGACGAGGGTCGCCATACCCAGCGCGGCGCCGTCCCCGACCAGCACGATGCCGACGCTCTCTCCGTCGACGGGCCGCCATCCGCCGACCCACTCGACCATCGGAGGCGAGGAGTTGAGCAGCAGGAGCAGCGCGAGGGCTGCCGTGCCGGCGGAGACCGCGCAGCCGGTGGTCTCGGCGGCGAACCGGGGCAGGCGGCGGCCCGCGGCCACCAGTACGGCGGCTCCGAGCAACGGCACTGCGACGAGCAGCGGAAGCAGGTGGTGCATCAGCCGCGCAGCTCGCTCAGTTCGTCGGGATCGACCGTGCCGTGCCGCTTGGCGACCTGCAGGACGAGCGCGAGCAGCAGCGCGGTGACGGTGGCCCCGACGACGATGTCGGTGAGGGTGAGCGCCTGTACGACCGGGTCCACCACCGGCCGGGAGCCGGGTGCGAAGTCGGAGAAGACCGGTGCGGTCCCTCCGTCACGGTAGCCGACGGCCAGCAGCAGGACGTACGTGGACGACTGGCACACGGCCAGGCAGCCCACGGCGTGGATCAGGTTGCGGCTGGTGGCCAGGCCGTAGCAGCCCGTCAGGAAGACGTAGGCGGCGACCAGGTAGGGAAGGACGTGCATCACATGCTCAACTCCCTTGGTCCTCCTCGATCTCGACGGCCTGGTCCAGGAAGCTCGCGAGCAGGACGACCACGGCGCTCGCCACCTCCATGCCGACGGCCGCGTTCAGCAGGGGGACGGTGCCGCCGGAGGACAGGGTGTTGAACGTGCCGTACGGCAGCAGCGTGTTGGCCAGGAAGGCGGTGCCCGCGAGAATGCCGGCGAGCCCGAGGACCAGGTAGGCGCCGACGGCGAGCGCGTCGCAGACCTCGAAGGTGCCGAGCGGGCGCACGCGTTCCAGGGCTCGGTAGTCGGCGCCGAGGTACAGCAGGTGCAGCGCGGTCGCGGCGACGACCCCGCCCTGGAAGCCGCCGCCGGGGCTGAGCTGTCCGTGGGCCACCACGTAGATCCCCGTGACGAGGGCGACGGGCAGCACGATCAGGGCGTGTCGGCGAACGGGCCGGGCCACTCGGGCGGGCTCCGGCCGCGCCCGGTGCTCGTCACGGGCCTGGCGCAGCAGCACCAGGCAGCCGAGGACGGCGGCGAACAGGATGCTCATCTCGCCGAGGGTGTCGTAGGCGCGCTGGTCGAAGTTGACGGAGGCGATGGTGTTGGCGATGTGGCGGGCGAGGGAGGCGCGCACGGCCCGCTCGCCGTAGGGGTGCCGCCGGCCGCCGAAGGCGGGCAGGTCCCGGCAGGCGGCGACCAGCAGGGCGGCGAGGCCCGCGCCGCCCACGGCGAGCAGCCACAGCCGCATGCGCCGGTTCACGGCGCGCCGTCCTTCGCCCGGCCGCGCCTTCTGACCTTGCGCACCGACAGCATGATCAGCAGCGGCGTGAGCGCGGAGCCCACGGCCAGCTGGGACAGGCCCACGTCCGGGGCCTGGAGCACCGTGAACAGCGCCGCCAGCAGGAGACCGAGCACGGACAGCACCAGGGCCTGCCGGGTCGGGTCACGCAGCGCCACCGCGAGGGTGGCGGCGGCGGCCACCAGCAGCAGGGCCACGACGATCACCGCGTCAGCCACGCCGCACCCCCTGGAAGCCGCCCCGCAGCGCGCGCGAGGCGATCACATTGCCGCCGATCAGCAGCGCCCCGATCACGATCGGTTTCAGCATCGCCCGGCTCGGTCCCGCGGCCACGCACACCGCCGTCACGACGACCGCGCTCAGCCCGGCGGCGGCCCAGGTCGGCCCCCACATGTGCGGGGGCTCACCGGTCGGCTCGTCGGCGAGCAGCCGGGCGAAGACGAGCGTGCCGACCGGCCCCAGCAGGGCCAGGAGCAGGGCGAGGTCGACGTAGGCGGGGCGGCCGTAGCCCCGGGCGAGCAGCAGCAGGGCCGGGCAGATCGCCGAGGTGGCCATGTTCTGGGCGACGATCCGGCGGGACAGCGGTCCGGTGGCCACTCCCCACAGGGCCAGTGCTCCTCCCCCGCCCAGTTCGACGGTCGCCGCGAGGATCCAGCCGTTCACCGCCAGGTCACCGCCCGCCGTCCGGCCCGGGCCAGCAGCGCGCCCACGGCGGCGGCGCTCGCGCCGACGATCAGCTCCAGGGTGTCGACCGAGGCGATGAACACCAGCCACAGCAGGGCCAGCCCGGCCCACCAGGCCAGGAGCTCGGCCACGACGAGCAGGGCCGCACGCGGGGGCGTGCGCGAAGTCATGCGCGGAGTCGTACGCGGGTTCATGGGCCACCTCCCCGGTCCGTTTCCTGTGCCTGTGCAGCGCTTTGCCCGCTGCACCGCTTGGGGCATCCAAGCACCGCCGGACCGGGCGGGGCGGGCGGCACGCGGGTCCGGGCCCGGAGTGCCCCGGGAGCGTGAACGGAAACCGGCGGCCCGCGCAAGGCGCTGTGCGGGCGGCGGCATCCCCGGCCGGTTCGCGGGTAACCGCCCTATCACCCAGGGACGTTGAAGAGTGGAGGATCCCATGGCCCGGACAGCCCTGCGCCTGCCCGCGGTTCTGCGTGCCCCGAGGAAGCCGGGGCGCCCCGAGGAGACGCGTCCGGCCGCCGCGCGGCATGCGCTCCCGCTGCCGGTCCGGCTGCTGGCGATGCTGGTCGCCTTCGCGTTCATGGTGGTGTTCGCGGTCGTGCTGGCCCGGCTCACGCTCCAGCCGTCCCCCGCGTCGGTGTCCCTGGCGCACAGCAACCTGCACCCCGGCCGCTCCATCAGGGCCTACCTGGATCAGGCGCAGTTGCGTGACGCGGTCAAGCAGCTCGGCGGGAACGTGCTCCTCGGGGTGCCGTTCGGGGTCCTGGTCCCGGTTGTCGCCCCGCGCGCCCGGGGAGTGTTCCAGGTGCTCGTGCTCACGGTGCTGGTGATGCTGATGGTCGAGCTGGTGCAGGGCGCCCTGGTCACCGGGCGGGCCTTCGACGTCGACGACGTCATCCTCAACGCCACCGGGGCTCTGGCCGGTTGGCTCCTGCTGGGACGGCGGCTGGGGCGCGCGGTGCACGCGCGGGTGCGGCGGCCCGGGACTGAGTGATCCTCAGGGACAGGTCCGTACCAAGGTATTGACGCCCTCTTATCTCACTCCTTAAATCAAGAGGCATCTCACCCCCACGCCGAACGGAGAGTCATGGCCTCCCCCCGCCTGCTCCGCAGATGCCTGTTCGCCGCCCTGTCCGCCGCGCTGGTCGGCTCGGCCGCCGTCGGCCCGGCCCGGGCACAGACCGCCGCCCCGGCCGCCGCGGCCGTCACCACGTTCTCCGACACCTTCGACGGGCCCGCCGGCTCCGGCGTCGATTCCTCGAAGTGGACGCTGGAGACCGGTGACAACGTCAACAACCACGAGCGCGAGTACTACACCGCGGGCACGAAGAACGCGGCCCTGGACGGACAGGGGCATCTGGTCATCACCGCCCGCAAGGAGAACCCCGCGGGCTACCAGTGCTGGTACGGCAGCTGCCAGTACACCTCGGCCCGGCTGAACACCGCCGGGAAGTTCAACGCGCAGTACGGCCATGCCGAGGCCCGGATGAAGATCCCGCGCGGGCAGGGCATGTGGCCCGCGTTCTGGATGCTCGGCACGCCGGTCAACTGGCCGGACTCGGGCGAGATCGACGTGATGGAGAACGTCGGGTTCGAGCCCTCGACCGTGCACGGCACCATCCACGGTCCCGGCTACTCCGGCTCGGGCGGCATAGGCGCCGGCTACACGCTGCCGGGCGGGCAGGCCTTCGCGGACGCCTTCCACACCTTTGCCGTGGACTGGGCGCCCGACTCGATCACCTGGTCGGTGGACGGCAACGTCTACCAGCGGCGCACACCCGCCGACCTGGGCGGCAGGACCTGGGTGTTCAACAAGCCGTTCTTCCTGATCCTGAACCTGGCGGTCGGCGGGTACTGGCCGGGCGACCCGGACGGCTCCACGCAGTTCCCGCAGCAGCTGGTGGTGGACTCGGTGTCGGTGACGACGAGCGACAGCGCGGCCGGTGTCCCGATCCAGGGCCTGGCGGGCAAGTGCGTGGACGTGGCCGGCGCGAACTCCGCCAACGGGACCGCGGTCCAGCTCTACGACTGCAACGGCACCGGCGCCCAGCAGTGGACGGTCGGCTCGGACGGCACGGTCCGGGCCCTCGGCAAGTGCCTGGACGTCACCGGCAACGGCACGGCGGACGGCTCGGCCGTCCAGCTGTGGGACTGCACGGGCGGACCCAACCAGAAGTGGGCCGTCTCGGCGGCGCACGACATCGTCAGTCCGCAGGCGGACAAGTGCCTCGATGCGACCGGGAACAACTCGGCCAACGGCACCCGGCTGCAGATCTGGACCTGCACCGGAGGTGCCAACCAGAAGTGGACGGTCGGCTGAGCCGGCCGCTCAGTGCAGCGTCCAGGAGTACTTGTCGCCGCCCACGAAGCGCACCACGTCAGGATCGTCGAGGTCGTGGATGACGATGCCGTGGGAGGCCGCGGCCTCCAGCACATCGGTGATGGAAGTGGCCGAACCGACCACCTGACCGTCGATCTCCATGATCCTGAAGGGCGGACTGCCCGGCTTGCCGGGGCACAGTCCGAGGACCAGAACCCGTGGCTGGGAGATGTAAGGAACTCCTTGTTCGGTCATGCAATAGAGCGTAGAACGCAAAGCGGGCCGGTGGCTCATCCGCGGGAGCCGTCCAGGAGACCCCGGACGGCCGCCTCCACACCTCCCTGACCAGCCGGCCGGCCGAGGCCCCCGGGCTCACCCGCCCGGGTGAGCCCGGGGCCCGGCGCCGGCTCCTGCCGCGGCCCCGTGCGGTCGTCGTGCGGTGTGCGGTCGTCGTGCGCGGGTTGCGGCCCTGGGGAACCCTGGAGGAGCGTCGCGGAGCCGGAGGTGACATGGACCCCGTCGCGGCCCTGGACCGGATCGCCTTCCTGCTCGAGCGGTCGCTCGCGCCCACGTACCGGGTGCGGGCCTTCCGCACCGCCGCCCGGGTGCTGTCCGCGCTGCCCGGGGGCGAGGTCGCCGAGCGGGCGGCGGCGGGGACGCTGGAGTCGCTGAAGGGGGTCGGGCCGAAGACGGCCCAGGTCGTCCGTGAGGCGCTGGCCGGGCAGGTGCCCGGCTACCTGCGCACGCTGGAGGAGGAGGCCGGCGCGTCGCCGGCCGTCGACGGCGGTGCCGACCTGCTGGCGCTGCTGCGCGGCGACTGCCACACGCACTCGGACTGGTCGGACGGGGGCAGCCCGATCGAGGAGATGGGGCGGGCGGCGGCCCGCCTGGGCCACGAATGGACGGCCCTGACCGACCACTCCCCCAGGCTGACCGTGGCCCGGGGCCTGTCGCCGGAGCGGCTGCGCGAGCAGCTGGAGGTCGTGGCGGAGCTGAACACGCGGTGGGCGCCGTTCCGGCTGCTCACCGGCATCGAGTGCGACATCCTGGAGGACGGCTCACTGGACCAGGAGCCCGAGCTGCTGCGGCGGCTGGACGTGGTCGTGGTGTCGGTGCACTCCAAGCTGCGCATGGACGCGCGGTCCATGACCCGCCGGATGGTGGCCGCCGTCCGCGATCCGCACGCGGACATCCTCGGTCACTGCACCGGCCGTCTGGTCACCGGCCGTGGCCGGCCCGAGTCGGAGTTCGACGCGGAGGAGGTGTTCGGCGCGTGTGCCGAGTCGGGCACGGCAGTGGAGATCAACAGCCGGCCCGAGCGGCTGGACCCGCCGAAGCGGCTGCTGCGCCAGGCCGTCGCGGCCGGGGTGCTGTTCTCCATCGACACCGACGCTCATGCGCCCGGCCAGCTGGACTGGCAGATCCTCGGCTGCGCCCGCGCCGAGGAGTGCGGGGTGCCCGCCGAGCGGGTGGTCACCACCTGGTCGGCGCCGGAGCTGCTCGCCTGGACACACGAGGGCCGGGTGCCTGCGCGCGTGCAGGACGTGACGGATCCCTGAGGTGGTGTCCGGTCCGCGCCGGGGCAAGGAATGGCAGGGAACGCCAGGGCAGGCAACGGCAGGGCGGGCAACGGCGGGCCAGGGGACGGCAAGGCAGGCAACGGCAAGGCAGGCAACGGCGGGGCAGGGGACGGCAAGGCAGGGGACGGCAAGGCAGGCAACGGCGGGGCAGGCGATGAGCGCAAAGGGAACCGCGGGCGGACCGAGGCTGGAGCGGAAGCCGGTCCATGGCCGTTCCGCGGACCTGCTCGCCGCCGCCCGGGGATCTGTTCGCCTGAGCGTGCGCCTGGACCTCACCGTGCATGACGCAGATCACGGCGCAATGCGGAGGCGGTCCGGAACACCCGAGGGTGGTTGTCCGTTGAACCAGCCGTGGGTGCGGATGGGACAGTGTCCCCGGGCCTCACCTTTTGCCCACAGGGACGATCGTTCGGCTGAAGCCCTGTGGAGCCTTTCGCCGAGAGGCGACCGCCATCCGTGCCCACCACTTGGCCGCCCCGGCCGTGATTCCCCCGTCGCGGTCGGGGCTTTCTCATGCCGCCATGGACGTGGCGGCCGCGTTCCCGGCGTCGATGAACGCGCGCAGATCCCCGGCGAGCCGCTCCGCGTGGGTCGCGAACATGCCGTGGCCGCCATTCTCGTACACCTTGAGGGCGCCGCGCGGCACCAGCCGCGCGATGCGCTCGCCGGTCAGGGCCAGGGGTGCAGTGGTGTCGTGCGTGCCGTGCATGACCAGCACCGGGACCTCCAGCGCGGGCAGCTCGTCGGTGAGGTCCAGGGCGGCGACCACCGCCCGGACACCCGTCGCGGCGCGGGGCGTGGCGACCAGGCAGCGGTCGATCAGGTACCGGACATAGGCCGGGGAGAGCTCGTTGCCGGGCAGGTGGGCGGCGAAGAAGTCGTCCGCGGAGGCCGTGAACCAGGCGGCCCGGTCACGCCGGAAGGCCGCCTCGTCGGCGCGCACGGCCGCCGGGTCCACGCCCTCGGGGATGTTCGGGGAGCGGACGATGCCGGGGGCGACCGGGGCCACCAGGGCGACGCGGTCCACGCGCGCGGCGGAGTGCCGGGTCAGGCAGCGGATCACCTCGGCGGTGCCGACGGAGTGCCCGATCAGGGTGACCCGGCGCAGGTCCAGATGGTCCAGCAGCCCGTACAGGTCGTCCGCCAGGGTGTCGAGGTCGTAGCCGAGCCAGGTGTCCTCGGAGCGTCCGTGGCCCCGCCGGTCCAGGCCCAGGCACCGGTAGCCGGCCTCCGCGAGCGGCAGCATCTGGTACTCCCACATCTCGTGGCCCAGGTAGGCGCTGGCGACGAAGACGACGACGGGGCCGGTCGCGGGGCCGTGGTCGACGTAGTGCAGACGGGCGCCGTCGACGGGGCTCTCGTAGTACGGCATGGGGTCTCCTCGGTGGTCCGCCGGCCGACGGGACGGATGTCCGTCGTGCCCGGTGATCCCGATCCTTCCGGGAGCCGGCCGCGGGGTCGATTACCTGCCACGTCATGCCGGGTGTGCGTGCACGGCGGACCGGGTACCCGGGGGCCGTGCGCCGGGGAGACGGCCGGATACCCGGGCGGCCTTCCCGTGCGCCGGGGAGACGGCCGGGTACCCGGCCGGTCCGCCGTGCGCCGGTCCGCCCGGGGACGGGCTGCGGAACCGGGGGCGGGGCGGGACGGGGACGCAGCCGTTGGAGGGACACGAGGCGGACCGAGCGCAAGGGGCGCCGGCGCCGACGGGACAAGCCGAGACGAGGAGACGAGCCATGGCCGCACAGCGGCACCGGGAGTCCGGTCGCGACGAGCGTCCGGTACCCCGGGACATGCCCGATCAGCAGGCCCACCCCGCCAGGGACCCCTGGGAGGTCGCGACCGGCCGGCCGCGGGAGGACGAGCGGCAGGGCGACGAGGACCTGCCCGACACGGACGAGGCCGGCACGGGCCCCCGTGGTGCACCGCGCTCGGGCACGGTGCATCCGGAGCACCCGACGCCGCAGGAGCCGTCGGACTGAGCCCCGGCCCGGGCCCTTCGTCCGGCGCGTCAGCGCGGTGCGCGCTCCTCCAGAGCGGCCCGCCAGGCGGGGTGCCGGTCCTCGGCCGCCGGTTCGGCGCGCCGCCCGCCGCGCGCGAAGAAGTCGGCCAGAGGGAGGATCGCGGCTCCGACGGTGACCGCGTCGGGGCCGAGCCGGCCGAGATCGATGGTGACCTTGTCGGCCGGATGACGCAGGGCGTACGCCGTCGCGTGGCGGCGTACGGCGGGCAGGAACCGGGCGCCGAGCTGGAGCCCGGCCCAGCCGCCGATCAGGATCCGCTCGGGCTGGAAGAGGTTGATCAGGTCGGACAGGCCGGCGCCCAGGTACTCGGCGGTCTCCTCCAGGACGGCCAGCGCGACCGGGTCGGGGGCGGCGCCCTCGGGCGGATAGGCGGCGGCGAGCATCGCGGTGAGTGCGGTCTCCTCGTCGGTGCCCTTGGGCGGCCGCCCGCCCTCCTCGCGCCAGCGGGCGAGCAGCGACTCGGCGCCCGCGTAGGCCTCCAGGCAGCCCGGCGCACCGCAGCGGCAGCGGCGCCCCCGCACCCGTACGGTCAGATGCCCCCACTCCAGGGCCCGCCCGTGCTCCACCTCGGGGGTGACCAGGCAGGCGCCGACTCCGGAGCCGAAGAGCACGACCACCGCGTTGCGGGCGCCGCGCCCGCCGCCGAACCACATCTCGGCCTGCCCGAGGGTCTTGGCGCCGTTGTCGATGAAATAGGGGACGGTGTCGGGCAGTTGGGAGGTCGAGCGGAGCAGTTCCTCCAGCGGGACCGCGTCCCAGCCGATGGTCTGACCGTGCACGACGGCACCGCGCTCCGCCGTGTACTCGACGATGCCCGGCACACCCACGCCGACTCCGAGCAGCCGGTCGGGAGAGGCATCCTCGGCCGAGAGGACCTCGGCGATGCCGTCGCGGATGTGACCGGCGATGACGGCGGCGTCGTAACCCTGCGGGGCCAGCGGGCGTTCGGTGCGGGCTAGTTCGGTGAGCGTCAGATCGAACAGCTCGACGCGGACCCGGGTTTCGCCGACGTCGACACCGATCATCTGACCGCAGCGCGGGGAGACGCGCAGCAGGGTGCGGGGGCGGCCGCCGTCGGAGTCGACGCTGCCGGCCTCCTCGACCAGGCGGTCGGCGACGAGGTCCGCGACCACGTTGCTGACCGAGCCGGAGCTGAGGCCCGTGACCGGGCCCAGTTCGAAGCGGCTGAGAGGGCCGTCGAAGTACAGCCGCTGCAGCACGGCCGTGCGGTTGCTCCGCCTGAGATCTCGTACCGTGCGCCCGTTCCGCCCCGCCATGTGGCTCCCCTCAACCTTGTTCTGATCTGCAACATACCCCGGGGAATCGGCGGCACGCGACATTCCGCCAACCCTTATTTCATGTGATGAGCAAAGCGGGCGGCCGCGGTCGGCCGACCGGGACGGCCGACGCCGGGACGGCCGACGCCGGGACGGCCGCCCGCCCTGCCTGCTCCCGGAGAGAGATCCCGGGCCGGCGGAAGGAAAAGCCGGCACGCGGTGCAGTCACCGGCGGGAGCGCAGGACCGCACCGCGCGCCCGTCAGGCGAAGGGACCCTCGACCGTGAAGCGGCGCAGCTGACGGGCGAAGGTCTCGGCCTCGCCCGGCGGCCACGAGGAGAGGCTCGCCATGATGTGGGCCGCCAGCCGCGTGCGCAGTTCCGCCACCGCACGTTCACCCTCCTCGGTGAGGACGAGCAGATGCGCGCGCCGGTCGGCGGGGTCCGGCTCGCGGCGGACGAGTCCGGCGGCCTCCAGCCGGGAGGCCCGACGGGTGACGCCGGAGCGGTCGACCCCGGCGTCCGGGGCCAGGTCGGCCGCGCTACGGGGTCCGGTCCGGGCCAGCGCACTGAGGACGGGGTACGTCAGTTCGTCCACCGCCTCACCCATGCCTTCGGTCAGCTTCTTGTGCAGCTTCGCCCGCGTGGTCCGCCGCAGCAGGATGCCCAGCGCGTCGGCGATCTCGTGTCCTGCATCATTCTTCACACTCGGAGAATAGCGTGCGCCGCGCACGCAGTGCTGCTACATTCGAGGCGAAGCGTGCGCAACGCACGCATCATCCTCTGCGCAAGAACCCCTTCTTGCCCTCGAAAGGAAGTCCCATGAACCGCACCGGCATCAAGGCCGCCCTGACCGACCTGATCTTCAACAGCGACGTCACCGTGCAGGACGCCGTCGACCGCCACTTCACCCCGGAGTACCGCCAGCGCACCGACGGACAGTGGGACGACCGTGCCGGGTTCGTCGAGCACATCACCCACGTGCGCGGCCTCGTCGCCGACGGCCACGTCGAGGTGCACGACGAGCTGCGCGACGGCAGCAAGTACGCCGACCGGCACACGGTGCACCTCACGAAGAAGGACGGCTCCACCGTGACCACGGAGGTCTACGTCTTCGCCGACCTCGCACCCGACGGCCGGTTCAACCGCATAGAGGAGACCACCTTGATGCTCCAGGGCTCCGACGCCGACCGGAACATCGGCAGCGCCCGCTAGACCCCGGCACTCGGCCGTCGGCCCGGGACACCTCCACCCGTGGGAGCCGAGGCGCCGGCCGGCCGCACCCGCCCCGCCGGTCGTGATCTCGCACGGCACCGGCGGGTCGGGCAACGCCATGGACGAGCGGGTCACCCCGCCGCGTACACGTCCTCGACGTAACGTCCGTGCGCCACCAGCGAGTCGAGCCACCGGGCGGCTGCCGCCCCGTCGGCGTCGGGGGTGCGCTCCCGGTACAGGGTGCGGAACGCCTCGCGCACGCCGGGGGCCATCCGGGAGCCGTCGCCGCAGACGTACACGCGGGCCCCGGCGGCCAGCAGGTCCCAGACCTCGCCGGCCTCGGCGGCGATGCGGTGCTGCACGAAGAGGGCGCCGTTCTCCGGAGCGGCACTGAAGGCCGGGCGGAGGGAGACCGCTCCGGCGGCTTCGGCGGCGCGGAGTTCACCGGCGTGCAGGAAGTCGGCATCGGGGGCATCGCAGCCGAAGTAGAGCAGCGCCGGGGAGAGTTCGCTGCCGGCGGCACGGGCCGCGGCGCGGTCGGCGACCGCGCCGCGGAACGGCGCGAGGCCGGTGCCCGCGGCGACCATCACGACGGGTGCGCCGCCGTCGATCCGGAAGACCTCCCGGCAGGGCTGGACGCGGGCGTAGACCGTGTCGCCGGGCCGCAGGGACGCGAGGTGCCCCGAGCCGGTGCCCCGGTAGCGGCCTTTGCCGGAGCGCGCGGGGGCGTCCAGGACGGAGACCATCAGGTCCGCGTGGCGCGGGTCGGCCGCCGGGGAGGAGGAGAGGGAGTAGTGGCGGGGCCGTATGGGGGTCAGGAGGTCGAGCAGGCGGGGCCAGTCGAGCGCGCCGCGCAGGGCCGGGTGGTCCTCGATCACCTCCACCAGGGTGCGCGGGTCGTCGTCGGCCGGGGCAGCGAGGGCGGCACGCTCGGGCGGGCAGGGATTCGCCTCGGCGAGCAGGGCCAGCTGCCGTATGGTCGGGCGTTCCTGCAACTCGACCTGATGCGTGAGGAGCTGACCTGCCGTCAGCGGGCGGTCGACGGCGAGGCCGTCGCGGCGCGGGCGGGTGGCCCGGACGTCCAGGACGGTACCGAGGTCGACGCCGAGTGCGGCCGCGGCGCGGTCCACGAGGTCCGGGGCGTTGGCGGGAAGCACCGTCAGATGGTCGGCGGTGCGGTAGGTGATGCCGTCGGGCAGGGCGATGCGCAGGAACCGCTTGGTGCGCGGGTGACCCGGCGCGGTGAGGTCGTGGGCCTCGGTGACGGTCATCGGCATCAGCCCGTGCCGCTCGGCGAGGGCGTCCAGCGGGCCGCCGGTGAGCGTGCGGACCTCGTACGCCGTTGCCGGCTCCTCCTGGGTGCCGGTGGCGGCGTCGGGGCCGCCGTACTCCTGAAGCAGGGCGGTGCGCAGCCGGGCGGTGAAGTCGCGGACGGTGCCGGTCAGGTCGCCGGAGGCGTCGGCGGCGGCGCGCTCGGTCAGCCGGGTGGCGCCGAGTTCGGCGAGCCGGGCGTCGATGCGGGTGGGGACGTGCTGGTAGGTGGCGGCCCAGTTGCGGTCGCCGACGCCGAGGACCGCGTAGGACACGCCGGTCAGGTCGGAGGTGCCGTCGAGCCAGGCGGTGAAGGCGGTGGCGTCGTCGGTGGGGCGGCCGTTGTAGGACGCGGCGGTGATGACGACGGCCCGGTCGGCGGGCAGGCCGTCCGCATAGTCGTCCAGGGCCGCGACCTCGGTGGCGCAGCCGAGGGCGGCGGCCTCGTCGGCCAGTTGAGCGGCGAAGGCGCGGCAGGTGCCGTAGTTGCTGCCGTGCAGGAAGAGCGTGCCGGTGCCGGGGCGGACCCGGACCGGCAGCGCGTCGGGGGCCGGGACCTGCGTGGCGGCGGCGGTCGCGGCACCCGGCAGCGGGGCGTGGACCCGGTCCGCGCCGGTGCGCGGGGTGAGCGTGAGGGTGAAGCCCTCGGGCTTCAGGGTGAGGGTCTCCTTCACGGAGAGGGCGTAGTCGGCGTGGTCGTGCAGCCGGAAGCGGTGGACCAGCATGGCCAGCAGCATGGTCGCCTCGTGCAGCGCGAACTGCCGCCCGATGCAGGCGCGTTCGCCGGTGCCGAAGGGCTTGAAGGCGTGCACCGGGCGGGCCGCCTCGGCCTCGGGGGTGAAGCGTTCCGGGTCGAACAGCTCGGGGTTGTCGCCCCACACGGGCTGCCGGTGCAGCATCGGGGTGAGCACCGTGACGGCCTGTCCGGCGCGCAGCGGCACCCGCCCGCCGAGCAGGGTGTCCTCGCGGGCGTGCCGGCTGAAGGCGGCGGCCGTCGGCCACAGCCGGAGCGCCTCGTTGAGGACCTGTCGGGTGTAGGTGAGGCGGCCGATGTCCTCGTACGCCGGTTCGGGATCCGGTGTGTCGCCCCACAGCGCGTCGGCCTCGCGCTGGACGAGGCGCAGCGCCGCGGGATGCTTGGCGAGGTGGTACAGCGCGAAGGACATCGCGCCGGAGGTGGTCTCGTGGCCGGCGATCAGGAAGGTGATGACCTGGTTGCGGATGTTGGCGGTGTCCAGGGCGGTGCCGTCGGCCGGGTGGCGGGCGGTGAGCATCAGCCCGAGCAGGTCCTCGGCCGTGCTCTGGTCGGTACCGGTGCGGGCGGCGATGACCTCGTCCACGACTCCGGCGAGATAGTCGGCGTCCGCGCGGAAGGCGGCGTCGGCGGCTGTGTGGTCCTCGCCCGGGGTGCGGGCGAGGCGGGTCATCGCCCACTCGAGGCAGCGCACCATCGACTCGACGAAGGGGTGCGGTTCGGCCCGCTCGAAGGAGCCGAAGTCGTAGTCGAATCCGGCCAGGCCGATGGTGTCGAGGGTCATGCGGGTCATGTCGTCGGGGACGTCGACCGGCAGTCCGGTGCGGGCGGCGCGGTCCCAGGAGTCGATGAGCCGGCGGGCCACCTTCAGCATCACCGGGTGGTAGGTCTTCATCGAGCCGAGCGCGAAGGCGGGCATGAGGATGTCGTGCGCCCTGGCCCAGTTGGGCTCGTCGTTGTAGGCGGTGAACAGGCCGTCGGCGGTGAAGGCGCGCACGTTCTCCAGCGCCGGCCCGACGTGCTTGGCGAACCGTTCCTCGTCGGCCAGGTCGGCGACCAGGTCGGCGTCGGCGACGAACAGGACCTCGTGCCCGTGCAGCCGGCGCACCAGTACGGATCCATGGGTCCGCATCAGCTCCATGACCTGCTGGATGGGGGTGTGTCCGGGTCCGGTGGCGGTGATGTCCACGACGGGGACGCCGGGCAGGGTGCCGGCCGGTTCGGGGTGCAGCGCGGTGGGGGGCATGGCGCGACAACTGCCTTTCGCAGAACGAGATCCTGCGCTCCAGGGTGGTCGACCGCTCAGGGGTGCGCGGGCCGTCGCACTACACGATCGTGCAGTCAAAAGTCGGCAGGAGGGCTTGCGCGGCACCGGCGCGGCCGACGGCACACCGCCTGCGCACACCGCCTCCACGGGATTCTTGAAGTTGCCGCTGACCTGGCTGTCCGTCTTGGATGGGGCGGGAGACCGGGAGGTGCTGGTGGAGGCGGAACGGGCCGACGCGGTGGTGTGGCGCAACCGTGCGCTGACTCTCTTCGACCGGGTCTCCGTGCCGGTCGCGGTGTGCGACGTGTACGGCTCGGTGGTGCTCGCCAACCCGGCGATGGCCGCCGAGTGCGGTACGACGCCGGGGCGGCTGCGGGGCCGGGACGTGCTGGAGCTGTTCCGGCCGCAGGAGGCCACACAGGTGGAGCGGATCGCCGAGGCGCTGCGGCTGCGGCGCCGCTCTCGCTACCAGGTGTCCGTGCGCTGGCGAGCGCCCGGTGGTGCGGAGCGGTGCGGGGAACTGACGGCGGATCCGGTGAGCGACAGCGTGGACGTGACGCCCGCCCTGCTGGTGATGCTGCGGGTGCAGGGTGAGCGCGCCGTCCACCGCGCGCCGGAGCCCGCTCCGGTCACCGCGGTGGAGGGCCGGGTGCTGGCACTGCTGGCCGGGGGCGCCACCACGGCCCGGGCCGCGCGCGAGCTGGGCCTGAGCAAAGACGGCGTCACCTATCACCTACGGCGCCTGTCGGCCCGCTGGAACGCGGCCAACCGCACCGAACTGGTCGCTCGCGCCTACGCCCTGGGCGTGCTCGTACCGGGAGTGTGGCCGCCCGAGCCGCGGGGCTCCGGGGCGGAGTAGACGCGCCCGCGTCCGGGGCAGAGTAGACGCTCCCGCATCCGGGCCGGGACGGCGGCGCACACGCGCCGACGCCGCCGCGAGCCTCCACCCGACACGGCACACACGCGCCGACGCCCCCACCAGCCCCCACCGGACGCGGCGCGCGCACGCCCCCACCAGCCCCCACCCGACACGGCACACACGCGCCGACGCCCCCACCCGACACGGCACGCGCGCGCCGACGCCCTCGCGGCCATACGGTTCACCGCTCGCAGAGCGCGCGGCGGCAGCAGGACCCGCTGCGACGGAACGTGCGGCAGCAGATCCGCTGCGACGAAGCGTGCGGTGACAGGGTGCGCAGCGACAGGCCGGCCCGGCGGCAGCACGGCCCGGAAATCCACTGGCCCGCCCTCCCCTTGGCTATCTACGCTAGCCGTGAACCTAGACCCCCTAGGTTCACGACGCAGAATCCGGAAGGACCGGGACCCCCGATGAAATCCCTCACCGAGCAGGACATACGCAGCTCTTTCATCAACTGCTCCAAGGGGGAGGCCAAGCGGCTGGCCGTCCCACGGGACCTCGGTGAACGCCCGTGGGACGACCTGGACTTCCTCGGCTGGCGGGATCCCGGCGCCCCCGACCGCAGCTGCCTGGTCACCGAGCGGGACGGGCGGCTCGTCGGTGTCGCCCTGCGCTTCCAGGCCGCGCCGCGCGGCTTCCTGCACCGCAGCATGTGCTCGCTGTGCCTGACGACGCATCCCCGTGGCGGGGTGTCCCTGATGACCGCCCGGAAGGCGGGCGCGGCGGGCCGCGAGGGCAACTCGGCCGGGCTGTACATGTGCACCGACCTGGCATGCTCGCTGTACGTACGCGGGAAGAAACTGCCGGACTCCGGGACCCGGTTCGAGGAGAGCCTGACGCTCCAGGAGCAGATCACCCGTCTCACGGACAACCTCTCCGCATTCGTCGACAGGCTCCACGCCTGACGGCCGGGGCCGGTCAGCCGCCCACGGCGAGCACGATCTTGCCCCGGTTGTCCCGGCTCTCCAGCCGCTCGTGCGCGGCGCGCGCCTCGGACAGCGGCAGCACGGTCTCGACCGCCACCCGATAGGCGCCCGCGGCCACCCGCCCGGCCAGCTCACGCAGGTCGGGACGCGGGTCCCAGCCGTGGATCTGCAGGTTGGTGAGCTGGAAGCCGAGGATCGCGATGTTCTTCGGGTAGAAGTCACGGGTGTCGACGGTGCTCGCTTCCAGGGCGACGTTGGCGAGGGCGACGACCCTGCCGCCGTGCGCCGTCTCGCGCAGGCTGCGTCCGAAGGCCCGGCCGCCCACGGTGTCCAGGACGACATCGGCGCCGCGCCCGCCGGTCAGCCGCAGCACCTCCTCGATCTCGGCCTCGCCGGCGTGCCGGGAGGTGTCCACGACCTCGTCCGCCCCGAACCCTCCCGCCCATGCCGCCTTCTCCGCCGATCCGGCGAGGGCGACGACCCGGGCGCCGGCCTCGGCGGCGATCTGTACCGCCGCGGTCCCGACGCCGCTCGCGGCGGCCTTGACGACGACCGTGTCACCCTTGGCGACCCGGGCCAGTCGGCGCAGGCAGTACCAGGCGGAGAGCCAGGCCACGGGCAGGGTCGCCGCCGCGGTCGGATCCACCCCGTCGGGCAGCGCGGTCACCCGGGTGGCGGAGACGGCGGCCAACTCGGCGTAGAAGCCGGGCGAGTCGATGCCGTCGAGCGCCATCACGCGCTGTCCGACCGCGAACCCGTCCACCCCCTCCCCCACGGCTGCCACGGTTCCGGCGGCCTCCACCCCGGGGATCAGCGGCGGCCGCCCCGCCCGGTGGTAGGCGCCGGCCCGGACCAGCGCGTCCGCGCGGTTCACGCCGGCGGCCTCCACCCGCACCAGCACCTGCCCGGGCCCGGCCACCGGGTCCGGCACCTCGACCGGCACCAGCACCTCGGGTCCGCCGAACTCATCGATCCGCACCGCACGCATACCGCACCGCCCTGTCTCAGAAGGAGCTACCTGACACCGCATGAACTGGTGTCACGGTGCGACACCGCTTCGGTCGGTGTCAAGTCACCACTTGAAACGGTGTCGCCGGGTAGACTGCTCCCATGACCCAGCCATCCGACCCGGCACTCGCCTTCCCCTTCCTGGGCGGTCGCCCCTGCCTGGACTTCGTCGCGACGCTCGGCAAACGGCACGCCACGCCCCTGGAGCGGCTCCCCGACCCCGGTGCCCTGGCCCGCTGGATCAGCGAGGCGGGGCTGGCCGCCGAGGAGGGTCCGGTGGCGGTCACCGCGCGGGAGCTGACCGAGGCCCGCGCCCTGCGCGAGGCGGTCCACGGCGTCGTACGGTCCGCGATGGCCGGGCGGGAACCGGACGCGGCGGACGTGCGGCTGGTCAACGAGACGGCGGCCCGCCCGGACCTCGCACCCCAGCTGGGGCCGCAGCGCTGGACGGCACGCCATCCGGCGCGCGCCGCCCTCGCGACGGTGGCCCGGGACGCCGTCCTGCTGGTCGGCGGACCGCTGCTGGAACGGGTCAAGAAGTGCGGCAACCCCGACTGTTCCCTGCTGTTCCTCGACGACTCCCAGGCCCGGCGCCGCCGCTGGTGCTCGATGGAGCGCTGCGGCAACCTCGCCAAGGTCGCCGGCTACCGGTCGCGCACCCGGTCCGCCACCAGACGGTGAAGACGGACCGGCACGTCATGGCCGCGGCGGGCGTGACGCCGACGAGGCCGTCGCCGGAGCAGTCGCTGCCAATGCCGCAGCTCGGCCGCGCCCGCCACGGGCAAGCACAGGCAGCTGTAGCCATGCGCAGGCAGCTGATTGAGCGCGGCCCACCCGTGGCAGACCAGCACCTGATCACCCCCAGGTCACTCGCAGCCGTCCCGCACCCGATCCATACAGACCACCCGCCGCCATACGGCACCTGACTGCGCGCAGCTCACCCTCGGCCGTCCCGTTACCTGACTGCGCACAGCTCACCGTCGGCCGTCCAGCACCCGACTCCCCGCAGCCCACCCGTCGCCGTCCCGCACCCCTGCAGACGGATGCCGTCCTGATCACCCACGTTCGACCCGCGCCCGGAACGGGAACAGGCCAAGGGATGCACGTGGTACGCGAGTGGAGCGAGCAACTCCTGCGCCTGGTGGGACGCCGTCGGGAGCCGGTGGTCGTCCAGACGCTGCGGTCGGCCGCCGCGGCGACGATCGCCTATGTCGTCGCACTGCGCCTCAGCCCCGAGCCGGCCCCGCTGACCGCTCCCCTGACCGCCCTGCTGGTCGTCCAGGTCACCTTCTACGCCACCCTCACCAATGGCATCCGCCGGGTGAACTCGGTGGTGGCCGGGGTGCTCGTCGCCATCGCCTTCAGCCTGCTGGTGGGGCTGACCTGGTGGAGCCTTGCCCTGCTGATCGTGGCCTCGCTGGCCGTGGGACACCTGGTGCGGGTCGACGAGTACGTGGCGGAGGTGGCGATCAGCGCCATGCTGGTGCTCGGGGTCACCACCGTCGGCTTCACCGCCTGGGCGCGGATCGTGGAGACGCTGATCGGCGCGGTCGTCGGCATGGCCTGCAACCTGCTGCTGCCGCCGCCGGTGTGGGTGGACGCGGCCGGCGAGTCCATCGAGGGCATGGCCCGCCGGGTGCGGCAGCTGATGCTCCGGATGGGCGAGGAGGCGGCGGGCCGGATCCCCTGGCAGCGGGCGGCCGAACGGCTGCACGAGGCGCGCCGGCTGGACCACGACATCGTCCGGGTGGACGCGGCGCTGCGCCAGGCAGAGGACAGCCTGCGGCTCAATCCGCGCGTCAAGGAGGGCCTGCTGCACCGGGTGGTGCTGCGCACCGGGCTCGACACGCTGGAGATCTGCACGGTCGTCCTGCGCGTGCTCGCCCGCTCCTTCACCGACCTGGCGAAGGCCCGTGAGCCCGAGCCGCTGTTCCCGCCCCGGGTCGGGGCGACCGTGGAGCAGCTGCTGTCCGAGATCGCCGACGCGGTGGTCAGCTTCGCGGTGCTGGTCACCACCCATCTGCGCGAGAACGCCGAATCCGCCGAGGCGCGGCTCACGGCCGAGCTGAACACGGCGGCCGGCACCCGCGACCGGCTGGCCGAGCTGCTCCAGGAGGAGGTCCGCGAGGACTGGACGAACTGGCAGCTGATGGGCGCCGTGCTGACCGAGGTGAACCGCATCATCGACGAGCTCGACACCGAGCACCGCACCCGCCGCCTGCTGGAGGAACTCGACCTGGTGTCCCGGGAGCAGCGGGCGAAACTGCCCCGGATGGGCCGGCTGCGCGAGCGCCTCGGCGTGCAGGAGGAGCTGTGGCGGAACCGTACGGGGGTCGGCGGACGTTCTGGGTGAGGGAGTGCCGGGGCGGGGCCGGCACCGGAGGCGAAGGAGCGGGCCGATGGGCGAGGCTGCCGTACGGATCGAGGGGAACACGCTGCGGCTGGGCGGCGGGGTGGCGGTGCGGTTCGTGCGCACGCTGCGGCTGCCCGAGACGGGCACGCATCCGCTGCCGCCGGGGCTCGGCGAGTTCCCGGTCCGGCGGGTGGCCGACCACGCCGACCGGGTCCCCGAGGAGTGGCGGGCGCGCGGTGGCGTGATGCTGCCGGTGTACCTGCGCGAGGCGATGTGGCTGAGCTTCGCCGGCACGGCGGAACCGGCCGCCCTGCAGGTCGGCGTGGGCAAGGTGTGCGCGGTCTCCGGAAAGCCGTGGCGTGACCGGCTCTCCCGTGACCCGCAGAACTATGTGGTGCTGCCCCGCCAGCCCTGGCTGGACGGCATCAACTCCGGCACGGGCACGGTCCGCCAGTTCGTCGCGGTACCGCTCGGTCTGGGCGCGACCGTGGAGGGACAGGTCACCGGCGAGGAGCTGTGGGGCGGGGTCCAGTTGCAGTCCTTCCCGCTGAAGGAGCGGTTCCTGGCCGAATGGCGGCAGCGGGAGCGGGAGCGCCGGCCCCGTCCGGGCGGGCCCGTCGGCGGCTACGGCGGCCCGCTGCCGGTGGGCGGGTTCGGCGGGCCCGTGCCCATGGCGGCGGCCGCCCCCGGCGGGCCCCCGCCTGCTCCCGCGGCCGCGCCCCGCCGGCGGGCGGCGGCCATGGGCCTGGGCGTCGGCGGTGCCATGCACCAGGAGGTCTACGAGGACGACCGGCCGCTCACGGACTGGTCCGAGACGTCCGCCGGGCGGGTGTTCGTCCATCTGGTCACCCCTCCGGAGTGGCGCCGGATCACGGGCGAGGCGCCGCCGCCGTCGCCGGTGGACCGGGCGGCGTACACGAGCGCGGGACTGCCCTGGTTCGACTACTACGACGAGGACGCCGAGGACCTCGCTCCCGCGGACACCCTGGAGACCGTCAAGCCGGTCGGCGACTGGCTCGGGGACGATCTGGACCCCTGGCAGCAGCCGTCCGCGGGCCAGGTGACACCGCTGAAGGACGCGCCGGGCCGGCCGGTGGAGGACGGAGAGTGGTGACCCCGCCCGGCAGGGAGTGGCGACCCCGCCGGACAGGAAGTGATGAACCCGCCCGGCGGAGGGCGGTGCACCCCGCCCGGCGGGACGTGGCAACCCCGCCCGTTGCACACCACGCAACGGGCATTGCCCCGCTTGCCTTTGATGGTGGATCCGCGCCAAGGTGGCTGTCACGACCGGGGCAACCGACGACCTGAGGTGCGGCATGGACACGGACACGCGGGCGGTGCGCGGCAGCTGGAGCAGGCGCCGGTTCGTCGGGGCCGCGGCAGGTGCGGCCGCCGTGGTGGCGGTGCCCGCACCGGCGGCCCCGCCCACGCGGGACACACCGTCGGCCAAGGAGCGGCCGGTGGCCCGTCCGCCCCGGCAGGGCTCCCGCCCCCGCCCGCTGCACATCGGCACCTACACCTCCGTCGAGGGCGGCGGCACCGGCATCGGGCTGGCCTCGTACGACCCGGACACGGGCCGGATCACCGGCTCGGGGACGCTCACCGGAGTGGCCGACCCGTCGTACCTCGCACTGCACCCGGACGGCCGCACGCTGTATGCGGTCGACGAGCGGGAGGACGGGGCGGTCACCGCCGTACGTGTGGCGGACCGGCGGATCCTCGGCACCCGGAGCACGGGCGGGGCCGGACCCTGCCATCTGTCCGTCCACCCCGGCGGGCGCTGGCTGCTGAGCGCCAACTACCAGTCGGGCAGCGTCGCCGTGCACCCCATCGACGCCTCGGGCGCCCTCGGCGAGCGCACCGAGCTGGTCACGCATGCGACCCCGCCACCCGGTCCGGGCCAGCAGGGCCCGCACGCCCACCAGTTCATCACCGCCCCGGACGGCGGTCACGTCCTGGCCGTCGACCTCGGCACCGACACCGTCTACTCCTACCGCCTGGACCAGGCGAAGGGCACGCTCTCCGAGGTGGCCCGGGCGCACACCCGGCCCGGTGCGGGTCCGCGCCATCTGACCTTCCATCCGGGCAGCCGGTACGCCTACCTGGCCAACGAGGTGGACGACACGGTCGCCGTCTGCGGCTACGACCCGGCCGGCGGCCGCCTCACGATCGGCGACCCCCAGTCCACGGGCTCGGCCGGGGGCGGCACCAACTACCCGGCGCAGTTCCTGGTGACCGCGAAGGGCTCCTACGCCTTCCTCGCCAACCGGGGCGACAACACCATCGCGCGGTACGCCGTCGAGGCGGACGGGGCCCGGCTGCGGCTGCTCGGCACCGTGCCGGTGGCCGGGGACTTCCCGCGCCAGATCGCCTTCTCGCCGGACGGGCGGCTGCTGTTCGCGGCGAACCAGCGCTCCGGCACGGTGAGCGTCTTCCACGTGGACGGCGCAAGCGGTGAACTGCTCCTGGCGGGCGAGCCGTTCGCGTCACCCGTCGCCGTCTGCACGCTGCCGCTGTAGCGCGCGGGGGCAGACGGCGGCGCTCGCCTGTGCCAGCAGCGCGTGCATGCGCTCGGTGAGCTGCGTGACGTCGTCGGCGGGCGTGTGGAACGGCAGCCGTACGTCGCCGTGGGTGCGGCTGCGTTCGATGCGCAGGGTGAGTCCGTGCCGGTCCACGGCGAGGGGCACCACCCGGGTCGCGGCGTGCAGGCTCTCGGGCCGCACGAGCCGGGTGAGCCGCTCGACGGCGTCCGGGTGGGAGTCGGCGAGGTGGGTCAGCAGCCGGGCCTCGGCGCCGGCCAGCGGGTCGGGCCGGGCGGCGGCGAATTCGTCGAGGTCGACGAGGACGGCACCGGAATGCTGCCGCAGCACCACCCGGGTGGGCCTGAAGAGCAGGGTGCCGTCGGCCGGGGTGAACCAGCCTGCCAGCCACAGCCGGGCACGGATCCGCCGGCGTACCGGGACGGGGGCCGCGTCGGCGAACTCCAGCACGGCGGACGGCTCCCCGCGCGGGGCGCACAGTGCGGCCGCCAGCAGGGCGCTGTCCTCGGGCACGTGCAACCGCACCGCGCCGTCCTCGGTCACCGAGTGTGCGCCGACGTACTCCTCGCGGATCCCGTCCGCAGTCACCCCGCACGACCACGCGACGTCCAGCACCGACCGTGCCCGCTCCGCCGCACCGGGTCCTGCCGCCCAGCCCTGCGTGTCATCCATCCCGCGACCTCCTTAGGTAAGCCTTGCCTAACCTATCGAAGATCCGGGTGCGCGCCAACCACGCTCCCGCCATCCGGACGAGTCAGACGAGAACGCCGAGCAGGGCCCGCGCGCACAGGTCGCGCACCTGATCCCGGGTCGGCTCGCCCTCGCGCAGCCATTCCAGGCAGACAGCCGTGGTGAACGCGAGCCAGCCGCGCACGGCAAGGCGCACCTGAGGCGCGCTCTCGAAGACCGGCCCGAACTCGGGGTCGGCCGCCAGGGCGGCGCGGATCTGCTGCTCCTGGGCGGCCAGGGCCCGCTGGTACACGCGGCGCACGGCCTGGTCGCCGGCCGCGTCGGCGCGATGGAAGGCACGGAAGCCATGGGCGTGGGCCTCGACATAGCCGAGGTAGGCGTCCAAGCCGTTGCCGAGCTGCTCACGCACCGGCACCCCGGGCACGGCCGCGGTCATCCGCAGCATCCGCTCGCTCTCGCGCTCCACGACCGCGGCGAAGAAGTCCCGCTTGGTCGGGAAGTAGTGGTACAGCAGTCCGCGGGAGACTCCGGCGATCTCGGCGACCTGCTCGATCCACACGTCGTCGTAAGGGCTCTCCGAGAACAGCCTCGCCCCGACCGACAGCAACTGCTCTCGGCGTTCCCCGGTGCTGAGTCTGCGCCGGACGCGCTCCCCCTGGTTCGCGGGCATGACGTCACTTTACTTGACGCCGGTTCAACAAGCGGACCACACTGAAACACGTTATTGAACTCACGTACAACACGTACAACACGTGCACCGTGCGCATGGCCACAGGTTCAACCGTCCGCTGGACCAAGGGAGATCTCCTCATGGCGGAGACGACGGAGACCGCACTGCCCAGGGGTTTCCGGGGTGCCGAGCAAGGCTGGCCCGAACTCCACCGCATCCCGCACCCGCCGCACCGGCTGCCCCTGCTCGGCGACGTGCTCGGGGTCGACCGGCGCCGGCCCCTGCAGGACTCCCTGCGCTTCGCCCGCCGGCTGGGCCCCATCTTCCGGCGCCGGGCGTTCGGGAACGAGTTCGTCTTCCTGTGGGGCACGCGGCTCGCCACCGACATCGCCGACGAGTCCCGGTTCGCCAAGCACGTGGGCCTCGGGATCGCCAATCTGCGTCCGGTCGCCGGGGACGGCCTGTTCACGGCGTACAACCACGAGCCCAACTGGCAGCTGGCGCACGACGTGCTGGCGCCCGGCTTCAGCCGCGAGGCCATGGAGGGCTACCACGGCATGATGCTCGCCGCCGCCGCACGGCTGACCGGGCACTGGGACCGCGAGCAGGCCGCCGGACGGGCGGTGGACGTGCCCGGCGACATGACCAAGCTGACCCTGGAGACCATCGCCCGCACGGGCTTCGGGCACGACTTCGGATCCTTCGAGCGGGAGCGGCCGCACCCCTTCGTGACGGCGATGGTGGGCACCCTCACCTATGCGCAGCGACTGAACAGCGTGCCCGTGCCCCTGGCCCCGCTGCTGCTGCGCGGCGCCGCCCGGCGCAACGCGGCCGACATCGACCGTCTGAACCGCACGGTCGACGATCTGGTGGCGGCCCGGAGCCGGTCCGGCGGCGGGGACGGGGACCTGCTGGACCGCATGCTGGAGACGGCCCACCCCCGGACCGGGGAACGGCTGTCCGCGGAGAACGTCCGCAAGCAGGTGATCACGTTCCTGGTGGCGGGCCACGAGACCACCTCGGGCGCGCTCTCCTTCGCCCTGCACTACCTCGCCCGGCACCCGGACGTCGCCGCCCGCGCCCGCGCCGAGGTGGACCGCGTCTGGGGCGACAGCGCCGAGCCCGGCTACGACCAGGTCGCCAAGCTGCGCTATGTCCGCCGGGTCCTCGACGAGTCGCTGCGGCTGTGGCCGACCGCGCCCGCCTTCGCCCGCGAGGCCCGGCAGGACACGGTGCTGGCCGGGGAGCACCCGATGCGGCGCGGCGCATGGGCACTGGTGCTGACGCCGATGCTGCACCGCGACCCGGAGGTGTGGGGCGAGGACGCCGAGCGGTTCGACCCGGACCGGTTCGACGCCAAGGCCGTACGGGCCCGTCCTCCGCACACCTTCAAGCCGTTCGGGACCGGCGCGCGGGCCTGCATCGGCCGGCAGTTCGCCCTGCACGAGGCGACGCTCGTCCTCGGCCTGCTGCTGCGCCGCTACGAGCTGCGGCCCGACCCGGACTACCGGCTGCGGGTCAGCGAACGCCTGACCGTGATCCCGGAGGGGCTGCGGCTGCACCTGGAGCGGCGCACCGCATCCACGCGCACCGCCGCCCGGCCGGTCACGGTTCCGGACGACGGCCCGGGATCAGCCGCCCGTTGCCCAGTGCACGGGGCGGGTGACTGACCGGGGCAGCCGGGTGCCGGCATTGCCCCGGGCCGCGTTGAGCTGCGGCTGGGTGAGGAAGAACGCGCCGGTGAGGTCCGCGTCGCTCAGATCGGCGTCGCGCAGGTCGGCGCCGATCATGTCCGCTGCGCGCAGGTCGGCGCCGGTGAGGTCGGCGGCGATGAGGTAGGCGCCGCGCAGGCTGGCACCGCGCAGGTCGGCGCCCCGCAGTCGGGCCCCGATGAGGTCGGCACCCCGGCGGTCCTTCGCCTTGCCCTTCTTGCCCCCAGGGCCGGCGATACCCGCCCGGGCCAGCTCGCTGGAGCGCAGCAGGAGCACATTGACCTCCTGACGGTGGGCGGCCACGTCGAGCGCGACCAGTTCCTCGGGGGTCTGCCGGGTGAGCCGTTCGGTCCGCTCCAGGGCCCGGCGCAGATCGGCGTGGACGGGCGCGGCGGCCTCCAGGCCCAGCGCCTCCGTCAGGTACCAGAGCAGTTCGTGCAGCTGGCGTACGACGGGGAACACGTCGAACATCCGGCGGGCGCGCTCCTTGGGCCCCGTTCGCCAGTCCTGGCCGCCGAAGGTGACCTGCGAGACCTTCTGTCCCGCGCCGAAGCAGTCGTAGACCGTGCAGCCGTTGAAACCCTTCTCGCGCAGGTCGGCGTGGATGCCGCAGCGGTGGTCGCCCTGCAGGTTCGGGCAGGGCTTGCCCGCCGGCTTGCCGAGGGCGAAGTCCGCGGAGGCCGCGAAGGGCAGGGCGACGCAGCACAGCGCGAAGCACTGGGCGCAGTCGCCGCGCAGGCTGGCTTGGTCGATGGTCTGGTCCGGCATGGCGTCAAGCCTACTGACCTGCGAAACCGTTCGGTCCGCGGGTGGCTGGGACGGGATCGCCGCCCGGCACCGCCGCCGGGCGGCCGGGGCGCCCCTGCCTTGCCGAGGCGGCCCGGCCGGCCGTCAGGCCTGCGGCGGGGGCAGTTCCGGCCCGACCAGCCGTTCGGGGGCGGCGAGGACGTACCTGCCGGTGATCCGTCCGTCGGCGACCGTGAACGCCACTCCTCGATCCCGTCCGGGTCGGTACGGGCGAGGCGCAGCCACATCTCCCGGACGGCGTCCTCCGCCTCGGTGAGCGAGCCGAGCATCCGGTGGGCCACGGCGCGCGGTTGTCCGCGGTGCCGCTCGAAGCGGTCGGCGAGCGGGTCCGTGCCGTTCATGTCGTCCCCGTTCGGTCCCGTCGGTCCGGCTCGCAGTGGCCGGTCGAGGCGCGCCGGTCGAGCGGACGGTCGAGCGGACGGTCATCGGCTGAACACTTCGAAGGCCACGGCCGGCTGTCCGCCGAAGCGTTCTCCGGCGGCGCGGGTGTGCCCGGTCAGGAAGTCGCGGACGTACGCCTCCGGGTCCTGGTCGGTCAACGCCTTTATGTAGGTGCGGTGTTCGAGCAGGGAGCGCACCGCGCGCTCCAGTCCGGGGGTGGCGTCGACCGCGTGGGTGGGGCTGCTCGACCCGGCCACGGCGACCCAGCGGACGCCGTTCCAGGGCTCCAGTCCCTGCTCGGCCAGGTACGGGAAGATCCAGCGGTTGCCCGCGTCCGCGGCCGCGTCCAGGGTGGCGCGGCCGACGGCCCGATGGTCGGGCGTGTTCCAGGCGACGCCGCCCCAGGTGTCCCGGTGGTTCAGGGTGAGGACGAGTTCGGGGCGGTGGCGGCGGATCGCGGCGGCGATGTCCCGGCGCAGTGCGGGACCGTACTCGACCACTCCGTCCCGGTGGTCCAGGAACTCCACGGTGGTGACGCCGACGGCGGCCGCGCTCGCCCGCTGCTCGCGCTCGCGCAGCGGCCCGCAGACGGCCGGATCGAGGGTGTCGATGCCGGCCTCGCCGCGGGTGGCCAGGACATAGACGACCTCCCGGCCGGCGTCGGTCCAGGCGGCCACGGCCGCCGAGCAGCCGTACTCCAGGTCGTCGGGGTGGGCGACCACGGCGAGGGCACGCTGCCAGTCGTCGGGCAGGGGCCGCAGCGGGGTGATCTTCGGCTCGGTCATGGGCGCAGACTATGCCGCCCGGCCCGGTCGGCAACTCCACCCGGGGAAGGAGCCGTTGTGTCGTACCCTGCGCCGCCCGGGTGATGCGGTGGATCCGCCGTCCCGCGGCGACCGCGAGCCCGGAGCCGGTCGGCGCGACGTCCGTGATCCGCCCGGGCGCGCGCCGGATCCCGGGCGCACGGCGGATCCCCGGGCGCGCGACGGATCCCCAGGCACGGCAGGTCCCCGGCCGCGCGAACGGATCCCCGGCCGCGCACGCACCGGCCCGCCCGGCAGGAGCACGCAGGCGCTGAGCCGGGCGAGGGTCGGGGGCGCCCGTAAGCACGGCCGGACGACGGGACGACGGGACGGCAGGGCGTCAGAATGGCAGGACGGCAGGACAGCGGGACGCGGACCCCCGCGGCCCCGGTCCTCAGAGCTCGTCGTGGGCCAGGGCGAGCAGCCGGTCCAGGACGCGGGGCGCGCCGGCGCGCAGGCCGTCGTGCTCGAACTCGTCGGTCACCCAGGTGCGCAGACCGCGGATGGTGCGGGCGGTGCGCAGGGAGTGGGCGCTGTCCACGTACATGTCGTCGTGGTAGATGGCCGCGGCCACCGGGACCTCGTTGGCGGCGAGGCGTGCGGGGGCGTACAGGGGCTGCCAGTCGGTGCGGGCGGCGAGCAGCTCGGCCGTCTCGCGCAGCGGGCGCAGGGCGGGGTCGGTGTCGAACATCCAGGGGTGGATCGTCTCGCCCGTGAACAGCACCGGGGCGTCACCGGCGACGGCCTTGGCGGCGTCGAACTGCGGGAACTCGGCGCGCACGCGCTCGGCGGCCCAGGCGGTGGGGCGGTGGTCCTGACCGTAGATCGTCTCGTGGACCAGGGCGTAGAGGGGGTGGCCGGCGTACGAGAGGAGGGCCTGGGCCTCTTCCTGGAAGGCGTCGGACAGGTCGAGGCCGCCGGAGGTGCGGACGAAGGCGTCCTCCAGGAGGTGGTGGAGGCGGTGGCTGCCGTCACTGGTACCGAGCATGAGGCCGAAGGACTGGAAGGCCTCCACGGTGAAGCGGTAGCCGTTCGGCAGGACGACGTCGCGGGTCAGCAGGTGGTCCGCGATGCGGCGGGCCCGCTCGACGTCCTGCGGGTACCGGGCGTAGTGCGCGGTGACCTTGCGTTCGATGCGCGGGTAGGCGGCCCGGTAGACGTCGTCGGCGTGGGCGTCCAGGGAGGGCAGGCCGCCGGTGATGACGGCGGTGCTCAGTCCCTCGGGGGCGAGGGAGAGGTACGACACCGTGCAGAAGCCGCCGAAGCTCTGGCCGAGGACCGTCCAGGGGGCGCCGCCGGTCATCCCGGGGCGGATGGCCTCGCAGTCGCGGACGATCGCGTCGGCGCGGAAGCGGGTCAGATAGCGGGCCTGCTCGGCGGGGGTGCCGCGCAGCGGCAGCGTCTGCCGGGTGGCGGGCGTGGAGCGGCCGGTGCCGCGCTGGTCGAGGAGGAGGACGCGGTAGTCCTGCAGGGCCCGGTCGAGCCAGGCCTGACGTCCGACGAAACGGTTCGCCCCGAAGCCGGGGCCGCCCTGCAGATACACCAGCCAGGGCAGGTCCTGCCCCGCCTTGTCACACGCGACGGCCTCCCGGGCGTACAGCTCGATCGTCTCGCCGCCCGGGTCGGCGTGGTCGAGGGGCACGGTGAAGTGACGGTCGGTCAGGACGACGCCGGGCTGACGGTAGCTGAGGCTCAACGGGGCTCCCGGGACGGAAGGGACGGACGCGTCCCAGTTCAGCACATGGACGCCCGTGGACCGACCCCCGGGATCATGGATTGTTACTGAACTCGCGGTCAGCGGGCGGACAGGCTGGAGCGGCGCACCACCAGCTCCGGCTGGAGCACCACGCGCCGGTGCTCATGGGGCCCGGATCCGCCCTCGGTCTCGGTCTCCTCCAGCAGCAGCTCCGCGGCGAGGGCGCCCATGGTGACGGCGGGCTGCCGAACGGACGTGAGCGGAACGGCCGCGGCGGCGGCGAACCCGATGGTGCGGCCGGTGGCGTCGGCCGGGGTGAACAGCACCGCGCGCACCCGCTGCTCGGCGAAGAGCGGCAGGTACTCGGCCTCCTCCGCCGCGTTCTGTGCGCTGTTGCAGACCCTCACACCGAGCCCCGCCTGCCGGGCCGCCCGCTCGGCGCCGCGCGCCACGTCCACGAAGAAGGGTTGCCCATGTCCAGCACCAGCAGCCCCATGATCCGGCTGCGGCCCGCGCGCAGCCGGCGTGCGGACTCGCTGCGGACGTAGCCGAGCCGGTCGATCGCGGACAGGACCCGCGCCCGGACACCGCTCGCCGGCGGGAGGCGGCCGCACGGCTCGCCATGCGGTGAGTCGCCCTCTCCCTTCGGCGGTGTCCGCCCATTACCCTGCACTCGTCCGATGACCGACCGCGAGGAGCCGCGATGCGTGTCGCCCTGTTCCTGACCTGTGTCAACGACACGCTCTATCCGGACACGGGCCGGGCGGTGGTGAAACTGCTGACCAGGCTGGGTGTCGAGGTCGACTTCCCGATGGCCCAGACATGCTGCGGGCAGGCGCACTACAACACCGGCTATCGACATGAGGCGGAGCCGCTCGCCCGGCATTTCTCCGATGTCTTCGGGGAGTACGAGGCGATCGTGACCCCGTCCGGGTCCTGCGGGGCGATGGTGCGGGAGCTGTATCCGCGGATGGGCGAGCGGGCCCGGGCCGAGGGCCGTGGGGACACCCTCGCCCGGACGCTGGCGCCGGTGGTCCCGAAGACCTATGAACTGACGGAGTTCCTGGTCGACGTGCTGGGCGTGACGGACGTGGGTGCCTGCTACCCGCACACGGTCACCTACCACCCGACCTGCCACGGCCTGCGCGCCCTCGGCCTCGGCGACCGGCCGCGGCGGCTGCTGCAGGCGGTGAAGGGGCTGGAGCTGGTGGAGTTGCCGGGGGCCGAGGAGTGTTGCGGGTTCGGCGGCACCTTCGCGCTGAAGAACCCCGACGTGTCGGCAGCGATGGGCGCGGACAAGGTGCGTAACGCCGAGTCGACCGGGGCAGAGGTGCTGTGCGCTGCCGACAACTCCTGCCTGATGCACATCGGCGGGACCATGACCCGGCTCGCGGTGGACATGCGGCCGGTGCACCTCGCGGAGATCCTGGCGAGCACCGAGGAGGAGACGCCTGTATGAGCGGCACGTTCGTGGGGATGCCCGGCTTTCCCCCGCCCGTCCATCCCGCCTTCCCCGAGGCGGCGCGCGAACCCGTCCACAACCCGACCCTGCGCGGCAATCTGCGGCACGCCACGCACACGATCCGCGCCAAGCGGGCAAGGGCGGTCGCCGAGTTGCCGGACTGGGACCGGCTGCGGGAGGCGGGCCGGCTGATCAAGGACCACACGCTGCGCCATCTGGAGCGCCATCTGGTGCGGTTGGAGGAGTCGGTCACCGCGGCGGGCGGCACGGTCCACTGGGCGGCGGACGCCGAGGAGGCCAACCGGATCGTCACCGACCTGGTCAAGGCCACCGGCGAGTCGGAGGTCGTCAAGGTCAAGTCGATGGCCACCCAGGAGATCGGGCTCAACGAGGCCCTGGAGGCGGAGGGCATCAGAGCGTACGAGACCGATCTCGCCGAGCTGATCGTCCAGCTGGGCCGGGACCGGCCCTCGCACATCCTCGTCCCCGCCATCCACCGCAACCGTGGCGAGATCCGTGACATCTTCCGCGAGGAGATGGGCGCCTGGGGGCGGCCGGCTCCCGAGGGCCTGACCGACACCCCCGCCGAACTGGCCGAGGCCGCCCGCCTCCACCTGCGGGAGAAGTTCCTGCGCGCCAAGGTCGGCATCTCCGGCGCCAACTTCATGGTCGCCGAGACCGGCACCCTCGTCGTCGTCGAGTCCGAGGGCAACGGCCGGATGTGCCTCACCCTGCCCGAGACCCTCATCTCCGTCGTCGGCATCGAGAAGACCGTGCCCACCTGGCAGGACCTGGAGGTCTTCCTCCAGACGCTCCCCCGCTCCTCCACGGCCGAGCGCATGAACCCGTACACGAGCATGTGGACCGGCACCACGGACGAGGACGGTCCCACGGCCTTCCACCTGGTCCTGCTGGACAACGGCCGCACCGACACCCTCGCCGACCGGGTCGGCCGCCAGGCCCTGCGCTGCATCCGCTGCTCGGCCTGTCTGAACGTCTGCCCCGTCTACGAGCGGGCGGGCGGGCATGCGTACGGCTCGGTGTACCCCGGCCCGATCGGCGCCATCCTCAGCCCCCAGCTGCGGGGCACCGCGAGCGAGATCGACGCCTCGCTCCCCTATGCCTCGTCGCTGTGCGGCGCCTGCTACGAGGTCTGCCCGGTCGCCATCGACATTCCCGAGGTGCTGGTGCATCTGCGCGAACGGGTCGTGCAGGGCGGGCCCGCGGTCCGGCAGGGCAACAAGGTGGTGCTGAAGCCGGCCAAGGGACATGCGGCCGAGCGGGCCGCCATGCGGGCGGCGCGCTGGGCGTTCTCCCGTCCGGGCGCCCTGTGCACCGGCCAGCGGCTCGCCTCGCGCACCCGTCGGCTGCACCCGCGTACCCTGCCCGGTCCCGGCAGGGCCTGGAGCGGGACCCGGGATCTGCCGGTCCTGCCGCCGGAGCCGTTCCGGGACTGGTGGCAGCGGACCCACGGCGGAAAGGACGGCGCCAAGTGAGCAGCAGGGAACGGATCCTGGGCAGGGTACGGCGCGCGCTCGCCGACGTACCGGCGGACGACACGCCCTACGAACAGGCCGTCCGGCGGGACTACCTGAGGGAGCACGGTGAGCGTACCGTCGAGCAGACGGTGGACCTGCTCGCCGAGAACCTCGCCGACTACCGGGCCGTCGTCCACCGCTGCACCGAGGCCGAACTCCCCTCCGTGGTGGCCCGGTTGCTCGCGGTCCGCAAGGCCGGCACGGTGCTGGTGCCGCCGGGGCTGGAGGCGGGCTGGCTGGCGCAGGCGGAGGTCACGCGGGTCGCCGACCGGGCCGAGAGCACTCCGCAGGAACTGGACCGGGTCGACAGCGTGGTCACGGCCTGCGCGGTGGCCATCGCAGAGACCGGCACGATCGTGCTGGACGGCGGGCCCGACCAGGGCCGGCGCCGGATCAGCCTCGTGCCCGACCACCACATCTGTGTGGTGCGGGTGCCCGAACAGGTGGTCTCCTCGGTTCCGCAGGCCCTCGGACGCCTGACCGCCAGCCGGCCGCTGACCTGGATCTCCGGGCCCTCGGCGACCAGTGACATCGAACTGGACCGGGTGGAGGGCGTGCACGGACCGCGGACGCTGGAGGTCCTGCTGGTGGGCTGAGAGCACCCCGCACTCCGGCCCCGGTCACCGTAGGCCGGTGACCGAACTCCGCGCCGGGGCGGGCCCCTGCCGCCCCACCGTAGGCCGGTGACCGAACTCCGCGCCGGGGCGGGCCCCTGCCGCCCGGGGCCCGGCGGAGCAGCCGGTCACGCCGTCATCCCTTCGGCCGTTGGGAGCCGCGCGGGCCGTAGCGGGCGCGGATAGCGTGAGGGCATGATCCGGTTCGAGCAGGTCACCAAGCGGTATCCGGACGGTACGACGGCTGTGGACGGTCTCTCCTTCGAGGTGTCCGAGGGTGAGCTCGTGACGCTCGTGGGCCCCTCGGGCTGCGGCAAGACGACGACCATGATGATGGTGAACCGGCTCATCGAGCCGACCTCCGGCCGGATCTTCGTGAACGACGAGGACATCGCCCGGGTCGACCCGGTGCGGCTGCGCCGCCGGATCGGCTACGTCATCCAGCAGGTGGGGCTCTTCCCGCACCGCACCGTCCTGGACAACACGGCGACCGTGCCTGCGCTGCTCGGCTGGAAGCGGGCGAAGGCGCGGGCCCGGGCCGCCGAACTGCTCGACCTGGTGGGCCTCGATCCCACGACGTACGGGCCGCGCTATCCGGAGCAGCTCTCGGGCGGGCAGCGGCAGCGGGTGGGCGTGGCACGGGCGCTGGCGGCCGATCCGCCGGTGCTGCTGATGGACGAGCCGTTCGGCGCGGTCGACCCGGTGGTGCGCGAGCAGTTGCAGGACGAGTTCCTGCGGATGCAGGCCGCGGTCCGCAAGACGGTCCTGCTGGTCACGCACGACATCGAGGAGGCGGTGCGGCTCGGCGACCGGATCGCGGTGTACGGGCAGGGCCGGATCGAGCAGTTCGACACGCCGGGGACGGTGCTGGGCGCGCCCGCCACGCCGTACGTCGCCGGGTTCGTGGGTGCCGACCGCGGGCTGAAGCGGCTGTCGGTGACCGAGATCGAGCCGGACGACCTCGAACAGCCGCCGGTGGCCCGCCTGGACGAGCCCGCCGAGCGCGCCGAGCAGCGGTTGCGGGCCGAGGGTGCCCGGTGGGCGGCCGTCCTGGACACGGAGGGTGATCTGCACGGCTGGGTCGGCCTCCACGAGCTGGCCGCGGGCGGCACGGTCGGGGATCTCGCGCACCGGATGACCGCCTGGGTGCCGGTGGGCGCTCCGCTGAAGCAGGCCTTCGGGGTCATGCTCCAGTACGACGCCGGGTGGGTGGCGGTGCTGGACGGCGCGCGCTTCCTGGGCGTGCTGACCCCGGCGAAGCTGCACGAGGCGCTGCGCCGCTCGGTGGACGCGGACGCGCGGGGTGTCCCGCGGGGCGAGGTGCCGTTCGACTCGGTGTCGGACGCCTGAGGGCGCGGGCCGACGGCCGTGCCGTGGACCGGCCGACCGCAGGGCGATGGGGTGTCCACCGGCGGGCCGCAGGGCGATGGGGCGCCGACAGATCGGCCGCAGGGCCCGCGGGCCGTCGCATCGGCCGCACGGCCAGGAACCGGTGCCCGGTGCTTCGGCCGCACGACCACGGACCGGTACATCGACCGCACGGCCACGGACCGGCGCATCGACCGCACGGCCACGGACCGGCGCATCAACCGCACGACCACGGACCGGTGCTTCGGCAGGTCCGTCACTTCAACAGGCCCTTGTCCTTCAGGTACGTCCGGGCGACGTCGGCGGGCAGCCGGCGCCAGCTGTCGACCTGCCGGTTCATGTCGGCGAGGTCCGCGGTGGTCAGGACGTCGTTGAGCTTGCCGAGCACCTTCGCCACGCCCGCGCTGCCCGCGCGGGAGCGGTTGACGACCGGGACGACATAGTCGGCGTTCTGCAGGTGCTTGTCGTCATCGAGCAGAACCAGGCCGAACTGGTCGAGCGTGGCGTCCGTGCTGGTGGTCAGCACCATCTGGTCCCGGCCTTCCTGCACGGCCCGCTTGGCCTGCGTGGTACCGACGCCCTTCGGGTCGACCCCGGTGATGTCGATGCCGTACACCTTCTTCAAACCGGGTTCGCAGTACGGGCGTTGCACGCACTCGTCGCCGGCGGCGAGGCGTACCTTCAGCTTCGAGGCACCGAGGTCGCTGAGGGTCTTCAGATGGTGCTGCCGGGCATAGGCGGCGGTCACCGCGAAGGCGTTCTGGTCCACCGCGCGGCCGGGCGGCAGGACGCTGAGTCCGCGGGGCGCGGCCAGTCCCCTCAGGGCCTTCATCGTGGCGTCGAGGTCGGGTGAGCCGACCGGTTCCGCATCCGCGCCACGGGTCTTGGCGTTCAGCCAGTCGGCGAAGGTGGCCGCATACTCGGGCACGATGTCGATCTGTCCGGACTCCAGGGCCGGTTCGTACAGCTCCCGGTTGGCGACCGTGATCAGGGACGTCTTGTAGCCGGCCTGGTTCAGCAGCTGTGCGTACATCTGGGCGAGCAGGTCGCTCTCGGTGAAGCCGGCCGAGCCGATGGTCAGATGGTGGCTGTCGCCCGGCGGTGCGGTGACTTCCCCGCGGTTCTCCAGGGAGGGGCCGGTGGTGCAGGCGGCCAGGGTGCAGAGCGCGGCCAGCGTCACCGCGGTACGGCCCCTCACCGGCCGCCCCTGGCCCACGCCGGTGCCAGACGCTCGGCGATCTCGAAGACACCCTCGACGATCAGTGCGAACACGGCGACGAGGACGGCACCGGCGACCACCTGGGGTGTGCTGGCCAGGTTGAAGCCCGCCGTGATGATCCGGCCGAGGCCGCCGCCGCCCGCGAGCGCCGCGATGGTGGCGGTGGCGACGAGCTGGACCGCGGCGATCCGCACCCCGTTGAGCACCATCGGGAGCGAAAGGGGCAGTTCCACGTGAAACAGCATCTGCCGCCCGGTCATGCCCATGCCTCGCGCCGCCTGTACGACGCTGCGGTCGACCTCGCGCATGCCGACGTAGGCGTTGGTGAGCAGCGGGGGCACGGCGAACAGCACCAGGGCGACCACCGTCGGGCCTTCGCCCCACTTCCCGACCGGGGTGAGGAGCAGCAGGACCAGGACGGCGAAGGTGGGGACGGCCCGGCCGGCGTTGGAGATGTTGACGGCGAGCGCGCCGCCCTTTCCCAGATGGCCGAGGACCAGCGCGACCGGCAGCGCGATCAGACAGCTGATGAGCAGACAGACGACGGTGAGGACCAGGTGCTGGAGCAGCCGGTGCCGGACGCCGTCGTCGCCCGACCAGTGCGCGGGGTCGGTGAGCCAGTCCCAGGCGGCACCGAGCGTGTTCATGCGCGGACCGCCCTCAGCCAGGGGGTGATCAGCCACTGCACACCCAGCAGGAGCAGGTCCGCGGCCACGGCGATCAGCACGCAGAGCACGGACGCGGTGAGCACCTGCGCCTTGAAGTAGGTGTTCATGCCGGCGTAGATGAGGTTCCCGAGGCCGCCGAATCCCACGATGGCGCCGACCGTGACCAGGGAGACCGCCGAGACCGTCGCGATGCGCAGCCCGGCCATGGCGGCGGGCAGGGCGAGGGGCAGTTCGACGGTGAGCAGCAGCCGGATCGGGCCGTACCCGAGGCCGCGCGCGGCCTGCCGGGTCTCCAGCGGGACCGCCCGCAGGCCGGCGAGGAGGTTCCGGACGAGCACGGTGAGCGAGTACAGCACCAGGCCCGCGACGACCAGGGTGGCCGAGAGCCCGTAGAGGGGCAGGAGCAGGGAGAACATCGCCAGGGAAGGGATGGTGTAGAGGATCGTCGTGACGGCGAGGACCGGGCCGGACGCCAGGGCCCAGCGGCGGGCCAGCACCGCGAGCGGCAGGGCGATCACCAGGCCGATGACGACCGACAGCGCCGTCAGCTGGAGGTGCTGGACGACCGCGTCGAGCAGGACCTCGCGACGGGTCCTCAGATAGGCGCCGCAGATCCACTCGTTGCGCGCGAGGCAGTCGTCCGGGGGCGCGGTCACGAGTCCATTGCACCGGGCGGCCGAGGCGCTCGGCGCGTTGTGGTGGACCGTCCGGGGGTGCGCGTCACGAGGCACCGGGGGGCGGGGCCTCCAGACGCGTCCGGGTGCGGCCCACCTGGCGAGTGAGGGCGGCGGCCATCAGGTGCATGGCGGTGCGCGCCGTCAGGTGCATGGCGGTGCGCGCCGTCAGCTGCACGGCAGAGCGCGCCGGTAGGCGCATGGCAGTGAGCTTCAGTGAAGATCCGACTGGACCTCGGTCAGTCGATGCCTTCGACGATGCGGAAGTCGCGCTCGACGCCGTCGGAGAGGGCGACCAGCGCCTCCTGGTAGGCCGCACTCTCGTGTGCCGCGACGGCCTGCTCGAAGCTGTCGAACTCGATCAGGACGGTGCGCTCGGCGATTCCGGCGTCATGCGCCACGACCCGACCGCCACGGACGAAGGTCCGACCGCCCCCGGCCTTGACGGCCGGACCGGCCAGCTTGTTGTAAGCAGCCAGCTTCTCAGGGTCCGAAATGGTGCGGTAGACGCTGACCCAGTAGCCCTTGGGCATGGAACCTCCAGTGTTGGGATGAGTGCATCTGACTTACGGGTTGGTCTCGGACGAGCGTCGGCGGGCGAGAGCGAGGCTTGTCAGCGTCGTGATCGCCATGGCGCCGATGCCGACCAGCGCCGCGGTGGTGTAGGCGCTGTCGTCGGGGAAGAGGTGGCCGGGGCCGGTGCCCGCGGCGAGGATCAGCCCGCCGATGGCGCTGCCCAGGGAGTACCCGACGCTGCGGACGACGTAGTTGAAGCTCATGGCGCTCGACGTCTCACTCTTAGGGGTGACGGCCAGGATGACGCCGGGCATCGCGGCCGAGAAGCCGCCGACGCCGAAGCCGAGCACGCCCATCGCCGCGAACAGTTCGGCCAGGTCCGACCGGGCCGCCGCGAACAGGGCGAACCCGCCGCCGACCACGACGGCGCTGCCGGCCAGGAGCAGGGGGTCGGCGATCCGCGTCCGGACCCGCGGCGTGAGCTTGCCGGCGACGAACCCCAGCACCGAGAACGGGATGAGGACCAGCCCGGCGACGAAGGTCGTCAGCCCGAAGCCGTAGCCGGCGCCGTGCGGCGTCTGCGCGTACCGGGTGATGAGCGTGAGCAGGAGGTACATGCCGATCCCGCCGACGAACATGGCGAGGTTCGCCCCGGCGACCGCCGGGTGCCGCACCGCCCGCACATCGACCAGGGGCGTCGTGCTGCGCAGTTCGATGACGGCCCAGACGCAGAGCAGCACCACCGCGACGACGGCGAGGCCCGCCGCCACGGCGAGGTGCCGGCTCCACAGATTCCGTTCGCCGGCGAGGAACAGCACCAGGAGCAGCGCAGCGGCCAGGACGACCGCGCCTGCCACGTCCACGTGGGCGGAGCGGCCTTCGGGGGCTTCGGGCATGGAGCGCCACGCGGTCAGGAGGGCGGCGGCCGTGACGACCAGGCCGAGGCCGTAGGCGGCCCGTACCCCGCCGAGCTCGGCGAGCAGTGCGGCCAGCGGGTAGCCGACGCCGGCCCCGATGATCGAGACCACCGAGATCAGGGCGATCACGGCCGCGCTGCGCTCCTCGGGGAGGTGGTCCCGGGCCACGCCCATCATCAGCGCCGTCAGCCCGAGCCCGACGCCCTGGGCCGCCCTGCCGGCCAGCAGCCACGCGAACGGCAGCGGCAGCACGGTGAGCGCGCTGCCGGCGACGACGACCGCCAGCGTGGCGAGGATCGTGGCCCGCCGGTGCGGGCCGGCTCCGAGCCGGCCCAGGACCGGCGTGGCGACGGCGCCGCTGAGCAGCGCGACGGTCAGCGTCCACTGCGCGCTGCCGAGCGAGACGTGGAAGGAGGTCGCCACGCTGGTGATGAGCGGCGTCCCGAGGCTGGCGACCGCCGCCACGACCAGAGCGATGAACATCAGGGCGGGGACCAGCAGCCGCGCCTCGGAACGCGCCACCGGGAACGCCTTCACCGCGACCCCGCCGACCGGCTGCCCGGTCACCGCTTCGGCCCTTCGCGGTCCTGGCTTTCGAGCTCTGCCAGATGCTTCAGCGCCGGAAGGGCCGCCACCAGCGCCTCGACCTCGTCGCCGGCGAGCTCGCCGATCAACCGCTCGAACGCGTGGACGCCCGCCTGGCGCCGCGTCCGGACATAGGAGGCGCCGGCCTCGGTCAGGCACACCAGCGTGACCCGCTTGTCGGACGCGTCGCCCCGCCGCTCGACCAGGCCGGACTCCTCCATCACCCGGACCAGGGCGGTCATCGCGGGCTGGGTGACACCCTCGACCGCGGCCAGATCGGTGATGCGCCGCGGGCCGGTCCGGTCCAGGGTGGCCAGGGTGGCGGCGGACGTCAGGCTCATGTCCCGGGGCAGGCGTCTCGCGGCCCTGGTGGCCAGGCCGTAGAGGGCTGCCCCGATGGCGGCGGACGCGCCAGGAGCGGTGTCTGGACGACTCATGCTCGAAGCATAGCATTTTTATATTCATAGTTTATGGAAATGGTCGACTGTCGCCGGCTCTACGGGCTGCGCTCGGGGGCCGAGGGCGGCATCGAGGAGTTCATGGACGGCCACCGCGGACGCCGGTGCCGCTACCGCGGCCTAGCGAAGACGCACGTCCAGCACGTCCTGACCGCACTCGCGATCAACGTCGAGCGGCTGAGTCTTCAAGAACCCGCCGACGGCCCCTACCGGCCGCGCCCGCCCACGGCGTTCCAGCAGTACCTCGACAAACGAGGACTGCCCCGGCCCCTGTGATGGAGGCAGGGCAAATGACCCCGAACCTCAAGATTCCCGACGGAGTCGCTCAGTGTGCGCCAACCGATCCACGGCGGTACGCGCCGGCACATGCACGGCTGTGCGCGTCGGCAGATGCACCGCGGTGCGCGCCGGCAGGTGCGTGCGGTTGCGGGCTACCCCACTCCGGCCGCGTCCAGCAGCGCGGTCACCGTCGTCGTGGCGAGTCCGTCGTCCAGGCGTTCCACGCGGGCGCCGGCGCGAGCGGCGGCGCCGTCGAAGATCAGCATGAGCTGCCGGGCGAGCAGCTCGGGGTCACGGGCGCCGCCCCGTTCCGCCTGCGTTCGGAACAGCTCCTTCATGCCCTCCTTCACCGCGTGGGCGACCCGGCTCGCCGGGTGCTCGGGGTCCTTCAGCTCGACCAGCACGGCGAGGTAGGGGCAGCCGAAGTAGCCGGGCTCGGCGGATGCCTTCTCCGCCTGCTCGAAGACGTACAGGATCCGCTCGCGGGGTGTCACGGAATCCGGGACGGCGGGCGCCGGCAGAGCCTCGTACCGCGGGTTGCGCCGGGCCAGGCTCGCCGCCAGCAGTTCGTCCTTGCTGGCGAAGAGCTGGTACATCGACCGCTTCGAGACACCCGCCGACCTGCACAGCGCCTCGACGCCGATGGAGACGCCGTCACGGTAGAAGAGCCGACCGGCCGCGTCGAGCAGCCGGTCCCGGGGTGACGCCTTGTCGGTGGTGGGCATACGACGAGGTTACCGCCGTCCGGGATGGAGGGAAACCGGTCGGTCTACCCCATCGGTCCTCCCCTCGGGGCACCACGGAAGCCGTGACAGAGTGGGTGAACAAGCGCTTAGATAGGTGCCGGCTGCCCATCCCCGAACCACCGGAGGCCCCGTTGTTCACATCCGTCGACGACGTCTCCGCCCGTCTCGCCGAGACCGGGTACCTCGCCTCGCCCGCCGTGGCCACGACCGTCTTCCTCGCCGCCCGGCTGGGCAAGCCGCTGCTGGTGGAGGGGCCCGCCGGGGTCGGCAAGACCGAGCTGGCCAAGGCCGTCGCGCAGGTCACGGACGCCCGGCTGGTGCGGCTGCAGTGCTACGAGGGCGTCGACGAGTCCCGGGCGCTGTACGAGTGGAACCACGCCAAGCAGCTGCTGCGCATCAGCGCGGGCCGCGACGAGAGCTGGGACGAGACCCGCACCGACATCTTCAGCGAGGAGTTCCTGCTCCCCCGCCCCCTGCTGACCGCGATCCGCGGCGACGAGCCGACCGTGCTGCTGATCGACGAGACCGACAAGGCCGATGTGGAGATGGAGGGGCTGCTGCTGGAAGTGCTCAGCGACTTCCAGGTCACGGTCCCCGAGCTGGGCACGATCACCGCGACCCGCCGCCCCTTCGTGGTCCTCACCTCCAACGCCGGCCGTGAGCTGTCCGAGGCGCTGCGCCGCCGCTGTCTGTTCCTGTACATCGGATTCCCCGAGGAGGAGCTGGAACGGCGGATCGTACGGCTGAAGGTGCCGGGCCTCGACGAGACGCTGGCCGAGTCGGTGGTGCGGGTCGTCGGGGCACTGCGCGCGATGGACCTGCGCAAGGTGCCGTCGGTCGCCGAGACCATCGACTGGGCGCGCACCCTGCTGGCCCTCGGCGCCGGCACGCTGGACGAGACCCTCGTGCGGGACACCCTGGGCGTGATCCTCAAGCACCAGGACGATGTGCAGAAGGCTGCCGCCAAACTCGACCTGGACGCCCTGTGAGCGGTGTCGACGGGCGGATCACCGGTCTGGTCGGCGCGCTGCGGGCGCACGGCGTGCGGATCGGCACCGGGGAGAGCGTCGACGCCGCCCTCGCGGTCGAGGCCCTGGGGCTCACCGACCGGCAGCTGCTGCGGGAGGGGCTCGCCGCGACCCTGCTGCACGGCCCCGCACAGCGACCGGTGTTCGACTCCGTCTTCGACCTGTACTTCCCGCGCGGAATCGGCGGTTCCGACGGCGGCCCCGCGGACCGCGAGGAGCTGCGCGACCGCCTCGCGGAAGCGCTGGCCGACGACGACCGGTCCCTGATGGCGCGATTGGCGGCCGAGGCCGTGGACGGCCTGGGCGGGTACGGGAGTTCACCGGGGGCGGACGGCTGGTCGGCGTACCAGACCCTCGACCGGCTCCGGCCGCAGACCCTGCTGGTCCGGGTGCGGGCCGACCTCGGCGGCCGGGACGCCGGCGCGGGGTTCGCCGACCGGCTGCTGGACGACGAGATCCGGCGCCGTATCGAGGCGTTCCGGCAGCTGGTCGCCGCGGAGGCGCGCCGCCGGGTGGCCGAGCGGCGCGGACGGGACGAGATCGCCCGGCGGGCCGTCGCCCCGACCGCCGACCGGGTGGACTTCCTGTACGCCGGCCGCGACCGGCTCGCCGAGCTGCGCAGGACCGTCCAGCCGCTCGCGCGCAAGCTGGCGACCCGGCTCGCCGCGCGCCGTCGCCGTGCCGCGCGCGGCACCATCGATCTGCGCCGGACCGTACGCTCCTCGCTGTCCACGGGCGGGGTGCCGATGCGGCCGGTGCTGCGCAGGCGCCGCCCCGCCCGGCCGGAACTGGTGCTGCTCTGCGATGTCTCGGGCTCGGTGTCCGGGTTCTCGGACTTCACGATGCTGCTGGTGCAGGCGCTGCACGACCAGTTCAGCAAGGTCCGCGTGTTCGCCTTCGTCAACCGTCTCGACGAGGTCACCGGCCTGCTCGGCCACGGCCAGGCCGATCCGGAGGGGCTCGGCGCCCGGATCCGCGCGGAGGCCACGCTCACCGGCTGGCACGGAGCCAGCGACTACGGCGTGGCCCTGGGCGAGTTCGCCGAGCGGTACGACGACGCGGTGGGACCGCGCACGACCGTGTTCGTGCTCGGCGACGCGCGCACCAACATGAGCGACCCGAACCTGCCCGCCGTCCGCGACATCGCCCGCCGTGCCCGCCGCGTCCACTGGCTGAACCCCGAGCCGCGTGCCCAGTGGGGCACCGGCGACTCTGCGGCCCCCGCCTACGCCGAGCTGATCGCGATGCACGAGTGCCGCAACGCCCGGCAGCTGGGCGCGCTGGTCGCACGGTTGCTGCCGGTGTGACACAAGGGGACGACGCGGAGACTGCCGACGCGCAACGGCCGCTGGCAGGGGTGCTGCCGCCGGCACGGGTACCGCCGGCGTGACACGCGGGGATCGCACAGAGGCTGCCGACGTGTATTGGCCGACGACACGGGTGCTGCAGGCGCGACCCGGCGCTACAGCCGTGGCCCGGCTACTGCCGGCGCGACCCGGGCGCTACGGGCGTAGCCCGGGTACTGGCGGTGTAGCCCGGGTACTGGCGGTGTGGCCCGGGTACTGGCGGTGTGACCTGAGGCGTCCCGGCATGATCGACTGGCACGGGGCGACGGTCCGGCGCCTGGCGTCCGCTCGCGTCCGGCCCGCCATCCATCCGCCGTCCACCTGCCATCAGCGACCACGACCCGCCAGCCACGACCTGCCACCCACGACCCGCGATCCGCGATCCGCCCGCAGACGAGGACGTACGACATGAGCCACCCGCCCGTACAGCTCGGCACCTTCCCCACTCCCGTGGAACCGGCGCCCCGGCTCGCCGCCGCGCTCGGGCTCGGCCCCGGGGACCTGTGGGTCAAGCGCGACGACCTCACCGGTCTGGGCGGCGGCGGGAACAAGATCCGCAAGCTGGAGTGGACCGTGGGTGCGGCACTCGCCGAGGGCGCGGACACCCTCGTCACCACGGGTGCCCCGCAGAGCAACCACGCCCGGCTGACGGCCGCCGCCGCAGCCCGGCTGGGCCTGGCCGCCGTCCTCGTGCTGCGCGGCTCACCGGGTGCATCGCGCTCCGGGAACCTCGCGCTGGACGGCCTGTTGGGAGCGCGGCTCGCCTGGGCGGGCGATGTGGACCAGGCCGGACTGGACGCCGCGGCGGCCGAGGTGTGCGCGCGGCTGCGGGAGAACGGCGCCCGCCCCGCCCTCATCCCCTTCGGCGGGTCCAGTGCGCTGGGCGCACGCGGCTACGTGCGGTGCGGCGAGGAACTGCGCGCGCAGGTGCCGGAGCTGCGGACGGCGGTCGTCGCGCTCGGCTCGGGCGGCACCATGGCGGGACTGGTCGCCGCCCTCGGTACGGAGTCGGTGCTCGGCGTGGACGTGGGCGCGCTGGCCGACCCGGGCGCAGCGGTGAGGGAGTTCGCCGGTCCGCTCACCACGGAGCGGATCACGGCGGACCGGCTGCGGGTGCGCCGGGACCAGGTGGGCAGCGGGTACGCCGCACTGACCGGCCCGGTGGCCGAGGCGCTCCGGCTCGCCGCCCGCACCGAGGGCATCGTCCTCGACCCCACGTACACCGGCCGGGCCCTGGCCGGACTGGCCGCCGCCGTCCGGGACGGCGACGTGCGACAGGGCGAGAAGACCGTGTTCGTGCACACCGGCGGACTGCCCGGCCTCTTCGGCCACGCGGAGGCCGTCGCACTGGCCGAGGAGGACGCAGTGGGCGAGATTGGTAGGCGTCGTTGATCGTGTAGTCGGTGTTCGGCTGCCCGCTGTCGTGGATGGGGAGCGAGTGTCACGGGCTGTGGTCGCGTCCGTCCCGTGGGGCGAAGGCGGCGAGGGCGTCGGCGTCGGTCGCGCGAGCGTGCAGGAAGTAGTCGGCCCATTCGGTGATGTCAGGGTAGGACGAGTCCTGGTTGAGCTGGTTGGCTGCGGCTTGGAGGTCGAAGTGCGTGGTGCGCAGTTCGACGCCCGGGCCCAGGAGGGCCCAGTGTGCTCCGGTTCGTCCGTAGGGCATGCCGATGCTGCCGGGGTTGATCACGAGTCGGCCGTGGGCGAGGCGGACGAACGGCATGTGGGTGTGGCCGCAGACCACGGTGCGGATGTCGGGATCGAGTCCGTCGAAGACTTCCTTCCAGCGGTCGAGTCGGGAGTCGACCAGGACGACCTCCTCGTCGTCGCGAGGGGTGGCATGGCAGAACAGCACCTTTCCCAGGCCATTCACGGACAGGGAGAGTGATCGTGGCAGCGAGCCGAGAAGGTCGAGATGGTCCTCGCGGAGCTGTTCGGCTGCCCAGGGGGCGATCGGGTCGGGGATCGTTTCGCGTTGCCCCCGGCGGTATTCGAGGAGTTCGCGGTCGGCGTTGCCGCTGATCCAGATGACGCGGTCGCCGAGGCTGGTCAGCAGGTCGAGAACCTGGGCCGGTTGCGGGCCGGCGGTGATGTCGCCGGTGAGCACGAGGTGATCGGCGGCGCTGACGTCTGGTTCGGCGAGTACTGCCTCCAGGGCCGGCAGGACTCCGTGAATGTCGGACAGGACGGCTACTCGGTTCAGCATGGTCACCACTGTGGCGTGAAGACAGCCGAGCGGTGTGATCTTTCGCCCGGCGCGTAGTTCAAGGGGCTGTTCAGCGTGTGTGGTCGCCGGGTGCGTAGTTCTTCCAGGGGACTCCGGCCTCGGAAGCGATGCGGGTGGTGCTCTTGTCGTGGTAGCCCAGTGCCTGGTCAGTGACGGGCGTTGGGGCCTGGAGGACGAGCTGGCGGATGGCGGAGGTGCGGCCCTTTTCGGCCGGGACGCCGAGTTTCCGCAGCGCGTCGCGCAGAGTGCCGGGGTTCATCGGCTGGCTCGGGCGGCGGCCGGGGAAGAGCCAGGGCGAGTCCTGGTTGATGGCAGGGGTGTTGGCGGGCAGGGCCTGGAGGTAGTCGAGCAGGAGGGCGGCCACCGGCTCGGGGACTGGGGTGGGCGGGTCGCCGAGCCGGAGTGCGACTTGCTGGCCGTCGTGGACAACGTCTTCGGTGACCATCCGGACGATCCGGCTCACGGGCTGGGCGAACAGCAGGACCAGACAGGCGGCGAGCCAGACACGCGGCGAGCCGGACTCTCGGCGAGGTGCTGTCGTCGGCGAGGACCCGTTGCAGGGCGGCGATGCGCTGGTGTTGGCCCATCGGGTGGGGGTTGGTGGTCGGGCGGTTCGGGATGGTCAGCCGCGGCATCCGGCGGGTCTCCATGCACCAGCGCAGGAATGCCTGTGCGGGGCGCTGGGTGGCGTACTTCTCCGCATGCCAGGCATCGAGATCGGTCTGGGTGCAGCCGTCCAGCGTGACGTGCCGGGCGGCGAGCCAGACCAGGAAGGCGCCGGCCTGGGTGATCTGCTGACGGGATTCCTGCGTCGTGCTGGTGCCCAGCGGGCTCTTTGCCGCCTTGGCGCGGAGCTTGCGGAGCTGGTGCCAGGTGGCGAAGTGCTGAAGCATGCGGGCGTGTTCGGTGTTCTCGGTGGTGGCGATCCGCTGGGCGAGCCACCGCTCGAACAGCAGGAGTCGGCGGTCGAGGTGCGGCAGGACACCGCTGTCCATGAGCAGGTCACGGAGGTAGGCGGCGGTCCGCCAGTTCGGCAGGGCCTGGATGGCGTCGTGTGTGAGCGGCACTGTTCCGGTGGCGAGGTCTCGCAGCAGGGCCGGGACTTGCGGGTTGCGGAGCCAGATCAGCCGGCTCTTCGGGCGGTTCAGTCTCACCAAGAGTTGGTGCAGCGGGATCAACTGCGGGTGGATGCGGCCGGTGCCGTCGTCCAGGAGGGTGGTGAGCTGGTCGGAGAGTGCGCAGCGTTCGCAGAGCCGTCCGCCCAGGAGCAGGCCCTCGAAGCCGCAGCGGTCGCAGAAGAAGTCGCGGCTGATGCCTGCGCAGTCCCGGCAGATCGCGGTTCCCGCTGTGTCCCGGCCGGGAAGCAGTCGCTCGGTCCCGCAGCTGGGGCAGCGGCCTCGGTCCCGTGTGGCCCGGTCGTAACAGGTGCGGCAGATAAGTCCGTCCGACCAGTTCGCCTCGCCGGCCGCAGGGCGGCCTGCATCGTCGCGTCCAACGCTCTGCGCAGGGTGCGGGTGCGGAAGTCGGAGGACACGCACGTGTAGATCGCGGTCGTGGATGCGTGTTCGTGTCCGACCTGTTCCTGGACGAACCGGGCGTCCATGCCCTTCTCGATCAGGTGGGTGACGTAGGACCTGCGGAAGGAAGTCGAGTCCGTCGTCCAGGCCGAGGGCGTCCCGGTAGGTGGTGAAGCGGGTGTTCATCTGGGAGAAGCCGACCCGGGCCGAACGCTCCGAGGGCCACAGAGCTCCGGAGCCAGCAGTGGGGAACAGCGGACGCACCTCCTCGTTCCACTGCTGGAGGATCTCCGCCGACCAGTCAAAGACGGTCAGCACGCTGCGGCGCTTGGGCGGCGAGCCCTTCTTCGCCTTGCCGTGGCGCACGTAGAGGACGCCGTACTCGCCGCACTCAGGACCTTCGGGGTTACGTCCGAAGTCGACCGCGTCCAGCATCCGCGTCTCGTTGCGGCGCAGGCCGAAGGCGTACGCGGTCTTGAACAGCATCGCGTCGCGGAATGCGGGCAGCCAGCCCTTGCGGCCCCGGCCGCGGACCCTGCCGACCTGGTCATCGGCGTGGTCGAAGAACGCCTGCAACTCCTGCCGGGTGAAGGCCCGTTTGCCGGGGTCTGCCTCGGCTTCCTCCACGTGCACCGCGGTGTTCCACTCGTGCACCACCTGAACCGGGTGGGCACCGAAACGCTCCTCGCAGGTCACCGCCCATCCGTAGGCGGGATCGGTGATGAAGGAGCAGAAGGACCGGACCGATCCCTGGTAGTTGCGGAGTGTGGAACGGCGCAGGTGCCGCACCGACCGCAGGTCACCCAGCCACTCGTCGACCATCTGCGGCGACCAGACCCAGGGGAACGAGTCCGCGTGCCGGGCGAAGGCGCGTACCACCTTCTCCCGGCCCTCGATCGTGGAGAACGCCAGGTTCCGCGCGAGCTGCTGGTTGCGCCAGCCGTCCAGCATCGCCGTGAACACCTGCTCGTCCGGCCGCAGCAGCGGCAGGTCACTGACCAGATGCAGCCCGACAGCCCCCGGCGCGAGCCTGTTCCCACCCACGAATGACTACCCTCCGCCACCTACATCAGACGAAGGAATCTTCATTAGATGTAATCGCTTGACAAGTGCCCAGCTCAGAAGGCGTGATGCCGTACACCCGACCCACTTCAAGTGGCTCGGCAAGTCCCCCTCGGCGGGCTCATGCAAGCCACTGACCAGCACAGAACAGCCAAGCTGCCGCAGGTGTGCGATCTAGCCGCAGTGTTGCATCCGATGAAATTGCGGCCACTTGAACAGCGGAACGAAAACCGGCGCTAAGCCCTTCGCGCGCCTGAGAGCGCATACCAAGGCCACCAGCCTCCTCAACGCCGGTGTCCCGATGCGATCACCCGCAGCCAGAACGGGAGCTGACCGGCATGCGTGGCAACCCCGACAACCTTCGCCAGGCCGCCGCCCGCAAGAGCGCCGCTGCCCAGGCCCGCGCCGAGCAGGGCCTGCGGGAGATGATCCGCCGCGGACAGTCCATCAGCTTCCGCGGCCTCGCCCAGACCGCCGACGTCTCGCTCGACTTCCTCTACCGCTGCACCGAACTCCGCCGACGCGTCGAACAGCTGAGGGCCAAGCAGCGAAGCCGCCCGCCACAGCCGGCCTCGTAGCCGCCGGGGCGGACCGCACCCATGCGCGGGCGCGGTCCGCCTGACGACTCTCCCAGCAGCGTCGTACGCACCCTCACCGCCCAGCTCGCCGAACTCAAGTGACGGCACCGCGACGAGGTCCAGGCCCTGCGGCAGGCCCTCGAAGCCGCCCAGAGCGACAACCTCGAACTGCGGCGTCGCCTCGGCCCCCGGCACACCACCCGTCCCGATATGTCCTGACCGCGATCTTCTGCGGAAATCTGGCCTCAGTGGGGCGCCGCGACCGCAGTGGTGCGCCAGGCCCGCTCGATCTCGTCGGTCGGAAATGGCGTCCGCTTGCTCTCGGTGAGCAGACGCCGGGCGAACTCGCCGAAGATCACGGCAGCTCGGGAATGCCGGTCGATGATCGCGGCGATCTCGCGTGGGACGCCATCGGGCCGGTGGCCTGCGTCCCACTCACGCAGGAACGCCTCGTGTTCCGTACTGCCGCGCAGATCATCGGGCAGGTGGTGGCGGAGCAGATGACTCGCGGTGTGGCAGCGGTCGTACGCGAGGTGGCCGGAGAGGAACTCCGCCTCGGTCACTGACAGTTCGAAGCCTGAGCTCAGGGCGAGTCCGAAGTCCGCGAAGCAGAGCAGCTGGCCGTCGGTCAGGACATTGGCGAAGTGGGCATCGAAGTGGACGAGTCCGTGCGAGCTCATGAAGGCGGTGCCGCGCGCCAGAGCTTGCTCCACCCACGGGTACGGCGAGCTCTCCCCGCCCTCCGGCGCTGCGGTCCGGTAGTCGTGCAGCCAGTCAGCGAGCGTCTGCGGGAAGTGTTCCAGGAAGAGAACCAGGCTGGACGAAGACCGGCCGACAGCCTCCAGCCGCTCACGCACGGCCGGTGATCCCTCCCAGTGCACGACCGCCCCGTCGATGCCCCCGAACTCGTCGGCGACCCCTTCGGGAGGGGAGTCGGGCAGGATGCGCCAGTGGTACATCAGCGGAAAGCCCTCGTACTCGTTCCCGAGGACCCAGTTGGTGGTCATGACGTGCACGGCCAGCTCTCGCCAGGCCCCGAACCCCGCTGAGCCCACCCCGTACTGGTAGAACATCGGCAGTCCGAAGAGGTTCGCCGTCGACCGCGCGTTCTCTGGCCGCAACTCGGTGTCCGTCAGGGGGACCCGCTTGATGAACACCCGCGTGCCGTCGATGTCCAGCTCCGCCGACCTGCCGCCGATGCCGGACCCGAGCGGGTCGGCGGCGGCCACGGCCTCGCCGAGCCGACGGTTGCTCAGCAGGGACAGGCGCGTGGCCACGGTCCCATAAGTGGCGAGCCGCGCGGCATACCGCAGGTCCAGGTGGTGCATGGACGACTGCTCAGTGCCCGGAACCAGGGCTTTGGTGATCTCGTGCACGTTGTCGAGCCTATCCGCCCTGCCTGCCGAAGGAGCAGGTACGCGAAGTCGCCCGGAACGCCGGCCCCCGGACGCCGCCTCAGACGCTGGCACGCCCTCCGGCACCGATCTCTCACGGACGCGACCGCAAGCGCTCTACCCGCACAAACGACACCCGTTCACCTGTTTGCCCCGGACACGCTGTGCAACACGCGGTACATGGACGCCGTGGTGAACCAACTGTGCGCGGACGGCTTCGACGTCCGCGACGAGGACGTGGCCCGCCTCGCCCCGTTCGTACGGCACCACGTCAACATTTATCTGGACGTTTTTTGGCATCTTGGATTGGTCAGCAGTGATCGTCAGGGGCGGGTTCGGTGCTCTCTCCGAGGTCTGTGAGGAGGCCGCGGA